>CAVXTE010000019.1:0-47333 GCA_963764475.1 uncultured Bacteroidales bacterium
ATTATAAGACGGCGAAAATTTCACTTATCACAACTTCCTGGTCAAACAGAATTGTAATTCCACTAAACATTCAAAATTTACGGAACTTTTAAAGCCGAAATCACGTAGAATAATCACATTTAAAGGATTTAACAAAAGAAATATGCGATACAAAAGTTACTGGGGCCTCCCTATATCAATTCTTTTATTTATACAGCTATCCTCATGCGGGCCTAAGTCTGTGAGCACCGATCCCGAGTATTTGAGTAGTTATTCCAGGGAATGGATCCCTTTCACCGGACTTGAGAGCCTCACTTTTGAATACGATACAAGCGAAATGACTTTCACAAGTGATCATAAACAAATCTATTATGAAACCGTCAGGTATATGACCGATGAAAGCGGGTTTTTTAGGTCCCAGGAGGACTATTATGCTGAATTTGAGCGCCAGAAACTTGAATTCACCTCCCCGGCCACCCCTTACTTTATCAGGTATTATCTGGAAAGGGATAAAAATGAGTTGGGTGACTGTGATATTTTAAAAGTTGCCGTTGGAGATGGTGAATATTATAAAAATGAAATGAAGATTGTTTTGTATGAATCGGATAACAGCGACAAAGGTGAGAACTATAAATTCAAAGCCCATCTGAAGCTCAACAATATTGAGTTCGACAGTGTTTATTACTGGAAACAGGAACGCCGTCCATTTGAAATTTACTATACAAAAAATCAAGGAGTCGTCGCCTTCAAAATATCTTCTCAGGAAATCTGGACAATCAAGCAAAATTAGTCTGAATAAAGAAGCTCGTACCAGCTAAATTTTGCCCGGTAAAATTCTTTCGCCTCATAGCTTCTACTTGTTACGACTGAAAAGTCGTAATTTTGGCAGCATATTCACTTTAATAATTTTAATGAGAAAAAATGATGAATATGCTATATCCATTGAAGTTTAAGCCGATTTATAAAGATAAAATCTGGGGCGGGCAGAAAATATCTACGGTGCTTGGAAATGATTTCTCACCTTTGCCAAACTGCGGTGAAGTCTGGGTTTTGTCAGGTGTTGAAGGCAACCAGTCAGTTATAGAAAATGGTAAACTTGCCGGTAACGAGTTGAATGAACTGGTTGAAGTTTATTTAGGCGACCTTATTGGAGATAAAATCTACCAAAAATTCGGCAATGAATTTCCCATTCTCGTTAAATTTATCGATGCCAATGATTGGTTGTCCATACAAGTACACCCGAACGATGAACTGGCTTTAAAACGGCACAACAGCCTTGGGAAGACAGAAATGTGGTACGTGTTGGATGCTGAACCTGATTCGGAACTGATTTGCGGGTTCAACAGGAAGGTCAGCCGTGATGAGTATTTAAAGCATTTGGAAAATAAAACACTCAAATCCATCTTAAATATCGAGAAAGTTAAAAAAGGAGATGTGCTTTACATCCCATCGGGCAGGGTACATGCCCTGGGGCCGGGTGTATTGTTAGCCGAAATTCAGCAGACCTCTGATGTTACATACCGGATTTACGATTGGGATCGGATCGACAGCGCCGGAATGATGCGCGAGTTGCATACGGATCTTGCCCTTGATGCCCTTGATTTTAATGTTTATGATAATTATAAAATCCGTTACCATGATCACATCAACGAAACGGTAAAATTGGTTGAAAGTCCTTATTTCACAACCAACCTTATTCACCTGAACAACACCATGCGAAAAGATTATTCAGAAATGGATTCTTTTGTGATTTATTTATGTGTGGAAGGCGCCTTTGAACTGGAAATGGAAAATATCACGACGAATGTAACTTTGAGTGAAGCCATTTTATTGCCTGCTACAACTGAAATCGTCACTATTTATCCCAAGCCAGCGACAAAAATTCTTGAAGTTTATATGACAATATAACTTTCCCGCGTGGGTTCCTTTTTTATACAACTTATTTTTCGCCTAAATTGTCTTGGTACCAAAATTTATATCGTTATCTTCTTCGGATAAAATTATCAGCCAAACTTTTGATATTTGAACAGAAGTTCTAATTTTGGCTCGCGAATTGGTTCATAAAGAAAATTTTAATTTGAAAATGATGAAAAGTATTTTCGTAGCAATTATTTTTTCCTTGTTCATCGTAGCGGGATATTCACAGGAAGGGAATAAAACCTATGGTAAAATTCCTTCGGTTGAATTGAAAACGATGGATGGAAAATCGTTCAACACTTCCGATATTTCAAACAATGGAAAACCGGTGATCATCACCTTTTGGGCTACCTGGTGTAAACCATGTCTGAAAGAACATGCGGCAATTAATGACGAATACGATGACTGGGTGGATGAAACCGGTGTAAAATTATATGCCATCTCGATCGACAATGCGCGATCGAGCAAGAGTGTGAAGCCACTTGTAGATGGCAAAGGTTGGGACTTTGAAGTATTACTGGATGAAAACGGTGATTTTAAACGAGCCATGGGTGTAAATGTTCCTCCTCACACATTCATCGTGGACGGAAACGGTCAGATCGTATGGCAACATGTTGGCTACCTCGAAGGCGACGAAACCCAGTATATCGAGGTCGTTAAAAAGCTTATCAAAGGAGAGAAAATCGATTAATCAGGCTTGTATAATTAATTCCCCAAACGTTGAAAACCATTTACATATCATTAAAAGTACTTTCGTTATTGCTGCTTTTACCTGTATTTTCTTATACACAGGATATTTTAAGCAGTGGAAGGGTATCAGGAAATCTGCAGGTTGATGCCCAATATTATAGTGAAGATTCAAAGCTGGGTATTTCCGACACGACCCTCAATTTTAAAAAATTCGGAATGAATGGCTTTGCGAATATTCTGTATTCGAACGGTAATTTTAATGCCGGGCTTCGTTTTGAAGGCTATTTGAATCCTATGCTGGGCTTCGATCCGCGATATGAAGGTGTCGGTATTCCTTACTGGTTTGCAAGCTATAAAGTTGGTACACTCGAAATGACCGCCGGACATTTTTATGAGCAGTTCGGCAGTGGGCTGGTTTTGCGAAGCTGGGAAGAATGGACACTCGGCTACGATAATAACATTTACGGTTTCGATGCCCGGTTCGAGCCGGTTAATGGCGTCATGCTCAAAGGAATTGTAGGTGTGCAACGGTATTTCTGGGAACCTTATGAAAAAGACAGTCGTGGTATCCTAAAAGGAGTCGACGGTGATTTTTACCTGAATGATATTTTCCCGAAAATTAATGACGCAAGGCTAAAAGTTACACTTGGAGGAAGCTTTGTAAGCAAATACGAGAATCCACCTGTTAAATCGTTTAGCCGCGATTCGTCTTATTTCACTGTTCCATCAACTGATACCATTTTCTGGGTTCAGCGTACAACATACGAATACAACCTTCCCCATAATGTTGGAAGCTGGGCAGGCAGGGTAAATCTGGCTTACAGAGGGTTTAACCTGTATGGTGAATATGCTCGTAAAAGCAATGATCCGAACGAAGGCAACAACTATATTTACAATGAAGGACAGGCGGTTTATTCCACGCTTTCTTATTCGACAAAAGGTCTCGGGATACTTTTGGCAACAAAATGGATCAATAATATGGGATTTAAGTCGAAACTGACCGAATCAGGAAATCCACCGATGCTCGATGTGAATTATCTTCCGGCCATTTCAAAAGAACACCTGTACAGTTTTGCCAGTATGTATCCGTATGCAACACAAAAAAACGGCGAGTTCGGGATGCAGGGACAGGTAAATTTTAACATACCGAAAAAGACCCACCTTGGAGGAAAATACGGAACCGACATTTCGCTGAATTATTCCGTTGCCAATGAAATTAAAAAAACACCCGTTTCTTCTGTCATTCCGATCGATTCAACCGGTACTGAAGGATACACTTCCAAATTGTTCTCCAAAGGAAACCTGGTTTATTATAAAGACTTTAATATCCTGATTTCACGGAAATTTAATAGTAAAGTCAAAGCCAGCTTCGGGTATTTTAACCAGGTTTACAATTTGCATGTGATCGAAGACAATGTATACGACGATCAGAATATTGTTTATGCCAATATCGGGGTGGTTGATCTCACGTATAAATTTACATCAAAAAATTCACTGAGAATGGAAGCCCAGGGTTTATGGACAAAGCAGGACGACGGCAACTGGGCAGCTCTTTTATTCGAATACAATATCTCCCCATCCTGGTTCTTTTCGGTGCAGGACGAATACAATTATGGAAATGAAATTGATGCAAAACAAATTCATTACTACAACGTATCGTTTGGGTACACTCAAAAAACAAACCGGATTTCGTTACGCTATGGCAGACAGCGGGAAGGTTTGTTATGTGTCGGAGGAGTTTGTCGTTATGTTCCGGCTTCAACTGGTTTAACGCTGACAATTACCAGCTCATTTTAATTGTTGAAAGGAAACGATCTTATGAGACGCAATAAATTTTATCTTTTATTTCTGGCAGGGATTCTTATCATGACATGGTCGGCCTGTGAGAAAATCAATGAACCACTTAAAAAGGATGTACAAAATATCCCAATAAATTTGGGAGATACTTTAAGCGACTCTGTGGTAGTGACCCAAAAGAACGTATTGCTCGAAGATTTTACAGGTCATAAATGTGTAAATTGTGCTGAAGCATCAATCGAAGCACATAAATGGGCAGAAGAAAGCAATCACAGGCTCATCATATACAGCATTCATTCCGGGTATTATGCCATTCCCGATGAAACAGGTTACTATACGGCTGATTTTACCTGTCCTGCATCCGATGAACTGTTTGCCGACTTTTCGATCTTTGCCAACCCAACCGGTTTAATTGACAGGGTACAATATAACGGTACACTTATTTTGAATTTTGGCGATTGGTTTACAGCAATTCAACAGGAAATGGCAAAACCAAACCTGGTTGAAATGAAAATGAAAAACAGTTTTTTTGCCGATTTTAATAATTCTGTCAAAATCGATATTAATTCGACTTTTATTAGTCAGGCTGAGGGTAAATACAGACTGGTTGTTTATATTGCCGAAGACCATATCATTGCTCCCCAAAAAAACAACAATCCGGATGTCGGCCCAAGTCCCGATTGGTTGGATTATGAACAACGCAACATACTTCGCGGATCAGTAAATGGTACGTACGGTGAATATATCTCTGCTGACGGTACTGTTCAATCGGGGCAGACTTACCAGAAATCCTACTTTTATGCAATCAACACGGATTGGGTTGCGGCTAACTGCAATATCATTGCATACGTGATCAATGAGGATACAAAAGAAGTGATGCAGGTGGCGGAGTTGGGTATCCGGACAGAATAGGGAAGCCGGACATCCCGGTGATGCCTTTAATCGATTGATATTTATTAGCCCACGGCTTAAACCGTGGGCTAAATTTATTTGTGAAACACAAATTTCAAAAACAGAATGCACTGTTCAAAGGACTCCCCCAGGGAAATTTGAATGTTGAACGAGCTTAATGAAGTGATCTCATGACCAAATAGAATGATCCTGATAGCCCAGCATAGGTGGGATAAATTCCGCGTATCGGGATAAATGAGTCTAATATTCCGATGCTTGCATCGAATAAAAAGAAATTTCGCTTCGGGAAGGCAACAAACAAAAAGAGGCTGTCCAATACTTTTTTGGACAGCCTCTTGTATTTTAATCCTCTGTATTTTTTAATAAAAACTTACCCGGTTGTCAACAATATCGGCATTATCTTCCAGAACACTCATAAAACCATTATTGCTAACTTTCGATTGGAAATTCATAAGAAGCTGTCGTTCGAACATCTTTTTATTCTCCGTAGTATCAGGTTTTATAACATTGTCGACAATAATTAGAAAAGCGGCGTTATTGCCTTTTATCGGATCAGAAAGCTGATGCAACGGAAGAGTAAATGCTTTTGCGATCACGTTGGGTTCGTTACCATAACCTGAAATGTTTCGGGTATCGAAATTCAGGTTTTTCACCGTATCCACTTTGGATTCAAACTGGACAGCTACTCTGTAAAGGTCTGGTGTCGCTTTCACTGCATCCTTCAGTTTCTGGACCATCATGTCACCTTTTAATTCTTTGGCAACAAGTGGCTTGAGATTATCTTTTATTTCATCCAATTCCGGAATTCCTTTTTCCTTGATTTTAGTAAGGATCGCTACCACATACTTATCTTCAAGTGTAAACACATGCGAAACGGTTCCTACTTTCGTGTCATCATTGAAAACCCATTGTACGATTTGGCGTGGATTGTCGAGACCGGCAATCCGGTCGCTCATTTGCTGAAGATTCGGAGCCGAACGTTTTACAACACCCATTTTGGTCGCAACCGTATCAAATGCTTCCTGGTTCACCGCTTTCCCCTGAAATTCACTCGCTATGGCAAAAACGTCCTGGAATGTCTCCTGGCTTGGGTTGATGCCGATGTCGATCATTGCTACCCTCACTTTTTTCTCCAAATCTTTTTTACCGGTCACTTTGATAATATGAAAACCGAAGGGTGATTCTGCCATTGTAATGTCACCGATATTATGAGTTAGCACCGCCTGATTGAATGGATAAACCATTGAACCGTCGGCAAACCATCCGAGATCACCTGAATTTTTCTCTGCTGATGGATCATCTGACATTTTTTTTGCAATATCCTCAATTGTGTTCGGGTTTTGTTTTAAAACAGTCAACAAGCTGTCGGCAAGTATTTTTGCATCCTCTTTTGACCGCTTGACATCTTCTCCCGCACCACGGGCACCTTTGTATGCTATTAGCACATGTGTTGCTTTCATCGAATCGGGGCGCATCTGTACATCTACCAGTTTAGCCATATGCCAGGCATTGTTGTCGATATACGGATCAACAAACGTACCGACCGGAGAATGGAACATGATGGAATCGATGCGTACGGGTAGTTCACCCGTTTTTTTAAAGGTACTGTCATATCGCGTGTCCGATTCGCCATTTACAAACAACGGTATATTGTCAGCCTTTTTAAAATCACTGAAAACTTCAAAAACCTGCTTTTGGATGTTCGACCTGTCTTTTGGCGAAGGTTTTACATCAAATATCACATAATCGATGTCTCGAGAGGCGTCTTGCTTGTAGTTATATTTATACTCTTCGTAATATTTTTCAAAATCTTTATCAGTAACCGTTACTGCACTATCGGGTATTGAACTATAGCGTGCGCCGGTCAGCCTGACTTCAGCATCCGTCTTTCGGTCATCGAAATCCATGGTAAGGAACTTGTCAGGCATGAAATAGGCCTTTGAGATCAAATCTTTATATTTTGTCCTGATTCTGTCTTCTTTTATGGCCTGCACAAACAGATTCCACTGGTCGCGCGAAGTCTGGTCCATCTGGTCGAGTTGTTTGATATAATTCCGTACCAGTTCCGGATCGTATTTCTGCGTATTGGGATCTTTAAAATATTGTAAAATATAAGGATGGGGATCTTCACCCTGCAATTGATCGAAAAGTTCATCAGCAGAAACAACAAGTCCGAGCTTGTTGTATTGGTTGTCCATCACAATTTCCTGTACCATCTGATCGTAGGTCTGTTGTCTTATCCGAAATAAATCATCTGAGCTTAAATTCTCCTTTTTCTGATTTCGTTTCTGTGCATCAAGGTTTTGCTGATACCGAGTATCAAACTGATTGTAAGTAATATCTTCGCCTAATACCTCCGCAATATTTACTACTTTTCGTCCTGAGCGGGGTTTAAGAAAATCGCCCAAAACAAAGGCTGCAAGAGCAACTCCAATGATGATTATTAATAATCCTGATTGCTTTCTGATTGTGCCGATTAGCGCCATAAATTCCTTTTTTTAAAAACAGGTTGCAAATGTACAATAACTAAATCAAAAGAAAATAGTTTTTATAAATAAATTAAGCCTGATTATCACGGCGATGGCAATAAAAATCAGATTCAGTTGTTTTTTGGTTCAATGATCAGATGAACCTGGTCAATCCTGTTTTTGGATGCCTGGTTGATGATAAAGGTAAAGTGCTGAAAATTGAATTCCTCATTCACATGTGGAATGCTTTGGTGCAGGTTGATAATCAATCCGCCTAGTGTTTCATAATCTTCCGATTCGGGAAGCTCAAGGGCATATTTTTCATTCAGGTAATCGATTTCGAGGCGGGCGGAAAAGATGAACTCATGATCGTTCAGTTGCTTTTCTACAAGATTTTCAACATCGTACTCATCTTCAATCTCTCCGAAAATTTCTTCGATGATATCCTCCATTGTCACTACGCCTGAAGTCCCCCCGAATTCATCCACAACTACAGCAATGGTTTTATGTTCATTGATAAACATGGTGAGCACGTTGCTTGCAAGCATGGTTTCCGTGACGATCGGAAGCGTATGACAAACCGATTTGATGTCACGCGGATTTTTAAACATATCCGATGTATGCGCGAAGCCGATTATATTATCGATTGAATCCTGATATATTAGGATTTTTGAATGACCTGAATCCATGAACATTTTCCGTAGTAAACCGATTTTTTCACTTTGTTCGAGGGCTATAATTTCCGTTCTGGGGATCATGCATTCGCGTATCTTCACATTCCTGAAATCGATCGCATTTTGCAGCATCTGTATTTCCTGTATCACCTCGCCTTCTTCTTTGCGATCGGGCGAAAATTCTCTCAGGTAATTATCCAGGTCGGCATGGCTGAACGAATAATTCTGAACCACAAGTTTAAGCCTGAAAATGTGTTTGAGAACAAACTCCGATATACCGATAAGGAAATGAATAAACGGATAAAACAACCAGTAAAATAACTTGACAGGAACGATAAAGAAATTCATAATGGCATTGGAGTTGATCCTGAAAAGCACTTTTGGTAAAAATTCAGCCGTAATTAAAATCAAAAAAGTCGACACGATGGTTTTAATGGTGAGTGTCAGAAATTCGGAATGAAACTGAGATGAAACCAGGTTACCGATAAACGGATCGAGAATTTTGGCCATGGCAATCCCGTAAATTACCAGCGAAACATTGTTGCCAAGCAATAAAGTTCCAAGAATTTTTGACGGTTCTTTTATAAATTCTGCAATGATCCGGGCCGAAAATAAACCTTTGTTTTTATCGAGTTCAATCCTGAGCTTATTCGAACTCACAAAAGCGATTTCCATTCCTGAAAAGAATGCCGAAAAAAGCAGGGTTATTATTACGATCAGCCAGTTGCCCATTTCAGAATCAGTTTTTCATATCAATAATAATGATAAAATTATTGTTCATCGGGATTAATCTGAAACTCGCCGGAAACATTTTTAATTTCATATTTTGTAAAGTCCTGGTCAGAGGTTAGTCCTTTCCCGTAAATCACTTCATCGGGTCGTGTTATTTTTACAAAAACATCCGAATAAATGGTTCGTTTCGGTTCATCCCAAACAAGGTGCTCAGTCTCCAGTTTCTCATCTTTCGCTATGTTAATTACGACCACTTTGTTTTTCGCTTCCATGATCTTCTTTTTCTCATACCTGATACCATAGTTTGCAGTAATCTGAGAGGTTTCATTCATTAACGAATCGTAGAAAATCACTTTAAACCCCTTCGGAAATTCGTAATAGGAATCATTTGATTCTTGTTTTATCATCAGCGGACTTTCGAGGTAGGCCTGAACATGTCCGTTTTCACTATAATACAGTTCAATGTCCTTTGCTTCATCCACCGGCAGCGAATCAACTTGTGATAAGGAGTTAATTGTGTTGATATCATTTTCACACGAAAAAAGCATGGACATTAAAATGAGCCCGAGGATGCTTTTGATTACAAAAATGATCGTATCAGAAAATGTATCTGAGGTATCCACCTGGGATGTTAATTTTTAGTCGGAGCTTCGAATCGTCGTTGATTCATTGATCCAGCATTCAACCTGGTAAGTATCACCTTTTTTGAGGCCGTAAAAAAAGATATCTTCCGTTAGCGGGAAATATTGGGAGTACGTGCTGATCTTTGAATTTGCCTGTTCAGCAACTGACGGATCAACACTTTTTGCCTTTATGTATTTATCAACTGCCGCCCAGTAAGCTACTTTTGAAGTCAGTTTGTTATCTCCACAATCAGGTGCACTGGCAGCATACAAATCACCAATCAGAATATATGCTTTACCGTCTTTCGGCCTGATTTTAAGTGTTTCATAACATTGGTCACGGGCTTGCGAGAACTTTTTTAACTGGAAATAGACGACAGCAAGAAGGTAATGCATATCAGCTATTTTTTCCTGATCGTCCCCCAGATTTATGGCCTTTTTTAGATATTCCGCTGCTTTGTTATAATTTTCTTTTTTAATGTACATTTTGCCCATTAACTCAGCCGTGATAGCACTCGGTTCGAGGGAATCCAGATTTTTTGTCGCATCGAAGAAAAGCTGGGAATCAGTACAATTTTTTCTGTCCAGTATTTTTGTGATCTTTTTAAGTAATCCCACAACGTACGGCGATTGCTTGAATTTGACCGAGTAGATACTGATCAGGTCTTTACAGGTAGCATACGGTTCGAATGAAAGCTCGATATTCCCCCGGATGTTTTCCCAGTAGGTTACCCGGGTCGAATCACCTGCGGTAGTGTATTTATTCAGGTTGAAATCAATAATTTCGCTCGATTTATCATAAATGTCAACCAATACCGTTGTGTCAATTTTGCCATCTTTTACAAGTTTTTCAGCCGACCTGAAATAATAAATCAAAGCGGGGCCGTCTGAATCATTTCCTTCCATTTCGATCGACTTTTTAAGGATATTGTAAACTTGTTCATACGCTTCAGGCCTGTACTTGTAAAGCGCAACACCTTTTTTATACAAAACGTACCCTTCTTTTCCATAATACTTAATACGCTGGTCGTAAACCATCATCAGAGTATCGATGTATTTTTCCTTTTTCTCTTTATCCGTTTCGGTTTTTATGAGCTCTTCAACAATATTTTCTCCATGAAGGTAAATATTGATGGTACTGCGGGGACAATTCAGAAAGACCCATCTCCACGGCTTCACTGCATCTTTCCAGGCTTCATTCGAATAGTCGCTCTGTTTCCATTGCCTGTAAAATTCATAATACAAGGAATTGTTTATGATACATTTTGTACTGTCTTTCCCATATTTTGAGGTTGTGTCATCCTGACCTTGTGCAACATTTACCATCAAACCGCTGATCAAAATCCCAAGGCTAATAACAAGTTTTAATTTCATGATTCAGATTGTGTTGAATTAAATTTACGATTACAAATTTACATAAATATCTTTATTCCAGCCGTGAATTATTCGTATCGTCTTTTAAAGAACCATCTTTCATATACTGAAATTCCGAAGTAAAAATTCACATAATTTTCCTGTATCAA
This sequence comes from uncultured Bacteroidales bacterium, assembly GCA_963764475.1. Classification (GTDB taxonomy): domain Bacteria; phylum Bacteroidota; class Bacteroidia; order Bacteroidales; family JAADJA01; genus JAADJA01. Next base: position 11,316 of record CAVXTE010000019.1, read on the forward strand.
ATTATTGGTAAGGGTTCCTCTTTTTCCAGCTTCAATCCCAAAATTAATCATCGATCGTGAACCTCTTACTGACAGGTTTCTTATCGGTAAACCTATTCCAATAGTTATACCAAAATCGTTCAGTTGTTCTCCACGCAATTTTAAATATGATTGTGTGAATTTTGCCCCGAGACGGTAATCCATTCGCTTTAAATAAGATGAGCTCGCATCGTCAGGAATGATTTGGCCTCCGAGCGAAAACTTATGACTATCGGTCAACGAATCTTTGATGCCGAAGCTGCTGAAATTGCTCCATTTATCGAATCGGTAATCGAACCCTACCAGCCAGCTATCGGTTCGGGCATAAGAGGCTCCAATTCCAAAACCCATGGGATCTGTTACATTTCCTTTTTCGCTGCTGGTATATGCTATAGTATCCCTGAAAAGCTCGATGTTACCTACCTCACCAAGGAAAGAACGTACAAGATAATCACGTGTCGCACCAAGATTTGTTTCCGGATGATAAATCGCCCCAATGATCAATTGATAATCTTTATTAAAAGTTTTATGAAACTGGACTCCAAAATCAAAATTCAGCGAACCGACATTAACAGAATTATTTTCTTTTACACTGATTAAATAAGAGGAATCAGGGAAAGAAACGCTCTGAGACTTGTCTATAGTTCCAAAAATATAAGAGGCATTGACCCCGAAGGATAAAAATTTGAAAGGTTTGAAAGCATTGCCCCAATATACCCGGCTTAGTCCACCGGTTCCTTCGAATTCATACTTTACCCTGCCAACATTTTCGACGGTTGTATAGTCAATTGCATCATAACCAACATTGCTGAAAGGCAGTAATCCGAAACTGCTTTTCCACCATTTTGTGACCGGAAATCCGAAAAGCAAATGGCTGAGCGAAGCTGTGGAAACCTGTTCTTTTAGGGTGTTAGTTTTTAATGTTGTGATGCTTGAATTTACGCCGCCTTCGAATATAAAAGAGGTCGTGTCGAATATTGTATAGGAGGCCGGATTTAGGATGTTTACGGTAAAGTAGTCACGGGTACCAATCCCGATACCACCCATCGATCGGCAGCGGATATTGTTAGCCTCATTCAGATAACCAAGTCCGAATGCAGAGTAGGGAGAACTAATTCCGGTTTGAGCTTCGGTTGGAACAGTTATTAGAATGGTAAAAACAAAAAATATGTAAAGTTTAACTAAGTTTATCTTCCACATTATAATCTAATATCATATTCAATCCTTCCAGCAATAAATTTGAATTTGCAAAGATGTTATTTTTTAGGCTTTTATCAAAATATTTTAAATTGCCCCCAGTAAAAATCACTTTTAATCCCGGATGCTCTTTTTTATACCGATCTATTATTCCATCCACTTCGGCGATCACCCCGTTAAGAACCCCCGACTTGATAGACCCTATGGTTGAATTACCGATCAGATCTACATTTTCAACATCACTTACAAACGGAAGTTTATCCGTAAAAGTATGTAATGCTTTATAACGCATATGGATACCAGGAGAGATGGCACCGCCAAAATATTCTCCCTTGTCATTCACAAAATCGAATGTTATGCACGTTCCGGCATCAATGATCAGCAAATCAGCAGATGGATATAATCCTGATGCACCAACAGCGAGAGCGATCCTGTCATTTCCAAGTGTATCCGGCGTTGAATAACGAATTGTCAATGGCACAGGTAGGTTGGCATTAAGTTCGATAACCTGCATTTCAGACCTTAGAAAATCCACTAATTCATTTGGGTGATCGACCACAGAAGAAATAATAGCACTGGTTAATGGTGAAAAATTCTTAAAAGACTCTCTCAGTTTGTCAGTTGTAAATCGTTCGTATGATTGCATACTGAGCAATTGCTGCTGCTCAAACACGCCTATTTTTATCAGTGTATTTCCAACGTCAATTGCGAGCTTCATTTTATCTTTTTCTTACCATTAAATTTATATGATGAATAAAACCAAAAATCCCTGAAATCTGATGAGTGTACTTAATACTGACTCCTTAAGTAACAATATCCTGTCATTCGAAAAATGCACAGGCAAAAGTACAACATTCGCATTATCAGGAAAAGAGGAGGAATGCCAATAATCCTAAATTTTCTTAAAAAAATCTGTGTACAAATAAAAATGTTAATTATTTTTGCTGCCCTGTATTAACAAAATTTTACAGAAATCACACATCGAAGGTACCATAGCTCAGATGGTAGAGCAACGGACTGAAAATCCGTGTGTCCCTGGTTCGATTCCAGGTGGTACCACACAAACAGGGAAACATTCAGGCATTGCTTCATGTTTCCTTTTTTACTTCTCTGCCTCTTTTCTAAACCACTTTTTCCTGTTTTCCGCACTTTATTGCAACACCCTCTAAAACCATTGATATTGTTGATTTTTATTTTAAATTTGGGTGTTGCAAACATACAATAAATGTATATACGAAAGTTAAAGAATCGTTCTGGAAGTACATCAATACAAGTGATCCAGAAGATCAAAGGCAAGTATAAAGTGCTCAAAACGGTTGGTTGCGCCACGACATGGCAAGAGATTGAAAATTTGGAGCATATTGCTCGCCAGGAGATTGAGCGGATACAAGTTCAACCTGAGCTATTCACTTCAGAGGAAGACCAGATTATCGAAAAACTTGTTGCCTCTATTGGTAATTCAGACATCCAGACAGTGGGCCCGGAAATCATATTCGGCAGGATCTATGACAGTATTGGATTTGGAGCAATCAAAGAAGAGCTTTTTCGACATTTGGTATTGGCCCGACTGGCTTTCCCACTCAGTAAGTTAAAGACAATAGATTATCTGTATCGCTACCAGAGAGTCTGGTTAGACAGTGATGCGGTTTATCGCTTTCTGGATAAGCTCAACAGTAAATTAAAGCCACAGGTGGAGCAGATTGCATACAAAAACACATTGAAAATTCTTCAGGGCGATATCAGCATCGTATTCTATGATATGACAACGCTATACTTTGAGGCCAGCGATGAAGATGATTTACGCAAAACAGGCTTTAGCAAGGACGGGAAACATCAGAATCCGCAGATTTACGTCGGTCTTCTTGTTGGAATTGGAGGTTATCCCATCGGTTATGATATTTTTGAAGGCAATACTTACGAAGGGCATACACTGATTCCGTTCATTGAGAAAATGAGCTTGAAATTTAATTTAAAAAAGCCAGTAATTGTGGCAGATGCGGGATTATTATCCAATGACAATATAAAAGCATTGGAAAGCAAACAATACGAGTACATCATTGGAGCAAGGATCAAAAACGAAACAGATCAGATCAAAAAGCAAATATTAGAAACTCAATTTAAGGATGGATCGGTCCATAGCTTCAAGCACAAAGGAATGTCAAGGCTGATTGTGCATTATGCTGCAAGCAGGGCTAAAAAGGATGCGTATAATCGCAAACGAGGTCTTACGCGCTTAGAAAAGAGAATAAAGGCAGGTAAATTGACCAAATCAAGCATTAACAATAAAGGTTACAATAAATACTTGAAGCTAATCGGCCAGGTAAGCATAGAGATTGATTATGAAAAATTTGCCAGGGATGATCAATGGGATGGACTCAAAGGTTATATCACCAACACAAAGCTCATCGATCAGCAAGTATTGGATAGTTACAAACATCTGTGGCAGATTGAAAAGGCCTTCCGAATGTCGAAAACAGATTTGCGCATACGTCCTATTTATCACCGGTTGCGTCATCGAATTGAAGCCCATATCTGCATCGCTTTCACCGCATATAGTATTTACAAAGAACTCGAAAGAGCTTTATATGAAGTAAATTCAAGTCTGTCATTGAAGAAAGCAGCAGAAATAACGCATAACATCTATCAACTATCATACACGCTTCCCGGTGCAAAACAGCGGAAATCACGCCTATTAAAAATGGACGGTAAACAGACGGAACTTGTCAGAATAGTTAACGAAAAATTTTAGGGTGTTGCAAAGCGGAAAACAGGAGAGGAGGAATGCCAATAATCCTAAATTTTCTTAAAAAAATCTGTGTACAAATAAAAATGTTAATTATTTTTGCTGCCCTGTATTAACAAAATTTTACAGAAATCACACATCGAAGGTACCATAGCTCAGATGGTAGAGCAACGGACTGAAAATCCGTGTGTCCCTGGTTCGATTCCAGGTGGTACCACACAAACAGGGAAACATTCAGGCATTGCTTCATGTTTCCTTTTTTACTTCTCTGCCTCTTTTCTAAACCACTTTTTCTGCTTGCAATATCGTGTTGAATTGTTTACATTTGAAAATATTTTTAAACAAGAGAATTTCTATGTAAAACAATTTACTTATGAAAAAGCTGATATTCATCTTGATTGCTAGTTTGATTGCAGGCAGCTGTTGCAATAATTCAGAGACAAAATCACAATCCGATCCTGCAAAAGAAAAAGAAAAAGTAGCCCTGGTTCTCGAAAAGTATGTGTTGGCCAATGAACGGCAGGATGTTGATCTCCTGAAAGAGGTGTGGTCAAATGATCCGGATATTGTCGTAATCGGTACAAATAGTGACGAAATTCTTGAAGGTTGGGACCAGATAAAAGCTGTCCTTGAAAAACAATTCAAAACGTTCAGTGATACGTACATCTCGGTGAGGGATCAGATCATTCATGTCGACGATACTGGCAACACAGCCTGGTTTTCTGAAATACTGAATTACAATTATATTTACAAGGGAAAAGCATTACAATACGAAGGACTCAGATTTACTGGCGTACTTAGAAAAATTGACGGTGATTGGCTGATCGTTCAAAGTCATATTTCTTCACCTATTTCAGTAGAAGAACAAAGATGATTGCCCGATTTTTATGCTATGACCAGTGAGGATTGGAATCTTCTAATATTTTATCGTATTTCCTACATTAACCTTATTGTTCAGAATATCGGTCAGAGAGTTTTTCTGAACGATTTCTAATCCGTTTTCGGCCAGTTTTGAGTTTTTATTTTTCACATTTTTAGCAACTTCAGGAACTTTCACGATCGATTTGAATTGAACCAGGTCGAGGACATCTTTTGAAGGTATATCAATGTTTTCGTGTTTGAGATATTTTCTTAACCAGGGAGCAAAGTTTATTCTTTTTACTTTGTGGTTCGTAATCCGGATATATTGAGGTGAAAACAAATTTTTACGATAACCGGCAACTTCATAAAGGGCATCGTTTAAATCACGGCTGGTTGCAAAATCAAAACTCAGCTCATAAATTCCGGTTTTTTTATTAAGTGAATAATTCACATTTTCTATGCCCTTTTTACCTCTCAGTTTTTCAGCATATTCTGATGCTTTTGCAGTTAATTGGTTTTCAATTTGAATGTCGATCAAACCGGATATTGAATTCAAAATGCCACCCAGATCATTTGTCTCAATTCGGTACGAAAGATGACCAGATTGGTCCTTATTGACATTGATTTCTTCCACAATATCAATGCAACCTGTAAAAACGACAGCAATTAAAAGTGCAAAAAAAACAGTTTTTTTCATCATGATCATAGCTTCCGAATGTCCCTCAAACGTGATAAAGTTTTAAATAGTATGCAATTATGATGAACCGGAAATGAACAATGTTATATATAATAAGTTGTATATTGGCTCGTTATTTGAGCCATATTATTTTTTAGGTGTATTTTTGACATCTGAATAGATTGAAAATTAATTTTAACACCATGGCAGAAATAATTGAAGATATTGCAGATATTAATGCTGAGATCTTTATTAAAAAGCATTTTTCCAGGTTGAGTGAAAAAGACCGTATGGTAAAAGCGCTGCGCGACAGTATTAAGGAGTCGATCAGAAAGGCGCTTGAAACATATGAATCCGAGCGGGTACATAGTTAAAAAATACACTCAACAGAGCGAAAAAACTATTCAGCCAGGATCAGCACCTTATTGTGGAGTACTTCGATGACTCCTCCTTTAATCTCAAAAAACTTATTTTCGTTTTTATGATCTACAAGCTTTATTTTGCCCTCACGCAAAACAGCAATTAGCGGAGCATGGTTATTTAATATCTCAAAAGAGCCGTCTTTACCAGGAAGCTGCACGATTTCGGCCTCTCCGCTGTAAATAGTCTTGTCAGGATTGATAATTTCGATGGTCATTTTTCAGTGATTCATGCAAGTTTTACGAACGGTTATTGACTGCTTTCGGCCAACATTTTCTTCCCTTTTTCGATTGCTTCATCTATAGTACCGACAAGGTTAAATGCAGCTTCGGGATATTCGTCCACTTCACCGTCCATGATCATTGTGAACCCTTTAATGGTGTCTTCAATTGAAACGATTGTCCCTTTTAATCCTGTAAACTGTTCTGCTACATGAAAAGGTTGTGAGAGGAAACGCTGTACTCTTCTTGCCCGCTGAACAACAAGTTTGTCCTCTTCTGAAAGTTCATCCATTCCCAGGATCGCAATGATATCCTGTAATTCCTTATACCGTTGTAAAATTTCCTTTACGCGCTGGGTTGTTTTATAATGCTCGTCACCAACCACTTCGGGTATCAGAATCCGTGATGTTGAATCCAGGGGGTCTACAGCAGGATAAATACCCAATTCTGAAATTTTCCGGCTGAGAACCGTTGTTGCATCGAGATGAGAGAATGTAGTAGCCGGAGCCGGATCGGTCAGGTCATCAGCGGGCACATAAACAGCCTGCACCGATGTAATGGAACCACGTTTAGTGGAAGTGATACGTTCCTGCATGATACCCATTTCTGTGGCCAGTGTTGGCTGATAACCGACCGCAGAAGGCATACGACCTAAAAGTGCAGAAACTTCGGAACCTGCTTGAGTAAAACGGAAAATATTATCCATAAAAAACAGAATGTCTCTTCCTCCTGATTTTTCATCGCCATCCCTGAAATACTCAGCAATCGTTAACCCCGAAAGAGCAACACGAGCGCGTGCTCCCGGAGGCTCATTCATTTGTCCGAACGAAAGGGTGGCTTGTGAGTTTAATAGTTCTTTCCGATCGACTTTGGAAAGATCCCAGCCGCCTTTTTCCATACTTTCCAAAAATTCCTTACCATATTTAATAACTCCTGACTCAATCATTTCCCTCAAGAGGTCATTTCCTTCCCTGGTCCTTTCGCCAACGCCTGCAAATACTGACATTCCCGCATACTGCTTAGCAATGTTATTGATCAGTTCCATGATGATCACGGTTTTACCTACGCCCGCTCCTCCGAATAATCCGATTTTTCCACCCTTTGCATAAGGCTCTATCAGGTCGATGACCTTAATTCCGGTATATAAAACTTCTTTTTGTGTTGTGAGATTTTCAAACATGGGAGGATCACGATGTATGGCATAGCCATTTTCTTTTGAAACAAATCCCAATCCGTCGATAGATTCACCAATCACATTAAACAACCTGCCTTTTATCATATCGCCGACAGGCATTGTAATAGGCATGCCTGTTGCAATCACCTTCATGCCCCGGTGCAATCCGTCAGTTGAGTCCATGGCAATTGTTCTTACTGTATTTTCCCCGATATCCTGCTGGCATTCAAGCACCAGTTTGGTTCCATCTTCCTTCGGCACTTCCAATGCATCATATGTGTTGGGGATATCCTTTTCATTTTCGAAAGATACATCGACAACAGCTCCAATTATCTGGGAAATATAGCCTTCACTTGAGTTTTTCATAATTTGGTAATAAATTTGGCGCAAAGATAAAACAATTCTTTTTTTATCCTATCTCACAACGCAAATTGCAGCATGATGATTTAAAACGGATCATCCGGATAAACTTAGAATACTGGGAAAATCCCGGGCTTACTTTTTAAAGAATTTTTTCTGCCAGAAAATAAGCACCAAAACACCAATGGTGATCGATGAATCGGCGATGTTAAAAACAGGCCGGAAAAAAATAAATTCGTCACCACTCCAAAATGGAAACCAGGATGGGTAATATCCTTTTATGACTGGAAAGTAAAGCATGTCAACCACTTTTCCATGTAAAAAGCTGTTGTAACCACCGCCGGGAGGTAGTATTGAAGCTACTTCGTGAAACCGGCTTGCACTGAAAATCATTCCGTAAAAAGCACTATCGATAATATTCCCAACAGCACCGGCAAATATTAGTGACAGGCTGATTATCAAACCTGTCTTGCCATTCGACCGAGCAAGTCTGAACAAGTACCAGCCGATCAGAATGATCGCAATAATGCGAAAAATACTGAGCAATAGTTTGCCAAAATTCCCGCCGAACCGTAGACCGAATGCCATTCCTTCGTTTTCGGTGAAATGAATGATGAACCAGTTGTCCAAAACATTGATTTCCTCCCCTATGGTCATGTGCGTTTTAACCCAGATTTTAAGGATTTGATCCGCTGCTATGACCAGAAGGATTATTGCGATGGATTTTTTCAAACTGAATGTTTAGAATTATAAAAGATGCTGTATTACTTTTTTTGGATCTGGTTCAGTTTAGCATCAATACAAAGTGTAGCATGAGGTACACTTCTCAGCCTTTCCTTTGAAATAAGCTGACCTGTTACCCGGCAAATGCCGTAGGTTTTATTTTCAATTCTGATCAAGGCATTTTCAAGTGAATTGATAAATTTTTGCTGACGGGCAGCGAGTCGGCTGTTTTCCTCTTTCGAAAGGACGTGATAACCTTCCTCCAGGACCTTAAAGGTAGGGGAAGTATCCTGTGTGTCGTGTTCATTTGCATGCGTGTAAGCATCCATCAGCATTTTCAAATCTTCTTTTGCCTGTTCAAGTTTGCTTACAATTATCTGGCGAAATTCTTCAAGTTCCTCATCCGAATACCTGTTTTTCTTAACTTCCGCAGTTGTTTCTCCATTTTGTGCCATAGTATCGTATTGATTAGTAAGTGTTTTCTACGTAATATTAATTAAATAGTTTTTCTATTATTACATTTGTTTTAAGATTATCCGTCAATTCGATCTCAATCGAATTATTATTTTCCAGCTTGCCTGTCAGCTCAAGTTTTTCAGCTAACGTTTCCGCACAAATATAGGAATAATTATTCGACACGGCGGTTTCTAATTCGCTGTTTTTTTCAATTTTAATCACTATTTTATCCGTAACTTCAAACTGCTTTTCTTTCCGGATATTTTGTATCCTGTTGACGAGTTCACGTGCGATACCTTCATTCCTGAGATCATCTGTTATAGTAATGTCGAGTGCTACTGTCAAAGGCCCCATTGTTGAGATAAGCCATCCCGGAATATCTTGTGTAAAGATTTCCACATCGGCAAGCGATAATTCGACGATTTCATTTTCAATTGAAATCTTGTAGTGCCCTTCGGATTCCAACCGGTTTATTTGATCAGTTGTAAATTCTGCAAGCAAGGCTGCAATCGCCTTCATCAGTTTACCGTATTTTGGCCCCAGTGTTTTAAAATTTGGTTTGATCGTCTTTACCAGCAGACTATCATCCTTCATGAATTCAAGTTCCTTTACATTCACTTCCGAAAGTATAAGTTGCTTTACGCCTTCGATTTTGCTCTTGAACTTTCCGTTCATCACTGGGATCATAATTTTATTGAGGGGTTGCCGAACCCTGATATTTATTTTCTTACGCAACGAAAGTACCATTGATGATATTTTCTGAGCGAGTTCCATGCGTTCTTCCAGTCCTTTGTCGATGGCTTTCTCGTCTGTCACCGGAAAATCTGTAAGGTGAACAGAATCTGCCTTGTTTTTTCGGGTTACAGTATTTAAATCCACGAATAACCGTTCAGTAAAAAATGGAGCAATGGGTGAAGCCAGTTGGGTAATTACCATCAAGCACCTGTACAATGTTTGGTATGCAGCAATTTTGTCTTCCGAATATTCACCTTTCCAAAACCTTCTTCTACTTAGCCTTACGTACCAATTACTTAAATGCTGATCCAGGAAATCCGCTATCGCCCTGCCGGCTTTTGTGGGTTCATAATCGTTATAGTATTCATCCGTATTTTTAACGAGCGTATTTAACTCCGACAATATCCACCTATCAAGTTCAGCTCGCTTATTAAAAGGAATTTCAGGTTCCGAATAATCAAATCCGTCAATGTTTGCATAAAGTGAAAAAAACGCATACGTATTGAATAATGTGCCGAAAAATTTACGCCTGACTTCATCAATACCCGCCTCATCAAACTTCAGATTGTCCCAGGGTTGTGAATTTGTCATCATGTACCAACGGGTTGCATCGGCACTAAACTTTTCTATTGTATCGAAGGGATCGACGGCATTACCCAGCCGTTTCGACATTTTATTTCCCTGAGCATCAAGAACAAGTCCGTTTGAAACGCAGGCTTTGTAGGCTACCGAATCAAACACCATGCTTGCAATTGCATGCAATGTAAAAAACCAGCCCCGGGTTTGGTCCACGCCTTCAGCAATAAAATCTGCCGGAAAAAATTCATCAAGTTTTTCCTTGTTTTCGAAAGGGTAATGAAATTGCGCGTAGGGCATGGATCCCGAATCGAACCAAACATCGATTAATGATGCATCGCGAAACATTTTTTGTCCCTGAGGCGAAACCAAAATTATATCATCGACATAAGGTTTGTGAAAGTCAAATGTGTTGTAGTTCAACTCAGAGTTATCTCCCGGAACAAATTTATTCAGCGGATTGGATGACATAAATCCTGCCTTGATCGATTTCTCGATTTCCTGTTTAAGTTCCTCTGCCGAACCAAGGCATCGTTGTTCCTTGCCGTCTTCTGTCACCCAAACCGGCAATGGTACACCCCAAAATCGTGAACGTGAAAGATTCCAGTCGACAAGGTTTTCAAGCCAGTTTCCAAAACGGCCGATCCCCGTTGCCGGAGGTTTCCAGTTAATGGTATTGTTCAGTTCAATCATCCGGTCCTTATAGGCAGTTGTTCTTACAAACCAGGAATCCAATGGATAATATAGGATGGGTTTATCGGTTCGCCAACAGTGTGGATAGGAGTGAACGTACTTTTCTGTTTTGAACGCTTTATTTTCCTTTTTAAGCCTGACAATGATATCGATATCGACAGGCTCTTTTTCTGCTTCAGAATTATACTCCGGATCATATTCTTCTTTTACAAACCGGCCGGCAAATTCACCCATCTCATCGACAAATTTCCCTTGTTTATTGACCATGGTCAGCGATCCGACACCATTCTCTTTTGCTACCCTGAAGTCGTCAGCACCAAAACTGGGAGCAATGTGTACAATTCCGGTACCTTCATCTGTAGTTACAAAATCTCCTAACAAAACTTTAAATGCATCACCATCATTAGGTTGGGCAAATGGCAATAATTGCTCGTAACGAATTCCTTTTAAATCCTTTCCTTTAAATTCTTCAAGTACTTTGAACGGAATTTTTTTCTGTCCGGGTTCATATTCTTCCAGTTTTAGTTCGGCATTGGTTTCCGCGAAATATTTATGTAGAAGATCTTTTCCCAGTATTACGGTTATCGGTAAATATGTATAAGGATTGTAGGTGGCTATTTTGAGATAAGTAATTTTAGCACCTACAGCCAGCGCTGTATTCGAAGGCAATGTCCAGGGTGTTGTTGTCCAGGCAATGAAATATAGGTCACCATGATTTTCTTTAAAAAGGAGTTCTGACTTTTCATTCCGAACGATTTTAAACTGGGCAATGACTGTATTGTCCTTAACATCGCGATAGCAACCCGGTAGATTCAATTCGTGGGAGCTCAACCCAGTTCCGGCTGCGGGTGAATAAGGTTGAATAGAATGTCCTTTGTACAGGAGCCCTTTATCATATAGTTGTTTCAGAAGCCACCATACGGTTTCAATATATTTATTGTCAAATGTAATATAAGGATTATCCAGATCGACCCAATATCCCATTTTAACCGTCAGGTCATCCCACAAGTTCTTGTATTTCATCACCTCCTTACGGCAGGCATTATTATAATCCTCGATTGAAATTTTTTTGCCGATATCTTCTTTTGTTATGCCAAGTGATTTTTCAACCCCGATCTCAACAGGCAATCCATGCGTATCCCATCCGGCTTTGCGTTCCACCAGAAAACCTTTCATAGTTTTATAACGGCAAAAAATATCTTTGATAGCTCTTGCCATCACATGATGGATACCTGGTGTTCCATTGGCTGAAGGCGGCCCTTCATAAAATACAAAAGGCGGATGACCACGGCGGATTTCAACACTTTTTTCAAATGTGTTGTGATTTTTCCAATAGTCACCGATCTCTTTCCCGATTTGTGTTAAATCGAGTTTTTTGTATTCCGAATAAGTCAATTTCATTTAAAATAATTCTGTGTTCTTCTAAAAATTTTGCAAAAGTAATTAAAATAGTATTCGATTTTTGTCTTGTAATAAACCATGTCCAGTTATATAAAATTCTTCGACGGTTTGTAAAATTACAGTCCAAATCAATGTTAAACAAAAAAGGCTGTCCAAAAAACAGGGCAGCCTTTTTTGAACGTATTATTTAATTCATTATTCGATAATAATTCGTTTTGTAGTAACACCTTGTGTCGTTTCAACCTGGAAGAAATAAATTCCAGTGTTGAGTTTCGAGGTATTAAACTGATAGATGTTATTATCAACTTTTTCGCTTGCTACCATCTGTCCTGTGTAGTTGAAAATCTTAACACTGGTGATCGTATTATCCGATTTAATATTTACTACATCAGTAGCAGGATTCGGATAAGCACTAATTGGATCTATGGAATGTGTTACAATTCCAATAGGGGTTTCAAGAACAGAATAATCATCAATAAAATATTTGGGTACATCCGTTCCTGAAGCACCAGTCCATGCATAAAAATCATTTCCTCCAAGTTGATCAAGTGTCCCTGTCCCAAATGGACCACTACTCCAAACCCAGCTAACGATAAGGTTTCCATCGATATAATAATCAGCTTCGTCATTATCCAGATCGATAATGATTTCATTTAACATCCATGTATCGTATGGAAAAACAAATGTAGCAGAAGCTGCTGCACCTGCATCCGTGCTTCCTGCACCACCGACATCGAAATAAACCTGCATACCATATTGGCTTGAGCCGCCTGCAAATGACTGTAACGTGTTAAAATACCCAACATAACCTGAAGGGACATACATTTCAAAGCTTATGGTGTATCTGCTTGTAGTGTAGTTTGGTATTACATGTACAAAATCATTTATACCTTCAATAAGTGCTGAATTTACCCCGCTGTAAGCCTGCTCAGTAGATATATAAGCATCTTCATCACCACAGGGTGCATTGCTCCACGTGGTCCAGCCAACCGGATTTTGGCATGCCACCTGCTGACCAGCAATATAATTTTCAAAATCGTCCGTAAATGCTCCGGCTGCAGCAATTGTTGCTGACACATTATTTGAAGGAGCTGATTCACCTTCATCGTAAACAGCAGTAACATAATATTCGTATGTACCAGAAGCCAGATCCATATCATCGTACTGAGTGTCTGTAGTATAATCGATCATTGTTCCATCACGATAAACATTATAACCCAGAAGTGCATCAGCATCGCTGTTTGATAGCCAGTTAATAGCACCACTTAAGACACTTTCTATGATTGAAGGATCAGTAATTGCTGCAATTGAAACAGTTGTGAAAGCTGTTCTGAAAGTACCGCCATCATACTGTAATGCAGCTATTCCCGAAGGAGTGGGGCTTGTAACCTGGAAGAGATCCTGTCCCATACCCACGATTTGATCGATATATAATCCGTCTTTATCCGTAGTATAAATATCGGTAGCCTGAAAGTTCAACCCTTCGGCAAATGAGCCGGTAACACCTGAAACACTTGCAAGAGAAGGTGAAATAACGCTCCAGAAATCCTGACTTGTTGAGGAAACACCCAGATAATCATACGGGAATTGACCCGGTGAGAATGAACCTGCCGATGGGTATTTGTCATAGAAATAGTCCATTGCTGATAATAACAAACTACCACCGCCGTCCAGGTAAGCTGCAAGATTAGTTTCGTCTGCATTCGACATAGTTTGATTAGACTGCCAGGCTTCGCCAGTAAGCCAGATGATTACATCTGCCTGCTGCATAGTAGCCAGATCAGGTCCGTTTTGAGTCAGATCAAGAACTTCGTAATAAGTATAGTCGATGCCAAGGTTATCGAGAGCAGGCTGTATGTACTGCCAGTCATCGGTAAATCCAAGTGTTCCGCCACTACCGTCACGATCAACAACAAGCACAGAACCAACCTGACCACTTGACGGTGCCTGCCATGCCAAATGAACATCATTATCCGCAACGGTTGCCGTAAGGTTCGTTGGGGGATTAAGTGGTGGAGGTGCCACATTGGCCAGTGTATAATCGTCGATATACAACGCGTCAGTAGCCAAATTACCAAAGAAGTCATTTGCTTCCAGTGTATTTTGTCCTGTTCCTGTCGCGCCGAGGCTCCACTGATATGAGTAAATCATATTTCCGTCTATCCAGATTTCTGCATTATCCATATCCAGATCTACAATATTTTCTACCATGAACCATGTATCCGGTGTCCAGGTAAATGTTGCTGTTCCTGTTCCGTTTGCATTAATACTTCCCGCACCGGCAGCATTGAAATAAACTTCAAGGCCCCAAACACTTGATGATCCATCAAATAATTGCAGTGTATTGAAATAGCCGGTACCACCTGTAGGAATATAAGCATAAAAACTTATACTGTATTTACCGGTTGTATAAGGATCGCCAAAATCTTTTACAAAATCATTATTCTGAGCGATCACAACTGAATTCGCACCGCTGTGAGCATATAAGTCGGATACATAGGGGTCTTCCGTAGCATCACAAGGTAAATTGCTCCAGGTTGTCCAATCGGTTGGATTTTGGCAGGCAGCCTGTTGGCCGGCTGTATAAGCTTCAAAATCATCCGAAAAGATGGCATTCGGATTTACGCTTGACGGGCACAGTTCCAGACCCCAGATATCAGCATTTTGAACAATGCCTAAAAGGGTATAATATCCACTAACCATTGTGTTGGAAATTGCCAAACCGCCAGCCAGATTACCGGCTGCAATGGTGATTATTGTAGCGAGGTCAGCAGAAGTTCCGGTTTCGGTGCCAGAAGGTAAGGCAATTTGAATCAATTGATTCATATTGGTACCTGCTTGAGCATAACCCCAAAGATAGGGTGCGCCATCGCTATAGTTATCGTATGCAAAGCCGTAATAGCTTGATCCGTTTGGTCCGCAGGCAAAACTACCCAGATTTGCACCGGTCATGTCAAATTTTGTAATGGCATCGCTCCAGTTGTTTCCATAAAAGCAGTTTTCATCTTCATTATAAGCAATTGCTCTTACAGCTATCGGAGCTGTGAATGAACTTACTAATGTTTGACTGTTGAAGTCCATTTGAAAGACTGTCGTTGCCGCGGCAGCCCCATAAAAGTAAGTTCCATCATAAGCAAGGTCGCGGATAGCTGCTGCACTACCACATGAGAAAACTCCCAGGTAATTTCCGCTCATATCATATTTGCAGAACTGGGTTCCATTCCATAGAGTAGTATAAACATAAATTCCGTCGGTTTCTATTCCGGCTTCACCCGATGAATTACCAGTGGGCCAGTCGAACTGAAGATCAAACAGCGCATCGGAAGCAATGGATTTCGTCGAAATATTCGGACTTACATCATTTGCCGACGATTGCGCCCATATTACACCTGTTGTGAAAAGCATCACTAATAGAGCCATTCCTAATTTTGTACAAATTTTCATAACAATAAAATTTAGTTTAATAATATTTTAAGGATTCACTTTTTTTTGAACAGCAAATATAGCATTTTTTCAAAAGAAAAAAGTATTTCCTTAATAATTGTTTTTTTCCATTGATAGAACATTGCTGAACTTAATTAAGACATGAATTGATTAACGGAGGTTGCTTAAAACAGCATTGCTGTTTTAAGGGTGAATTATAAACTATTAACAGAAGGGCAATCGGTTTTTCCCCTGCCAGCTATCCATTTTTTCCAGCCTCTTTTCGATCATTGCGTTGATCTGATCATTACGAAATAAGCCCCAGTCAGGGCCTGATAAAAAACGTGGGGGAACTTCCCCGGTAAATCGCTCGATGATAAAAGCAGGATTCAGGTTTTCAATAAATTCAATGATGAAGCCGATATACTCATCCAACGAAAAAAAATTGAATTGTGCAGGATTTTTCCTGTATTCTTCAGCCATTAAAGTATTCTTTATGATTTGTAACTGGTGAAATTTGATAGTATGCAACGGTAGGCCCGAAAGGAGATCTGCCTCTTCCATCATTTCTTCGCGCGATTCTCCTGGTAATCCAAAAATCAAATGTCCGCCTGTTTTGATTTTTAGTGCTGCAGTTTTTTCAATTGCTTCAACAGATTGCTCAAATGTATGGCCGCGGTTTATCCTTTCAAGGGTGCGATTATAACAAGATTCTATTCCATATTCTACCTTCACATAATATTCCTTATTCAAAAACTTAAAATAATTTAGTTTCTCGTCGTCAATACAGTCGGGGCGTGTGCCGATAACAATACCAATAATTTTTGGGTGTGAGAGTGCTTCGGAATAGATTTGCTTTAAATGGCTGAGTGGCGCATAAGTATTGGAATATGTTTGAAAATAGGCAAGGTATTTATTTGCCCGACGGTATCTTTTAAGATGAAATTCAATGCCTTCTTCTATTTGTTGGGTAATGGATTTATCAGGTGAACAATACGATGGATTGAAAGCATCGTTGTTGCAATATGTACAGCCTCCCCGGCCCTTCGTGCCATCCCTGTTGGGACATGTCATTCCGGCATCCACCGAGACTTTCTGTACCCGTTCACCAAATTCTTTCTTGAAGTATTCGGAATAGGAGTTATATCGTCTGTTGTGTCCCCAGGGATACATTTATTTTTTCCTGCAAAAATAAAAAAAGCAGGACGAATGGCCCCGCTTGTAATTTCTTTTCTAAAACTTAACTTGCAGTTGCTTTTTCCAGTCGTTTTAGAATTGAAAATATGAAAATCGCCGAAAGTAGCGTCAGTCCAACAAGTAAAAGGAAGAACTGCCAAATTTCCCATTTATCCCAGAACGGACCGATCAGGCCTGCCATTAGATTTCCGATGGCAGTTGCACCAAGCCAGCCCCCTTGTGCAAGGCCCTTATATTGAGGCGGAGCCACTTTGGATACAAATGAAATTCCGATCGGACTCAAAAACAGTTCGGCAATAGTGAGGGTAAAATATGTTCCGATAAGCCAGTAAGGAGACCTCAATGTATCCGAAACACCTCCCTGCACTTCCAGTTCCGCTGGACTCATCAATCCCCGCGATGCAATTACCATGATAAAGAATCCGACAGCTGTAATGATCATACCAATCCCGATTTTTTTAGGCGATGATGGCTCCTTGTCATGCTTTCTCAGATAAGCAAAATACCCTACGATAATCGGTGTAAGGAAGACAATAAATATTGGATTGAATTGCTGGAAGATTTCAGGTGAAATTTCATTCCCTTCGGATTTAAGTCCGTTGATGGTGAAATAAGCTACAACCAGCGCACCGATCGCTACAAATGCCCCGATCGACCTGGTTCGGGCAGAATTCCCTTTGCCCGCCAGCAAAACGATTCCTAGTATTGCAATCAGCAGCGGTAGAAAAGTAGACAAATTAAATATTATGGCAGAAGATTTGTCAACAGCAGCCACCGTATAATCACGGGCAAAAATGGTGAGTGTAAATCCGTTTTGATGAAAAGCCATCCAGAAAAACATAACCACAAAGAAAACCAGCCCCAGGGCTACCAATCGCTGTTTTGTCTGTTCTTTCGTAAGCTCAACCAGATTTTCCGTATTGACTGATTTTTGCTGTTTGTGGGTAACATCGGCATGTTTGTAATATTTTCTGAATCCTATAAAAATCAGCAATGAAATTACCATGCTCACGGCAGCAACCGCAAACCCTGAATTGTAAGCTGCACTTATGGCTTTAATGTACTGGTGGCTAAAATCTGCCAGGGTTGTAAAAGCACCGCCTAACTGAGTTCTTGCAAATTGTTCGAGTTCTGTAGTATTCTCAAGTGTTCCTGCTAGATATTTATGTGCAAGATCGGGAATTGCTTTGTCATAATCAAGCCCTCTCATGTTCAATACCCAGGAACGCATGGAACGGGCAGCGCTTGGAGCAAAAAATGCTCCTATATTTATCCCCATGTAAAAAATATTGAATGCAGAATCTCTCAGTTTGCTGTATTTCGGATCGTCATATAAATTCCCGACAAGGGCTTGTAAATTTCCTTTAAACAATCCGGTTCCCAAAGAAATTGTTGCCAGGGCTCCGTAAATAAAAAACTCACCGGTTCCGGGCATTGCAAGCAAGGCATACCCAATAAACATGATAATCGTCCCGATGATAATGGTCTTGCCATAACCCAACAAATTATCGGCTAAATATCCTCCTAAAAGTGGAAGGAAATAAATACCAAATAAAAACCCTCCATAAACATGACCCGCCTGTGTGGCCGTCCATCCGAACTTCGACTGAATATATAAAACAAAAATAGCCAGCATGGTATAATACCCGAAACGCTCGCCCATATTTGCAAAAAATGCAACATACAAACCTTTAGGATGCCCTTTGAACATAAAGCTGAAGTTTAATTTCTAATTGATTAATTTTACATTGATTTTATTGAGCACACAAAAATAATCAAAAAAATAAGCTATCCAAATTTTGCTAAAAATACGCTCATAAGGGCGATTCATAGTCAAAATTTTTTTTGGATGCGGTTTGTAATAAAAGATAAAGTCGTTCGTCTTCCCTTCGCATGACAGTTGATACGTTTAAAATAGAAGTACTTCCACTTAAACACAAACTGTTCCGGTTTGCTAAACGATTACTGGTGAATATTCCGGAAGCAGAAGATACAGTTCAGGAAGTGTTTCTCCGGCTGTGGAGCAGGAAAGATCACCTGCATGAATATAAAAGCATTGAGGCATTTGCCATGACAATAACAAAAAATCTTTGCCTTGATAAACTGAAGTCGAAACGAAATAAAACGGATGAACTGACTGAAAAACATGAAAAAATGGATGATTTAACACCGCATAGAAAACTCGAATTATCCGAATCGTATGAAAAAATTCAGATGATCATCAACACTTTGCCAGAACAACAGCGAATGATCATCCACCTCCGTGATATCGAAGAATATGAGTATGAAGAAATCGCTGAGGTTATGAATCTGAGTCCGAATACGATCAGGGTAAACCTTTCGAGGGCCAGGAAAAAGGTGAAAGAAACAATGATTAAAACCTATAAGTATGAATTTGCAGGAAATTGAAAAACTGATCGCTAAATATGAACTGGGGGAATCTTCAAAGGAAGAAGAAAACACCTTAAGGCATTTTTTCTCCTATGAAACAGTACCACCTCACCTGTTGAGTTATAAGTACCTGTTTTCATTTTTTGATGAGGCTAAAAACGAAGAAATAGTGAGTTCAGATTTTGATGGACGAATACTGAGTACAATTAGCAAAGACAAAGTAATTCCTATTTCCGGAAATAGGAGGCGCAATTTGTTTATAATATCAGGGATTGCTGCCAGTTTAATTATTCTTTTCGGTTTTTACTTCATTTTCCGCAGTGAAACTAAAATTCACGATACCTATACAAATCCGCGGCTGGCTTATGCTGAAACCAAAAGGGTGCTTCTGATGGTTAGCGGTAATTTGAATACTGGCACGCAGGAGTTGAATAACCTTTCCGATTTTAATAATGGTTTGAATGAAATGAAAAAAATATCATCCTTTGACGAAGGCGTGAAAAACCTCGAAAAAATTAATGTATTAGATAAATCAAAAAAATTAATAACTTCAAAAAACAATGAACAATGAAAACACTTATTTTTAATGCAGCACTGATTCTTGCAGGATTGTTTCCTGTTATTGCATCGGCTCAAAGCCCTGCTGATGCTTTGTTCGACAAGTATTCGGGCATGGATGGATTTACATCCGTTTATATTACCCAGAATATGTTTAGCCTGTTTGCTAATGTAGATACTGAGGAGGATGAAAAAGGATTCCTTGATCTGGTAAAAAACCTAAATTGCATCAAGATTATTTCGATGGACAATGATTCACTGAACCCAAACAAAAAGGTGAATTTTTACAATGAAATAATGAAGGATTTTCCGAAAACGAAATACGAAGAACTGATGGCAGTGAAGAAAAAAGGTCAGGATGTGAAATTTTACATCCGGAAAAATGGCCAGAATATCAAAGAACTCCTGATGATCGTTGGCGGATCCGGTGAAAATGCCCTCATCAGCATACAGGGAAACATCGACCTCAAAACTATCTCGAAATTATCGAAGTCGATGAACATAGAAGGGATGGAAAATCTTAAAGATATTGATGAACACAAAGACAAATAAGGATTTGTAAAACATTTTAATAACCGTAAATTGATTTAACATGAAAAACTTAATTTTATTCCTGTCCATCGCAATATCAGGATTGATCCCATTTAATTTATCTGCTCAGGAAAGCAAGGTCGACAAGATTTTTGATAAGTATTCTGATGCTGAAGGCTTTACTTCGGTTGACATCGCTAAAGGATTGTTCGAACTGTTTGCCAACATCGATGCCAATGATCCGGATTTTGATGAATTTCAGCAAGCTGTGAAAGGGCTGGAATCATTAAGACTCCTTGCTTATTCAACAAAAGATGGGAATATGGAAAAAAAATCATCTTTCCACAGCGACCTGGTCAATAATATACCGTACAATGATTACCAGGAATTAATGACTGTGAAAGACAGCAAAGCAAATATAAATTTTTACAGTAAGAGCGACCGGAGTATTATTACCGAAATGCTAATGGTCGTTAGTGGGCCGGAAGATGAAGTTCTGTTAAACCTGAAAGGAAATATCGACCTGAAACACATTGCCAAACTGGGGTCTTCAATGAACCTTGGCGGGATGGACTACCTTAGCAAAATGCATCATAATTAACTGATAAAATCAAAGCAAATGAAAATGATTAATAGATCAATATGGATAATTATTACTCTGGCTTTCCCGTTTTTGGGATTCGCACAGGTCAATCCATTGGATAACCTGATGAATAAGTATTCGTCAGAGGAGGGGTGTTACTTCCTGAATTTAAAAACCAATATGTTTAACCCGGCTTCAGATAGCGGCACTATTGGAACTCAACGCGTGATCGATCTAAAAATGTTATCGGTCGACCAGGCCAAACATCCCGCATTTTCAGTATCCGTCATTTATAATGAATTTATGTCCTACATCGATAAGGGCGCTTATAAAGGGTTGATAGAAATAAAGAAAAAAGGAGAAAATGTTGAATTTCTCATAAAGAAGGAGGGAGAACAGATCAACGGTTTTATTGTTGCTGTTAAAGAAGCAAATGAACTGACACTGATCTCTGCATCAGGCAATTTTAACATGAAGGATCTGATGAAGTTAAGCCAGTTTGAAAAATGCAAAGGGTTACAGATCCTGGGCCAGTTGTGTGAAGAGTAGGAGCCAGAATATTATTCGTACCGAAGTGCTTCGATCGGATCAAGTCGGGCGGCTTTAGTGGCCGGCAGGTATCCGGAAGCAATTGCTACGATTAAACAAAGAATTACACCCACTAAAATCCAAAGCCAGGGAATAATAAAATGGCTTCCAATCACTAGTGAAAGAATATTACCAATACCGATACCGAATAGAATTCCGAGAAATCCGCCTATTTGGGCAATTACGATAGCTTCGGCAAGAAACTGATTCTTAATTGTCCGTTTTGTAGCGCCGGCTGCTTTCCGGATTCCGATTTCCTTTGTACGTTCTGTCACGGAAACCAGCATTATATTCATCAATCCGATGGCAGCTCCTAATAGTGTAATAGCTCCAATAAAGACTGCCGCATACCGGATGTACTTCAGATTTTCCAGAAATGTCTCAACAAGTTTATCACTTTTTGTAATTTCAAAATCATCATCTTCACCTAAAGGTGTTTTACGGATGATCCGGAACAAACCGGTTGCCTGTCCAATTGCTGCTTCCATTTGTTCGGGATTGTTAGCCATTACATTGATTGTATATGACCTGTTGGGACGTGAAAAATATTGCCTGACATTATTTAGCGGGACAAGACAATTCCTGTCGCCTGAGAAGCCGATGCTCGAACCTTTTTCAGCCAGAACACCGATAACGCGATATTTCCCGGGCCCGATAGAAATAATTTTACCGATAGGATCTTCGTGATGTTTGAAAAGCATTTTTGAAAGCTCGCTACCGATAATGGTTACGTGACTTCCGTAAAAAATTTCGTTGTTTATAAAATTCCTGCCTTCGGCAAGTTCAAAGCCTGAAGTAATCAGGTAATTCTCATCAGTCCCGACAACTGCAATATTCGGGTTTGTTTTTTCCGATTCATATTTGATGGTGGCAATTCCTGTTGCCCAGGTATAAACAGAAGTATAGGCCGGGAAATCATAATCCTGCTTAAAGGTTTCAGCCTCATCGTAAGTAATAGATTCATAAAACCGGGATTTCTCCGAATTCCTTCCGATATGAATATGCAATGACCGGTTCCGGATGGTAAATGTATTGGCGCCCATCATGGTGAAATTTTCAGTGAGAAAATATTCTATTGCGTCGATGGATGTAAGTATGCCAACCAAAGCCATAATGCCAAAAGCAATGATAAGCACAGTAAGGATAGCCCTTACCATATGGGACCGAATGCTCTCTATCGAAATCCGTATATTTTCACTGATTAATCCTGCCATTAGCTTAAGTTGCTCTTACAAACGGTAAAATTAGATAATATTCTCCATTGAAGGAAAGAAATAAACACAGCTATTGCCCGAGCAATAGAAATAATCGTGAAAATACATTGATAAAATTAAATCAGAAAAAATAAGGCGGAAATAAAGGAAGACCACAAAATGACCGAGATGCTCATATATACCAGCACACTGCTTTTCTTCGAATAATATTTTTGTGCGAGGAAAGCCCCAATTGGAATTGAAAGCAGCACAGGAGTAAGCAAAATTATTCCAAGCAAGCCATACTTATTACGAATATTGATGATCAATTTATTCTTCCTGGTAAATTTCTTTCTAGAAGGTTGGTCACTATCCAGGATTTTTTTTGCTTTATCAATTTTTACCCCTGAAAAATAAGAAAAAACCTTAGGACAGTAAAGATAATACTGGCGAATAAGCCATTTGCTGAGAAAATAAAAGAAAATGATTCCGGAAATTCCGCCTATTGTTGTGAAAATAACGGTTTGAAAATAATTAAATCCATAACTGATGGAAATAAGGGGAGCAAAAAGAAATTTTATCCCACTAATAATCAAAACCTGAACTAACCGAAAAATTTTAATCCCAACTAAAAATTCTACCATTTTATTACCACGACTTAACCTAACTTAAAAAGTATCAACTTAAACGATTTAAATTTGAACTGGTTCACATATAAACAAACTATTTTGAAAATATTTTAGGTGAGTCCTACCCTCATACACTAAAAACCGCTCGCTATTCAAAGATGACAGTTAAACTGTTTTATTTAACAAATAGTATGACAGGAATAAATTAATTTCGGTTGTACGAACGAAAAAAAATAATACTGATTTTCGGAGAAAGAATAGCGCAACGAAGAGTATCAGTTTTTATTCCCGTACGCCAGATCGCCCGCATCTCCAAGACCCGGTACGATATATGCCTGAGCTGTCAGCTCGTCGTCAATTGCACCGATCCATAAAGTCGAATTTTCTTCGGGTATATTCTTTTTGAGAAAATCGATACCTTCTACACTGGCAATAATTACGACGATATGAATGTGTTTAGGATTTCCGTATCGCTGCAATTCCTTATAAGCGGCTACGATGGATGAACCGGTGGCCAGCATCGGATCGATAAGAACAACCGTTTTTCCGTCCAGTTCAGGGCTTGAGACGTATTCGACTTTAATGACGAATTTTTCATTTTTCTCAGCTTTTCTGTAGGCCGAAACAAAGGCACTTTGTGATTTGTCGAATATACTTTGCATGCCCTGATGCATAGGTAATCCGGCCCTAAGTATCGGAATCAGGATGGGGTATTCCTTCAGCATGAGTGTTTCGGCGCTTCCCAACGGTGTGATTACTTCTGTCGTTTCATACTTGAGGGTTTTGCTTATTTCGACAGCAAAAATGACCCCTATCCGTTCCAGATTTTTTCGAAATCGCATACTATCCTGCTGGGTCACTGCATCACGGATTTCCGCAATAAATTGATTCAGTATCGATTTTCCTTTACCGATATGTTTGATCATGGCTGCCGGGTTAAATGGATTTTTACTTTATAAATTTCAAACAAATCTATAAAAAATCGATGGGATAAGTACGATATAAAATAATTTTAACACTATTTTACAGATTTCTAAGCCATTTCACCAATTTTACAGCAATGGCAGTCGGGAAAAACAGATTGTTGAATTCAACATGTGGATAGTTACATTCAACTGAACCAAATCCTTGGTAAAAACGGGCAAGATTCGGATCGTTTGAGCCTTCGAAATCGAGTGTAATGTTATTTTGTGAAAAATCTTTAATAAAGGAATTAATCAGGAAAAACATGGCATTGGTTTCTTTACCATAATTTGAAAGCCCTGAAAAAAGGAAGATCATTTTATTTTTACTTTGAAGAAAAAATGCTCCCGCACAGAGTTCATTGTTTTTAGAATAAACACCCCGGGTCTTGACCAATCCTTTGTATATTCCCGAATAGACCAACCTGTGAAATTTACTGAAATCCTGATCATCAAGGTTGGAAATTGATTTCCCACGGTTTTCCCTGAACATGTAGATGATCTCTTCGGGTTTGATATTATGTTGAATGCTGAGGCTGGCATTTTCAGCTTTTTTCAGGTTTCTTTTGTGGTTGTTCGAAAAATTCCTCTGCAGGTTTTCATAAGAATTGATCAGGTCGAGCTCAAAATTGCGGTAATTTACTATCTTATAATGATGGTCAGGGTTTATTTTATTGAATGTATTGAGATTGATCTCGGCAAATTTGTACCGGCCGGGAATAGAGGAAATGAATTCATGGACGACCTCTTCACTTAAAATTGTTTTTGAGAATACACCGAGTTGCTGTGTAAATGCAGGTTGAAACAAATAGTGGATTCCCCATTTATTTCCCGAAATCAATGGCATCGCGCGCTCGTAATCGTCTTCAACAAGGCAGTGCCAGTTTTCGGCAACGATATCGAGATACCACGATTGGGCATATACAATTCCATTGAACGAATCCCGAATACAGGCATCCCATTTTCCTTTGTCAATTTCGCTATTTTGAAGAAATCGTATCATTAAGGAAGAGCTTTCTGAATCATTTCTTCATAAATGCTGTTCCAACCTTTCCATCGTTTGGCATCGCTCATCGATTCATTGTGCCAGAGTGAAATGAATGTGCCATTCACTGCCTTTACTTCATCGATAAGAGGATTAATTACAGACATGGCTTCTCCGGATGTAATATTCATATAATCGCGCAATGTCCCGTCCATTATGGTGAAAGGATGAATCCTGAGTTTGGTTTGTGCATCCGTATCGAGGTCGTAAAAATTGAATGAGCTGCATATACCTGCCCTGAAACCGGGCTGTGCTGCAAATCCCATTGTATAATCATCCGTAATGTCAAGGTTAATGAGGTTTCGGTAAGTAACCGGCAACTGAAGTTTCAGGAAATGCTGACGGCTTTTAGTCACTTCCCGGTTCAAAACCTTCGAAAGGCCGCTGATCTCCTTTTTTAGTTTTTTCGGATAAATATTTGAGTTATAGGACGGGTGAATACCAACTTCTGCGTAATCAGCCAGAGATTTAATGAGTGTCTGGAACTTGCGGTTCTGAACAGGTATATTTTTGTCGTTGAATCCGTATTCGGCAAAAAGAATGAAATATATCGGATGAAGCTTATATTTTTTCTGCAATTTCAGTTGAAAATCATAGGTGTCGAATGGATCTTTCTGCAAATTGGTCAGTACTTTAATACGTTCCGCAAAATCACTTATATCAAGTTTAAGCAACATATTGGCCAGGCCTCCCAGGGACCTGAAAAAGCCTTTTTGCTGATAAGCCCAGGCCGCATCGATATCAATTGTGGGGACATATTGATAAGGAGATAAAGACCAGCTAAAAGAAGGAAATTTTCTTTTTATTGCTTCTCCAATTTTGATCGCCCAAATGTTCACAAGTGGTTTTTGAAGGAATCCTCTTTGATAGGCCATGCATTCACCTACACTAAACCGGTCGTATTCATCTTTACGGTAAGGCAGGTATTCCTCATACCTTGAAACAAGATAAAAAGCAGCAGCAAAGGGATCAAACGGCATTTCCGATTCTTTGGTGTAAACCGGAAAAAATGCAGGCAATCCTTCATATTCAATAAATGTTAAATCCTTATGCTGTATACCGCGTTCAAACAGTAAATTAGCCGCTCCAAAAAACAGGCCCGGAAATTCGGGTTTTTGTAAAAAGCTGAATTTTATTCCATCAAAAGCTTCATACTCATCCCCCGAAACTGTTAATTCAAATTCGGTGTTGAGAAGCTCTCTGAAAATTAGATTAAAAATGAATTTAATCCGGTTTGTCAGCTTGTTAGTATAAATAAGGATCATCTTTTTGCTTCTATAAAACAGCTATTCATCATACCAGCCTGCATACATATTATAATTATCGGCGATCCGGTGGATTTCACCTTCGAGCAAAGATACATCAACGGATTTTATTTTTTTAGCCGGAACTCCGGCATAAACGCTTCCCGATTCGATAACAGTCCCCTTTGAAACAACTGCTCCGGCTGCGATGATCGAATTGCTTTCAACAACCACATCGTCCATCAGGATGGCTCCCATACCCACCAACACATTGTCATGAACAGTACAACCATGAACGATTGCATTGTGGGCGATGGAAACATTGTTCCCGATAACGACTTTTGCTTTCTTATAAGTACAATGAATGACAACGCCATCCTGAATATTCACCTTATTTCCGATACGGATTGAATGGACATCGCCCCTAACAACGGCATTGAACCAGATACTGCAATCATTGCCGATAACTACATCGCCGGTTATCGTAGCATTATCAGCAAGAAAACAATTCTTGCCGAATTGTGGGGTTATGCCCTTGACTGATTTAATGAGTGCCATTTGACAAAATTCCAATTAACTAAAAAATCCAAATTTCAATTAGAAAGACCGAATGTTGAGTCAAATTCTTCAAATATATCGAATAGTTATTTTCGCGAGTTCATTTTTGTCGGTGCTTTTTCCGGATAATCGATCGAATAATGCAAGCCACGGCTTTCTTTTCTTAGTTGTGCCATTTTTATGATGAGGTAGGCCACATTGATGAGATTCCTTAATTCACAAATTTCAACACTGATGATCGATTTGTTATATAGTTCTTCAGTTTCACTGTAAATGATTTCGAGCCGTTTAAGAGCCCTTGCAAGCCGCAGATCGGAACGGACGATGCCGACATAATTCGACATGATAAGTTGCAGTTCCTTCATGGTTTGTGTAATCAGGATCATTTCTTCATTCAGGCGCAGTCCTTCAGCATTCCAGTCCGGAATTTCTTCACAATATTCGACTGGCTTGAATTTTATGGCGGCATCCATTGCAGCCCGGTGCGAGAAAACAGCAGACTCAAGCAGCGAATTCGAGGCGAGGCGGTTGGCTCCATGCAATCCTGTCGAAGCGCATTCGCCGGTCGCATAAAGATTGTGAATGGTTGTCCGGCCGTATTCATCCACTTTAATACCTCCGCAAATATAATGAGCAGCAGGCACTACCGGAATCATATCCCGTGTTATGTCAATACCGATGCTCAGGCACTTGGCATAAATCGTAGGGAAGTGCTGTATTAGTTGGTTTTTATCAAGATGACGGGCATCGAGACAAACGTGCTCATCACCGCTCAGCTTCATTTCCGTATCAATGGCTCGTGCAACAATATCACGAGGTGCAAGCGATTTGCGTACATCGTATTTCTCCATGAATTCCACTCCATTACGGGTCTTCAGAACTGCACCAAAACCCCTTAATGCCTCCGTTATCAGAAAGGAAGGACGTTCATTCTGATTGTAAAGAGAAGTAGGGTGAAACTGAACAAACTCCATGTTTTCAATCGTGGCTTTTGCCCGAAACGCCATCGAAATGCCATCGCCGGTAGCTATTTGCGGATTGGTTGTTGTGTTGTAAACATTGCCGGCTCCGCCCGTTGAGAGCAAGGTGATCCTTGATAAAATTGTGATTACCTCACCGGTCCCGGGACTAAGTACATATGCACCATAACACTGGATGTCGGACATTCCGCGGTGCACCTCCTTTCCCAGATGGTGCTGAGTGATAATATCGATAGTAAAGTGATTTTCAAGGATTTCGATGTTGGGATGATCTTTTGCTTTCTGAACCAATGCTCGGATGATTTCCGCTCCTGTACTGTCTTTATGATGCAGCACGCGTGATTCGGAGTGGCCACCCTCTTTCCCGAGATCGAACCTGCCGGTTTCCGTTTTGTCGAAATTGGCTCCCCATTCTATCAGTTCTTTCACACGCTCGGTCGATTCTGTGATGGTAATCCTTACAACCTTTTCATTACACAGGTCATCACCGGCGATCATCGTATCCTTAATATGTTTCTCATACGTATCGGGTGAATACATAACGGCCGCTATTCCGCCCTGGGCATATTTTGTAGCTGTTTCGTCGGTTTTATCTTTTGTAATGATACAAACTTTACCGTAATCAGCTACTCTAAGTGCAAAGCTTAATCCGGCTATTCCGGACCCGACAACCAGAAAATCGACTTTCTTCCGCATAGTTTAGTGATTATAGGCCAAGGAGTTCTTTTATCGGTTCATTGCCTCCAAATAACATTTTGACCGGATTTTCAAGCATTTCTTTCACTTTCACCAGGAACGTCACGGATTCGCTCCCGTCGATGACACGATGATCGTATGAAAGTGCCACGAACATTACCGGATGAATTTCGACTTTTCCATTGACGGCAACCGGGCGTTCAACGATGTTATGCATCCCTAAAATAGCACTTTGTGGTGGGTTGATAATGGGAGTCGAAAGCATGCTTCCAAATACTCCGCCGTTGGTGATGGTAAAGGTACCACCTGTCATTTCATCAATGGTTATTTTGTTGGTCCTTGCTTTTTCTGCAAGAACCTTAATATTTGATTCGATTTCGGCTAGCGTCATCTTTTCTGCGTTTCTCAGCACCGGAACCATCAGTCCTTTTGGCGAACTAACTGCGATACCGATATCTGCATAGTTGAAATAAACGATCTCACTGCCATCGATTTGTGCATTTACGCCAGGAACTTGATGAAGCGCTTCGGTTACAGCTTTTGTGAAAAACGACATAAAACCCAGCGATACACCATGTTTCCCCTGGAAATTTTCCTTGTATTTTTTACGAATGTTCATGATTGGCGTCATGCTCACCTCATTGAAAGTAGTCAGCATGGCTGTCTGATTCTTCACTGCAACAAGCCGTTCGGCAAGCTTAAGCCGGAGGGTTGACATTTTTTTTCGCTCTGTGTCGCGTTTTCCTCCCCAGGACTCAGTTTCATATACTTTTGATGCAGGCCGGTTACTTTTTTCTGAAAGGTAAAATTCCACATCTTTTTTTCCGATCCGGTATCCTTTAAGGAAATTGATAAAATCTACTTCCGATACATTGTTTTCCTGCATTAGCTTTTTAGCTAAAGGGGAGATGTTTATTTCTGCAGGAGCCATTGAAGGGGCCTTCTTTTCCATGACTTTGACCGGTTCTGGTTCCTGTTTGGTTTCTTTTACTTCTTCAGTCTTACTTTCTGCTACTTGCTTCTTCTCATTTGTATCTTTTGTCTTTTGAATTGTGTCTTGTTTTTTTCCTTCCACGCTTGTATCGATTGTTGCAATCACAGCACCCACATCAACGGTTTCGCCTTCTTTAACACTGATGCTGATGATCCCATCTTCTTCTGCACTGATACTCAACGTTGCTTTATCCGAATCGATTTCGGCAATTTCCTGGTCCTTTTCAACAAAATCACCATCGGTCACAAGCCAGTTTGCCACCTGAACCTGTGTGATTGATTCTCCGGGACTTGGCACTTTCACTTCAATCATATCGTTTGATTTTTCTTTTTTGTAAAATTACAACTTTCCTACAACGTGGCAGGTGAGGGAGTGGTTTATTCTTTCAATTGATGCACGGCAGAAATGGATTTGCTGTCGATATTGCCATTTTTCAGAGCTTCCAGTTCTTCTTCAAACGATTTCCATCGGTTACCAATACAAACCATTTTGCACTCTTTCTCAAGGTTCGGGCAGATGCATTCCATAAAGGTTTTTTCAATGATCTTTCGTTGCCTGATATGATGGAACTTGCTGGAGCCCGTCGCCGGACTTCCGCTTCCCGGCCGTGCGATCACTTTCAGATGCACATCCGGTAACGTAAGATGGATATATGGCCAGGCTCCCATGTTGTAAGGCTCTTCCTGCACCCACAGCCAGGTGGTTGCATGGTTGTATTTCGAAATGATCTTTGTAATCTGTTTTTTAGGAAGTGGATACAGCTGTTCGATACGAATGATAGCAATAGATTTATTTTTCAGCTTTTCTTTTTCTTCAATAAGATCATAATAAATTTTCCCCGAACAGAAAACAACTTTCGTGATCTCTTCAGGATTTGTTTTTTCATCGTCGATTAATTCCCTGAAACCTCCCCTTGTCAAATCATCTATTGAGGAAACGCATTTTGGATGACGCAGCAGGCTTTTCGGTGTAAAAATGATGAGCGGTTTACGGAACGGACGATAAAACTGTCGCCTGAGTGCATGGAAGAAGTTTGCCGGTGTAGAACAGTTAACTACCTGAAAATTGTTTTCGGCACAGAGTGTCAGGAATCTTTCCATTCGGGCACTTGAGTGATCGGGTCCCTGTCCTTCATAACCATGTGGGAGGTAAATCACAAGGTCGTTCATCACATTCCATTTGTCTTCTGCACTACTGATAAATTCATCGATAATGGTTTGCGCCCCGTTGTTAAAATCTCCGAACTGGGCTTCCCAAATGGTAAGACTTTTCGGGGTAAGGCAGGCATAACCGTATTCAAAGCCAAGCACACCGTATTCGGAAAGGGGAGAATTGTAAACTTCAAACTTTGCTTGTTTTTTATTGATATGATTGAGTGGAACGTAGTGGTCCTCCGAATCTTCAATTGTCAATACGGAATGGCGATGTGAAAAAGTACCGCGAGCCGAATCCTGACCACTCAGTCTTACATCAATCCCTTCGTCAAGTAAACTTCCATATGCAAGAAGTTCTCCCATCGCCCAGTCTAACTGACCGGTTTTTTTAATCATTTCGCGCCGGTTTTCCTGCAATTTTATGATCTTTCTGAACAATTTGACTTGTTGGGGCACTTCCGTTATTTTTTCACCGATTTCGATCAGTTTCTTCTTTGCCACTCCGGTATCGGGAGACGAATCAAAATCATTTCGTTTTGCTTTTCTCATATCCATCCATTCTTCCTGGATAAATGTGATGGACACTTTTTCGGTTTGTTTTGATTCGGCCAGGTTTTGCTCAAAAACCTCATTCAGTTTCGTCTCAATATTTGTAACATCTTTATCTGTGATCAACCCAAGACTTTTAAGTTTTTCCGTATAGATCTGCATGGGGTCCGGATGATTCTCGATGATTTTATAAAGTATAGGTTGTGTGAACCGCGGTTCATCCCCTTCGTTGTGACCATATTTCCGGTAGCAAAGCAAGTCAATGAAAATATCTGTCTTGAAAATTTCCCGGTACTCCATTGCAAGCTGAACGGTATAAGCAAGAGCTTCCACGTCATCGCCATTCACATGAAATACAGGCGATAGTACTGTTTTGGCAACATCGGTGCAATAGGTGCTGGTTCGGGCATCAAGATAATTTGTTGTAAATCCTACCTGGTTGTTTACCACAAGGTGAACTGTTCCACCTGTTTTATATCCTTCTAATCCCGACATTTGAAGTATTTCATATACAATACCCTGTCCGGCAATTGAAGAATCTCCATGGATCAGGATCGGACATAACTTATCCGAATCACCATCATATTTCTTGTCGATTTTTGCACGAGCAATTCCTTCAACCACCGGATCGACAGCCTCAAGATGAGAAGGGTTGGGTGTCAAGGTCAGTTTCAGGTTTTTTCCTGATGCTGTTGTTCGGTCTGAAACAAAACCGAGGTGGTATTTTACATCACCCAACAGCGATTCATCTTCATATTCCTTTCCTTCAAATTCGCTGAAAATATCATGGAACGGTTTCTTCATGATGTTGGCTAGTACATTCAACCGTCCCCTGTGGGGCATTCCAATCACAAATTCTTTTATCCCAAGCAGGGATCCTTTTTCAATGATGGCATCAAGAGATGGAATAAGGGACTCGGCACCTTCAAGGCTGAATCGTTTCTGGCCCGGGAATTTTTTATGAATGAATTTTTCGAACAAAACAGCCCGGCTTAAATGCTTGAAAATGTACCTCCTGTCCTCTTCAGTAAAGGCATAAGTGTTCCGGGTACTTTCCATTTTTTTCTGCAGCCACATTACCCGTTTGGGATCACGGATATACAGGTATTCAACTCCTATTGACTGGCAGTACGTGGTTTCAAGATGGGCAATTATGTCCTTTAACTTTGCTTTTCCGATCCCTAATTCATTTCCGGCCTGAAATTCTTTTTCAAGATCTTCATTTGTTAACCCGAAATTTTCAATTGCCAGCGTTGGTGAATATTTTCTCCGGGTTCGTACCGGGTTTGTTTTTGTAAAAAGATGCCCCCGTTGCCTGTAACCTGTAATTAGGTTCATGACTTTAAATTCGGCAGGATAAAGTGCCGGTTCTTCAGCGGTTTTTGAAAAATCGGTCCGTGCAAATTCAAACCCTTCAAAAAACGTTTGCCAGCTTTTTTCAACCGATTCAGGATCTTTTTGAAATTGTTGGTAAAGGTCTTCGACTAAGGCAGGATCTACATTGTTTAACCAGGAAAATTTGTCCATAACCAGAGTTTAAATTTTTGGGTTGTAAAAATAGTAAATCTATGCATGGAAAAATCCATGGCTTTCATTGTTCCTGTAATCAAAACCAAATGCATACGTTTGTATTCTTATATTCATCATCTGGGTGAAACCTGTAAAACGATAAATTGTGTTGAGGCTTCTTGATATTTTTTTTGTCCTCCTGCATACAACACTCATCGCATTCAATTTGTTTGGATGGGTTTGGAGAAAAACACGAAAATGGAACCTCATTACCTTGCTACTGACCGGTTCGGCATGGGTATTTCTTGGTATTTTTTACGGTTGGGGGTATTGTCCACTGACCGATTGGCATTTCAAGGTTCTATCCAGGCTTGGTGTAAAACATTTACCATCCTCGTATGTTCAATATCTCATTCACAGAATTACCGGCATTGAGTTAAACGGTTTGTTTGCTGATCGGTTAACCCTGTGGATTTATTTGGGCGTTCTGGTAATCTCTTTGTTCGTGAATTTTCGGGATAAGGTACTTAAAGCTTCGTGATTTTTTTGATTGTAGAATTCCCATTCTTATCGGTAATTCGAAGCAAATAAATAGCAGGTTTTAACTGTCCGACTGGTATTTTGATGGAAGTTTGGTTCTGAACACTAAATTTTCCGGAGTACTGATTTTGCCCTTCGAGATTAAGAATATCATACGTAAAAATCCCTGGTTCACTGGTACTAAACATCAGATCGATCAGCTCATGCACCGGATTCGTCAGGCTGACATTGAACGATTTATCCTGATAATTTTCAGTTCCAAGGTTATCACCGACTAAAAGTTCGATGACGACTGGAAGATGGTCGGACATCTCGTACAGTGCATTCAGAACATCTGAAGGAACCGTTGTATTGGAAGGTGATGCGAGCAGCGATTTGTTAAAATGCTCCCCGTCCTGTCCGACAGCATGATAGGATCCGTTCAGGTATTTCATTTTGTCTGTTCCGTTTATCACTTCATCGGAAGCAAGGATAAAATCGAAGCGGTCGTCGAGGCCGCCGCCCGAAGGACAACCACCGCTTGTGTGTGTCGATTGTGTCTGAACGGAAGCATAATAGGAATTCCCGTTCCATGATCCGATTTTATTCACGGGATCATAAAACCTGACACTAACGTTCTGGTAAAAAAGCAAGTTCTGAAATGCCTGTTCGGATGCAGTATAAACATTGAAATCGCCCATCATCAGGTAATTTCCGGTTGCATTGCCGTTGCTCAGGTAAGTCATTAGTTTGTTGGTTTCGCTGGCCCGTTCCGATTCATCCGATGATTCGTTGCCTGCCTTCAAATGTGCTACTGCACAATTGAGGAAAATATTACTTTGCGAATTGTTATACTTCAGTTTGAAAATATCGATATCACGCACACTGGTTTCGATGGCCACATTCGATTGCATGGTTAGCTTTTCAGAATTATAAAAAATTTGATTCACAGTAGGTGAACCCGAGTAATTGGGAGGATTTCCCATTTGAAAATAACCAACACCTCCAATATTCAATGCATTTGCCAAAAGGTATTGATGGTAGTAAGGCGTTTTGTAAATCTCATTCACCGTTAAAATGTCCGGTTTTACGTAATTTACAATGGTATGCAGGTAAGCGTTTTTGTTGTCAATATTGTTGTTGGATGAAGTACATCCGCCGAAATTATTGCCGTACATCAGCAGGTTATATTGCATGATCCTCAGTGTATCCTGACCTTGCAATAGTGAACCGGCAAAAAAGAGCAGTAGGGTAAAGAGCAGTTTCATTTCAAAAATTTTAGCAAAGATATGCAATTGATTTGTCTAAATTTTCAATCTAAATAACATTCAATGGACTGGCTGAAATGAACTTATCATGAGCATTACATCCGATCGGTTATTTAGAAGATTATTAAAACTTTAAAAATTGGTCACACCTGATATTATCAAGAATAATTGATCGCATCCATTCATTTTTCAGTACACTGTATTTCAAAATATTTTAATGTATGTCTATCTGTTTCCAATTATTTCAATAAATATCAACAATCTCAGTGAAAATCTCATTTTATTTATAATTTTGGCACTTCCTGAAGAAATTAATGGAAGCATTGAATGAGTGATTTTGAAGATAACGAATTAGATGTAACAGAAAAACCGGATTCGACCGATCATAGTGGTGAGCTGCACAAAACGATCCACCTGTCGGGCATGTACGAAAACTGGTTTCTCGACTATGCTTCGTATGTCATCCTTGAGCGTGCTGTTCCCGACCTGAAAGATGGTCTGAAACCTGTTCAGCGACGGATTTTGCATGCCATGAAAAACCTTGATGACGGTAGGTACAACAAAGTAGCCAACATCATTGGGTTCACCATGCAGTATCACCCACATGGCGATGCTTCAATCGGTGATGCGCTGGTTCAGTTAGGACAAAAGGACCTTGTGATCGATATGCAGGGGAACTGGGGAAACCTGCTTACAGGCGATAGTGCAGCCGCTCCCCGTTACATCGAAGCCAGGCTTTCGAAGTTTGCCAATGAAGTTGTTTTCAATCCAAAAACAACAGCCTGGAAGTTATCGTACGACGGCCGAAATAAAGAACCTGTTGCACTACCAATCAAATTTCCGCTGTTGCTTGCCCAGGGTGTTGAAGGAATTGCTGTTGGCCTTGCTTCCAAAATCCTTCCTCACAACTTCAACGAACTGATCGATGCGTCAATCGACATCCTGAAAGGCAATGAGGTGGAACTTTATCCTGATTTCCCGACCGGGGGTCTTGCCGATGTCTCGAAATACAATGATGGCATTCGCGGCGGCCGTGTCAGGATCAGGTCGAAGATCAGCCAGTTGGATAAAAAAACACTCGTCATAACAGAAATTCCTTACGGGACCACGACGTCTTCACTCATCGATACAATCATCCTCGCTAACGACAAAGGAAAAATAAAGATCCGCAAGATCGATGACAATACGGCTGA
>CAVXTE010000020.1:0-70575 GCA_963764475.1 uncultured Bacteroidales bacterium
GATTTATTCATTACTTTTGCATGTGATACACACTGGGACTCAATAACGAAAGAGATAATTCAATAATAATTGTTAAATTTTAAACATTCAAACATGAAAAAATTATTACTTTTTGTATTAGCTGTAAGTTTTGGCCTTTACGGATCGGCTCAGGAGCGGGCTGTGTTGCCAAAAGCTATCAGAAATATTGCTGTAAAGCAAAAAGCAAAACCCATTAAAGACACAGAAAATCCTGATGCAACCTATGTCCCCGGACAGAAAGGTGCCGATTTGATGGTAGATACACAGATTGGAGGGACACAATACGATCTTCAAACCAATTCCTCCTGCCAGAACCGTGTTTATTTGTATGATGACGGAACTATAGGGGCTGCATGGACCATGGGATTTACCCCTGCAAACTTCCCGGAAAGAGGTACCGGATATAATTATTATGACGGTAATTCCTGGGGACCTGACCCAACTGTAAGGATCGATAATATTCGGACGGGTTGGCCATCTTATTCGAAATGGGGCGACAACGGCGAAATTGTCGTTAATCATACCGATTTTGATGGTCTTTGGATAGGCCACAGGGACCAGAAAGGTACCGGAGCATGGACTTCAAGCATTCTTGCTGGTCCTGCGGGTGCTGTTGATATTTCCTGGCCGAGGGTTGTAACATCCGGAATAAATAATGAATTCATCCATACTATTTATGTTACATATCAAGCATACCAGGGTCAAACAGATGCACTTTTATATTCACGTTCTTCAGATGGTGGGACGACCTGGGATGTCGATAATTATTATTTCGATGAGCTTGGTCCAAATTTTTATACTAACATTGGTGGGGATGTATATGATTTCGCAGAGCCTAAAAACGGAATTCTTGCCTTCCTGGTCGGTGATTCCTGGACAGATCTGGTACTGATGAAATCGATGGACAACGGCGATAGTTGGGAGAAAAACATCGTATGGAATTGCCCTTACCCGCTACACGTTACCGGACAGGCTACGGATACTTTTTATGATTGTGACGGTTCGCACCACCTTGCAATCGATAACAACGGATTGATCCATGTAGTCTTTGGCATCAACAGGGCTGTTGCTGATGATGCCGGTGAATACTATTTCCCGGGTGTCGACGGCATTGCCTACTGGAATGAAAATATGCCTGCGTTTTCGAGCAATCTAAATGCGTTGGATCCTTATGGGGACCCGGGAACAGAGCTGGTTGAGGATTACAACCTTATCGGCTGGTCGCAGGATATTAACGGGAACGGAACACTTGACATCCTGGCGGACTGGGGAACCTATTACCTCGGATTATCAAGTATGGTCCAACTTACAATCGACGATCAGAATCAATTGTTCCTCGTTTTTTCTTCGGTAACTGAAGGTTACGATAATGGTACGCAAAATTACCGCCACATCTGGACACGGGCTTCAATTGACGACGGAGCGACATGGGGACCATTCAATGATATGAACGGCGACTTGCTTTACATTTTCGACGAATGTGTGTTTCCATCCATATCACCTACATCGGACGAAAACATTTATTTTGAGTACCAGGCAGATACAGAACCCGGGCTGGCAGTTCGTGGAGACTTGGATCCGTATGGTGATAATTTTATTCGTGTTATGAAGGTCTTAAAGGCTGATATAGTGGGAATCAACGAAGAGAATGCAATTCGTTCGTATGATGTAAGCCAGAATATGCCGAATCCTTTCAGTGGTTCATCCCTGGTGAAAGTGAACCTGAAACAGGCTGCAAACCTGTCGATTGAAGTTACCAATACAATGGGGCAGGTGGTTTATACAAAGGATGCCGGTTATGCTTCGGCAGGTATGAATACCCTTACCATCGACGGAAGCAAACTTGTACCGGGTGTTTATTTTTATACTATAAAAGCAAACGAAGCTTCAGTTACGAAAAAGATGATTGTAAAATAGATTAGTGTATTATTGGATTTAAAAGCCGGCCTAAAAAAGGCCGGCTTTTTTGTTTAAGTTATTTTTTTATCTTTGCCCCGCCTTTAAGCAGGCAACTCCGGTGCAAAAGGAAGAAATTATCAGGTTTCAGCCAACCGGAAAACCCATATAAACAAAAAAATACTGCGATGTAGTAAAATTCAGAAAGGAGGGCTTATGATCGAAACAATTAAATTAGGAACATTAAGGTGGCACCACATCGTAAACCCTTCCGACAAAGACCTGGATTACCTTCGCGATGATTTTCACTTCCATCCGCTCGATATCGAAGACTGTAAGAGCGAATACAACCAAAGACCCAAAGTCGATATTTACGACGATTATTATTTTATAATCCTCCATTTTCCTTATTTCGATCAAAAGAATAAATTTCTAAAAACACGTGAAGTAAAGATTTTCTGGGGTGAAGAATACATCATTACCATCGGTAAGTCGCACTGGGTAGTAGCCGACATGTTTAATGAGGGCAAGGCACAGGAGGAAAGGAGTGAAGTATTTGAGGTTGGTAGCAGCGATGCGATGCTTTATGCCATTCTCGAACGCCTGATGAAAGCCACACAGAAAATAATCAAACAAATGGGCGATGACGTCGATGCCATCAACCGCGCACTTTTTAATTATAAAGCTGAACGCACTATTGAAAATATATCTGTGGTAAGGAAAAACATCATTCTCCTCAATACCATGTTCAAGCCACAACTACCCCTTTTTGCAAAGTTTGAAGCCGGGCAGATCGAAGGCTATGCCGACAACATGGAAGACTACTGGAGCAATATCCTCGACTACTACAAACAAATGTGGGATTTGACAGAAGATTATGCTGAAATCATCGAAGGCCTTGCGCGTACCTTCGATTCAATGCAGGCCAACCGAACCAATGAGATCATCAAGATACTTACGCTGATTTCATCCATTTTACTTCCGTTGACTTTTTTAACAGGATTATACGGGATGAACATCAACCTGCCGCTTCAGAATGACCCGGAATCCTTTTACATTGTTATCGGTGTTATGTTTCTCATTGTCGTTTTTATGTATACGCTTTTTAAAACAAAAAAGTGGTTGTAGGGAGAGATTTGCTTTTATGGTATATACAAATTACTAAAATTCATTCTCCTCTTCGGCATCCGATGAATTATTCGTAGTTTTGATTTCCGTTAACCTGTTTCTATGGAAACGAACGCAAAGCATTTGTCAAATGTATTTCAGGATGCCGAAGGACACCGCTCAAGTGCTGGTATAATCCGCGATCATTCTTCCAACCAAACTGATATCCGGTATGTTGCTCTGAAGGAGATGGTGTTTTCAGATTGCAGTTCTATAGTCGATTTGGGTTGTGGGTTTGGTTATTTTACGGAAGCCCTTACGAACCGAATCAAAGCAACCGCCACGGTTACAGGAATTGACTGTCATGAAAGTTACAGGCGGCCGTTTCTGGATTTATGCACAAGAGGTGGTTTTCGGGGAGAATTTACAGCCTCTGGAACAGAATATTTAAGAACATTACCTTCCGGAAATACAGATTTAATTTTGTGCAGTTATTCTCTGTATTTCTTTCCCGGTGTCCTTTCTGAAATTAGCAGGATTTTAAAACCAGACGGGAAGTTTGTTGTCATTACACATTCGGAACGGCATTTAACAGAAATTTCAGAAGTTGTTCTGAAGGAAATGAATCAGCAAGGATTCTATAATCAGAAGATGCTCCCAAATGATAAGTTGGTTGCATCGTTTCCGGGAGAAAGCGGAAAAGCCCGGCTTTCACCTTATTTTGATAACATCATTGAAATAAAATATCAAAACAGTTTGAAATTCAACCCCCAAACCGTGGAAGCGCTGGTCACATATTTTAAGTTTAAGCAGAATTTTTTTATCCCATCTGAGTTTTCTGGCAATAAAGTGTTGATCGCGGATGTTGAAAATGAACTAAGACGAAATGTTATTGTGCGCGGAGAAATGGAGATCACAAAAAACGATTATGTTTTTATCTGTAAAGAACCGATACAATAAAGTGGCGAAAAAACAACAAAAATATTGTCCCTATTGTGGCAGCAAAACAGTGAGAAGGAAAGAAGGTGATGTACTTCGTCTCTACTGCGAATCGTGTAAGACTTTTTTTTATGATAATCCACTTCCGGTGGTTTCGTGTATTCATGCGGCCGACAGGCAATTACTGCTTGTGAAACGGGGCAATTATCCGTATAAAAACAGGTGGTGTTTACCCACAGGATTTGCTGAAACGGGTGAAAGCATCGAAACGGCAGCATTACGTGAATTAAGAGAAGAATCAGGGATTGAAGGAAAAATCCTGAGCCTCGTCGATGTGGATTCGGTAACAAGCCGATATTACGGCGATCTTATATTTATTACCTTCGAGGTGGAGCAGACAGGAGGGAATGCCATTGCCGGGGATGATGCAAGTGCAGTCAGATATTATCCGGTCGATAAATTACCATCGCTGCCTTTCCGGTCGAATGAAAAGGCCATCAAAGCATATATACGAAATAAAGTTGATTATTGGTCCATCGTAGATTCATTTAATCTGACTCGGGATAACGAAGAATTCGAACACAAGAAAAAACATTTCCTTTCCGATCAACTTATTGAAGTTATTGAAAACAATGCAGATATCATTGCTGCAAACTGGCTTCGGGATGTTCTTGAAAAGCCATCTACAACGATTTATCGCAAACTTGACAAGGATGTGGCATTCGAACGTGGGAAAAAAGTGATCATACAGTTCGGACACTGGCTCAACGGAATGTATTCAGATAAGGACAACCGCGATTTTTACCACATGATGGGAGAGATCAGAAATCAGGAAGGCTTTAAATCGAGCGAGGTGATCAGTGCGCTTAGCCTCGTTCGCAAAAATATCTGGGAATTTGCCTTGTCTCGGGGAATGTGGAATAAGACCATCGATATTTATATGGTACTGGAACTTGAACGACGGATGATGTTATTCTTTGATAAAGCTGCTTATTATTTATCCAGGGGTTATGAAATGCATCGTGAAGCACGTTAAAAAGTGATATGCAGCCAATTTTATTTTATCTTTGCGATGAAATTGAAAACACAATAAAATGAAAAAATTCCTCCTTGCCTCATTGTTCACCTTTCTTGTAGTAAGTTCATTTACACAGGTGGTAAATGAAAACACAAAAAGGAAATT
Source organism: uncultured Bacteroidales bacterium (assembly GCA_963764475.1). Taxonomy (GTDB): domain Bacteria; phylum Bacteroidota; class Bacteroidia; order Bacteroidales; family JAADJA01; genus JAADJA01. The sequence continues at coordinate 5,147 of CAVXTE010000020.1, forward strand.
TACGTTCGGCCTGGATGTTTTTAATGATTTCTGGCAAAAACTACCGAATACAATCGATCCGAAAACACTGAGCCCCGGGGTTAACGTTTTTGGGACATATAATTACATGTTCGGTGAAAGCAATGTGAGTTTTTCTCCCGGAGTTGGTATCGGAGTACACAATTTATATAGTTCTTCATTTTTAGTTGTAAACAATGACACATCGGATTTCGTAAAAATTTTGGATGTGTATCCTGACCTTCCGTTTAAAAAATCGAAATTGGCAGTAACCTATCTGGATATCCCGCTCGAACTGAGATATAAATCGAAAAGTGAATTCAGGGTGGCAGTGGGCTTTAAATTCGGATTTTTATTGCAGGCACATACTAAATATAAAGGCAATGATTATCTCGAAGGTACGAGTGATCGGGTGATCTATAAAAAAGCAAAAATTCAAAACCTGGAAAAAAACAGGTATGGCTTTACCGCCCGTATCGGATATAAATGGCTGAATCTTTGGGGATATTACCAGCTTTCTACATTATTCACTGCAGATAAAGGCCCGGATATGTATCCCATTTCGTTGGGTATCACCATCATTCCGTTCTGATCCATCATGAAAGAAAAACTGTAAGCATAATAATCAAGCCTGTAAGGAAGCCAGCATAAACCTGTTCCTGTGTATGAGCATTTAACTTCAATCGTGCAAAACCAGTAAATCCCGAAATTAAAATAATTAATACGATTAGCGGAATCAATCCCGCGTTTAGCCTTAAGGATAAGCCAATTATCGCTCCCAGCAACCCGCCTGTGCCGATCATATGAATGCTGACTTTTGAATAAAAATTGATCAGTAATCCGGTGGCTGAACAAATTGCTGCCCCAAGTAAAAATAACTGAAAAACGTCGGAAACTGGTATTCTACGAATCATGTAATATGCAAGAAAATAAAATACCGAAGTGGTGATAAAAGGATAGACGCGTTCTTCCTGTGTCTCCATCTGAAACGACTGAATTACTTTGCGTGTCCGCATGATGGCAATAAATAATGCTGGTAATAAAAATGTAGTAATTACGATCATTCCAAGGATCAGCAATTTTAATCTGAAAGAAATGATTTGAGAAATATAGCTTTTCAGGCTGAAAAAGATCAGTGTGGCATAAGTAGGTATAAGTAACGGGTGAAATAACAGGGAAATGATACGGGCAATTTTTTTTTCCATGAGACGGCTTGCTTAAAGCTCCTTACGCAACCTGGCAACTGGAATATTGAGCTGTTCGCGGTATTTTGCAACGGTCCGTCTGGCAATGTTATAGCCTTTTTCCTTCAGTATTTTTGTAAGTTGCTCGTCCGTCAGCGGTTTACTTTTTTCTTCTGCATCGATACAGTCCGATAATATTTTTTTGATTTCGCGTGTTGAAACTTCCTCCCCGTTTTCTGTTTGCATCGATTCGGAGAAAAAGCTTTTCAGCAGAAATGTTCCGAATGGGGTTTGCACATATTTACTGTTTGCCACCCGAGAAATAGTGGAAATGTCGAGGTTTACAATCTCCGCAATATCTTTCAGGATCATGGGCCTGAGCTGTGTATCATCACCGGTCAGGAAATAATTGCGCTGGTAGTTCATGATCGCTTCCATGGTGATCTGGAGCGTGTTTTGCCGTTGTCTAATAGCGTCCATGAACCATTTTGCCGAGTCGATCTTTTGTTTTACAAATGTGATGGCATCTTTGTGGTGGCTTTTATTTTTGCTTGAAGAATAGTTTTCGAGCATATCCACATAAGTACGATTCAGCCTAAGCTCGGGAGTGTTTTTCGAATTAAGCTGAAGTTCCAGTTCACCGTTGGTATTGAAAATGATGAAATCTGAAAGGATGTAATGGTTTGTTTTTGTAGTTTCGCTGAGTGAGTTGCCCGGTTTGGGATTCAGCTTCAGAATTTCATCGATGGCATCTTTAAGTTCCTGCTCGGTTATCTTCGCTTTTTTGATGATCTTATCATAATGTTTTTTTGTAAACTCATTAAAAAACCGTTCGAGGAGTTGCATTGCCAGTTGAACAGATTTTGATTCCACATCTTTTTTCTTAAGCTGTATCATCAAACATTCCTGAAGATTTCGGGCACCGATTCCGGGAGGATCAAGTTCCTGAATGACAGCAAGTACCTCTTTAATTTCGTCGGCGGTTACCCGCAGGTTTTGAGTAAAGGCAAGATCATCCACCATAGCGTATATATCCCTGTTCAGGTAGCCCGAATCATCGAGGTTTCCGATAATGCAGATGGCAATCTGAATCTGCTTTTCATCGAGGTTGCGCATACCCAGTTGGCTCAGCAGTAAATCCTGGTAGGATAAATCCGAGACAAATGGAATCTCTTTCCTTTCATCATCCGAACTGGTATTATTTGCAGCTAATTTATACGAAGGAATTTCATCGTCATCCGAAATATAATCATCTATATCGAATTCGTCCTCGCTGTTTTTTGTATCGGTTTCAATTTCTGTTTCCGTATCCCCTTCTCCATTCATTTCATCGGCTTCGGAGATGGGCTCATCAAAATCCTGATCCATCTCGTCTTCTTCAAGTGTATCGGTTTCTTCGAGAGCCGGATTTTCCTCAATTTCCTGCTTGATTCTTTGTTCGAGGGCAATACTGGGAATCTGCAGCAATTTCATCAGCAAGATTTGCTGCGGCGACAGTTTCTGTAAGAGCTTTTGTTGTAAGCGTTGATTTAACATTGAACTACTTTTACTACCAAAGTTTGCCTGTTAACTAATTGAACAAATATCTGCAAATTTATTTAATAAACAAAATTATAAACTTTATAAAAAATAAAAAGATTCGATTAAAATTCAGCATTCTGCGGTGTCCTTGGAAAAGGTATTACGTCTCTTATATTACCCATTCCTGTAATAAATTGTACGAGCCTTTCAAATCCCAACCCAAATCCGCTGTGTGGAACGGTACCAAATTTTCGTGTTTCGAGATACCACCACATTTCCTTCTCTGGTACGTGCATTTCATGCATTCGTTTCAAAAGCATGTCATAATTTTCTTCACGCTGCGAACCTCCGATGATTTCACCGATTTGTGGAAACAGCACATCCATTGCCCTCACGGTTTTATCATCCGCATTTACTTTCATATAAAAAGCCTTGATTTTTTTTGGATAATCTGTTACGATTACCGGCTTCTGAAAGTGTTTTTCAACGAGGTAGCGTTCGTGTTCCGATTGGATATCTGCTCCCCAGCCTTCAATCGGGAACTGAAACCGTTTCTTTTTATTGGGAGGCGAGTTTTTCAAAATCTCGATAGCCTGTGTATACGTGATCCGCTCGAAGGTGTTTTCAAGAACAAATCGCAGCTTTTCTTTCAGTTCCATTGACGAGCGATCTTCCTGTTTTTTATTCTTTTCTTCATCAGCTTGCCTTTTACTCAGAAAATCAAGGTCATCCGCACAATTTTCAAGCGCATACCGAACCAGATATTTCAGCATTTCTTCTGCCAGGTCCATGTTATCATGAATATCATAAAAAGCCATTTCAGGCTCAATCATCCAGAATTCAGCCAGATGTCGAGATGTATTAGAATTTTCCGCCCGGAAAGTTGGACCGAACGTATAAACTTCTGAAAGTGCCAGGGCTGCAAGTTCAGCTTCTAATTGACCTGAAACTGTCAGGTTTGTTTCCTTTCCGAAAAAGTCTTCTTTAAAATTGACCGAGCCGTCTTCGTTCAGCGGTGGATTTTTAGGAGAAAGAACGGTTACTCTGAACATTTCACCGGCACCTTCAGCATCCGAACCTGTAATGATCGGACTGTGAATATTGCAAAAGCCTTTATCGTTGAAAAATTTATGAATGGCAAAGATCATGGTATGACGAACACGGGCAATCGCACTGAATGTATTTGTTCTGAAACGGAGATGCGCAATCTCCCGAAGAAATTCAAGTGAATGTTTTTTTGGTTGCAATGGATATTCGTCCGGATTGGCTTTGCCTAAAATTTCAAGGGTTTTGGCATTCAATTCGACTTTTTGCCCACTTCCCGGCGATTCGATGATCTCTCCTATAACCGACAACGAAGCTCCACTGTGTGCAAATTGTATAACATTTTCACTTATTTCATTGTGATCAACTACGATCTGCAGGTTCTTAATGGTCGAACCATCATTCAATGCAATGAACGAAACGTTTTTACTACCTCGTCGGGTTCTAACCCAGCCTTTCACATTTACTACCCTGCCGTAGTCATCCGATTGTAAAAGATCGGCGATTTTTATTCTTTTCAATTCGGTCATTTTTACCTTATTATTTTCAGGCAAAATTAGCGACTTTTTTACTATGAGTTTCGTGGTTCGGTGTTTTGATTATTCCAAAATATTTTGTATCGAATTTATGTACTTTTGCTCCTCATATGACAATTGGTCTTGATATACTGCCTTTGGAGGAATGGCTTGATACCAATGGATTTCCACTGATCATCAGCGGGCCATGCAGCGCTGAATCAGAGGTGCAGGTACTGGCGACTGCAAAGGAATTGTCAAGGATTCCTGCCGTAAAAATTTTCAGGTCGGGAATCTGGAAACCCCGTACACGTCCGGGAGTTTTTGAAGGAGTCGGGAATGAAGGACTGAAATGGCTTGAAAAGGTTAAAAAGGAGACCAGCCTGCTTACTGCAGTTGAAGTTGCGAGTCCTTCTCATGTCGAAGCTGCATTGCATTACCATGTTGATGTGTTATGGATCGGAGCAAGAACTGTAGTGAATCCATTTTCGATGCAGGAATTGGCGAGTGTTCTGAAGGGTGTTGATGTAACTGTGATGGTTAAAAACCCGGTCAATCCGGATATCAACCTCTGGATCGGTGCACTGGAAAGGTTCAACATGGTTGGTATTAAGCGACTCGCTGCCATCCACCGCGGTTTTTATTTCTTCGGAAAAACACCTTATCGCAATGCACCGATGTGGGAAATACCGATTGAATTGAAGCGACTGATCCCTAACCTTCCTGTAATTTGTGATCCGAGCCATATTTGCGGCGAACGTGCCATGCTTGAAGATGTGGCTCAAAAAGCACTCGATCTTGAAATGAATGGCCTGATGATCGAATCGCACATCGATCCCGATCAGGCATTGACCGACCAACAGCAACAAATTACGCCGGGACAACTCCGGCAAATGATCGATACGCTGGTGATCAGGAAAAAGACGGGTAACCTTGATTTCGAAACAAAATTAGAAGAACTAAGGACCGAGATCGATAAAATCGATGCCGAGCTGATCAACATCCTATCCCGCCGTATGGGACTGATCGACGAAATAGGACGGTATAAACGTGACCACAACATTACAATACTTCAACTTAAAAGGTGGAGTAACCTGGTACAGGACCGGCTTAAAACCGGTCTTGATTCGGGCCTTGACCGGAAATTTCTGCAAAAACTCTTTGAAATCGTTCACAACGAATCCATACAACGTCAGCATCAAATTTACAGCAAAAGGGCAGAAACAGAGTAGCCGGCAACTATGACCGGCTTGATCCATAATGAAATTCCGTCAAAAAAAGGGTTTATTGAAAATCAATTTGTAAATTTGGCAGTTTAAAACCATCACGTATGATATTCAATTACATTCTTTCATTGATCCTGGCCCCGTTAATTGCAGTAATTATTATTGCAATTGTCTGGACAAAACGTGGCAAAGACAGGTATCCCGGTCTTATTTCAGCATTTATATTGGGAATGGTTTCAATATTAATCGTTCTGCTCTTTCAATATATAGCCAGACAATTCGGACTTGAAAACTTCAGGAATCTCCGTCGGATAATTTTTTATTCTGTTATTGTGATGGGATTTGGTTCTGAACTTGGGAAGTTTCTGATCTTACGATACCACATCTTCCCAAAAAGCAGTTTCAACGGCCCGCTTGACAGCATTGTTTATTCTACGATGATTGCAATGGGTTTTGCCTTTATCGGTAATATCTTATATTTTGTATTGCCATATTATTCGGAGATTGATTTTTTTTACGCACTTTCTGTAATTATAGCGAACCTGTTTTTTGCGGTAATACTGGGCTTTTTTGTGGGAATGGCCAAAAGCCGTGAAAATAAATTCGTGGATTCAATGACCGGTTTGCTGGGAGCTTCATTTTTTCATGCCCTGTACAATTTTTGCTTTCTCACAAAAGATTACAGGCTTTTACTCTTTTTAGCCATCGGAGCATTCATTGTAGTCATCCTGCTTTATTACAAGGCATTTGAACTGAATGAAGAATTTAAAAGAATGCGAAAAGAATAACCCGGCATTACAGGCATTTATAAATTTTTCCAGGAAGATTTTTTACGACACCTTCGAATTCGAGGTTTAACAGTATTGAAGCTATTTTGCTGTTTGAAAACTTCGATTTCAATACCAGGAAATCAATACTACAATCCCCGTTTTCTTTAAGAATTTTAACGATGATTTCCTCTTCGGGAGATAATTCAGCAAAAAGTTTACGCTGTTTTTGCGTCGTTTCTGTTTTGGATTCCCATTGCATCGAAAGCTTAATTTCATCAATGGTGTCAATCAACGCAGCTTTATTGGTTTTAATCAGGTAATTGCATCCCTGTGAAAAATTGTTATAAATATTACCGGGAACCGCGAAAACATCTCTGTCGTACGAATTCGCAATGTTGGCTGTAATCAGTGCCCCTCCTTTTACCCCCGATTCGATCACCAGCAAAGCATCTGCCAAGCCGGCAATGATCCGGTTACGCTTCGGAAAATTCTCCCGGTCAGGATTTGTTTTACTCAGAAAATCGGTCACAAGACCTCCGTTTAAAATCATTTTTTCTGCGAGGGATTTGTTAGCCCATGGATAGATCCTGTCCAGTCCGTGAGCAAGTACACCAACAGTTTGAAGATTATTTCTTAAGGCGGCTTTGTGCGCAATCGTATCGATTCCATAGGCAAGGCCGCTAACAATTTCCACGTTTAAGTCCGCCAAACCTTCAACCAACGAATTACATGCTTCTCTTCCATATTCTGTCGCTCTTCTTGTTCCAACAATGCTGAGAATTCGCGGAGCATTCAAATCCGAATTGCCAAGAAAATAAAGCATGATCGGACCGTCGATGCAATGCTTCAATCGTTGGGGATAGTTTTTATCGGTATAAAATAATGGTGTGACAGCGTACTTTTCAATAAACCTGATTTCCTCTTCTGCCCTTTCCAAAACTTTTTGAGATAGAATCGAATTTACCGTAGCTTCTCCGATTCCCGGTATTTTCATCAGTGCTTTTTTCTTCTCTTTAAATATAGCATCTGCACCTCCGCAATAGGAAACCAGTTTTTTTCCGTTTACATCCCCCACACCGGGTATCAGTGTCAGTCCTATTTTATAGATCAGCAAAGTTTTGGAATTTGATTTCAAAAATAAGAAATTTGAATATCAAAAAATAGAAGTGGTGTATTTTAATACATTTGTGATATACAAAAATCTGTTTGAGTGAAAAAATCCCCGACTGTTCTGGTTTGCCCTCTCGACTGGGGAATTGGTCATGCTACACGCTGTGTACCGGTGATCAGGGAATTGCTGAACCGGAATGTGCACGTTATCATTGGGGCTGATAACCGACCGCTGGCTTTCCTTAAGCAGGAATTTCCGGAATTGCAGTTTATCCGTTTCCCGGGTTATAAATTCAGTTATCCTGAAAGAGGAAGCATGGCCGTTCAAATGCTTATCGATACACCGGTTATACTTCAGGGCATAAAAAAAGAAAGGCAATTTCTGAACCAGTTGATCGAGGATCAGAAAATTAACGCGGTTATTTCCGATAACCGATTTGGACTTTCAAATGAAAAGGTTCCCTGTGTTTTTATTACACACCAGATTTTTATCAGGACTTCACCGGCACTCAAATTTCTGAAACCTGTTTTATACTACCTGAATTCCCGCTATATTTCAAAATTCAATGAATGCTGGATACCCGATTTTAAAGATGGTATTACTCTTTCTGGGGATTTGTCGCATCTAAAACAACTACCCGGGGACCATTATTTCATTGGTCCGTTATCGCGTTTTCAGGATAAATATGAGTTATCGGGAGAGACACGAAATGATCAAATTCTGGTGATGCTTTCAGGGCCTGAGCCTCAGCGTACCAAACTGGAGGATATAATTTTAAAGCAGGTAAAAGGAAGTGAGTTTAATGTTGTGTTTGCTAGCGGGAGGCCGGAAAGTTCGGACAAAATTGAAGTAAATAAAAAACTCAGAATTTATTCCCATCTTAATACACCGGAAATGGCAAGAGAAATACAGCACAGTTGTCTTGTTGTTTCACGTCCCGGATATTCAACGATCATGGATCTGGCTGTTCTCGGTAAAAAAGCCTTATTAATTCCAACACCCGGACAGACCGAACAGGAGTATCTTGCCTCTTATTTTGATAAAAAGAAAATCCACGTCAAAATGAATCAAAAAGAGTTTGATCTAAGCTCTTCTGTTGAGAAATCAAAAGATTATAATGGATTGAAAATAGAAGTTTCACTGGATTTGTTAAAAGAACGGATTGATGTTCTTCTCAGCAAAACAGAATAGTCGTAAAAGCATGGATGACCAATTTTACAACAAACAGTTCTGTCACCTTCTTTAGCTTTCGTATATTTGCCGCTTCAATTCATCAAATTATGACATTAGGAGCCATTGTCTGGAATGTAAATCCTGAAATTTTCAGGATAGGTAGTTTTGCAATACGCTGGTATGGGGTATTGTTTGCTACCGGTTTTGTGTTCGGCTATTTTATTATGGGTAAAATTTTCAAAAAGGAGGGGATTCCCATAAATGTGCTCGATACCCTTACAACTTACATGGTGATTGGAACGGTTGTAGGAGCGCGTTTGGGGCATTGTCTTTTTTATGAACCCGGATACTATCTGAGCCATCCCATAAAAATATTGGAAATCTGGGAAGGAGGACTGGCCAGTCACGGAGCTGCAGTCGGTATCCTCATTGCGCTATATCTGTTTTCAAGGAAAACAAAAAAACCGTACTTGTGGATACTTGATCGGGTCGTCATTGTTGTTGCTCTGGCAGGCTTCTTCATCCGTACAGGAAACCTGATGAATTCAGAAATTTATGGCATTCAAACCAGTCTTCCCTGGGGATTTATTTTTGAACGGTGGAATGAAACAGTTCCAAAACATCCCACACAAATCTATGAAGGACTTTCATATTTGATCATCTTCTTTATACTTTACAGGATCTACCTGAAGAAAAATGTAAATCTAAAACATGGCTATATCTTCGGTTTATTCCTGATCCTGTTGTTCAGTGTCAGGTTTCTCATCGAATTTATTAAAGAACCGCAGGTTGGGTTTGAAAAGAATATGGTTCTAAATATGGGACAATTGCTAAGCATCCCGTTTATAATTGCAGGAATATTTTTTTTGTATTATAGCAAACGGCAAAAAGTTCCGGAAAACAGAAAATAATTTTTTAAACTTCTTATATTGCCAATCACCTTGATTTCGTTTTTACTCAACGGTAATTTCCGGTAACAAACTTATTAAGGCAATTTCACATTCTGCAGGTTTTCTTTAAATGCACTGTCGATTTCCTGTTGCAGGTCGGTTTGCTTATACATCTTTGCCATCATCGACAATCGCTGGATCACACCGATAGCCTGGTTATAATCCGACTCATAATACTTTAAGAAGTGCTCGTCGAGTCTGTTGTAATAATCGATGTTTTGCATGTAGATATCGAAAACCCGTTGAGTTATTGCGTTTCCTTTTTCCATTGCCCCACATTCATAATATACATCCGCAATCGGGATCATATACATATCATAGGTGATCTTGCTGTCGGGGAATGATTCGATGCACCTGTCGAGCAGAGCGATTGCTTTTTCCTTTTCACCCTTTCCTTCGAGGGCTTCGGCAACGCGCATGAAATTTTGCTTGGGAATGATACAATTCCGGTAACTCTCGCGGTCGACATAAACTTTCGGATCATTCAGATTCCCCCATTTGCAGCTATCCATAAGGATACCGTAAGATGCATCGGCATCGACTCCACCGATCCCTGAAACGTAATTTTCTGCTTTTACAGGCATAAATTTGTAAACAAACCCTCCCTCAAGATGGCAATATTGTTCAATTCCCAACACTTTACTCACACTGCTGGGATTTGCAAAATAGATCGGCCGCTTCCAGTTGTTCGTAGCGATCAGGTCGAGCAGCATCAGGTCATTTTTATAGAGGTAATTTTGTTTTACATCCCATTCGATTACAGGAACAATCTTGTCTTTCATTGATTCTGGAACTGCTCCTTTTTTCATGACATCCGCCGAATCGACGGTCAGTTTAAACTTTTTCGTCGGTGAAAAATTGATCTTGTCGCCACTGCTCAAAGTAAGTTTTGTCCGTTCATTGTCGCTGGCTATAAAATCAATAACCTGCTTAAGTTCCGCCCGACCTTCGAAATTACCTGTGTAGAAAACGACCGCATCATTTACTCCGTTTTGATACTGATCGTATGTGAGCGTAAGCGGCAGCGGGTCAGATTCATAAGCCTTCCGCATCATTTGATGAACATACCAGTGTCCCGAAGCCAGCATAAAGTTAACGACCCTTACATCGGTCCGTATGCCTTCCACTTCCTGGGCGTACCAGAGGGGGAACGTATCGTTATCACCATTTGTAAACAAAATCGCATTAGGTTCGCACGAATTCAGGTAATTGGCCGCAAAATCACGGGTTGCATATTTACCTGAGCGATCATGATCGTTCCAGCCCTGATTTGCCATTATTCCCGGTACAAGGATCAGAAGAACGACGGTGATGATAACAGCTGTAAGTGTTGAGCTTCGTTTTTTTGCGAGTGCATCGTAAATAGCCATCACTCCCAAACCAATCCAAATGGCGAAAGCATAAAATGATCCCGCATAGGCATAGTCCCTCTCACGCGGCTGGTACGGGTATTGATTCAAGTATACTACAATGGCGATTCCGGTCATAAAAAACAGCAGGAATACGACAAGTGTGTCTTTTTTATCTGTATTGAGATGATAAAACAGACCGATCAGCCCAAGGATAAAAGGAAGCGCATAAAATTTATTGTGTGCCCAGTTTTTCATACTATCCGGCAGGTTGTTCTGCGGACCGAGGTTCAGGATATGTTCATCAAACCAGTTAAAGCCGGTTATCCAGTTGCCGTCTTCGATTTCGCCCTGGCTCTCGATGTCGTTTTGCCTCCCCGAAAAATTCCACATAAAATACCTGAAATACATGTGGCCCAGTTGATAGGTAAAAAAGAACCGCAGATTTTCACCAAATGTCGGTTTCATTCTTATTTCAGTGGTTCCATCATCTTTTTGGACCTCTATGGGTATTCCGGTTATATCGCCGTATTGCTTGTAAATTTTAATGTGGCTTGGCTTGCTGCTGTACATACGAGGAAAGATCGTAGTAAACCGTGGATCGTACACAGGAATGGTCCCTTTTCTGTCATCCGTGATCACGTACTTTCCTTTTTTGCTATCCCTTACGTACACCGGCTTGCCATCCTTGAGATCGACAGTCGGCGCATTGTAATACTGCCCGTAAAAAATAGGCCAGTCGCCATACTGTTCACGGGCAAGATAGGAAAGCAGGCTGATGGCATCCTTCGGGCTGTTTTCGTTGATCGGCGGATTAGCATTAGACCGGATTATGATCATAAAAAATGAAGAATATCCGATAAGTAAGAAAGTAAAACTAACAACGATGGTATGCAGGTTGATTTTTTGTTTCCGCTTTGTATAAATGAGGCCCCATAAGATAAGGCTGATCAGTACGATAAAATAAAAAATAGTTCCGGAATTAAATGGGAGACCAAATCCATTAACAAACAAAAGCTCAAACTTACTTGATAGTTTAACGATCCAGGGAATGATACCATTCATGATGATAGCAAGAAGCAGGATGGAGATGATAAAGGTGAGTATTCCTCCTTTGACGGATGGTTTGAACTTTTTGAAATAATAAATAAAGGCAATAGCTGGAATTGCCAGAAGGTTTAACAAATGCACGCCAATTGACAATCCAACCAGGTAAGAAATAAGAATGATCCAGCGGTTGGCAAATTTACCATCTGCTTCATTTTCCCATTTCAGCATAGCCCAGAATACAACAGCTGTAAACAGGGAAGACATGGCATAAACTTCTCCCTCAACGGCCGAAAACCAGAAAGAATCGGTGAAGGTGTAAGCCAAAGCGCCAACAATGCCGCTTCCAAAAATGGCGTACATTTTCCCTTCAGTCATTTCACCCTGTTTTAAGGCAATTTTTCGAGCCAGGTGAGTGATGGTCCAGAAGAGGAATAAAATAGTAAAACCACTGCATAAAGCCGACATGGTATTTACCATGAGGGCAACATGGGTGACATCTCCAAATGCAAACAGCGAAAAGAACCTTCCGATCATCTGGAAGAAAGGTGCTCCCGGTGGATGGCCTACCTGTAATTTGTAAGCAGTTGCTATGTATTCGCCGCAATCCCACCAACTGGCAGTGGGTTCGGTGGTCATAAGATAAACGGCTGCGGCAATAATAAACACGATCCAGCCAATAATAAGGTTAAGTTTTTTATAATTATTCATCTGAATGATATAGTTGGAACTAATTTCAGAGCGAAAATACACATTTTCATTTCATGGTCGCGGCAACTTGTAATAATTAACTAAAATTAACCTTAAAAAAGTGCTCTGTCATTATACATGAAGACACTTTAAAGAGAGGTTGATACAGACTATTTTGTAGTACGTAAATCAAAGAAATTCAAAATGGTGAGTGATAATTATCGGAGTGTTTCGGTCGTAACGGGAAACCAGGGCCTGCTTGTCCTGGGTTGGGTTGTTCAGTGAAAAAAGTTCACAGACACAAAGTAATTTTTGAGGAATTAAAAAAATTCATAATTTTGCGGGCCTGATTTAATCAAGCATTGTCCCATGGTGTAACGGTAGCACTACAGATTTTGGTTCTGTCGGTCTAGGTTCGAACCCTGGTGGGACAACAAAACCCCTTTTTTAAATCATATTACCGAAGGGTCTAAACTTAAGATACCCAAATAACAAAGTTGGATTAATTTTTTTTAGTTTGAAACCAGCCGGTTGTATTTTTTACTTTTATCCTGACGTAATCCACTTTTAACACCTCCCTTTGCTGATCTGGTCAAACTTTTAATTGTATAGGTAATTCCAATACTTTGATAACTGTAAAAGTCATTATTACTGCCCCTCGAATAATTGTCCAGCTTATCATTTTGCGATGCCCGCAGAGATATATCTGCCGTCATGAATAAATTGGGGGCTATTTTGTAAGATACCCCGGATCCAAAAACAAGTATAAATTCAGGAATACCTGTTTGCTGTTTATCTACGATCGGTTTGCCTTCGTTATAACTGCTGGTTGTGGTTGCAAACTTGCACTGGCCGATTCCGGCATATCCCACAACATTAAAATTTTCAGCATGACCGGGAACCAGTAATTCAACAAAATCAATTCGCACCTGCAGATTATATTCTAAAAAATCTGTCTTAAATTCCTGATTACTATTGCCTCCTTTTAAATGACCGTGTAAGTACTGACCTGCTATTCCTATCGCTGGGGTAATAAATTTGTTCAGAATAATTCCAAGACCCGGACCGCTTTCATTTTGCAATTTTTTTATGGGTGATGAATCATAATAACTTAAATCTCCAAAATATGAGGTGAACCCAGTATTTACGTTAATAGACCAATCTTTCAATAACCGGTTTTTCTTTGTTCCGCTCCATTGCTGGCTAAAGCTATTTGACGAAATAAGAGTAACAAAAACAATAGATAAAATTATAAATATCCGTACCTTCTTTTTCATAATTACAGTATTGTTAATATCTAATAGACTAAATCCTTTATCGGATTATGACTAATGATAACATCCTCTGAATATCTTTGTTCAAAGTTGAACCGTTTTTATTAAACAAAAATTTTTAAACATTCAACAGGATATTTTGACTGTCGTCTTTAAGGGGATTCACATGTTGACCGGCAGGTTCAAAATTTAGATTTATTTGCTACGGCAATAAAGCTTATCAAATCAGACGAAAGTGAATTGAAGAATTATAGAGTAAAAAGTGAAAGCGAGCGGTGAAAAGTTATTGAGGTACGTAACTGTATTTACCTATATTTTTAATGAAAAAATCATCTTTATCGGGATTGTTTATTTGACCATCCATATTAAAATCTGCTTGGAAATAACCCTCAAGACCTGCCGATGAAATCCAGGCATTTTTATCGTTCTGATCAATGATTCCATCGGAAAAGGCATCCCCTGAAATCATACCGGCCCGGCCATTGTTGAATGACGTACATCCGGCCGAACCACCATATACCCGGTCTGAACCAGACGTAAAATCATAATAAATCGTATCGGTATTTAGGTTTAATGGTGCTGAAGACATGATGTCAAGATGATTGAGATGCCGTATAACGACATAATAATTCTCATCAGGCAGGAAATCTGCCGTCGGAAGGGTTTGCCCATCTGTATCCACGATGGATCCGTTTTTTAACAGAATACAGGCTTTCTCCCAGACTTTTGTATCTGAAGTAGCTGATGCTGCCAGTCCGTTTGTCATCCTGATTTCAACTTTAATCCAGTCGACGATATCCGGATTTTGTACTGAAGGAATCGATTCATTGCCAAAGTAATTCCAGGGTGGCTGATTGAACGGCTGGTTCAGAGGCAATACTGAATTCAAATCCGCATTCATGTCTGTCCCGTTATAGGGGCCTTCCAGAAATAGATTTAAGTCGATGTGTTTATTTAAATTAACAGGAGCTGCTCCAATTTTAATTTTGCAAAGAACCGGCAGGTGATCAGACATATAATACAGTGCCTGAACAACAGAATCCGGTACAATTGTATTAACAGGAAGGTCTATCAGAGACTTGTTGAAATGCAAACTATCATTTCCCAGGGCAATGCATGAACCGGGAACATAGGTGACATTTTTCGTACCGTCATTCACATCGCTGTTAAATAAAATAAAATCAAACCTGTCGTCCATACCACCCGATGCTCCACCGCCAAACTGAGCAGTCCGTGTACTTTGTGTATGGTATTTAATAAAGGCACTGCCGTCGTGCCAGTTTCCTGCAGGGAGTGGATCGATAAATGAATTCACCCCACTGTTTATAAGATAATTATAAGCCGGATCGGAGCTGCTGTAAAAATTAAAATCACCTCCGAAGAAAATATTTTTGGCATCCGGCAAATTATCAATGTGTTGCTGGAGTGCAACTACTTCTGTAAGTCGTTGCTGCTCATTTGCAGAACCCGTGCTGGCCTTCAGGTGAGTGACGTAAAAGTAAAGGAATGTAGTATCTGTTGTCAGCGGTAAGTTTGAATTCTTATTGTAAAGAACGTATTCGCTGATCACCCTTAAATCTGTCCCAATCGTATCCTGTGAATATAAACCGACCTTATCACTGTTGTAGAACAACATATTGTCCGAATCGGGCCCATCAGTGAACACGGCTCTTTGGTAATGGGTTGTCCCAAATACATTGAGGCCATCCTGTAATAGTGAAATAGCACCCGCCTCGTTATTCAATTCGCATATAAGAATAATATCCGGCCTGATATATTGGTTTATCGTTCTAAAGTCAATGACTCTTTCACCTGTTGATCCCGGAAAGTTAAGCACATTATAGTACATTACTTTCAATGTGTCCTGACTTCTCGCCGGAGAAAAAGATGCAATAAATAATAGGATTACCAAACCAATCATCAGGAACGTCGACCTGAAATTTTGCATTCCTGAAATTTTATGCAAAGTAACTAAATAAATTCAATGTATTTGATAACTTTCAAAATGAAAAATATTAAAACTCATTGGAAATATATTACGGGATCAATTCGTAATAGTTACTATTGCATATTATTACAGTTTTAAGTGATTCAGTTCTCCGAAAATTGTGACCTGAAATGAATACGGTGTTGTAATTGGTTATAGGATGAAATAGTTGATAACAATGATAAACCCCGGCTGTCGACCGGGGTTTAATTGGATATTGTTTGCGAAGATGTGGTTAAGGTACTTTCCTTAATTTGTGGTTATTCTTTTTTTGCTTTCTATAATCTAAGTTTTTCATTAACCTCCTTTCTTGTTTAATTTGAAAAGGATTTTCGGCAATCAATTTGGTACCTGCGATTGATAGCTCGTGTTGAGAATCCATTTATCATTCTTGTCCTGGTTATTTACCTGTCCGTTCATATCAAAATCTCCTGAATGATATCCTTTCTTTCCCGCCTGAAAACCCCACACAGCACTTTTATCCGTAAGATTAATTGTTCCGTCAGCATTTCCATCACCGGCATACATTCCATAAATGCCACCACCCAGGTTTTTTAGTGCATTGGTTCCATAGGCCTGATCCGATGCTGTTGTAAAATTCCAGGAAAAGATGGTGCCAACATTTGATAACGGACCTGAAGACATGATGGAAAGATGATTTCTATGATAGATAACAGCATATAAGTTTTGATTAATTAAGACATCAAAATGCATTGTACTAGCTCCATCGGAAGCTACTATAGTTCCATCTTTCAGGATAAAACCAGCCTGACGCGCTATCATTGTTCCTCCGGTAGCAGTAGATGGCCCGCCGGAAGTTTCACGCAGTTCGACCAATACCCAATCAGTAACATATGGGTTAGGAATACTTGTCACATAGTCCGAGCCAAAATAATTCCATGGAGCTGTTGAATAGGGTTGATCGAATGGGATTAAATTACCAGCATTCAATTGGGTTCCCATTTCAGTAGAATTAAAAGGCCCTTCAAGGAAAGCTTTCAGGTCAAGATCTATCCCGGCAGTTGTAACATAAACAGTCATTTCATCTGAACCTATACACCCTGCGTCATCTTCCACAGTGAGTGTATATGTTGTCGTTCCCGGAGGATCAGCTATCGGATTAAAAATATTCGGATTAGTCAACCACGTTGTCGGTGTCCATTGAATATTATATGGCGTTGTACCACCTGTTGCTGCACCATTTAATTGAACGGATCCACCCGGAGCAATCGATTCATCATCACCCGCATCAACAATCAAAGGATTTGCAACAACCGATACGGTTCCGCTCGTGAAGGAAGTAACATAAATAAATCCGTCAGGCGAACTGTATTCACAGTTACCAGGAACTTGTGTATCCCAGGAAAGAGTCGTTGAAATTCCTGGATTAGCAGTAAATTTAAACCAGATTAGATTCCCGAATCCAACATTTGCCGGATTGGTTGATGCCCAGGTAAATTTAATTTGTGTTCCCGTATTATAAACGACCAGCATTCCACCTGATAATGCAACATTAACATTTTCATAACCCACATAACTTAGCTTTGTTGGATCGTAATTCATGGTAAGGGAAATTGCTCCAACATTGTTGCAATTGCTTGCCGTGACCGGCACAGAAATATTTCCTGTACATGAATTGTTAATGGTCCCTGCGCTGGTATTAATAACCTCGGGAATTACATCAAGCAATGCTGAATTAGAATAAACCATGGACGGGCATGTACCCGTCACTCTGCAACGATATTGATATAAATCCATATCCCACAATACCGGGATGATCTGTAAAGTGTTTGTCGTTACTCCCGAATAGGATCCTCCATTAGCCAATCCATTCCATGAATTTCCATTATCGGTACTTACCTGCCATAAATAGCTCAGGCCTGTTCCGGTCGCAGTGATTGAAAATGATGTCGTTGTTCCAGCCGGTGCAGTTTTATTAATTGGATTGGAAGTAATTGCGGGGGGTAAATAAACTGTTACGTTCCCGTCAGTATAGTTGGAGAAAATGATTTGACCATCAATATTGGCAAATTCACAAGCACCCGGCGTTTGCGTATCCCATGTCAGTGAACTGGCTCCGCTTACACCAGTGAACAACAGTTCTATTAGCTGCCCATCTCCAATGGTGGCAGGGGTTGTTGAAGTCCATGTCATATAAACTTTTCCCCCTGCTGCACTGATGGCAAAATTTCCACCAGAAAGTGAAGCATTCAAAGACTGGTATCCTTCATAAGTCAATGTAGTGGCATTATATCCCAGGGTCAATGAAAATGAGGCCACTCCGATGAAATGTGTAACATCGAGAGGCACGATCAAGCTACCGGGACAATTTGACAGAGTAGGTGCAATTGCCGTAATTTTTGGAAAAACTGTCAAAACCGCATAGTCTGAGATTGCATCCGGTGAACAATTTCCACTGACAACACATCTGTACCAATAGCCATTCATGGCAAGGCTGGTATTTGATAAATTAAGGGTAGCATTGGTAACACCGCTGTAAATCCCGCCATTTGTCAAATCGTTCCACAACCCACCTTCATTGGTACTTATCTGCCATTGATAATGAATTCCTGATGCAACTGCTGTTACAGAAAAACTTGTGGCAGTATTTTCAGGGATCAGTTTATCAACCGGCTGAACATTGATTTGTGGTACCTGGTAAATAGTAAATGAATTATTCAGAAAAACCTGGACAATTTTTTCACCACTTAAATAAGAATACTCGCAATTTCCAGCTGTCTCTGTATCCCATGTCAGATTGCTGCTTCCTGTTAATCCGGTAAACAGTATTTCCACAAGGGCCGTATCAGGTAGCGAAAAAGTCACTGGTGTTGTTGAGGACCAGCTCATATAAACTTTATTCTCTACTGAATTACATACAAAATTCCCAGGAGGCAATGCTGCATTTAATCCCTGGAACCCCGAAAAAGTGAGGACAGATGCATTATAGCTGAATGCCAGTGAAAAAGCAGCAACGTTGTTAAAATTGGATGTCAGGATTGGAATTGCAATTGTTCCCGGGCATATACTTTCAACATCAAAAGATGTAATTAAAGGTTCTATTATCGTCAATGTAGCGGCATCAGATACGGCCGTTGGCGTACATGTGCCACTCACTTCACACCGATAAAGATATCCATCGTAAGTCAGCTGGGTATTGTAGACGGTTAGATTAGCCGTTGTAACGCCACCATAAAGACTGCTATTACTCAATTCTACCCATGAAGTTCCTCCATTATAACTACCAAACCATTGATAGCTAATTCCAGTAGCGATAGCATCCAGATGAAAGGTGGCGTTCTGGTATTCCAAAACCGACTTATCCATTGGTTGAGTGGTGATCAACGGTACCTGGTAAACTGTCACCGTACCATTTGTATAAGAAGACGGAAGAATGTTTCCGTTTAGATCACTATATTCACAATTACCCGAAGTTTGGGTATCCCATGTTAAATTGCTGGATCCGGTCACCCCTGAAAACCTGAGATCCATGAGTTTATCATTACCCACAAAAGCAGCTGTTGTGCTTGCCCAACTGATGATTACCTGGTTCGTAGAATTATTGACGATCAGGAAACCACCGGATAGTTGTGGATGAAGATTCTCATAGTTCAGGAAAGTCAGAGCAGATGTATTGAACTGAAGGACAAGCGAAATAGCTCCTATCCCATTACAATTCGTAACATTGATCGGTACCACAATTTCCCCGGGACAGCTGGTAATTGTCCCGGCTGTGGTATTGATCGTCTGACTTTGCAACAATATGGGCCAGGCAATTATGAATATGATCGAAATAAATTTTAAAAATTTCGTTTTCATAATCGCTTTTATTATTGTGTTATACTCATTTTATTTACTATGCTTTGATTGATTTCTGAATTCATGAATTCAAGCTTATAGAAGTAAATTCCATTTTCCAATCCCTCAGCGTTGAATTCTACTGAATATTCGCCTTTATCCATAACATCATTTACAAGTTCTGCTAAAAGCGAACCTGAAATGCTGTAAATTTTGAGTGTAACCAAACCTGATTGTGGGATCTGGTAGCGAATGGTTGTTGTATGATTGAACGGATTTGGATAATTTTCGCATGACCAAAGTTCATCTTTTGAAAGATTGTTAATTCCAACTGTGAAAGCAACCAGTTCGGGAACCGAAAGCGTTACTTCATCGTAAGCCACAGCCATTGGGTTGGCAATTTCACAATCTTCATAAAGTTCAAGCTGGATAGGTTCTGTGAGATTGCTTAAATCCTTAGTTGTACAGTGCAATACAAGCATTTCATCTCCTGCTGACATATTCAGTGGATTAATATTGGCCCATGCAATACGTACAAGTCCTTCTGATGCGTTGAAAATGACATTTCCACTTGTATTCAGCAGTTCTGCACCATTGACATCCATAAATTCTTCAGGATAATAGAAACCCAATGAGATTGCACCTGCTTCTATCATATCTTGAATGGAAACAACTACCGTGAATTCCTCATAGGATTGAATTACCTGATTCCCTTCATAAACAAGCGATACTGAACCTTCATCCTTTTTAGCCGGTGCATAGGATGAGTTTACATCCCCAAAGCAAAGCATTTCAAAATCATTGGTCACGAGATTTCCGTTGATGGTAAGGTTTACTGTATTATACAACCAATCACCTGATGGGAATGAAGATATCATAGTTGCATAACGCTTCATAACGAAGAGGGCATCTGTACCATTCACCGTTTGGCTAACATTGACGTCTGCTGCAGCCAATTCGGTGCCTGTCAACGTATCTATATGAGCAAAATGATTTAGGATAAGCAAGGCATCCGTAGAATTGACTCCTCCCCAAACATTTGAAGGGGTTATTTCCATAGTATAATTTCCTGATGGAATAGAGCTAAAAGCATAATGGCCAAGACCATTGGTAACTGTGCTCGTAATTAAACTGGATGAATAATCATAGATTTCCATGGTTGCACCATCAAGTTGTGTCATGGTAGTATTGGCGTACCAAACGTCTCCACTCAATAGCATGGTTGGGCTTGGAATTGACGGAACTTGTGCAAAGTCTCCAAAATATACGATGCCCTTCGCCGTATTGTCGTATTTATCATAGATTCGTGAAGCGATCATGGCTGAATCGCCCGTACCCCAGTAATTGTATCGGGCATCAATATTGTTGGCAGTGTTGTTGTATACTTCGTAGTTGGTATTACCATATAGATTACAGGTGTAAAGAGCTTCATTCCCGATAACGGGCGCACTTGATCCCTCCAGTTGAATACCAAAAGAGCCATTGTCAGCAAATGTGCAATTCCTGATCGTAATGGTTGAATTTGACAGCATCAATCCGTTGCCAGTAGATTCAGTAAGTATGCAATGTTCCATAAATGGTTGGCCTGAATTTTCAACAAGGATATTATTATTTGCAGCTTTCTCGACATTACAATACTTCATGGAAGAAGTTCCTCCCCAGTTATCATTGTAATTTGTAAAATAAATACCATCCCAGCCACCAATTGCGTCATTGTAAGGTTTGAAAATTATTCTGTCAGCTGCTGTACCTTCTGCCCACAAATCTCCTCCGTTATTACTGTTGCCCAGTTGAATTTTTGTTCCGGGTTCAAAAGCCATGGTAACTCCAGGTTCAACAGTTAATCTTGAATGGCTGGAATATAATCCGATTACTATATCAGTCAGAATATGGTAAGGAATACCGTCATTATATAAAGTCCTATTCTCGGAATAAGTACCCCCTGATAGCGCTATATAATTCGGATTATTTCCGGAATAACTATTACCTGTGAGCAGTGAATTACAAGTCCAGTCCGTATAGTTGATAGGGTAAGCACCGTTATTTTCGAATGAGCAGTTTGTAACAGGTGGATCTGAATTATATTCCCTCAATCCATCATTCGCTGACAACCTAATGGTGCAATTTTCAAAAGTCGGCTGAGCTGAACTTTCGCAATATACGTTGAATTGATTTCCTTTTTCAACAATGCAGTACTTCATGGAAGATGTTCCACCCCAGTTATCATTGTATGATGTAAAATAAATTCCTTCCCAGCCTCCGGCTACACCATTATATGGCCTGAAGGTAATCGGATTACCCGAAGTTCCTTCGGCCCAGAGGTCACCACCATTAGAACTTTTACCCAGTCTTAGCTGAGTACCGGCTTCAAACTCGACAATTACACCAGGATCAACAGTCAGGCGGCTATGGCTACTATATTGTACCATGATTATATCATTCAGGACGAGATACGGGATGTTATCAAAGGTTAGCGACCGATCACTACCATACTCACCCCCTTCAATAGCGATCCTGTTGATGCCATTACCGGAATAAGTATTTCCCGAATGGGCAGGATTTGCACCCGGATCAAGTAAATAATAAGGATATCTTCCATTATTTAAAAACTGTGTATTTTGAATAATATGGGTTGATGAAGCATTCCTCAATCCGTCAACCAATGCATCCCTTATGATGGAGTGATTCATGGTAGGCTGAACCGTAGAAAGTGAGTACATATTGTAATCATTTCCTTTTTCAACTACACAATAGTCCATCACTGAAACACCTCCCCAGTCGCTGGCATATTGTGTAAACCAAATGCCATCCCATCCACCTGAAAGGTCATCATGAGAAGTAAAAGTTATCAGGCTGTCAGCAGTACCAATTGCGTATAATTCACCACCATTGTTGCTTGCACCAATTTGTATCTGAACTCCATCTAAAGCCTTAATGGTATTTCCAGGTTCAATGGTAAGACGTACATAAGATGAATATTGTATTATCCTTACCGTACCCAATAATATATAGTCATATAAAACGGAATTCCAAACTTTATTGCTACTGTTGACATCCCCACCATCAATAGCGATTCCGTTATATGTATTATTTGTGACAACAGGATCGCCATTGGGTGGATAAATCGTATAATTGGGAGATGGGTAGTGCATTCCATAAAGGTTATGATGTATTGTGGTTGTGCTATAGGTTGGTTCGGATGTATTGGAAGTAAAATAAACACCGGCAGCACCATTGTATCCAATATCGCAGATAACAAATGTTGGATTGGAATTTTCAAGGTATACACCATTTTCAGTATTGTATTGTATGGTGGTATTTTCCACATTGATATGAGCGCTATTCAGCCGGATACCATTTCCATCTGCATGTTGTATTGTACAATGATTCAAGAATGGTTCATTGGATGAATTACAATACAGGTTAGCATTGTTGGTACCATATCCTCCATTAGATATTATAACATAATTGAATTGTGATGAAACGCCATTATCGCTATTCGGGTCAAAATAAATACCATCCCACAATCCATCATCGTTTGTATAGCCAATGAATTGAACGGGGTTGCCGGATGTTCCGTTACAAATAACATTTGCCTGGCTTACTGTTAAACCTGTTTGGGGAAGAAAATTCCATACGACACCGGCTTCAAAAGTATGTGTACCAGAAGTAAATGTTACATCTCCAGTAACCCAGTACGGACTGTTTGCTAATGTTATCGAAGTTAATGCATTAAGGTTTCCTGATAGTTCAGTGCCGGGTGTCCAAAGGTTCATTTCGGCGAAAGTGGGTGTAACAAGACCGTCTCCTGTAAAAACTACTTTATATTGTAAGTAATGATCTGTTATTCCCACAGTAATTGGGCTTGTCGATGTAAGGGCAGTCCAGTTTCCCCAATCTACATCATCACCTGCTATACGGTATGCAATTTGTGAGTTTGAAACAGCCGGATTTGAGGCCGTAAATGTTAACTCTGTTATCACTCTTTCAGCTCCTAACTCATAAAATGGATTGGAAACAAAAAAGCCGTTTTTCTTATAATTGGCCGATAATGTCAGATTTGCATACCTGGCATTCAAAATTGGTGTTCCTGAAAGGTTTTCACCTCCGCAATATCCAATCCAACCATTGGTGGCAAAGGCCGCACCATCTTTGGTACGATCGTACATGACATTGGTAGCAAGATTCCAAACCAATGGTGAGGTATTAATATCAGCGTAATAAACATTGTTGCTGAGGGTACCTCCGCTTTCTCCCGCTAATACAGTGATCAGGCCATTCATGATAACAGAAGAGTGGTTACTAACTGCAATCGGAAGTGCAGTTGCTGTGGACCAGGAGCCCAACGCTCCATTATTTCCTGAAGTAGCAAAATAAACAGTATTTTGTTTTGCACCTCCGATTGTAAAGCCTCCCAGTATATATAGTTTATCACCAAATGTCACCATGGAGTGTCCATTTCTGGTAGCTGGCAAATTGGTAGTAGTAGCAAAAGCAGAAAGTGTATTATCCGCATTAACTTTAGCATAATATACATTATTGCGGGCGGTAGTGCTTGTCATCACATTTGAACCACCGGCAATGTAAATATAGCCATTGCAGTATGCCGCTGTATGTCCCCACAAAGGCAATGGAAGGTTGACACTGGCAGTTTCCCATGCACCAATCGAACCATCGGTATTAATGGTTGCATAATAAATCGTATTATAAATGTTTGATGCATCCCTGCCCCCCAAAACATAAATGGTATTGGTTCCAATAACAACCGCGTGATCTCTTAAACCAACCGGTATGGGATTGAGGGTCGTCCAGCCGCTGATACCGCTACTTGTCAGAGTCGCACGGTAAACTGCAGTAGAATAAGTTAAATCGTTATAACCGCCAACAACATAAACATAACGGTTATTCCAGGTAACAGCCTTATGCCCCTTTAAGGTTTGAGGTAAAACAGTAGTGGTGAGCCATGTATTAACATTCGTGGCCTGAAAAGGCAGATAAACATTATCCGAACTTACGATCAGATCATTATAAGCGCCTTTGTAAAAATCGGCGTTTTGTGTTTGTGTAAAGGAAACCTGGGCCATCAAACTAAGTTGTCCCAGAAATACCAGGGAAATTAATCCCAAGAAGATCCTTTTAATTAAAAAATGTAAATTGTTTTTCATGATAATAAAAATTAAGGTTAAATGAATCATTTTTACTTTCTATTTATATGTTTATTTTTTTAAGATGGTTAAGTAATAGTGCCTTTTTTGATAGATCAATGGGAATTTTAATACCATTCTCTATTTCAATTGTTTTACCTTCTCTAACATCAAGTTTCGAGATATAATCGAGGTTAATTATAAAGTCATGATGAACTCGCAAAAAGTTACTTCCTTTTAGTTTATTAGCAAAGGAGTCAAGTGTACTATTGGTTTCAATAAATGTGTTGTTCGAAAGGTAAAGTTTTGTTTTTTGATCTATGGCTTCTATATGTGTAATATCCCGGGTATGTACTATATCAATGTGTTGGTTTGAAGTAATGGCAAGTTTATTATCAGAGACAAATTCGGATGTAAGTTCTTCATAAAAGCCTTTTGCTGATGATTTTAATGTTTCAATGGTGGTGCTAAGCCGGATATGATCCCTATTCGCTTCCAGAAAATTTGCCAATTCCTGTTCACATTTCATGTCATCGATAATAATGATCCTTTCCATATTATTATTCAAGATCAATTAATCGTGATAAAGATAAATGCGGCTTATAAAAAATAAGGGGGTAAATTATTATTCGCCGGGATTGAATTATTATTCGCCAGTAAATATTAGTTTTATTGTTTTGTGTTCTGCCCGGTACTAATACGGCATCCATAAATCCCTGCAAGCTGATAACTCACATCGAATTCCATTCCAACAGGATTGAAATTTCCAATAAATGATTTCATGACTTTCCCAATCAAATCAATTATTTCAGATTTGTCTGATGATTTTTTATATACCAGGCATTGTACTCTCGTATAATGTCTTCGATGTTCCCGTAGCGGTAACCTTCCTCCTTATTGGCTATTTTTGATGCCAGTTCAGGATAGTCTTTAAGGTAATTGCTCATGTTCTTCTTAAAATTGGTAGCATATTTCAGGCTTTTTAATTTTTCGGGATCGCCGCCAAGTTTAACGGGAATAAGTTCAGTTGAGAGGTTCTCTTCGCTGAAACTTAAATCGATCTTCGAAATTCTTCCGTCATCGTCAATCTTAACCCGCTCTTTCGATTGTTCTTCCGGCTCGTAATACCACTTATAAACTGAAATAGGTCCATCAATCACTTTCAGAAAAAAATGCATACCTCTGGCTTCTGTTTCGGGCCAGAATTTAAAACTTTCGTAGTATCGCGGCCCCACTTTATAGGCTTTAATATCTTTGGGTTTGTATTTTTCCGCGCACTTTTCATCATCAGGATGATTGTAAAAAAAGGCTTTTTTTTGATTGTTGATAAAGTTATTGAGTTTAATGTATCCACGGATAGTGTCATTATTGTGGGTTATTACATAACCGGGATAAATGGTCCACAATTCCACTTCTTTCTGATCTTCCTGTGCCATAAGGCCTGCACTGATCAGCATTACAAAAAATAGTAGCAGATTTTTCATAGCATTTAATTTTGAATCATAATTTTTTGGGTTGAACTTTTATTTTTGGAAGTTAACCAGCAGAAATAAATACCGCTTTCCAGACTACTCACCTCAATTTCTGTGTGAAAGATTTTGAAAACCAGATTCCTAAGAAAATAAAAATAAGAAAAAGTTTTTTCATATAACTTATTTGAGTTTAGGATTTCAAAGTAATGCCTAAAATTAATTTATCCATACCAAATCAGAAAGGTATTTTATTATTTGCCGGGAATGAATTATTATTTGCTTTCTACTTGATTAAGATCATCTTTTTTGTTTGTGAATACTTCCCATCTGTCAGCCTAAAATAATAAATCCCAGCAGGCAGACCACTTGCATCAAACTCAACTTTATAGTTACCGGGGGATTGTTTTAGGTTTAGCAGTGTGGTAACTTCATTTCCTTTTATATCAAGCACTTTCAGGTTTACATCACTATAAAATTTTAACTCGTAACTTATAACCGTTAAACTCTCAAAAGGGTTGGGATAGTTTTGGCATAAAGTAAACTCTTCAGGAATGTTTGAGTATAAATCATCTACACCAATATACAATCCAAGAAATGCTCCCCAGATTCGGTTAGCATTGTAGCTTATATTGTTATATTCTGTTGCAAATCCCTGGTATATAACCAATACCTGATCTTCGGGTCCGTGAGCAAGTGAAGGATAAGTCTGCATTCCAAACTGATCTGATAGTGTGTAAGTATCTGTAACATTTCCGGAAAGATCAATCTCAACAGCTTTTAGATTCATATCATCACCTTTATCAAACCAGGCAATAATGTATTGGTCTCCATCAAAAACCACATCGGGTACCTGCTGGTAATCAGGTTCAGTTGTGATAGGAACTCCAGATACATCCAAAATAGTACCGTCAGTTGAAACTCTTGCGCCATAAACATCATCTTCTGTGACAGAGTTCCGGTTATCCATCCATACCACAAAAAAATTTGTACCATCAAATGAAACATCAGGGCCATCCTGGTTATTTGGTGCTGAAGATATCACAAATCCTCCCGGATCTATAATGGTTCCATCCGGGCTAACTCTTCCACCATAAATATCGTAGGGATTGCTGCCACCACTATCCCTGGCCCAAACAACAAGGTATGAATCACTTCCAAATGTTACGCCAATCCCACCATTTCCACAATTGGTACCTGAATATATTTGAAAGCCATTGGGTTCAAGAACAGCTCCTGATTGGTCAATCCTGGCTCCCCAAATTTCTTTTGGGCTTGAGCGGTTATCCACCCACACTGCAAGTGATTGTGAACCATTGGAGGATACGGAAGGAATTGTTTGGGTTTCAGAATAAGTGCATATCTGAATTCCTGAAGGATCCAGAATCTCACCTAAGGTTGAAACCCGGGTTCCATATATGTCCGAACCTTCTCTTTCATCTGCCCAAACAACCAGATAATTGGAGCCATCATAAGAAACAGACGGATACCTTTGATTTCCGGGTGTATTTGAAAGTTGAAAAACGCCCGGAAAAATAATATTACCCATTTGATTGATAAGTGCGGCATAAATTTTTAGCGTATCGTCGTTTCTATTATCCTGCCAGGTTACGAGGTAATTAACCCCGTCGAAGGCACATCCCGGATACGTCTGTTTATTAGCCGATCCTGAAAGTAATAATCCATCTGTATCTAATAGAGTTCCGCTTGTTGATACTCTTGCTCCGTAAATATCTGCACCAAAACCTCCGTTTCGTTCATCCTTCCAGGCAATAAAAAATTTTCCATTACCATAACCAATTGCCGGAAAGCTCTCATCATAAAACTGCACTGAAATGTCAATCCCCTCAGGATCTAATAAAGTACCCGAAGTTGTGATCCTTGCTGCTCTAATATCAGCAGTGTAATCATACCAGGTAATTAAGTAGTTAGTTCCGTCAAATTCTAATCGATTGTAGTAACCATCAATATTTGGTGGTGAGACCACAATTCCTCCGGGATCCAAAATATTTCCAGACGAACTAATTCGTGTTCCAAGAATATCATATGTTCCTCCCCAGATGACAAACCAGTTAACTCCATCATAATCAACATCACCCCAGTATTGATCATCCGGTCCATCTTTTATTATAAAGCCATCCGGATCCATTACCGTACCATCAAATCCAACCCTAGCCCCATAGTAATCTGCTGCAGGATCGATACGGTAGTCTTCCCACACAATAAAATAACTACTCGCTCCGGCACTTACTCTTGGATATTCCTGATCGCTCGTAGCATTGCAAATAGCAATTCCATTCGGATCTAATACGTTTCCTGATTGGTCAATTCTTGCACCGTAGATATCAGCACTACCATTACGGTAATCATTCCAAACTACAAAATAGTTAGTTCCACCAAAAGTAACTTCTTGTCCCCATTCATCACCACCGATTGTAGAGATTACTATTTCATCACCGATCAATTCACCATCGGATGAAAAGCGCGCTCCGAAAATATCATCCTCCCCATTCCTGTCATCACGCCAGGTAACTAAGAAATTTGTCCCATCGAATACAACTGTTGGCTCATTCTTATTTCCCTGTGATTCAAGCAATAATTTCCCTGCGGGATTTAAAACATTTCCATCCTGGTCAATATATGTTGCTATTAATACAGAAGAAAAAGCTGTGCGATTATCTGCCCAGACTGTAAAATAATCCGTTCCATTAAATGCTACTGACGGAACACTCTGATAGTTTGATTCGGGAATTATGATTGGCGATTGATCAACCATAAAATAATCGTTTTGCGCTGATGCAATGTTGAAAAAAAGCAACAAAGCAAAAGTGTTAATTAAAATTATATTTTTTTTCATTTTGTATAGATTTTAGTGTTAATAATTAATTTTTCAGCTTTTTTTATGTTTCCACATTTTTTATTTTTGAATAATTAATCTTTTTGTTATCGCATATTCTTGTGCACTTATTTTACAGAGATAAACCCCGTTTTTCAAACCACTCACGTCAAATTCAATGTTTTCTGTACCTGTCTGAAAGTTTTTTTCGACCAGCTTTCTTCCATTCAAATCAAATAGTTCCATTCTGAAATTCTCAACTTTGAACTTTGAACCTCGAACTTCGAACTTGTTTTGTGCCGGATTTGGAAATATCTCAAATGAAAAATCTCCAACTGATTCCTCTTTCGCTCCCATGTTGGGCGCATAGATTAGATTTAACCCCCAGGATTGTAATATTCCTGTGTTACCAGCCGCACCATCATAAATGCTCAATGTCCATGTACCGGTTGGGTCAGTTTCAAGAAATGCGTTTAAAGGATTTTCGGGCTTATAAATACCATAAAAAGGCGCTATTCCATTGGCCAGCGTGTCAACCCCTTGATCAGATAATTTTGTTCTTATAAAATTATCACCATCGCCACCAACCTGGTAAATAATGGTTTCACATACGCCATTATGCGATAAGTTGAATTCCAGGTCACCGTCAGATGTGTGAAGAACGGAATCAATCAAAACCTCAACACCAATCAGCACTTTATCATCTTTACCCGGATCAATAACAATATCATCCTCGGTAGTTTGGAAATCTTCAATAGACATATTTATGTCGGTTCGTATTGTCTCTACATTTTCGTTCCCAACGGGTAGGTAATAGTAGGTTGTTTTGAACTGATTAAACCAAAATTCATCATATTCATTCCATCCCTGGATAATAAATATGATACGGTTATCATCCTGGTCGTATGCGTATAGTTGTTTTTGATGTGGATGAAACCAACTGGAAGTTTCTGTATCCCAAAGTGAACTTTCAATTGACAACAGTAAATTAGTTGTATCGTAGGCATAAATGCTTTTTTGCCATTTAACCCATTCATCATCAATCCAGGCTTCACTTTCAATCTTGTACAGGTTGCCATTTTCATCATATTGAAAGTCAAATTCCTGCGATTCTACCCATACATCCTCATCCCAGTAGTACATCATCTGGTAAATTTTTTTGTTATTACCGTCATAAGCATAAGTGCTTTTTATCTCATTATTAAATTCCTCACCATCCCAAACTTGCCTGGTGTTTTGAATTCGGTTGTTATTCCCATCATAATTGTATAGGTTTCTCGAGCTATTTTCCCACTCGTCATTTTCGTAATCATATGTATACTCATCGTTAAGATTTTGATTCTCATCATAAGTGCAGTCGGTTTTTCTTATCGGGCCTGAGCCATTTGTCCATGACTCGAATTTTTCGATGGGGTTATTAAAGTCGTTGTAGGTATAGGTCACATACCGGTTGTGTTCCCAGACAGATCCGCTATAATCCCAGATGAGGTTATATTGAATTTTCATTAAAAAATCATCGTTCAAGGACGATTTTAATATCAATTGCTCTGGATTGCCCTGGCGAATTCCATTGTGATCATCTGGAATTTGTTGTAGTAGCCTCTTTGGTATTGGCTTTGCAAAACTATCATGTGACTCTCTTTTCTGTGAATAAACTGTCAAAGAAATCAATAGGATCAATGCGACGAGTTGTGCTGCTTTTTTCATTTTTTTAATGTTTAAAAGATTATTTTATCATTTTTGAATGATTAATTTTTGTGTTATTTTTTGATTTTCAGATTGAAATTGAACCAGATACATTCCGTCCTGCAAGCTGTTTACATCAATCGCTGTAGTTTTATTCCCAGTACGGATGAACTTTTCGATAAGTTTTCTGCCATTCAAATCAAAAATTTCAATGGTTGCACCAATAACTCCATACTCCAAACTCCGGACTTTAAACTTGTTTGCTGTCGGATTAGGGAAAATTTGAAAATCACCGGTTTCATGTTCATCCAACCCAACAAATCCTCCTTCCACATATACAATCCACCATTGTTCGACATTATCAAATGAAGCAACATTATACCAAACAGGGACAACAAAACTTGTTGTATCGCCATCATCCGGGTACATGCAGGCATAATCGGAAATGGCGATATAGGGCACCAAAAATTCAAGATTGACCGAATCATGGACTGTAGCAATTACAGTATGGTTTTCATAATCAATAACAGGAGGTGCAATTTGTGATTCAAAAAAAATGTTGGTAATATCGGCTCCATAACCGGATGCAGGCGCGGAAGTATATTTAATGACTGTGGCATCGTTCACCATCATTGAATCGATCGCACCGGCAGCTACCACAAATTCATCATCGTTGATGACATCTATTTCCCAGGGTGTACCATATAAGCCCGGAACACAAAAATTCCAAACAAATTCTCCCTGAGGATTGCATTTTACAACGGTTATAAATTCAGAAGGGTAGCAACTTTTTATGCTGATACCACAAATGTAAATATCGCCTTCCGGGCCCATATCAAAATCGAAGGGATGATCGTTGATATAGTTAAAGTGATCGTATCTGGCATCCCACAGCAGATTTCCACCTGGATCATATTTCAAAAGAATATAGTCTTTCCCCGTTCCGGGATAAGGGTTTTCGTAAGCACTGTAACCTCCCACATACAAATTACCAGATGCATCATTTTCGAGGTAGTAGGCATTGTTTGAACTATAGTCGGGATTGCCATAACTTTGATCCCACAAAAAATTCCCATTCTGATCATACTTAACTGTTACAATATCTTTCTGATTGGAACTGATCTGGTTGTAACCTGTAATGTAAACATTTCCCACATTATCAACGATTACCTTCTCTGCAATGTCAGTGCTGTTGTATATTTGCCCATCATAAAATGCATCCCACAAAAGATTTCCATCCGGATCAAATTTCACTACACAATAATCAATGGAAGCATTCCAGGCATCACCGGCTATGTAAACATTTCCTGAAGGATCAACGGTTACACTTTTAGAGTTGGAGTAGATGCCGCTTCCTTTATGGGTCCTTGTCCAAATAGTATCACCATTAAAATCCATTTTAGCAATTAGCATTTCAGAGCCGGTTATTCCGGGTTCGAATTTTGTACCGGCGACGTATAAATGGTTGTTGTCAATGGCCATATAATTGGGTTTTACCTGCCATTCAAAAGCATTGAACTGAGCATTGGCTATTTCTGAGGTCCATTGGAGAACTCCGTCTGAGGCACTGTATTTTTGCACTGCCAGTGACCAGTAGGTTCCACCGAGTGTATGTTTCATGAACGTGATGTAAGCGTTTCCCTGGTTATCAATGCAAAGTGTATTTGGCACTTCTGATAGGGTATCACCACTATCATAAGTTTGCAACCAGATTACTTCTCCGGTGGTATTGTATTTTACCACAAAATTATTTCCAGCCGTTCCACCCAAAAATATATTTCCCGATTGATCCGCTTTCACAACAGTGGCTGTTGATGAAATTGCGCCGGGGAATAGGCAATTGGAGATCCATGCTGTAACTATTTGAGCTGATGACTTTGTTGAAAAACCAAACAATAAAATGAAGGCAGAGAAAACCTGTATTTGTTTTGAACGTTGAAGCATAATAAGTTTTGTTGATTAGTAAAGTTAGTAAGGAAGGAAAGAAAAAAAGTGGTCAAATTATTATTCGCCGGGAATGAATTATTATTTGCAGAAATTTAGAGAGAAAAGCAAGCTACATTTTCTCAAAAAGTTTGAAAAGGTCCTCCTTTTTACGGGATGAAACGGGAACTATCGATCCGTCTTTCATCACGAGGTGACCGCCTTCTCCTTTATCATACCGCATGATGTGATCCAAATTCACCAGATGGGATTGATGCGATCTGAAAAATCCTGCCGGCTCAAGCATTTCGGCATAATCTTTAAGGGTTTTTGATACCATTAACTTTTCGCTATTATCAATGTAGAAGACGGTATAGTTTACATCTGCCTCACAACGGACAATATTTTTGATTTGTATGATGTGGATGCTTTCGGCAGTTTTCAGGACGACTTTCCTGATTTTTTCAAGATTCGTAAAAAAAGTGCTGATTTTAAGTTCGGTTTCTTCCTGAAGCTTTGATTCATTTGTCTTTTCAACAGCCTGAAGTAAATCGCCTGCAATCACTGGTTTCAGGATATAATCGAGGGCACTGAACTTAAATGCTTTGAGAGCATATTCTTCGTGTGCTGTAATAAAAATGACTTTAAAATTGATCTTTTCAAATTTCTTAAGCAAGTCAAAACCTGTTCCGTCGGTCAGGCTGATATCCAATAAAACAAGGTCGGGATATGTCTCAATAATCAGTTCATATCCCGATTGAACGGAATCGGCTTCACCCACTACCTGAATATCTGATTTACTGCGTCCAAGAATGTTGATAATGGTTTCGCGGGCCCTTGGTTCATCATCGATCACAACAACTGAAATCATAGGAATGCATTTTAATTGTGGGATATGTAACAAATATATTTAATCCATTTTTAAATACGGCATTTCAAATTTAACCTGTGTTCCAACGGGCAGACCCGACCCATCTATTAAATCGACTAGTTCCATTTTAAAATTCTTTTTAAGACGTTTACTTAGTAATTCGAGTCGTTCGCGTGTAATAGAAGTAGCCATCGCCTTGTATTTTTTATTTGTTTCCATTGTCTTTGCTTTTTCCCTTCCAATACCATTGTCCTCGACCGTAAATATAAGATGGTTCTTTTCGTATATATAATTAATTTCAATGAATCCTGTTTCGGATTTGTATCGTAATCCATGTTCGACCGCATTTTCAATAAATGGTTGTGCCAGCATGGGTGGAATTTTTATTACAGAGGGGTCAATATTCCGGTTAAACTTAATGGAATGTTGAAATTTATTATTAAACCTCAGAGCCTGAAGTTCGAGATAAATATTAAGCATTTTAATTTCATTTTCAAGCAACACGAATTCTACTCTGGAATTTTCGAGCGTAATCCTTACAAGGTCGGCAAATTTTGCAAGGAAATCGCCAGCCTGAACAGGATCGTTTTTATAAATATAACTTTGAATAGCCATTAAAGAGTTAAATATAAAATGCGGATTCATTTGTGATCGAAGAAGTTTTTGCTCAAGTTCAATAGAATGATTTTTAGCTTTCAACCTGTTGTTGCGGATTAAAATATAGCCCATTATAATTAGCAGAAGGATTAATCCCAATGAAGTTATTATCAGACGGTTTCTGCGGCTTAAAGTGAGCAATTGGACCTGGTTTTTCTCCGTAAGCAAAGCAAGTTGATGTTCTTTCTTTTCCAGTTCATATTTCGCTTCAATTTCTTTGATAGCACGGTATTTATCGGAACTAAAAAGACTGTCCTTGATCTGTGTGTAACTTTTATAGTTTTCAAGTGCTGCGCTGGCATTCTTCAGCCCTTCATAGGCTTTAGATATTAATTCATAAGCATTTTTTATATTTTGAAGATCACCGGTCTCCTCCGAAATTTTTAAACTGTTTTTAGCATACACTAAACCTTTTTTAAATTCACCCTTTAGGATAAAAATTCTCGCCATATTCCCATCAACTTCTGATAAGGTTGATTTATCTTCCTCTTTTTCACCGAGCTCAAGTGCTTTTGAGTAATAGTTTATAGCGTCCTCGTAATGACCTTCCTTTTCATATGAATTTCCAATATTCTCGTAACAATCAGCAAGCGTAAACATAAATCCTTGTTCCTGTTGAATTTTAAGCGATTGCTCATAATTTTCTCTCGCAGCAGTGTAGTTTTTCCTTTCAAGATAAATGTTCCCGACATTCAACAAACATTCAGCAATTCGTTTATAATCGTTGGTTTGGTAGGAAATTTGAAGTGCCCTGCTATAATATTCGAGTGCTGTATTGTTGTCCTTTTGGTCCTCGTAAAGGTTACCAATATTCATAAGTCCTATTGCCATCCTGCGTTTTTCGCCACTTTGTTCAAAAACCTTGAAGGCTTTCAGCAGGTAATCGAGTGCTTTGGAAAAATTACCCAATCGCCTGTAAACGTTTGCTGTATTTGCGTAGCAGCCAGCGATCCACGCTGTATCCTGAATTTCTAGCGCTAGATTCAGAGCCCTATCGTAATAATCAAGTGCTTCAGGATATTTCCCTTGATTTTTATACACAATGCCAATGGCGCCGCTGCACTCTGAGATCAGACCTTTATCACCGATTTTCTCTGCAATTTTAAGTGCCTTGTTAGCATATTCAAGGGATTCGGTGTATTGCCCAAGAAAGAATTTTTCGATCCCGATCTCATTTAAGGCCCGGAAGTGAAATTGATCATAGGTTAAAATCAATTTTTTATTCGTCTTGCTAAGCTGACCTTCCGGTTGATTAAAGAACTTAGTGATTATATCAAGTGCGATCGTATAATAACAGATTAATGAATCCGAGGGACCATCGATGAACTGATTACCCAATTCAAAAAGCGTTTTTATACGGGATGTGTCGTCTTGTGATTTGGAAAGTTCGAGGCGCAGGCTATCCGATTTATTGACAGATTGACTATAAGAATAATAGTTTAACCCTAAAAAATTTATCAATAAAAAGATAACAATAACCTTTGAGGATAACATCGGTGTATTCTTTGTACAAACCTACGTAAAATTATTTGAATAATAAAAGGTCTGGCTGTTCATCGATATTCTTTACTTGAAGAAAAAAGGCCTGTCCCGAATGGGAACAGGCCGGAATAAATGAATAATCGTACCTTATAGCGGAACCTGGCTACTCATTCCCTGATTTGGTAACCAGTAATCATTTTTATCCTGGTTTGCCACCTGAGTATTCATATTTGCATCGCCTTGAAAATAGCCATTATTACCGGATTGTATTGTCCAGAAAGATGATTTGTCTGCTGAATTTATCAAGCCATCACTATTCCAGTCTCCTGCATACATACCGTAAACTCCTCCTCCCAGGTTTTTCTGAGCATTTATTCCATAGGCCTGTGTGTTTCCGTATGTAAAATCATATGAATAACTTCCTCCGGATTCAATAACGGGATTTGCCGTCATAATTCCCAGGTGGTTTCTGTGAAAGACAACAATGAAAAGGTTACTACTGACTTCGACATTTAAATAAAGCGGACCCCCATAGGGTGAAATAATATTGCCGTTATTTAACAGCAATGCTGCTTTTGTAGCAATACTGGTCGCTGAGGTTGCAGTTGAAGCACTTGGCGCATCCCTGAAATCAATGAGCATCCAATCGACTACATTAGCAGGAATTGTCAAAAAACCCTCTAACCCTGAATAATTCCATGGTAAAGCTGAATATGGTTGTGTTTTGGGAAAATTGGTTAATCCAGTCAAATTTGTATTCATACCACTGCTATTAAATGGTCCTTCGAGGAAAGCTTTCAAATCAATCGGCGTTCCTGCACATTCAACCCGGAAATTATCCCAGTAGCTCGATTGGTTTCCTGAACAGAATAATCCTGCTTTACCTGTTGTAAATGTGTTATCAGAAACACTAAAAATCCCGATCCCATCAATGGCTAAAACCAGCTGACCTGAGATTGAATAAACATCAATTTTGTACCATTGATTAGTAACATAGCCAATACCATCTGAAGCCAGGATGGTTTGTGTACCATTCACCCATTTACTAAGTTGGCGATAATTTCCCTGGAGGTTCCAGTCCAGCATATACATGTTTTGATTATCCTGCCAGTTGAACACAACCCCAATGTCAT
Organism: uncultured Bacteroidales bacterium; assembly: GCA_963764475.1. Classification (GTDB taxonomy): domain Bacteria; phylum Bacteroidota; class Bacteroidia; order Bacteroidales; family JAADJA01; genus JAADJA01. The sequence continues at coordinate 41,984 of CAVXTE010000020.1, forward strand.
CATTATCGCTGGACATCATGTCGCATGATAATATGTAATCCTCCCAAAGAGAACTTCCGGTAATTGCAAAACATCCTCCCAACAAATTTCCGGTAACATAATTATTCGAAGTTTGCCGGATGTTACCAGATGCTTCAGACCATGTACCATTACTAATTAACCAACCCGCATGGATTATATTATCATTAAAATCATCATCAAATTTCAAACAATCATCAATCTGATAGACCTCAATTAAATCTGTTTTGGTTTCGGTACTGTTTCCAAAGTAGTTTGTTGTGGTCAGCGTTACGGTATAAATTCCTGATACAGAATATTGATGTAATGGGTTTACTTCAGTACTTGTCTCAGTGTCACCAAAATCCCAGTACCAGCTTTGTGGCGCTGAAGTAGACTGATCCTGAAATTGAACTGCATCACCTGTAAATATAAAAGTTTTATCAGACTTAAATCCTGAAACCGGAGGTAGATTTGATATACAAAAATTGTCAATTCCAATTATTTCGCCTCCATTGATAAACTCGGCTGCCAATTGAATATCTGTTATAAAACTAATCAAAGAAGTCCAGTCACCACTTTCAATTGTCCAGTCTGTTTGTTCGATCGGTATTCCGAATGAATGCCAGTTATTAATAGCATATTCAAAACCATTATCGCATGGATAGGTTGCCACCCCACCAGGGCCCGATAGTTTTATAAAAAAGCCGGGAAGATTGATTGGACCAGTGACATTAGTTATTAAATAATCAACATGAATTTCGGCATTGTGCCCATCGAGCAACGACCAGTTTCCGTGATATTCAGAAGAGGGAACTGCAAGGGACACACCAGTACCATCCAAAACCTTAAGGTATTTGCCTGGATTTCCTCCTGTGGTCATTATCGAAAATCCACCCGTGCTTAAGAAAGACCAACCTTCTAAAAGCCCACTTTCAAAATCGGAACAAATTACTGGTTCAAGTGGTATTACTGAAGGTGTGAATGAAAGGTAAATGTTGTCCATCCGATTCCATTCGCTGCCATTTATATATTCCATGGTAACAATAAAAGTAGTAACATGTTGGAGAATGGAGGCCCAGCTACCCGATTCAACCTGCCAGTTCGCTTCATCAAGAGTAACCGAATAAGTTATCCAGGCATCAAAGGGTGGAGTTGGCATTGGATCATATATGGCTTTGGCTGAACCACCAGGCCCAACTATTCTGAAAACATAATTACTTGCAACATACCCGCCACTGATCTGGTGTAAGAAGATATCCGCTGAAACATAATCACTTGTTGTTGCAGCCGACCAATCTCCAAGAAATTTTACCGGTGCATATGCCCTGTTCATATCTCCTGTAGCATCATCATTCACCCGAAAACATCCTCCCGGGTTTCCAACTCCTGATTCCCAAAAGTAGTCTCCATCACCTTCGGAGTGCCAGTTTTCGGTATTGGTATCGAAAGTTGAAATTACTTGTGTATAACATGTTGACATTGCAACAATAAAAGTGAAAATTAACCCTGATTTGTACTTCATACCTTAAAAAGGTTTATATTCTAAAAATTAATAATAAGTCCCGGGACAGCAAATATAAGATACTTTTATTAAAATTCAAAATCTGCTTTTTTTGACGATGTTACAATTTTTGCAGACCAAACCTGATCGGGAAAAAAAATACCCCGTGGTTGGCAGGGTATTTTTATTAATGCTTTAAAATTTTTTTAATTAAACTTCTATGGCACCTGGCAACTCTTTCCCACATTCGGTAACCAGTAATTATTTTTATCGGGATTATTCACCTGTCCATCCCGATTATAATCAGCATTTAAATACCCCTTTTTACCTGCATTCGGTGTCCATACGCTGGTTTTATCAGCAGTATTGATGGTGTTATTGGCATCCCCGTCCCCGGCATACATTCCCCATTTGCCTATGGCCAGAGGTTTCTGTCCGTTTATACCACCATACGCCTGTCCTGAGCCCGTTGTAAAGTTGTATGTATAAACACCGCCCGAAAGGGAAACCGGGATAGCGGACATAATACCCAGATGGTTTTTATGCCAGATTATTACGAACAGGTTATTTGATATAGTGGCAGGAATGATCAGGTTACTGAATCCGTCCATTCCAACCACCGAGCCATCCCTCAATAAAAAGGCAGCCTGACGAGCGATCCGGGTGGTTAATGTCGCGGATGCAGCATTTACTGCATCCCTTAATTCTACAAGGACCCAGTCAACAACAGTACCATTGGGAATCGCTGCTACATTTTCAGAACCGCTGTAACTCCAGGGAGCGATATTATATGGTTGAGCCAGGGGAAGTAAGCCTGCAGAATTTAATGTTGTATTCATATCCGTTCCGTTGAATGGTCCCTGCATGTAAGCTTTCAGACTTAATACAATACCTGTTGTTCCGGTTATTCCTCCATTTGCTGTCCGTGGTAAGGGAATACCCTCGTTTAACATGATATTATTGATATTCACATAAGCAAATTCTCCGGCAGTAAGATCAGGATTCAGCTGAAACTGAATTTTAAACATAACTCCTGCTGAATTGAAGCTATTTGTTCCTGCAAGCGCAAAAATGATCTGGTTTCCAGCAATGTTTTTAACAGCTGTCCAGCCTTCTGACATTGTTCCGGTAGTAACGATATCAACAGCAGTTAATTCAGGTGATTTAAAACTTATGGTTCCCTGAACAGAATAGACTGATTGACCAGCTGGCAGGCTTGACATTAACACAGGCAGATCATAGGTTGTATTTAGTTGGGCATTGACATTCGGAATCGTTACCCAGGTATCATAAATCGTAATGTTCCCGCTTGAACCCGAAGAACCAACATTATCAGTTGCAATTACATGTATTACTCCGCTTTTCAGGACTGTCAGTAATCCTGAAGCACTAATGGTTGCGACTGTGTTGTCTGATGAAGTCCATGTATAAGGCGCTACTCCTCCCGAGGCGGTAAATTGCTGTGTTCCCGGGTAAACAAGTGTTGCCGTATTTGGAGTCACAGTGATGGTTGAAAAATTTATGGTAGAAAATGAACCGTTTACTGTTTTAGCCAGTATTGTTTCGTTAAACACAGCATTTGTAAAATTAAGCGACGTACTTCCTGTATTAACGGACGAAACACTGAACTGAAGGTAAAGCAAAGTACCGGAACCCGTCAGGGGAGTCGTTCCAGCAAAAGCAAGCGTTACAGATCCCGGAACAGATGTGTTCACTATAATGTTTGAGTAGCCGCTTAACAAAGTCCCGGAACTATTATATCCGACCGGTAAAAGAATGTTTTGATTAAACGTAATCGTTATATTCCCGCTTATAATTCCCAACCCATTCAGCGAAGTTGTCGTAATCGGAATTTCAACCATACTTCCCTGCAATGCATTGGTAGTTGGTAATGTAAGTTTCAGTGCTCTGATCTCTATATCGTTGTCTGTCTCGTCTGTTATTCCACCCTCGTCCTGAACGCCAACTTTCGTAAACCCTGCAGCCGTTGCAGTTAGAAGGCCGCTTGAGTTGATCGAAGCTACGGATGGATTGGTTACACTCCACGAATAAGGTGCTGTTCCGCCGATTACATTGAATTGCTGTGTTTCACCTACAGATAGTAAAGCAGTATTTGGTGATACCGTAATATAAGGGGCCGGACTGATGCTAACACTTCCGTTGACAAAAGTCATTACCGGTGATCCTTCATTAAAGAAATTGGTACCGGTTCCACCATTAAAAGCAACAGAAGCTGAACCTGAAGCAATGCACTGAAAACGCATATAAAATAATATCCCGGTTCCTGTTAGTGGTGTTGTTCCGGCATGGGCTATGTATAAAATGCCCGGTGTTAAACTGTTAACAGTTGGGCCTCCCCAACCGGAAACCATTGTTCCGGCAGTTTCGATTGATGTATAACTTAAATCGGTACTATTAAATGTTATTTTTAATTGAAAGGACAATACATTTAAGCCTGTTAATGAATTATCGACGTATACAGGTACATCTATCGTATTCCCTACAGTTGATGACAATGCAGGAATTCGCATCTGAATGGTCTGCGACCGGACCATAAATCCGGTGAGAACCAAACAGACAAGTAAACTATATTTTAGCTTTTTCATGATTGTAAGTTTTAAGGGTTAATCCTATAAAATTGCATCTTCGACAACCTTACCGAACAATCTGAATTTTTTGTAAAACAGTTTTATTACCGGCAATCATTCTGATAAAATAGGTTCCATCTGGTAAATTCATTCCATCCATACCGGAGCAATTCCATTTAATTTTATAGGATTCAGCGGCATGTTTACCATTTACCAATTCGGTTACCTTTTGTCCAAATAAATTATAAACAGCGATAAAGACATTGTCATCATTCTGTGTTACGGTGTACTTAATTGTCAGTTCACTTGTAACCGGATTTGGATAACAAACAAGCATGTTATCTGCCCCTGCCAGACTATTTTCAAGACCTGTAGAAAAGCCATTTATGGTGACACTTCCATTTGTAATCGCACCTGTCAGATTAGATTCATTCGCCATAAAAAACTTACCTTCTACCGGGACAGTCATGTTTGGGACATTCTCTTTTGCTTTAAAATGGATAGCAGCAAATGTCAAATCGCTTTCTAACGGTTCAATTCCTGCAAACGATAGATGAATTATTCCGTTCGTTTCATCAATATTAGAGAAAAATGTCATTGAAGGCATAAGGTTTGTAATTTCTAAAGCGTCCAAATAATCAGGGTTATAGTTAAGTGTCATCTGAGCGCCATAAATCCCATCAACATTGCTCATGGATACCGGAAGATCAAATTCTTCACCGGGGTTAACCGTCTCATTTCCTACTGTAAGAACAGCTTCTGATGAATAGGCCGGCACTGGACTTAAAAGTTCAGCCGGGAAGTAACTGATCAATCCAACCACATATTGAAGTACAAGTGAAGCATCCAATGCAGTGACACCACTGGCACCGCTTACATCTGCAACAACAAGCTGTTTTGCATTAAGTGTAATAATTGTTGTAACATGTTGTAATATCAGCGATGCATCATAAGCCTGAACACTACCATTAAGACTTACATCTCCCATCAGCGGATTTATTGTTCCGCTTGTTCCGAACGGTAGGTAATCGACAGCATTAGTCACAGGTTCACCTGTCCCGCCGGGATTACCTGAATGGGTCGGCCCGGTATTGCTTCCCCACCAACAATTTTCAGCATTGATGACAAATGACTGGTTGACATTATTTACCGCATAACCACTGATATTGTAAAAATCACAATAATTAATTGTAGGATTAGATGCGGCCGATGCATAAACACCGACATTGTCGTTGTTGAAAGAGCAATATTGAATAGATGGACTTGCACTTATCGTTTTAATTGCACCACTTCCATATTGTGCATACCTGAAAATACAGTTGGCAAATCGTGTTTGGGGGTCAAGTGCAACATCATTAATTATAATCCCATCCCAGGGATAGTAGTTGAAAGCTGTAGCTGTTCCATCTGAATTTGAATCTCCGCCATGGAAATCGTCGTAGATACTGGTGAAAACAATATTACCTGCATTTGTAGGAAGACCTTCTGCTATGAGTCCATTGTTTACGGTCATTGAACCATATTGCCAGAATTTGCAGACGACGCCGGGCGCTATTGTTAGGGTTACCCCTGTTCCAATTGTGTAATTATTGAAGAAATATGGAATATTGACAACACCCCCAAATGACCGTTTCGGCAAAGTTACATCCTGGGTGAGTGTTTCATCATTGACGCGGATACACTTATAAGTTGTTCCAGAAATAACATTACCCGTTGTTGAAGAAGGATAGGCAACCAGTGAGATGCTCAGTGGAGAATAATAAAGGTTATCGAAAGTATTGTTATTAACTACAGGTGTGCAAACGCCCGAATTGGTGACACCATAATTCAAATAGTTGAATGTACAATTGGTAATTGATGGAGATGCACTGTTTAACCGGATTGCATCGGTAGTATGGCGCATGATTGCATAATTTATAGTACTTGCATCATCGCTCACATCATTGAATTGAATATAGGGTCCTGCAGTTCCCGGAGTAGTTGATGAACCATTTTGCTGGGTATCCGAAGGATTACCGTAGGTGTCATCACGGTAATCAGTAAAGACCACTTTACTTCCTATAGAACCTGAAACAGTCAACTTTCCATTAATAACAATACCATCAGTGTACCGTGTTTTAAAAACTGTTCCAGCAGGCACGGTGATGGTGGTTCCTGAATTGATTGTAATACCATTCAATATATAAGTAATGTTGGCATAACCTGCAAAATTCCGTTGGGGAATGGTGGCGGTTTGTGAATAAGTTTCAGACTGAATTCCTAGGGCTAACATTCCAACATTTGAAACAGTATTGTTTGAAAAAGTGGGGGATGAAAACATAGCCATATACACTGGTGTATCCGTAAAATTATACATCGCACAGTTCGAAATGGCCGGGTTGGCAGATCCATAAATTCCTAATGCGGTCCCGTTTCCCTGCTGAAATACTGTATTGTCGATCTGCACATATGCGTCTTTTATTCTTACAGCTCCATCATACGTGTCTGTGCCTAAATAAGGAGAATATTGACCGCCAGAATACCTTAGTTCGCTATAAATTATTTTATTATTTGCATCTATTGATTCAGGGTAGAAAATGATTCCATACCAGTCATTATTCGTTGGGGTAGATGCATTACCATCATTGTTGGTATCCCCGCCAACGGCATCATCTTTAATGGAAGTGAAATAGATTTTTTCGCCGGATGTGCCAATGGCTGTTAATCCTCCATGAACCCCCAAACCTGTATAATTACCTGTTGTAGCTTTAATGATAATTCCCTGTTGAAGGGTTAATGTTGCACTTGATGCAATATTCAGTGTCCCGGAAATGATATATGCAATGTTGGTGAATCCAGCCACACTGCGTTTAACAAGCGTTGCATCAACCGATAGCGTTCCTTCAAGGATTCGAATCCCGTTACTTCCGTTAGCAGAAAATGAAATATTTGTAAATGTAGGATCGGATGTGAGGGACATAGCAATCGGATCATAATAGCAATTCTGAATCGTGACAAGGTTAAATGATGGCGCTGAGTTGCCATCGCACACTATTCCATAATTGGACTGGTCAATTAGTGTATGATTTATACTGGTTCCGGGTGAGCCCGCATTCAGGAATTTGATAACGCCATCGTTACCCGAACCTCCATATTGCATATCGGTATAAGTCATTGCATTGAAAGCATCATCACTGTTATCCCGATATTGCACATAATACCAATTGCCACGGCCAGGAGTTGTTGCATTTCCATCTCCATTGGTATCCATCGGGTTGCCAACATTATCATCATAAAGTGATGTCAATATTACATGCTCCGAAACAGTACCATTGCATTTAAAACCGCCATCCACATAGATACGTTTGCTCGACATTTTTATTACTACACCAGCATTTACCGTCAGATTGGTCAGATTGACAACGGTCAGGTCCTCGAGTAAAACGTAAGTAATGTTTGTATATCCTGCTACATCGCGCTTATAGATCGTTCCGTTGACTACCACATTATTTCCGATCAGACCCAATGCATTCATCCCGACATTGGTAAAGGTATTGCCTATAAATGTTGGATTTGCAGAGGCTGCGATTGCAAAAGGAGTCCCGGATATGTTAATCATCGCATTATTGGAAATAGTAGGGTTTGAAGCCTGGTAACAACATATACCATAGGTTAATTCCCTGAATTCACAGTTGGAGATAGTGGGTCCGGCTGGTGAAGGAACAGTGGAATTTATTGTGGCAACAGCACTTGCGTAGATATAATGGTTTTGACCACCATTCGGATAATGGTAATTCCAGGCGGTAGCGTATTTCATGCGCACATAATCCATGATGGAAGTCGGGTCGTAACCGTTGGCAAAAATAATGGCACCCATATCGCCAAGGGATGGAGCACTAATGGTTCCGTCTTTGTTCGTGTCTCCGGGATTCCCGAAATTATCATCCTTTACTGAAGTAAATGTAATCCAACTGCCGGAAGTAGCATCAGCAACCAGTTTCCCCTGAATTATGATCCTGTATGTCTGGGTTGGGGATTTAATGACAATCCCCGGATCAATGGTCAATGTCATTCCGGAAGGAACAACAATTTCAGCAAGCATCACATAGGTGATATTGGTAACGGTACGTAAAGTTCCGTTTGAATAAGGTGAGCATTGCTGTCAAAGTTCCTCCCAATAAGCCCAATGGCATCATACTGGTTATCGGAAAATGATAATACATTGTTCGTAAAGGAAGGATTGGCTTCAAATGACATGGCAATTGGAGTAAGTTCGCTCGAACCAATAGTGTTGTTTGTAAATGTCGGTGTTGAAGCATATTGAAAATAAGCTCCATAATAGTTTTGCTGCAATTCACAATAATCGATTGTTGGATCCCGCGTCATATAAACTAATTCCCCCGATATTTCCTGAACCTGCATATCGAAGCATACATCTTCGCATCACACTTGCATCATTGCTTTCATCGTAGAAGCGCACTCCTATCCAGTTTCTGCTTGCCGGCGCTGTGTTTGTTCCATCATTATTGGTGTCGCCGCCCCAGTTATCATCCCTTTCTGAAGTGAAAAAAATATTTTGTCCGAGAATGTCGGCATTGGCGGTTAGGGTACCACGCACATCAAGTCCGGTTCCATTGCGGAATTTTATTATATTCTGAGAACCGATGACCATCGTGGCACCGTTAGGAATTGTATAAGTGTAATAAAAGTAAAAAGGAACTGCTGCAGTTGGCAGGGTCCATGTACCCGTGATGGGAGGAATGATTTACAAAAAATGCATCAACAACATTACCTGTAAAATCGCAAGTTCCGGCAATAGTTAGTGATACCGGCACCTGCATAATAAATTGGCCAATCATTCAAGGTAAGGATACAATTGTTTAATCCAACTGTTGCTCCTGCAGGTAGAGAAATCCCGTAATGACTATGAATTATGGTCGTACTGTTGAGGTTGGATACTGATCCGCTATTTGCATCCAGACCATAACCATAAGAAGTGTAGCCAGTAAGGTCAACTACACCGCCCGTCATGTTCAGTGTTCCTGAGTTGCTAATGCCATAATATAAACTATATTCAATATTGGTGCTGGTAAGAGTAGCAGTTCCGCTATAAATATAGAAATATTGAGAATATCGGACAAAGCAGCTTGTCAAGGTTGCACTTCCCGCAAAAGAACCGTTTCCAATTCGGATATAGAGCCAGTCTCCCGGAGCAGGACTTCCCTGGTTGGATGTGAAAGTAACCGTGTTCGCATTGAGCGTGCCTAATACGGTCATTCTTCTTCCGCTGTTAAACTTGACCTCCACATTCGGATCAACAGTGAGTGTAACACCGTTATCAACAGTGATGTCCCCGGTTACAATATAGGGACTTCCTGCTAGATTCCAGGTTGTATTGGTTGAAATTGTACCTGAAACATCGGTACACAAGGCTATACTGTAAATAGCCATACTTGCGAAAATAGTAAAAAGCTTTTTCATAGTGTTTAATATTTAAATTTTTACTGTTGTTCTGGTAATCCCTTGTTTTGGCTTGTAAAATTAATAATTTGATAAATAAAATGCAAAAAATAAGTGTTAAAGCATGATAATCCATAGAGCCATTTTCTTGCTTTTTGTTTGAGAATGTACCAAAAACTTCAAAATAAAATCAACCCAGTCCTTCAATAAAGATCAACTATCCAAACTTACCGGTGTGTCAAAAAGACTTTTGTCCATCACCCTTCAATCAATACAGCATTTACATTCCCCAGAAATTTAACCCTTCCATGAATTTTTCGTAACCTATTCGGTCAACGGCAGACTTTTACTGAAAACGTATGAGGGATTGTCAGAAAAAATTAATTGGCATTATTACCGTAGCGAATAAACTTTGGCCTGCGAACAAGCCATCCGGTTATTCTGTGTATTGTTTCAGAGATCTGCAATTAATGATTCTTTATAGAAAAGTCTTTATTGAAATATTTAAAAAAGTTGACTTTTAATCTCTGATCCGATTACTCCGGAACATGGCATCCTTCACCAATATTGGGGAGCCATTGTTCGTTTTTATCCTGATTATTTACTTGTCCATTCAGATCAAAATCCTCAGCGTTATAGCCTGCACTTCCTGCCTGTTCGCTCCAAAGGGTTTTGTCAGCAGTATCAATGATTCCATTTGCATTGGCATCTGCAGCGATCATTCCAAAAGATCCGCCTCCCAGATCTTTTTGTCCGTTCAGATAAGCCTGATCGACTGATGTTGAAAAATTATAATTGTAAACTCCTTCGGATTCGGTTAATGGAAAGGCTGATAGGATACCAAGGTGGTTTCGGTGCCAGATTATTACAAACAAGGAATGAATAATTGAATGATAAAATGATAAATTGAGGGAATTGTCGATTCCAATTACAGAACCGTCATTTCGCAAAAAAGCAGCATGGCGGGCTATCATTGTTGCAGGAGTGGCATTGGCTGCATCAGGCGCATCCCTTAATTCAATCAAAACCCAATCAACCACACCGGGTGGAATTTCGGTGACGGACTCAGTTCCACTATAATTCCAGGGAAGTTGATTGTAAGGCTGAGTCAATGGAAAATCGGCGAAGCCGGTTAATCCCGTGTTCATACTGGTACCATTGAAAGGTCCTTCCAGAAAAACTTTTAATTGCAGATCAATCGGATTGGCATGGGTAATAGGAATGAAATAATCATTGCCATTGTTATTGTCCCAAATGTCATTGTTGTAATGGATCACAAAATTAATCCCTTCGGGCTCCTGGATTGGATCATTAAAGGGCCCGATCCTGATGGTGAGGACATTTTCAGAGTCGGGTCCGGTAAACGGTGATTCGATGGCGGGGCCAGAACCATTGAAAAGGGAGGAGCCTGTCGGCCAGTAAATCGTTGAAGGTGTTTGCCAATTATTTCCACCAAGCGTGATACCCCAGTGAAGTTTGGCTCCTGTAGCGGCCTGCCCAACGTAAATCCAAACCGAATCATTTTGTGTTGGATTAGCTGGTTGCCATTCCACACCAGTTATGCCCTGTGATCCAAAATTGATATGATAATCATTTCCTTGGTTATTATCCCAGGTGTCATTGTCGAAGTGAATTACAAATGCGATCGAATTCACGTTTTGTGTCGGATTATTGAAAGGCCCGATTTCAAGCGTATAATTGTTTTCCGCATCAGGCCCGTTAAAAGGCGTTTCAACTGCCGGACCTGTGCCATTGAACAAGGCTGACCCTGCGGGCCAGTAAATATTATCCGGGGTTTGCCAGCTATTACCCGAATAATTTACACCCCAGTAAAGATTTGGCGCAGCTACCGGGTCATTGACTGTTAAGGTGATCGTGTCGTTGATGGTGGGTTCTGCAGGTTGCCAGTTTACACTATAAGTTCCACCTCCGCTTCCCGGGTTATAATTCCCAACATATACATGTTGTATCGGACTTTTGAAAATATTGCCATAAGTATCGGTAGCTTCCACGTAATAATCAACTAATGTATCAGATAATCCTGTGATTTGAGCATAATATTCATTGGCAATGTAGTTGGGCAAAATAAAGAAATTAATAGCGGGATTGCCTGTTACATTTCCAGTCGGAAAAATCCGCGCGGTCATTGCTATTGAGTTCCAGGATTGAACACCAGGCCCGCCCGAATAGGTTTCATTGTCGTTATCCGATAAAGGATTAACACCATTATTATCCAATCTATATTTCAAAACGATATTCTGGATATCTGAGGCATCATAGGCAAATGTCCAAATTGTGAAATCCGAAGAATTCTGGTGTTGCATGTAGTTGTAAGTCGGACCGAAACCGATACCGCCTGGATTGTTTGGATACCGCTGCGGTATAAAAACAGTTGGCGGTGTATTATCTGTGCCGGGATTGGCTTCGATCACCTGGTCAGCGAATCCGGTAGCCAGGTTAGCTGCCAGTGATTGTTTCACCTCCATATCCAGTGAAGTTCCATAGTACATATAGCCGCTTGTGTAGCCGGGTAAAAGGTGATGCCAGGCCCGCTCAGCTAGCGAGGATGAGGACGAGGGTGAAACGATATCAGCAATATCACAGCCTCCACTTAAATCTTCGGCCATGCAAACCCTGTTTTCAGCAGCCACAAGCACAGCCCAGTTTCGGGCATCTTCAGTCCAGCCATTGGGGTCGAATTCATAGCTTGATGTATACATCGGCCATATCCAGTTGATGAATTGCGGATGGCCCCAGTCGTTGGCTGCATTAAACCAGGCGCCGTCTTCCACATGAACCACGTCGTTATCAGGAACGGGAAAATCATCAAGGAATTGCTGAACAGTGCTTGGAACATAACCTTGTGCAGCTGCAGCTGCAGCAAATCCCGGTACAGAGTTGTTGTAATAATCATAGCCACCGCCCCAGGCATTGTCGCCATCGTGGGCCAGCAGCACAAGCGAAGGATGGTCCGGAACATCGTAAGGCGCAATATGGGCATCAATATCGCCGGTTCCCATGGTTCCGTAACCATTTTGGTAACTTAGCAGATCGGCCATGGGAACCACTGTTATCTTGTATTCAGTTCCTGTTTCCGGATCCACATATCTGGCCTTGTGAGCCTGGTAGCAAAAGGGAGCTGCAAAAGTTCCGCCACGGCCATCGATCTGACCGCTCCACCAGTTACTTCCTGTAAAATTTGTAACATCTGCCCCATTCGGTGGATCAATATTACAACCTGAGGTTCCAAAATTCAATGGATAGTCCGAAAGCGTCCGTGCCAGATGGCTGTTGGCAATCACCGACCATTCAAAACCTTCTTCTGCGAGTACTTTAATTATTCTTTCGCTGAAAGCACACTCAGCCGGCCAGTATCCTTTAGAATAATTGGGAGAAGTACCGAAAGTCTGGTTATAGATATAGCGGTGGGCTTCGATTTCTTTCGCTAGCACGCGGTCGCTCAAAAGCGGGGAGAGGGCATGGTGAAAAGTAAAACCGACGATGTCCATTCTGGGATTACCACCCGAAGTTTGCCAGTTCCGTGCTGTAATAAAATTATTTTGCCAGCCGTTCGAATAGCCCCATTGTCCTGCATTGGCGAGACTATTCACGTTTTCGATGAGGCAACCCGAGTAGTTAACCTGTGCACCAGCATCAGGAAAACCCAACAGACTTTGAACGGCATCTTTGGTGCGCCACTGATAGACTGCTTTCCGGTCGTCTTTATTAAAAATATCCATCAAATCGTTCAGCGGATGTTGCTGACCGTCAGAATACCAGTTACCGTTATTGTCCTTTAAATACTGAGATTCCCAGGCAGCCTGGTAATGATAGGGATTCCACTGGCTTTGTTCGGGCCAGTAAATAGGTTGCTGAAGGTGCCAGAGGTAAGTGGTATGGACCTGTGCATGGATATTCGATCCCAGGAACAGTAGGAGAAATAATAAGCATAAAGATCTTCGCATTGACGAATCGTTTTGGAAGTTGTATCATTCGCAAAAATAAAAAATCCGTGATTCATAGCGATCATTATGTCCGGTTTTAATTATTCAGGTTGGCATCATTGTCACTGGTTTTTGTCGATCAACAATTAATCTGATAAAATTTATGGATTGAATTAAATTCCTTTAATAGACTGGATTTCACGGATAAGACAGGCAGTGAACATTTTGAAATAAACGGAAAATTTATTTTTTTTGCAAGAAATTAAAAACAAGAGGATTCGATATCACAATCTTTGCTGATCAAATCCATTTTTAAAATATATATTCAGTTATATTGTGAAACAACAAAGCAAATCGGCAAAAGTCACATTCATGATTAGTGCTCCCTTGCTGGCTATCATGGTTCGAATCGATGATTTCAATTCGGATGCATCATCGTGCAATGATCAGTTTACCGGTCAGTTTGAGGTCATCCGAAAGGAATGAGTAATAATAAATACCTGGTTCAATATCATCCAGCTTGATATTTGTTGATGTTGGTCCTTTTTTAAAATAACCGCCATACAGGTTTTTAATTGACCGTCCTGAAATATCAAAAAGTTGTATAGTTCCTTTCCTCGCTTTGTCAAGGACAAGATTCAAAGTTATCATATTTTCTGCAGGATTCGGATAACAACCGATCCTGTTTTCCGGTTCATTGACTTGGCCAATATTGTTCAGGATATCACCGTTCAGCATCATGATCGTTCCATAGCTGAAAGGCTGTATGTTAAAGCAGTGTTCAGCATAAAAAATCTCGTAAAAGATTGGTGCTGTTTCCATTGAGGCACTATCCGCAAATTCCACGGTTACATTAGACCAGGCAGATTCATTCAGGTTGTCTAAATTTCCATCAGAAGAAGCATACGGTGGAATACCGATCCAATGCCACCCTTCCCAGGCTTTTATGGCATCCGTGCTGCAATCCGGGAGTTCATCGAAAATCACGCCACTATTGTCATCGCTGTAAAAAGGCGTGGTATTAAGCACAGTAACTCCTTCGGGGAAAATCAAATTAACACCCCATATTGAACCATAAGAGAGATCGTCGTTTACAATTGAAAACTTAATCGTTTTAGTTTCTCCAGGTTCAAACGTATTGACATCCGCGGTTACCTCATGGATCGACACCCAGGGTTTCTGGTACAACTGGACATTATCCAGGCCTTCTTCCGGGACGATGACACCGTTAATCTCACTCCCCGAGCAATTTACATAATCGGTATCCTGCGATGTAACCACAATGCCGGAATAGATGCCTGGAGGAACATTAGGAAATGTGAATTCACCCAGCCCGTTGGTTTCGGCAAACAAGGAATTAATAGCCTGCAGTTTTATATGTCTTCCTGCCTGCATAATTGGCTGGTTGGTGGTGCTATCGAGCAGCACACCAGAAAGTGTAGCTCCCATTTTCGCTTCCAGGTAAAAATCCATCTGTATAGTATCGGAGCCCTCCGGGTCGATTGTAATTTCGGTCATTTCACCGTTATAGTAGTCATTGTCGAAGAGGGTGAAATCATAGGTCCAGTCGGGTATATTCTCGAACTCATACGTTCCGTCATCCCCTGCATAGACATCGAAAATCTCGATATAATATTGCATCTCCAGCCTGAGCTCGAAATCCTGGTTGACAAGCGGTTGATTGGTACTTGCATCGTACAGTGTACCGGTAACAATAAATTGCGGATGATGCGGGGGAATTTCAAAATTGATATCGTTGACATTCCCGCCGTCAATCGTAATAATGTTTTTATAAATCACCCGGAGAAAGTAATCACCATCGAGTATCAAAGGGTCAGGATAGGTATAAAATTCGAGATGATAGCTGCCGTTTTCAATACCGGTAATTGTGAAACTGCCATCACTCTGGGTAAGAGCCTCGCCGGCAATCCCGCCAGTGGTATAGGTCAAAAGGATATCGAAACCCGAAAGCGGATTACCGGTTTCCGAATTGTAAGCTGTACCGGTGACTTCATAAGCGAAAGTACTGAAAGTAATCGCCAAACTTAAAAATGTCATTATAAAAAATTTCATAACTATTTGTGTTTTAATTTTCGGACCGCAAGATTTGATTTAAGTATCACAAATCTGTCACAGGTTACTAATAATAGTATCACATTTCAGATTGAATTGTTCATTTTACCAGTTTGAGAAGTTCAAAATACTGTGTGATCACATAATGAATATGGATCGCGGGTATTCCCGGTATATTATTATCAAATTAACCAATTATTAACAATTCCAGTTAATCTGATTAGATTTAGAATTACTAAATCTTTATAACCACCTAAAACTCTAAATAATGAATATGACTAGCATTTTCACCAAGATGCAAATTTTAGCCGTTGCCTGTAAAATTCGTTTTGCCTTTTCATAGGTTTACCAGGTTTGTTCTGGTAATGCAAAAAAAACTTTTAATAAGTTGGATAGCTCAATAATTTTCATTTTTTTTGCGCTGATGATAAATACAAGCGGCGTTCAATCAATAAAATGCCGGTAAGAGGCGATTTAGGAAATGAATATTCGGATCAGCCTTAAACCAACATTGCAAATCGGCAAAACCCCTATTCTGCAACAATCGTCCTACTGGTCGGAAGTAAAACGCAGACTTGGTTTTGGTTCTCGTGCTTTCGATATCCGGATCAGGGCATCCGAATTATATTGCTCTTCAAACCGCAATAATATTATCGAAGACGATATTTTGCTATTGTTTCAGGAAATTGGGGATGGTTACAGCATCGGCTATGTACCTTATGGCCCGACTTTAAAACCGGACGAAGAAAACTTCGGGATATTTCTGGAAGAACTTACCGAATCTTTACGTCCATTCTTACCCAAAAAATGCATTCTGCTTCGCTATGACCTGATGTGGGAATCCCCGTGGGCAAGAGATGAAGCATATTATGACGAAAATAATGAATGGATTGGTCCTCCCGCAAGCAAAAATCAGGAGATACTTTTGAATTTCGATACCCAAAACCGGAACCTGAGAAAGGCAATTACAAACATCCTTCCATCAGACACGATTTTTATTGACCTCCGGAAAAAGGAAGATCAGTTGTTGCTGGATATGAAACCCAAAACACGGTACAATGTGAAACTCTCGGAAAGAAAGGGTGTTCGCGTTAAACGGGTCAGCCTGTCAGAGCTTGATATCTGGTATAAGTTGTACAAGGAGACATGTAAAAGAAATCATATCTTCCTGCAGGATATTCGCTATTTCAAAACCGTTTTAAGTACGAAGGTCGAGGAAACCAGGTCACCTGCGGAAGTCGAATTACTTGTTGCAGAATTTGATAAAAAACCACTGGCAGCCATGTTTTTAGCCTGTTCAGCTCAACGTGCCTCTTATTTGTATGGCGCTTCTGCTACATCATCCAGAAACATGATGCCAACTTATGCCCTGCAATGGGAAGCCATCAAACGAGCGAAAAGAAAGGGATGTACAGAATACGACATGTTCGGTGTGGCACCCCGTCACGATCCTGATCACCCGCTGTACGGCTTATACAGGTTTAAAAAAGGTTTCGGAGGAAAAATGCTTCATCGAATGGGATGCTGGGATTATCCCCTTATTCCGAAATTGTATGATATATATCTCACTACCGAAATGACCAGCACCGGATATCATTTAAACTAACCAGCTAATTCTGTTTTTTGGCCTAAGACTTAATTCATGTTTCTAAAAGAAAACGGACCAATTGCAAAAAATTAAGAGCAGGCATTTGGATTACCTGCTCTTAATAAATTCTGAAAATTTAATACAGTTAGTTTTTTAAGCAACGCACGCTATTGCCAATGGCTCCATTGGATACACCTCCTGAAATTATCCCGATTGTGGCATTCAGCGTTATCCGGGAACCCCAACCTGCCACGTCATTGCTTGAATAAAATGATGTTGTAGTGCCCATCCCATCAAAACCAGTGGAAATCCGGTTACCGGCAAGTAAAGCGGAAAATCCGCTGGTATTGGTACCCTGACCTAATCCGGTTCCCTGACCAATAGCCTTGAGTGCATTACCATCGTCATTTACGTAATCTCTTAAGTATTTCGAATTCGTTCATGGTCGGTACATGCCAGGTATCAGGGCATATTCCCTGTGTGCCTGTTAGTGTCACATAATCCATCATTTCATTCCACAAATAGAGTCCTCCGTAAACATCACAATTGGCATCCTGATCGTTATAGCAATATTTTTCAATGACACCCGATTGATTTGGGTCAGCAACACCATCGATGCGTTCACCCACATTCAGGTTTTCCGCCATCCAGCATTGATCACCAATTTGAACCGTATTATAGGATTGGCCATCACGGGTATCAAGAAATGCATCCCCACAACCCCATGTTGAGGGCTCTGCGGGTAAAACTTCTGACTTTCCATAATTAGGATACCATATATCATTTTTATCCTGGTTATCTGCCTGCGTATCCATGTTCACATCGCTTTGGAGGTAGCCGGTGTGGCCAACTTCATTTTGCCAGACTTCGGTTCCATCAAGTTCGTCAATGGTACCATCGGCATTGGCATCACCTGCAATCATTCCAAATGTGTTTCCAAGGTCACTTTGATTATTCCCAAAAGCCTGATCTGCTGAAGTGGTGAAATCATAGGTGTATATTCCGCCTGATTCAACTAAAGGATACTGTGATATAACCGGCAAATGGTTCCGGTGCCAGATCACCACAAACAATTGATTGTTGACTTGAAAATCCAGGGTCGGTAGCGAACTTCCGTCAAGATCCACAATACTGCCGTCCCTCAGGAGGAAAAATGCACCACCGCCGACAGTGGTGGCCTCCGTTGCCGAATTTACATCTGGAGCATCCCTGAATTCCACGCCAATCCAATCAACAACATCTGCATTGGGAATTGCATCCACTTCTTCAGTCCCATCATATCCAATAACCGTTAAAGTTTGCTGAAGTGGAATAATGGGATTCAGATCGGTATTCATGTCGGTTCCGTTGTATGGTCCTTCCAGGAAGACTTTCAAATCCACCTGCGCCGGTTGCGGATGATCAATATTGATATGGTAATCCTGGTAATTATTGTTATCCCAGGTGTTGTTCTCAAAATAGATGACAAACGCAACCCGGTCGACCCATTGTGCCGGATCATTAAATGGCCCGATTTGAATTGTATAAGTATTGTTTTCATCCGGCCCGCTGAAAGGCGATTGAATGGCGGGGCCTTCACCTCCGGCCAGCACACTTCCTGTTGGCCAGTATACTTCATCCGGTGTTTGCCACAAGAAATTAACATCGTTCACGCCCCAGTGCAGCCAGGGGGTTGCAGCCGGATTGGTGACCGTAATGGTAATGATCTGATCTTCCTGCGCAATGGCCGGATCCCAACTGATTGAATAATCAATGCCGCCAGTGCCCCAGTACCTGAACATTCCGCCTTCAGGATAGTCGGTACTGGCAGTTCCAATGAAAGCAGTCACAGCATCCACCCAATCCATGGCACCCATGTGCACCCCGTGTGTCGTCGGGAAATATTCCCAGGTGTATCCACCATCAGTGCTGTATGAAAGTCCGGCATCGGAGCCTATATCTCCGGAGCATACCCAGGTGTCCGGTGATCCGGGTACGTATTTAATTTTATTCGCATGAACATCGCCGGTATAAGTGATTTGCGACCAGTTTTGGCCACCGTCGCCGGTTTCGAACAAGCTATTATCATTCTGACTGATCAGTAAGCCATCTGTTTGATTTTTGAAATCAACAATACCATACGTACTGATTGGGGTCTGGTAAACCGTCCAATTTAATCCCTGGTCTGCTGATTTGTAAATCCGGCCTTTGTTGGTGGTGAACCAAATGGTATTGTCAACCACGGAATAATTATCGGTGATTCCATACTCATCTGCCAAAGGATCGGGAATGTTGGCTTGTGGAACCCTGCTCCATGTGGCGCCACCATCGAAGGTTGTGTATATTTCGAAGTAGCCATATGAAGGATCACCCATGCAGACGCCGGTGTTGGCATCCCAGAAATGAACAATATCGGGGAAAGCACCCACGGTAGGATCGAAGGTCGCCGTGGACTGGTGTGCCCAGGTAACACCTCCATCTCCGGTATAATAAATTCCCTGCAGATTGCTGCCCCATTGCCGGTAAGACATAACCCAGGCATTGTTTTCATCCAGTGCGAAAATGCTGGTATTTACCAGTCCGTCGTGAACTGGAACAGTGATTACTTCCCAGTTTTGACCAGCATCGGTTGTTCGGATAATTTCCTGAACATTAAATTGATTTTTACCATCTTTAGCTATTGCCCAGGCGGTATTGCCATCCACTGCCGAAACGGAATTAACCATAGAGTAACGTTTGGTAAACCCTGCATCTTGCAATTGAAAATCCTGCAAATTTTTATAGATCAGATCGGCATAATCGCGGCCATAAATGCCATAAGGAAAACCAATATCATCGGTGCGGTTGACACAAATGCCCGTCAAATCAATAGTTGTTTCGGGCGCTCTCTGGAAAACCAGGGGTGAAGATCCGTTAATTCTGAAGTGAGTGGTTCCTGAAGGATCGATCAGATCGTAATCGGTAGAGGCTAAAAAGCTGTTTCCCCCATAAGGGAAATTAACGTTGTTGATCCTTACGATCTCACATTCGTAATCTTCACCCAGGCTGGCAACGTCGACCAGTTGAGCCGCGGGAAGGGCGTTATTGCTAGAAATGATAGCGTAGTAATTGTTATTGATTAGTTCGAACAGCCCGTTGAATTCAGCTGTTTCTCCCATTATCACGATGGAATCACCCATTCTAAGATCCGTGATATTGGGATCGTAAATTCCGGCCCCGGCGGTTGGATCCTGTATGAAATGAAGATTGCCGAATTCATTCCCACAGGTCACTATTCCGGTGACCGTAACGATGGATCCCAGCGGTTGCAAACGTGCCTCTGCAATCGTAATCGGGTTGGAAACCCCAACAACTATAAAGTTATTCCTGACAATTGTATCGGTGTCAGTTCCTTTGGAAATGACCAGCCTTACATCATAGGTTCCTGGAAAATTATAGGTCCATTGCGGGTTTTGATCAGTGGCATCCATATTCCCGTCATTTTCAAAGTCCCATTGCCAGCCATCAGGTTCATTCATCGAGAAATCGGTAAACTGAACTTCGAGGGGTGCATAGCCTGATTGCGGATCGGCTGCAAAGTCTGCAAGCAAATAGGTATCGTAGGCCCAATTGGTTTGTACCCAGGCAGGATCATTTATATCACTGCCGGCACTTGAACCCAGTTGTGCATCAAAACCATGACCGGTAAAGTCCCAGGCCGTTTGGCCGGCGACATCATTCAGGCGATAATAGGCAAGAAGACCGGTTTCTGTCCCGGCGAGATAATTGGTCATATTGGCCTGAATTTCAGATTGCGTTAAGGCTGTCGACCAAATCCTGACTTCATCAATCAATCCTTCAAAAAAGCGGTCGCCATAAACACCACGTGCCCCGATATTGATGTTTTCAAGCACAGGATTGTTGTCAAATTGTGTCGAACCCACCTTCACGCCATTCATATAAAGATTCACAATATCACCCTGTTTGGTTACCGCCAGGTGATTCCATTGGTTCAGGTAAATATAACCAGCATCACAAATCAAATAATCCCAGCTAACCTCGGTGTTTTCCCCAAACAGGAGAGAACCCCCGACGTTCAGCCTCAGTTGTAACCCATCGGATATACCATACCAGAAAATGATCTCCTGGGTGTTGTCGAAATTCTCAGGTTTTATCCAGGTTTCAATGGTAAGGTCTTCAGGATAAGCGAAATTACTCACTTCAGCATAATCATCCACACCATCAAAATCAAGCGCGTAGGAGCGGAGATGCTGGTTGGGAGTGATGTTGATATAATCTGTTCTGGTCAGTGAATCCGTGTCAATCCCATTTGACGACTTTAATTTAACAGAATAAGTACCACCGTCAAAATACATGTGTGAAGGATTTTGATCATAGGAATCTACCACACCGTCATCTTCAAAATCCCATGCCCAGTAGTTGGCGGCAAACAGTGTTGAATCGGTAAACTGCACAGCCAGCGGCGCTTCGCCGAAAAGGGTATCTGCACCAAAATGAACGACAAAGGGCGGATTCGAAGGATCGTACCAGGGATTGAAATGAACCTGTCCATAAGCTGGCATTTTCATCATCGTCATAAATGTGTGCATCAATTTCAGATTCGGTGTAGTAGCCCCAGTCGTTGTAGTAGGCGTTAATTTCAGAATTGGAGCCATTGAAGAGTTGTATATTTCCATTATCATTGTTAATAAAGGTGTTCAATCCGGCATCTGATAATTCAATTTGGCCAAAATCCGCGATTATTTTCCTGTGATATAAACACCATCCGAGATCGGGAACAACCGAACCTAGAATATATACACCATATGTATCATTATCAAGGAAGTTGTTGCCCCTAACATGTATTGAAGTGTTATCAACTTCCAATCCTGCATTGTCGCTGTACTGAATAAGGCTGTTGGTAAAGTACCCGTCATCGGAATTAGCATAATAAACAGCATAACCGTACGTAGCCCCGGCATACAGGATTTTGCAAAAGTCCATATTTCCGGTTCCCTGGTTGTTTGCACCGTTTCCGTACATATAAATGTATCCCCAGTTACCTTTGGCCGGAGTAGTAGCATCACCATCGCTGTTGAGGTCGCCACCGTAAGTGTCATCATACAGGGAAGTAAAAACGATGTTTTGAGAAGCAGTGCCGATGGCATTTAAGGTTCCATAAATCATTAATGATCCACCCCAGCTTTTAATGACTTCCCCTGCCGGTATGGTCAATGTATGATTTGTCGTTAATGTCGTGGAGCCGATCAGCACATAAGGAAACCCGCAAACACTTTGCGACAGGGTGAAATTCTGGTCAATGGAACCACTGATGCCAAAAGCATTGATCAGGTTTCCGCTACCAGTATTGCCTGTATAGGTTTTGATATTTATATTATTCAGATTGACAGCGTAACCCCCATTGTTGTTGAACTGGCAGTTGTTGATCTGCAATTCTCCCCCGCTACTGCTTAAGATCCCATGACTTCCGTTATTGTTAACAATGCAATTATCCAGGTTCAACATTGCGCCGGTTGAATATACGCCATAGGTATCGCAATTGAGGAATGAATTGTTTGTCAGGGTCAATGTATCGTTATCAGCCTTCAATCCAGCATTGTCGCTGTACTGTATAAGGCTGTTGGTAAAGTACCCGTCATCGGAATTGGAATAATAAACGGCATATCCATACGCAGCTCCTGCATACAGCACTTTGCAATAATCCATGTTTCCGGTTCCCTGGTTGTTTGCACCGTTTCCGTACATATAAATGTATCCCCAATTACCTTTCGCCGGAGTAGATAGCATCACCATCGCTGTTGAGGTCGCCTCCGTAAGTATCATCTTTGAGGGAAGTAAAAATGATGTTTTGAGAAGCTTGTGCCGATGGCATTTAAGTGTTCCATGAATCATGAATGATCTTCATAGCTCCCAGCATTTGATGATTTCTCCTGGAGGGATGGTCAATGTATGATTTGTCGTTAATGTCGTTGCGCCGATCAAAACAAACGGAAACCCACAAACACTTTGAGCCAGGGTGAAATCCTGGTCGATGGTCCACTGATACTAAAAGCATTGATGGTATTTCCTGAACCTGTATTGTCGGTGTAGGATTTAACATTTAGATTGTTCAGATATGCTGCATAATTGCCATTGTTGTTAAACTGGCAATTGTTGATCTGAAGTTCTCCTGCGGAATAGTTATACAGAGCCATGGCTCCCGTTATTGTTGAAAATGCAATCATCCAGGTTCAGGACGGCACTCTGTGATTGAAGGCCATAGATATCACAGTTCAGGAATGAATTGTTGGTAACCTCCAGGGTATCTCCGACAGTTTGAAATCCATTGCCATTTCGCTGTACTGAATAAGGCTGTTGGTAAAATAACCATCATCGGAATAATCGTAATGAACAGCCGAGCCATATCTTTCCACCATAAAAAACTTTGCAATAATCCATATTCCCGATTCCCTGGTTGGTAGTGCCGTTTCCATACAGTCTAATGTTGTCCCCAATCTCCCTTCGAAGGAGTGGATGCATCACCATCACCGTTCAGGTCGCCTCCCCATGTATCATCATTTGAGGGAAGTAAAAATGATGTTTTGAGAAGCTTGTGCCGACCGCATTTAAGTGTTCCGTATATGTTTAATCTTGCATAGCCCCAGCATTTAATGATTTCTCCTGGAGGGATGGTCAATGTATGATTTGTAGTTAATGTCGTGTGCGCCGATCAAAACAAACGGAAACCCACAAACACTTTGCAGCCAGGGTGAAATTCTGGTCAATGGAACCACTGATGCCAAAAGCATTGATCAGGTATTCCGCTACCTGTATTGCCTGGTATAGGTTTTAATATTTATATTATTCAGATTGACAGCGTAATTCCCATTGTTGTTAAACTGGCAATTGTTGATCTGCAAGTTCTCCCCCGCTACTAGCTTACCAGATACCATGACTTCCGTTATTGTTAACAATGCAATTATCCAGGTTCAACATTGCGCTCGGTTGAATGATACGCCATAGGTATCGCAATTGAGGAATGAATTGTTTGTCAGGGTCAATGTATCGTTATCAGCCTTCAATCCAGCATTGCATCGCTGTACTGAATAAGGCTGTTGGTAAAGTACCCGTCATCGGAATATGGAATAATAAACGGCATATCCATATGTAGCTCCTGCGTACAGCACTTTGCAATAATCCATATTTCCGGTTCCCTGGTTGTTGGCACCGTTTCCGTACATATAAATGTATTGCCAGTCTCCTTTTGATGGCGTCGTTGCATTCCCATCCCCGTTCAGGTCGCCACCGTAAGTGTCATCATACAGGGAAGTAAAAACGATGTTTTGAGAAGCAGTGCCGATGGCATTTAAGGTTCCATAAATCATTAATGATCCACCCCAGCTTTTAATGACTTCCCCTGCCGGTATGGTCAAAGTATGATTTGTTGTTGATGTCGTGGAGCCGATCAGCACATAAGGAAACCCGCAAACACTTTGCGACAGGGTGAAATTCTGGTCAATGGAACCACTGATGCCAAAAGCATTGATCAGGTTTCCGCTACCAGTATTGCCTGTATAGGTTTTGATATTTATATTATTCAGATTGACAGCGTAACCCCCATTGTTGTTGAACTGGCAGTTGTTGATCTGCAATTCTCCCCCGCTACTGCTTAAGATCCCATGACTTCCGTTATTGTTAACAATGCAATTATCCAGGTTCAACATTGCGCCGGTTGAATATACGCCATAGGTATCGCAATTGAGGAATGAATTGTTTGTCAGGGTCAATGTATCGTTATCAGCCTTCAATCCAGCATTGTCGCTGTACTGAATAAGGCTGTTGGTAAAGTACCCGTCATCGGAATTGGAATAATAAACGGCATATCCATACGCAGCTCCTGCGTACAGCACTTTGCAATAATCCATGTTTCCGGTTCCCTGGTTGTTGGCACCGTTTCCGTACATATAAATGTATCCCCAGTTACCTTTGGACGGAGTAGTAGCATCACCATCGCTGTTCAGGTCGCCACCGTAAGTGTCATCATACAGGGAAGTAAAAACGATGTTTTGAGAAGCAGTGCCGATGGCATTTAAGGTTCCATAAATCATTAATGATCCACCCCAGCTTTTAATGACTTCCCCTGCCGGTATGGTCAAAGTATGATTTGTTGTTAATGTCGTGGACCCGATCAGCACATAAGGAAACCCGCAAACACTTTGCGACAGGGTGAAATTCTGGTCAATGGTTCCGCTGATACCAAAAGCATTGATTAGATTTCCGCTTCCTGTATTGCCTGTATAGGTTTTAACATTTACATTGGAAAGATATGCAGCATAACCGCCATTGTTCAGAAAAAAGCAATTATCGATATGCGGTTCGCCCTGTGAGGCATAAAGACCATCCCCATTATTACTTGCAAAATCACTGCTTTCAAAATACACAATACTTGAATTCATTCGGATGCCATAATTACTGCTATATGCGGCAGAGCTGTTTGTAAAAGTTGGAGAATCCGCATAATTAAAATAGACATTTCCATAGCGCCTTGATAACCACCATACCTTACATGGCAATAATTAAAGGATGCAATTCCATCATTATCACCACTCCCATTGATCATGATATATTCCCAATCCCCGGGATTAGGATTGCCATCAGAACCGGTGATGACCTCACCAACATTGTCATCATCGCGGGAGGTGAAAAATATATTGGATGATGAGTTACCATTGGCAATCAAAGTCCCGTATACATGTTAATCGCGTTCCGGGTGCAAATTTCACCCGTGTTCCGTTCTGGATTTCAAAGGTAGTTCCGGCATCAACGGTTAAATCACCAGTCACATAATAGGTGTCGGTATGCCAGTACTCACCTGAAACGTTACCGCTTTTTGTGACATAGGCCTGGACCTGGTTTAAAAAGAAAAATACTAAAACTAAAATTGCTGAACTGCGTAATAAAGTTTTCATAACCACTTGTTTTTGAAATATATTTAAATCTTGTTTTGAAAAAAGGAAACAGAGGAATAAAGCTTACGGAATAGGCTGCACCATAAACCTCTTGCTTTGGATCCTCATGTTTCCTTATGACATTTAACTTTTGAGGATATTTATCTACTGGAATATTTTCTGTTCGCTTGAATAATATTTCGAAAAATAAATTCATTAAAAAGTTTATGGTGCATGAAATTCAGCGGTAAATTTAA
Organism: uncultured Bacteroidales bacterium; assembly: GCA_963764475.1. GTDB lineage: Bacteria > Bacteroidota > Bacteroidia > Bacteroidales > JAADJA01 > JAADJA01. The sequence goes on from CAVXTE010000020.1 coordinate 68,280, forward strand.
GTGGCTGCGCAGAATCTACCAAAAAAAAGATGTCCTGATTCATGAATCAGGACATCTTTACATTTTTGCGTATACTTTTAACGTTGCTGATTTATGTTTTCCTGGCCTGGCTTTTATAATAGGAAGGTGTCAATCCGGTGATTGACTTAAATGCATTATTGAACGCCGATTTGGAGTTGAATCCTGCATCACGGGCAATGCTTTCTATGGTAAGATGATCATTTCCTTTTTCTGCCAGCAGTTTACAGGCTTCCCATACACGGTATTCATTAATAAATCCATTGAAACTATTCCCAAAATCACGATTGATGACTTCAGAAAGATAATGTGTGTTAGTCTGCAGTTTTTCAGCCAGGTCTTTTACAGAGAGATCGGATTGTAAATAAGGTTTTTCCTTTCTCAGATAATTTTTAGTTTTTTCAAATAGTTCTTTGTGATTACCATTTTCAGTTTTTGAATTTCCATTGTCCGGAACTATTTCGATCTCGCGCATTTCCGAATTCAGTATGACTTTCTGCGATTCGGCTAATTCCATATTTTTTTGAACCAGCTTTTTATAGGCTTTTTTACGAAGGTTATACTGTGTGAATAAAATGATAAGCAATCCGCTGATCAGCAATAACGCGGTGGCAAAAATAATTGAGTAGGTGCGGTATAATTTTGCTTCTTGCGATCGAAGCTTATTTTCCGAATTTAAAAGTGAAATTTCTTTTTGTTTGCTATCGAGATCGAAACGGGTTTGAAGGTCAGCTAACATTTGCCGTGAATGTTCTTTGAATAAACTATCATTTAGTTTGTCAATTTCAAGGTGATAGTATAGTGCCACTTTATATTGTCCCATCTCTGAATACAGAGTTACTATACTTTCGAGAATACTTTTTACCAATACTTTCGACTTTATTTCCCTTGCCAATACCAGACTTTTGTTATATAAACTTTCAGCCTCATTCGTGTTTCCCGTTTTCTGATTGACGAGGGCAATGTTTTTCAGATTCAATGCAATATTGTAACGTGATCCAGTCATCTGGTTGATCTGCAGAGCCGCATTATAATATTTCAGTGCTTTTTCGTAATTTTTCAAATCACAATATACATCACCCAGGTTGTTGTATCGGTTTGCTATGTTCTGTTCGATGCCGGTTACCTTATCGATTTCGAGGGCTTTATTGAGGTAAAAAAGCGATGAATCATATTGCCCCAGAACCTTGTAATCTTCGCCAATATTATTACAGGCAATCGATATATCATTTTTACTTCCGCCATCCTGGTAAATTTTCAAAGCCAGCTTATGAAAATAAAATGCCTCATCATATTGCTTCCACTCAAAATAGAGGGCTCCTAAATTTCCGTAATCAACAGCCTGGTCACGGCGATTGCCCGTTTTTTTATCCAGTTCAAGTGTATGGTTATAATAGTAAATAGCTGAATCGAAATTGCTCAGGTATTTGAATGACAGGCCAAGGCCGTTATACACCACAGGCAGCGATTCCTTATCTTCCGACTGCGTGATAATTGCGACGGCTTTTTGAAAATAATCGATGGCCGTATGATAACTACCCAAAAAGTGATAGGAGTTGCCAATATTAATGTAAAGATTGGCAAGGTCATCCCGATGTTCAACCGGATCAATATAGCGGATGGACTCAAGGTAATGTTCGATGGCTTCACGATATTTACCGTAGGTATTATAAATCCAGCCCAGATTATTCAGTGTATAACTGATGTAATAATTATCATTTGTTTGCTTTAAGACATTGAGGGCTTTGTCATAATAAGTAACTGCGGAGTCGAGCTGATATTGATTAGAATCTCAGTATTTGTTTATTCAAAAAGTGACTGGGAAGGTAAGTATTCAATTACCCCTTTATTTAAGAGTATCCAAAAAGAAGGGATCCTAATTTCATGACTAAAGAACAGAATGACTATATAAATTATCGGCTTCAGAGGGCATCAGATACCTTAAATGACGCCAGACTACTAGCCGAGAATGAAAGGTGGAACTCATCTATCAATAGATTATATTATGCCTGCTTCTATGCAGTCTCTGCCTTACTTTATTATCATTCAATTGAGGCCAAGACACATAAAGGAGTCCGGATTAAATTTATGAGCGAGTTCATCAAAACCGGACTATTTGACAAAGAATATGGCAAACTCTTTTCTGATCTTTTTGATTGGCGACAAGAGGGAGACTACTCCGATTTTGTATCCTTTGACAAAGACTTGACACTTCCTCTGATAAATAAGAGCGAGGAATTCATTGCCCTGATTAAAAATTTCTTAATCACAACGAAAC
>CAVXTE010000021.1:0-8798 GCA_963764475.1 uncultured Bacteroidales bacterium
ATCCAGTATCCTTAACAAATTCAATAAATTCCAACCATCTAACCCTCAAAGGACACCCAAAATGGCCCTGACCAAGGCAGACATCATCGAAACGGTCCACCAGCAACTCGGATTTCCCCAGAAAAAGAGCACCGAACTGGTCGAGCAGCTCATCGAAACCATCAAATCGACCCTGGCATCCGGGGATGACGTCCTTGTCAGCGGGTTCGGTAAATTCTGTGTGAATGAAAAAAAGGAGCGGCGGGGCAGGAATCCGGCGACCGGAGATTCGATGATGCTGAGACCGAGAAGGGTGGTCACGTTTAAGTGCTCGGGGAAATTGCGGAGGAAGATTAACGGATCATAACAGAAATTCACTTACGAGGTGTCGAATGGCGTTGATGATACCGGCTGATGTGGACCAGTTCAAAACTCCAGGCGAAAAACAATTTTATCATTTTTTGCAGGCGGTAGGTAAACCGGACACAAAACACATCGCATGGTACACGCCCGATATCGACGGAAAGGAGCCTGATTTCCTGCTTTTCAGCAGCGGTGCCGGAATCGTGGTGTTCGAGGTTAAAGACTGGCGCATTAAATCAAATAATGGAAGCCGATCCACATAAATTTACACTGCAGGTCGGACGAAAATTTGAAAAGCGCAAGAATCCCCTGCAACAGGCCCGTGAATACCTTTACGATTTGATGGACAGGATAACAAAGGACGGTCAGCTCTTATCAAACGATCCGGCTTTTGTCGGGAAACCCAAGATACCCTTTGGATCCGCCGTGGTTTTCCCGAATATTAATAAACTCGATTACATCAAAAAGGGTTTTGACAGAATCATTCCAACAGAGCTGGCGTTTTTCTGGGACGATCTTCACCCGGATTCCGAATTCTGCTGTGACACCTCCGGCCACTGTTTCATAAACACCATACAGAACAAGCTTCAGGCAAAATTTAATTTCACCCTCAAGGACAGGGAAATCGATCACCTCAAGCGGCTTATTTTCCCGACTGTTAAAATCGAACTGCCGAAGCGCGGAACAGAGGATGATTATCCGCAGCGCATCAATCGGCTTGAAGGCCTGGATCACCACCAGGAGGTTCTGGCGCGAAAATTCGATGGTGGCCACAGGATCATCACAGGACCATCGGGGAGCGGTAAGACCCTTATCCTCGTTCACAAGGCCGCGTTCTTAAAGAAATACAACCCGGACATAAAGAACATCCTCTTTGTTTGTTACAACATCACCCTGACGAATTACATAAAGCGGCTGCTGTCCAACAAGCAGGTGCCATTAGGGGAGGATGGCGTTACGGTCAAGCATTTTTTCGAGCTTTGTTCGGAAATCATCGGGCAGGATCTCGCTTATGAAAAAGAGGAGCCGGACTATTACGATATCATCGTCCAGGAAGCCCTGGAAAAAGCTGAAAACTGCGGCAGGACATACGATGCCATCCTGGTGGACGAGGGACAGGATTTATCCGATGACATGTACAGAGTGCTCGTCGCCCTTTTGAACAAAAAGACCAACAATCTCACCATATCGCTGGACGAAAACCAGAATATATACAAGCGGCGCACATCTTGGAAAGATCTCGGCATCCAGGCCCGCGGACGGATTCACAACATATCCTGTGTCTATCGGAACACTCGGGAGATTACCAGCTTTGCTAACAGATTCATCCAGTCGGTTGAACCAGACAAAGATCAGAGCGGCAAAGGGAAACAGAAAGAGCTCTTTCCTGATTTTTTTGATTTTTCGGGTCCAAAGCCGGAAATATGCCAGTTTAAAAGCTTCGATGAAATCGTCGAATATGCCGTGAGCAAAACAAAGGAGATTGCCGAAACTGACCAATGCCCTTATTCCGAGATTGCCGTGCTCTATGCGATGAAAAATCCCGGGAAAAATCTCAAAACACCGCTGCCTGAAATGATCGAATCGGCGATGGAATCAAAGGGAATATTGAGCCGGTGGGTATCCGAGAATTACCGCTCCAAGAAAACCCATGATATCACAACGAACAGCGTGACCATTTCAACCATTCACAGCGTAAAGGGGCTGGATTATTCGGCGGTGTTTTTGTTGGGACTTGATTTTTTGGAACCACACAACTGGTCCGTGGAACAGATAGAGCGGCTTATTTATGTGGCCATAACAAGAGCCCGGTATCAGCTGTTTATTCCTTACATGGTTGAAAACCAATTTATCTCAAAATTAAAGTCGTGTTTGTGACACCTGAATCCTGCGTGAAAGATCCTAAGGAGGATTACACGTGAGCGATAAGTTTAAAAATGTGCCGATTGATGATGACACGAGGATATTATTCTACAACGATTAAAAAATTGGATAAATATGAAGTTCTGTATCAGATTATGGAGCTGGGATGGTACACGATCTGAAAGCATAATATTTGAAGACGATGATGTTAAAGGTTTATCCGAAGATGAAATTAAAGAAATTGTAAAAACATCTTCGTTGTTAAAGGACAAAGAATCGACGCATGACATTTTCTCAATCCGGAAGTGGATATACCTTCGTAAATTTTAACTTTGAAATGGACTGATCTTTATAATTCGGACAAAATACAAAAAAGGATCTGATAATTTTAGTATTTTGATAAGGGGAAAAAATGGTTAAATCATTGACATGGTGAATCAGTTAAAATTTGATATTGTTGGTGACATCCACGGTTACGCTGACCAATTGGTACAATTACTTGAAAAGTTACGCTATAGTAAGCGTAATGGCACCTACAGGCATCCCGACCCCAAGAGAAAGGCAATATTTGTCGGAGATTTTATTGATCGCGGACCGAAAATTAGAGAGACGTTATCGATTGTTAAAGCCATGGTCGATAATGATGCTGCATACGCTGTATTGGGCAATCACGAATACAATGCTCTTTGCTTTCATACGTTAAAAGACGGACATAGAGACTCTTGGCTGCGACCACATAGCGAAAAAAACATCAAACAGCATTCAGAAACCCTTCGCCAGTTTAAAAATAATCAAGAGGAATGGGAAAATTATTTGGCCTGGTTTATGACCCTGCCGCTTTTTCTTGATCTTGGTGATATCCGTGTTGTCCACGCATCTTGGATTCCCTCGGAAATAAATAAAATTGAAGAGTGGACATCTGGGGATCTAAAGTTGAACGAGACTTTTCTGCAAAAATCAGCACTAAAGGGGAATGATGAGTTCGATGCTATCGAAATGTTATTGAAGGGTGTGGAAATCCAGTTACCCGAGGACGCTGGTTCTTTCCCTGATAAGGATGGCCATTCGCGCAATAGGATTCGAATAAATTGGTGGAATTCAGCAAAAGGAAAAACATTTGAAGAGATGGTTTTCCCTAAAGTTGATTCAAATGATATCGCAAGGCATAATATTCCATCGACATATGCTGATCTATTGCCTGTATATAGAGATGATGTTCCTGTATTTTTTGGTCACTATTGGATAGATCCAGTCAATTCTTACCCGCCTCAAGTCCAGTCAGATCACGTTTGCTGCCTCGATTATAGCGTAGCAAAAAAAGGCTTGCTTACCGCTTACCAATGGGAAGGTGAAAAAATATTAAATAACAATCGATTTGTATGGGTTTGATTCGCCGACGCTTGCATATTTTCTATACTCAAATTTGCTCATAAAAATGTTCAATATGATGTTTTAAACCAATTCTAAAAACCAATCCGTTTACCCTGACTCAAATCTGTTTTGAGTTTCGTCTCGTTTTTCAGGGCATCAATTAGCATGGCATGATTTATATCGCTATGAGGATGAAACGAATACCGATCCCGCACCAATTTAAAATCTCCGGGGGCCAAGTTTTCAGTTCGCTCTAACTCCTTTCTTAACACAGGGTCTAATTTACCAGGGGATAGGGGCTTCAGGAATAGGTCATAAAAAAGCAGATTACCTTCCGCAGTCAGATAGTCAAACCCGATTTTATGATTGAACCTCCGGAGGGATGCCGAATCAAGATCATCTAATCGATTGGTGGTGCAGACAAGGATGCCCCTGAATCTTTCCATCTGGGTTAAAAATTCGTTCGTGAAGCTGATCTCCCAGGAATGTCTTGCTTTGTCTCGGCTAAATAACAACGAATCAGCTTCGTCGATGATTAATACGGCATCCTCGGATTCGGCTTCCTGAAAGGCACGTTTGATATTTTTCTCCCCTTGCCCCACGTACATGCTTTGCAGATCACTGATCCGTTTGCAGATTATTTTACGGTCAAGATCGGTTCGCAATATATCTGGCCAATTCACTTTTGCCGGTGCCAGATGGCCCATAGAACAATAGGTTCATGTTTAATATCTGATGCCTTTCATCATTTCTGAGATGGACATCAAAGGCCTCAAGCTGGTTCAACATAGCATCGATATCCCCATCGAGATTCAAACCATCAAGGCAATAGTTTTTTTCGATCTCATCCCGGTCTGTCGGTTTTTCCCCTTTGTTGGCAAGGGTTTCATAAGATTCAAGGACCATTTTTACAGTGCTCATAAAACGGGATTTTGATGAAGTGTTGCCCTCTATAGCTTTTTTTACGGCAAGATCAATAACCCCTGCACTGACATCGTAGCTTTTAGCAAAATTCTCAACATCGGAACGACTCAAATATCTTTTGCACCTGTTTTTCCGAAGGATGCTGTCCCAAATCTGAATCCGTTGACGTCGGTTGAATGATTTGAAATGGAGGCTGAACGCAAACCGACGTAATACGGAATCTTCTATCGAATCTATCCGGTTTGTAATCCAGATTATCCGTGTCCCCGGCTCATCGAGAAGCTGGTTGAGCCAGCCCTTGTCCTGTGTTTCTCCTCTCATAAACCAAGAGCTTTGGGTATTGAGCAGGTTGTCCGCTTCATCTACCAACACAATAGAGCCCTGATCAAAATTTGTCATATTCAAACAGGCAATAATGGCAGCTCGTCTGTGTTTTGTTGTATTTTCATTATCCTGGACAATCTCAAACGAGGACACCTTTAGCTGATCCAACAAGCTGTGTGCAAAACTTGTTTTCCCGGTTCCAGGAGGTCCGTAAAAAAGGATATGGGTGGGTGATTCGGATTTGTTCTTTAAGAGCTCCATCATTTGATCCGTGAGGTCTTTTCCAATGAGATAATCTTTGAGTGGAACAGTGCCCTTCGGGACGTTGATAAAAAATTTATTCGATAAATTTTCATCAGAGGGGTTCTGGATCAAACTCAGAAAATCATCTTCGGCACTTATTCCCCATTTGTCGACTTCACATAACCCGACACGTTGGAGCTTGCCGTATGCAATTGAATGAAGCTCCTTTTTACTGAATCCGAGCATGTTGGCCAAATATTTTTGTCCGGCAAACTTTTGGCATTCCATGTGAGTTAAAAAATAGTCCTCAGCATAGGAGTAGACATTTGCAATAAAGAAAAATGTGCAAAGCTCTGTCTCCGTGTCATTCAATCCGAACAGTTTTGTCAGGGCCATGATATTTTTTTCGATTTCAGATTTACCGTGATATTTCAGACTGGCCCGTTTTTTGTCCATCAATCTGGCTGCATATCTGGTGAATTTGAGTTTATTAATGGATGGTGACTCACGAATAATCTTGGCAATTTCCGGGGCATAATCATCCGGATTCAATTCTGATTCGGAAAGCTCCTCTTCAAACCTTGCCCTTTTATTTTTATTCACCTGTGACAGCAGGTAATTTCCGAGCTCCTGCATTTCCTCACCTAAAATCCAGCATGCCAATTTCATCGTTTCGGTGTCAAAACACGGATAACGCAGGATGTGCCGCTGCAGCCAGACGATACATTTCCGCAATACATAAAGATCGTTTTTATCAGAATCCATGTGGATACCATTGGTGCTGATGCTGGTTTCAAGTGATGGAAATATCATGATCAAGCCCCTTTAAAATTTTTCTGTTGAAATACCGCGAATAATTAAAGGGTTATGCTGTCTATGTAAAACTTTTATTCATGTCTCTGTATTTTACGCAATTCGGATTGATACAACCCAAATCGGCCGGAATGATCATGCAGTGATAGATGTGTCCATCGTCATAAATAACATCCGAAGCTACTGGATAGTTGATCGGCTCGCCACACACAGAGCATTGCCTATAGCCGCATTTTTGACAAAACCAGGGTATTTTCCCATCTTGCAGTGTTTTCAATGCCCGCTGCATACTTTCAGTCGTCCATGATTCCCCCCATACAACCAGGTATTTTGAATCTGCATCGGGGAATTTAATGCTTCGAAATGGACGATCCTTACTGCCCCCTCCTATCTGCCTGTCATATACGCCATATCCAATTCCCTTTGTTGTCTGAACAAGTCGACGCCCGCCGACTTCATCGATGGTTTTTTGACAGAATATGCAAGTTGGTCCGGGTAGTCTCGATTTTCTATCCATCAGCGGCACCCTGTTTTGAGATTGTTGTATCTGCGATCTAAAGTCTTTTTGCTGAAATGCCGATAATTATTAATGATTTAATCTCTATGATTTTATCCGTTTCGATCTTTAATGGTCATTATAACCAACCTATGTTCCATATTGCGGAACGAAAATTGAAATTCATTTCTGCGGAAATTTAATGCCTGAGAAAAGGGACTATTACAGCAGTTACGGTCAAAAGCTGATCAGCCTCTTCGCCAAGCTCCTTTTCACCCAGCGGAGCCATTCCCTGATCGAGCTGTCGCGCATGCTGAATTGTTCCAAGCAGACCGTCTTGAGGTTGGTGGATGATATCCGGCGTTCTTACGGGGTTGAAATAGAGGAATTTCTGGAAGGAAAACGCAGGTTTTATCAGATAAAGCGCATCAGAAACGGTAACATGTCGCTGAATATGACAGAATCTGAAATAAACGCCCTTTGCCTGTGCAAGACATTTGCCGAGCACCTTGTCGGAAAGGAAATGTTTGAAGAGGCCTCAAGGGCAATAGAAAAAAATCAGGCAGCTTTGTCCGCAGAAAACTCGGGGCATTCCAGCATTTCGATTCATTTCAGTCGGGCAGCATCGATTATACGCCGCATCAGGAAACAATGCGCACCATAATCGATGCCATGAATGAGCGAAAGGTTTGCAAGGTCACCTATAAATCCATTTTAGCGAACAGGGCCAAGCGATTTTACATTAAACCGCTTAAAATCTTTTCCCACAAGGACTCCGTATATTTGCATGCTCATCTGGCAAAAGCACCTGGTAGAGCCTATAAAACGCCAAAATTTAATCCCCTGCTGGCGATTCACCGAATACAAAAGATAGAGATCACTGAGCGCTCATTTGAGTTTCCCGTCAATTATGATTTCGACAAGATTTTCAAACAAAATTTTGGTGTGATCAAGAAAAATGCCATCGATGTCGAAGATCGAATTCAAGGGATATTTTTCAAAATATGTGGCCGAGCGGATATGGAGCCCGGGACAATCGATTCACAAGAAAAATGGGAAAACAGTTCTTAAATTTAGCGCATCTTCGAAACCAGAATTGTTGTCATGGATTTTGTCCTTTGGAAAAGACGCGAAGGTAATAAGACCGGAATGGTTAGTAAAAGATGTAAAGGACGAAATAAAGAAAATTGGTAAACGTTATAATTCTTTAAAATGTGAAACGATAAGACGAAATAGCAACGCGTAATAAATATCCGAATGAAAAAACTCAAATCCGCTTTTAAAGATGCTTTTGGTGTTCCTATTGAACAGAATCCTTCCTCTTGAGAAAAACCTCATCCCAATTGAGGGAAATCCTGACGATGCAGTATTGTTTGGCTCTAAATCCGCAGCTGAAAATCCGAATTTATTAGATCCGCCTTTTAAGGAATTTATTGAATCGATTCCAGTCGGTTATTTTCTCGTTGGGTTTTGGGGATATGGTGCAAACAGTTACGCTTTTTATTACTCAATCGTGAGTTCCTGGAAAAGGGTTTGGTTCAGATTGCCCTATGGCGGTGTGTATTCAGATAACAAAAAGCTTGCTAATGATATTCTCAAATTTTTCCCTAAATATTTCGATTTCCAAGAAAAGTTGTCAGGGAGAGTCAAAAAGCTGATCGCTATGGAATCTATGGGCGACGGTTATTATAAAGTCGTACTGCCTGATGGCAGTACGTTCGAAGTTTGTGAATCATTGTTAAGAAATCCTGATTTTGAGAAAAAATTCGATCGGATTGTTTAAATGCCCTATAATTTCTTCATAGAACACCACGAAAAAATACAACCAAGAAAAATCAGAAATGGCAGAGGGAATACCGGTGTTGGAACTGGGTGGGAAGATGATTTTACAAATATTCTCTCTTTTTACATGAGCACAGATAACGAGGCGTTAGAAAATTTCTGCCGTTTAATTCTGAATCAGAGATTTTGAAAAACCGGTATCCATAGAAACTCAGCAAATCACAAGTCAGGGAAGACCGGATATTGTAATTACACTTGAATCTGGTTCAATATTAATAATCGAATGCAAGGTTGATGCGTGCTTACAACCAGATCAATTGCAAAGATATTTAAAGATCAATTCAAATCCTGAAAATAAAACCTATGTCGCACTGTTTTCAAAACGGTTGCTTGAAATTCCTGGCTCCGTCTTAAAGGAACCCCGCTACAAAAGACCTGATAAAGCTCCCCATTATTTCTGGACGAATCTTTATAATGTATTGCCAAGACCAAATGTGGATTGTATTGGACCGGAACTTATGCGCTCATTTTTTCTCGACTATCTGGGCGCTATAGGGTTTGCACCTTCATCCTTAGACCGGAATTGGTCAAAGCTATTCGAAGACAGGACAATTGATGAAAACCAAAAGGTTCAAAAAGA
>CAVXTE010000022.1:0-8415 GCA_963764475.1 uncultured Bacteroidales bacterium
ATTGCCTCCACTTTTTAATATACTGAAATTCCTTTCACTATAATTCAAATTCGACAGTCATAGGCATAATTTTACTTCTCAATCCTTGTAACTGGCTGATTTTCACACTCATACCTGGTTTATAAACGTCAAAAACATAGGCACACATATTTACAATTAATTTCATACTTTATGTTGTAAAGCTTTATACATAGGCATGTATCTGCGCACGATTAAACGCAAAAACAAGGACAGCTCGGTAGTCGAAGAAAGCGATGATATAAGTAGATACTACTGAAAACCATCTAAATTCATTGACAATTCCCTCCAAATCCAGTATCCTTAACAAATTCAATAAATTCCAACCATCTCACCCTCAAAGGACACCCAAAATGGCCCTGACCAAGGCAGACATCATCGAATCGGTCCACCAGCAGCTCGGATTCCCCAGAAAAAGAGCACCGAACTGGTCGAGCAGCTCATCGAAACCATCAAATCGACCCTGGCATCCGGGGAGGACGTCCTTGTCAGCGGGTTCGGAAAATTCTGTGTGAATGAAAAAAAGGAGCGGAAGGGCAGGAATCCTGCGACAGGAGATTCGATGATGCTGAGACCGCGGAGGGTGGTCACGTTCAAGTGCTCGCGGGAAATTGCGGAGGAAGATTAACGAGTCATAACTGAAATTCACTGACGAGGTGTCGAATGGCGTTGATGATACCGGCTGATGTGGACCAGTTCAAAACTCCAGGCGAAAAACAATTTTATCATTTTTTGCAGGCGGTTGGTAAACCGGATTCAAAACACATCGCTTGGTACACGCCCGATATCGACGGAAAGGAGCCAGATTTCCTGCTTTTCAGCAGCGGTGCCGGAATCGTGGTGTTCGAGGTTAAAGATTGGAGCATAAATCAAATACTGGAAGCCGATCCGCATAAATTCACGGTACAGTTCGGCAAAATAATAAAAAAATGCGAGAACCCCCTCCAACAGGCCCGTGGATACCAGCACGATTTGATGAATAGGATAACAAAGGACGGTCAGCTCTTATCAAACGATCCAGCTTTTGTCGGCAAACCTAAGATACCCTTTGGTTCCGCCGTGGTTTTCCCGAATATTAATAAACTCGATTACATCAAAAAGGGTTTTGACAGAATCATTCCAACAGAGCTGGCGTTTTTCTGGGATGATCTTCATCCGGATTCCGAGATCTGCTGTGACACCTCCGGGCACTGTTTCATAAACACCATTCAGAACAAGCTTCAGGCAAAATTTAATTTCACCCTAAAAGACAGGGAACTTGATCATCTAAAGCGGCTTATTTTCCCGACTGTTAAAATTGAACTGCCGGAGCGCGGTACTGAGGAAATTTATCCAAAGCGTATCAATCGGCTTGAAGGCTTGGATCACCACCAGGAGGTTCTGGCGCGAAAATTCGATGGTGGCCACAGGATCATCATTGGACCATCGGGGAGCGGTAAGACCCTTATCCTCGTTCACAAGGCCGCGTTCTTAAAGAAATACAATCCGGACATAAAGAACATCCTCTTTGTTTGTTACAACATCACCCTGACGAATTACATAAAGCGGCTTCTATCCAATAAGCAGGTGCCGTTAGGAGAGGGCGGCGTTACGGTCAAGCATTTTTTCGAGCTTTGTTCGGAAATCATCGGCCAGGATCTCGCTTATGAAAACGAGGAGCCGGACTATTACGATATCATTGTCCAGGAAGCCCTTGAAAAAGCTGAGAGCTACGGCAAGACATATGATGCCATCCTTGTTGATGAGGGCCAGGATTTATCCGATGACATGTACAGAGTGCTCGTCGCCCTTTTGAACAAAAAGACCAACAATCTCACCATATCGCTGGACGAAAACCAGAATATATACAAGCGGCGCACATCTTGGAAAGATCTCGGCATCCAGGCCCGCGGACGGATTCACAACATATCCTGTGTCTATCGGAACACTCGGGAAATTACCAAATTTGCGAACAGTTTCATCGAGTCGGTTGAAGCCAGATAAAGATAAGAGTGACAAAGGGAAACAGAAAGAGCTCTTTCCTGATTTTTTTGATTTTTCGGGTCCAAAACCGGAAATATGCCAGTTTAAAAGCTTCGATGAAATCGTTGAATATGCCGTGACCAAAACAAAGGAGATTGTCGAAACTGACCAATGCCCTTATTCCGAGATTGCCGTGCTCTACGCGATGAAAAATCCAGGGAAAAATCTCAAAACACCTCTGCCTGAAATGATCGAATCGGCGATGGAATCAAAGGGCATATTGAGCCGGTGGGTATCCGAGAATTACCGCTCCAAGAAAACCCATGACATCACAACGAACAGCGTGACCATTTCAACTATTCACAGCGTAAAGGGGCTGGATTATTCGGCGGTGTTTTTACTGGGACTGGATTTTTTGGAACCTCACAACTGGTCCGTGGAACAGATAGAGCGGCTTATTTATGTGGCCATAACAAGAGCCCGGTATCAGCTGTTTATTCCTTACATGGTTGAAAATCAATTTATTGCAAAATTAAAGTCGTGTTTGTGACACCTGAACTCTGCGTGAATGTTTCTAAGGGGATTGACGTGAGTGATAAGTTTAAAAATGTTCCGATTGATCCTGATACTGATATTTTATTCTACAAAATAACAAAAATAGATAAATACGATGTTCTGTATCAGATTTGGAACTGGGATGGTATACGATCTGAAAGCATAATATTTGAAGACGATGATGTTAAGGGTTTATCCGAAGATGAAATTAAAGAAATCGTAAAAACATCATCGTTGTTAAAGGACAAAGAATCGAGCATGACTTTTTCTCAATCCGGAAGTGGATACACCTTCGTAAATTTTAACTTTGAGCAGGATTAAATGGTTCTTTGTAAAAAGGATAATCATAACCAAAACTAAAAACCAATCCGTTTACCCTGACTCAGATCTGTTTTGAGTTTCGTCTCATTTTTCAGGGCATCAATCAGCATAGCATGGTTTACATCGCTTCGAGGATGAAACGAATACCGATCTCGCACCAATTTAAAATCTCCGGGGGCCAAGTTTTCAATTCGCTTCTAACTCCTCTCTCAATACAGGGTCTAATTGATCAAAGGATAAGGGCTTCAGAAATAGATCATAAAAAAGCAGATTGCCTTCCGCAGTCAGATAATCAAATCCGATCTTGTGATTGAACCTACGAAGTGATGCCGAATCAAGATCATCTAATCGGTTGGTGGTGCAGACAAGGATGCCCCTGAATCTTTCCATCTGGGTTAAAAACTCATTGGTGAAGCTGATCTCCCAGGAATGCCTTGCCCTGTTACGGCTAAACAACAACGAATCAGCTTCGTCGATGATCAATACGGCTTCCTCGGATTCTGCTTCCTGAAAAGCACGCTTAATATTTTTCTCTCCTTGCCCCACGTACATGCTTTGCAGGTCACTGATCCGTTTGCAGATTATTTTACGGTCAAGCCGGTTGGCAATGTATCTGGCCAATTCACTTTTACCGGTGCCGGATGGCCCATAAAACAATAGATTCATATTCATAATTTGATGCTTCTCATCATTTCTCAGATGGGCATCGAAAGCTTCAAGTTGGTTGAACATTGCATTAAGATCCCCGTCGATATTTAAACCATCAAGGCAATAGTTTTTTTCGATCTCATTCCTGCCTGTCGGTTTCTCCCCTTTGTTGACAAGAGTTTCATAAGATTCCAGGGCCATTTTTATAGTGCCCATAAAATGGGATTTTGATGAAGTGTTGCCCTCTATAGCTTTTCTTACGGCAAGATCAATAACACCGGCACTGACATCATAGCTTTTAGCAAAATCCTCAATGTCAACACGGCTGAAATATCTTTTGCACCTGTTTTTCCGCAGGATGCTGTCCCATAGCAGAACCCGTTGACGTCGATTAAATGATTTGAAAGGTAGACTAAACGCAAATCGACGCAATACGGAATCTTCGATGGAATCTATCCGGTTTGTAATCCAGATCATCCGTGTCCCCGGCTCATCGAGAAGCTGGTTGAGCCAGCCCTTGTCCTGTGTTTCTCCTCTCATAAACCACGAGCTTTGGGTATTGAGCAGGTTGTCGGCTTCGTCCACCAGCACAATGGAGCCCTGATCAAAATTTGTCATATTCAAACAGGCAATAATGGCAGCCCGTCTGTGTTTCGTCGTATTTTCATTATCCTGGACGATTTCATACGAGGGCACCTTTAGCTGATCTAACAGACTGTGTGCAAAACTTGTTTTTCCGGTTCCAGGTGGTCCGTACAAAAGGATATGGGTGGGTGATTCGGACTTGCTCTTTAAAAGCTCAAGCATGTGATCCGTGAGGTCTTTTCCAATGAGATAATCTTTGAGTGGAACAGTGCCCTTCGGGACGGTGACAAAAAATTTATTCGACAAATTTTCATCTGACGGGTTCTGGATCAAATTCAGAAAATCATCTTCGGCACTGATTCCCCATTTGTCGACTTCACATAATCCGGCACGTTGGAGCTTGCCGTAAACAATTGCATGAAGCTCCTTTTTACTGAATCCGAGCATATTGGCCAAATATTTTTGTCCGGCAAACTTTTGGCATTCCATGTGGGTTAGGAAATAATCCTCAGCATAGGAGTAGGCATTGGCAATAAAGAAAAATGTGCACAGCTCTGTCTCCCTGTCGCTAAGGTCAAACAATTTTCTAAGGGCCATGATATTTTTCTCGATTTCAGATTTCCCGTGATATTTCAGACTGGCCCGTTTTTTGTCCATCAATCCGGCTGCATATCTGGTGAATTTGAGTTTATTAATGGATGGTGACTCACGGAGCATCTTGGCTATTTCCGGGGCATAATCATCCGGATTCAATTCTGATTCGGAAAGCTCCTCTTCAAACCTTGCCCTTTTATTTTTATTCATCTGTGACAGCAGGTAATTTCCGAGTTCCTGCATTTCCTCACCTAAAATCCAGCAAGCCAATTTCATCGTTTCGGTGTCAAAACACGGATAACGCAGGATGTGCCGCTGCAGCCAGACGATACATTTCCGCAATACATAAAGATCGTTTTTATCAGAATCCATGTGGATGCCATTGGTGCTGATGCTGGTTTCAAGTGACGGAAATATCATGATCAAGCCCCTTTAAAATTTTTCTGTTGAAATACCGCAAATAATTAAAGGGTTATGTGTCTATGTAAAACTTTTATTCATGTCTCTGTATTTTACGCAATTCGGATTGATACAACCCAAATCGGCCGGAATGATCATGCAATGATAGATGTGTCCATCGTCATAAATAACATCCGAAGCTACTGGATAGTTGATCGGCTCGCCACACACAGAGCATTGCCTATAGCCGCATTTTTGACAAAACCAGGGTATTTTCCCATCTTGCAGTGTTTTCAATGCCCGCTGCATACTTTCAGTCGTCCATGATTCCCCCCATACAACCAGATATTTTGAATCTGCATCGGGAAATTTAATGCTTCTAAATGGACGATCCTTACTGCCCCCTCCTATCTGTCTGTCATATACGCCATATCCAATTCCCTTTGTTGTCTGAACAAGTCGACGCCCGCCGACTTCATCGATGGTTTTTTGACAGAATATGCAAGTTGGTCCGGGTAGTCTCGATTTTCTGTCCATCAGCGGCACCCTGTTTGAGATTGTTGTATCTGCGATCTAAAGTCTCTTTGTTGAACTGCCGATAATTATTAATGATTTAATCTCTATGATTTTATCCGTTTCGATCTTTAATGGTCATTATAACCAACCTATGTTCCATATTGCGGAACGAAAATTGAAATTCATCTCTGCGGAAATTTAATGCCTGAGAAAAGGGACTATTACAGCAGTTACGGTCAAAAGCTGATCAGCCTCTTCGCCAAGCTCCTTTTCACTCAGCGGAGCCATTCCCTGATCGAACTCTCGCGCATGCTGAATTGTTCCAAACAGACCGTGTTGCGTTTGGTGGATGATATCCGGCGTTCTTATGGGGTTGAAATAGAGGAATTCCTGGAAGGAAAACGCAGGTACTATCAGATAAAGCGCCTCAGAAACGGTAATCATGTCGTTGAATATGACCGAATCTGAAATAAACGCCCTTTGCCTGTGCAAGACATTTGCCGAGCACCTTGTCGGAAAAGAGATGTTTGAAGAGGCTTCAAGGGCAATTGAAAAGAACCAGGCAGCTCTGTCCACAGAAAAGACTCGGGGCTTCACAGCATTTCGATTCTTTTCAGTCGGGCAGCATCGATTATACGCCGCACCAGGAAACAATGCGCACCATAATCGATGCCATGAATGAGCGAAAGGTTTGTAAGGTCACCTACAAATCAATTTTAGCGAACAGTGCCAAGCGATTTTACATTAAACCGCTTAAGATTGTTTTCCCACAAGGACTCTGTATATTTGCATGCTCATCTGGCAAAAGCACCTGGCAGAGCCTATAAAACGCCAAAATTTAATCCACTGCTGGCGATTCACCGAATACAGAAAATAGAGATCACTGGGCGCTCATTTGAGTTTCCAGTTAATTATGATTTCGACAAGGTTTTCAAACAGAACTTTGGCGTGATCAAAGAAAATGCCATCGATGTCGAGATTGAATTCAAGGGATATTTTGCAAAATATGTGGCCGAGCGGATATGGAGCCCGGGACAATCGATTCACAAGAAAAATGGAAAAACAGTTCTTAAATTTAGCGCTTCTTCGAAACCAGAATTGCTTCTCATGGGTGATGTCTTTTGGAAAAGACGCTAAAGTCATTAGGCCGGAATGGTTAGTAAAGGATGTAAAGGACGAAATAAAGAAAATTGGTAAACGTTATAATTCTTTAAAATGTGAAACGATAAGACGAAATAGCAACGCGTAATAAATATCCGAATGAAAAAACTCAGATCTGCTTTCAAAGATGCCTTTGGCGTTCCTATTGAACAAATCCTTCCTCTCGAGAAAAACCTCATACCTATTGAGGGAAATTTTGATAATTCAGTATTGTTTGGCTCTAAGTCTGCAGCTGAAAATCCATATTTATTAGATCCGTCTTTTGATGAATTTATTGATTCAACGCCAATGGGTTATTTTCTCGTTGGTTTTTGGGGGTATGGCGCAAATAGTTACGCCTTTTATTACTCAATCGTTGATTCTTGGAAAAGGGTTTCGTTCAGATTGCCTTATGGAGGTGTTTATTCAGATAATAAAAAGCGTGCTAATGATATTATCAACTTTTTCCCAAAGTATTTTGATTTCCAAGAAAAGTTGTCAGGAAAAGTCAAAAAACTAATTGCTATGGAATCTATGGGCGTCGGTTATTATAAAGTCGAGCTGCTTGATGGCGGGACGTTCGAAGCTTGTGAATCATTGTTAAGAAATCCTGATTTTAAAAATAAGTTCGATCGGATTATTTAAATGCCCTATAATTTGTTCATAGAACACCACGAAAAAATACAACCAAGAAAAATCAGAAATGGCAGAGGGAATACCGGTGTTGGAACTGGGTGGGAAGATGATTTTACAAATATTCTCTCTTTTTACATGAGCACAGATAACGAAGCGTTAGAAAGTTTCTGTCGTTTAATTCTGAATAGAGATTTTGAAAAACCGGTATCCATAGAAACTCAACAGATTACAGATCAGGGAAGACCGGATATTGTAATTAGACTTGAATCTGGTTCAATATTAATAATCGAGTGTAAGGTTGATGCGTGCTTACAACCAGATCAATTGCAAAGATATTTAAAGATCAATTCAAATCCTGAAAACAAAACATATGTCGCACTGTTTTCAAAACGGTTGCTCGAAATTCCTGGTTCAGTTTTAAAGGAACCCCGTTACAAAAGGCCTGATAAAGCTCCCCATTATTTCTGGACGAATCTTTATAATGTATTGCCAAGACCAAATGTGGATTGTATTGGACCGGAAATGATGCGCTCATTTTTTCTCGACTATATGGGCGCTATCGGGTTTGCACCTTCATCCTTAGACCGGAATTGGTCAAAGCTATTCGAAGACAGGACAATTGATGAAAACCAAAAAGTTCAAAAAGAATTTGGTCGTAGATTGATCCTTCTTAGAACCTGGTTGAAGGATCGAAATTTCAAGGTCACGTCCGTTTCTCATTCAGGTATTCAAGCGATTCCAAAATCTGGTCCATTATTATCGTTACCAGTTCCAGTTTATTTCCTTACTGTAGGTGTTCAAAGAGCAAGGAAAGATTACATGCTACGCTCTCACGCTGCCCAAATTAACAATGAGGTTTTGAGCGTGGCGTATGTTTTCGATGTTCCAGAGTCACCTGAATTTTTAATGTCATTATACAAATCTTTTCCGACTCCCTTGAAAGATTCTAATGAAAATATGTGGTGGCCAATAAAACCGTATCCTTTTTCTAAAAAAAGAATAAGATTTCAATTTGTATCGAATTTAAATCGTTTTATAGAC
>CAVXTE010000023.1:0-5054 GCA_963764475.1 uncultured Bacteroidales bacterium
GCATAATCATAAAGGTAAGCCATATGATGACTGGGTTCATTACCATGTGCATACTGACCGATCATCCCTGTAATATCTGATTGATCCCGACCGGTTGTTTCAGAACTTGCACTAAACAGTGTATCAAGCTTTTCGGCGAATTTCTCTTTGCCTCCCATCATTTGCATTAATCCTTCAATATCCTGCGGAACAAAAAAACTGTACTGCCAGGCATTGGCTTCCGTATAATTGAAATTCACTTCCCGCGAATCAAAGGGCGAGAACCACATGTTGTTCATCTTCGCCCGCATAAATCCTGTGGAAGGGTCAAAGATATTTTTATATGATTGTGCGCGATCCATAAACCTTTTATATTCTTCATCTTTGCCCATTGCTTTTGCCATGATGGCAATACACCAGTCATCATACGCATATTCAAGAGTTTTAGAAACCGATTCTGCTTCATCCTCTGCCGGGATGTAACCGTATGTTTTGTAGGATTTCAACCCGAAATGATCCATTTCGGCGCTGTGTTTCATGGCTTCGAAAGCTTTTTCAGCATCAAAATCGCGGATGCCTTTCATGTAGGCATCTACAATAACAGGAATAGAATGGTATCCGATCATGCACTCCGTCTCATTCGCAGCCAATTCCCAAACAGGCAATCGTCCTCCCTGTTCGTACTGAGCGATCATCGTTTTTATGAAATCAACGGTTCTTTTTTGCTGGGTCATCGTAAACAAAGGATGCTCACCTCTAAAGGTATCCCAAAGCGAAAATACTGTATAGTAGTCAAATCCTTCCGCCTTATGGATTTTGAAATCCCTGCCCCGGTACTGGCCATCGATATCCATAAAAAGGTTAGGCACGAGAAACGCATGGTAAAGTGCTGTGTAAAAAGTAGTTTTTTCCTGATCCGAACCACCTTCTACTGCAATTTTACCGAGTTCATTATTCCATACATCATGTGCATCGTTTTTAACTTGCTCAAAATCCCATCCCGGAATTTCTCCGTTTAAGTTTTTGCGAGCCCCTTCTGTGCTGACAGCAGAAATACCGACTTTAACCAGAATTTCTTCGTCTTTTTGATTGTCAAATCTTACGAAAGCTTTTATGGCATCCCCCGACGCATCTTTACCCGCTATGAGTTTACCATTGCTCTCGATCCCGTATTTCTGAAAAGGTTTAGAAAACTCAGCCACAAAATAGACCACCTGATCATTTGCCCAGCCGGTCGATCGTCTGTACCCTTCTATTTGAGTATCATTCACAATTTTTATTTCAGAACCGATTACTTTATCCCTGTGAGTGAGATCGATAATGACGTTTGCCGTGTCACCTCCCGGAAAAGTATATTTATGAAAACCGACTCTTTTGCTCGCAGTGAGTTCAACATTAATTTTATAGTCATCAAGATGGGTTGAATAAAATCCCGGTAAAGCTTTTTCATTTGAATGGCTGAATCTCGAAGCATATCCTTCATCAGGATTTTTTGCACCATTTTCGAGTTTGACATCACCCGTTGTAGGCATTATAAGAATGTCACAATAATCGGGTACACCGGTTCCGCTTAAATGTGTATGGCTGAATCCATAGACAATGGAATCGGAATAATGGTAACCCGAACAGCCGTCCCAGCCTTCCAAACGTGTATCCGGACTCAATTGAACCATACCAAAGGGCATGCTTGCACCCGGAAACGTATGTCCATGAGCATCAGTCCCGATAAACGGATTGACATACTTTGTAAAATCCTTATTGCTGGTATCTACTTTTTTTTGCTGATTTCCAGCACAACCAACCAGGACCAAAACAATCGTAAAAATTAACTGTGTTTTTGTTTTCATAATATTGTTACTATGTTCTGAATATACTTTGTGAAACAAAAGTGCATTAAATTTCGAAGTTCTGATAAAGATGGTAATATTTTTTCAAAAAATTTTGAACTTTGAAAAAAATATTTACTTTTGCAGCCCCTATAAAATTATAGGGAATTAAACAATAAGATATGGCGAATCACATTTCATCGTTAAAAAGAATTCGGCAGAACGAAAAAAAACGATTGAACAACAAATATAGTGCACGAACTATGCGCAATGCACTTAAGGATTTCAGGAGTTTGACCGATAAAAAAGATGCCGAGGAAAAATATCCGAAAATGGTTTCTGTTATTGACAAACTGGTCAAAAAGAATATCATTCATAAAAATAAGGCAGCCAATCTTAAATCGAAACTTGCAAAACAAGTAAAAACGTTATAAGAATTTTTTTTCATGGCTTTTGGGTTTTAGGTCTCTATCGAATGATAGAGGCCTTTTTTTTTGCTGGTCGCTGGTAACTAGTCACTGGCAACTGGACGCTAGTAACTCGTTATAAGTTTATAACGGTTGGCGATTATTCCCAGGTTTCCGATCTCCGTGATAAGCCTATCGTCCAGGTTCAAACATCTCAAAACTCCGCCCCGCACAAAGTCTTTTATATTTATTTCTATTGTATTTCTCTCCCGTTTCAATCGTATTTCATTTATTCTTACCTTCGTTCTACAAAATAAACCTAACCAGTTATGGAATCAACAAAAGAATATTTTTCAATCCGTGAGTGGGCCGAAAGTGACCGACCGCGTGAAAAACTTTTGCTAAAAGGCAAGCATTCGCTGAGCGATGCTGAACTGATCGCCATCCTCATGGGATCGGGCAGCCGCAACGAATCGGCTGTCGATCTGGCCAAGCGAATTCTGCGGAGTTCGAATGATAACCTGATCGAACTATCTAAACTAAGTGTTTCGGACCTGGTCAAATTCAAAGGAGTTGGCGACGCTAAAGCGATTTCAATTATTGCGGCACTGGAACTTGGCAAGAGAAGAAGAGGAGCCGAAGCACTTGAAAAGAAAAAGATCACGAGCAGCCGGGATGTATTTGAATATTTTACCGGTATTTTCGGCGACAGCAATTATGAAGCTTTTTATATCCTTCTGCTGAACAGAGCGAACAAAGTTCTGAAAGATGTACAGATCAGCGAAGGCGGATTTTCGGGCACCGTTGCCGATCCGAAAAAGATTTTTAAAATTGCCCTCGAGCACAATGCAACTTCCGTCATTCTGTGTCATAATCATCCATCGGGAAACCTGCAACCCAGCGATGCCGACATCAAACTTACCCACAAACTGAAAAATGCCGGTGACATGCTCGACTTGCCCGTCATCGACCACATCATCCTTGGTGAGAATAATTATTATAGTTTTGCAGACGAAGGGAAGATGTAGATTAGTGATTAGAGATTGATGAATAGTGATTGACGATTAGAGCTTGATTGAATCGTGATTGACGCAGTAAAAGAAAAGAATTGTACAGATAAAAGGCAAATATTAGCTGATTTGTAATGACAGAAAAAAAGACAACATCTTTCAGCAATGAGGATTTTTTTGTTCTTGAGGAACAGACGCTTTATAAACGAGTTAACCTTGAAAACAGGCTGATAGATTTTGCGCTGGGGGTAAGAGATTTAATCAAAGTCCTTTCACATGATGAGTTTACCTCAAACTTAAAAGATCAAATTTCAAGATCTTCGACTTCAGTTGCCTTAAACTATGGTGAAGCACAAGGTGCTGAATCGAGACGCGACTTTATACATAAAATTCAAATTTGTTTAAAGGAACTTCGGGAAACAATGGTAGGATTAAAATTTGTGGTAAGAGGTAATTATAATGTTCCCGCTGAACTAATTAATAATTTAACAAAGGAAAATAACGAGCTAATTTCAATTTTTATGAAACGTATTGAAACAGCCAGAAAAAATTTGGATAGAAAAGGGAAATGATGGTAGATTAGTGATTAGCGATTGAAGAAAGGAAAAAATTATGAAAGCTGTTTTAGGACTTCTTTTTAAACTTCACTAATCACTATTCACTAATCACCATTCACTATTTATTGTTTATCCTTTCTACTCAGGTTTTATAAATTGTAATATTCATGAAGCATCTATTAACCATCATTGGGGCGCGGCCGCAAATTATTAAAGCGGCTGCACTGAGCCGGGCAATCAGAAACAGTTTTTCTGACAGAATAAAAGAAACCATTGTCCATACCGGCCAGCATTACGATGAAAACATGTCGCAGGTATTTTTCGATGAAATGGAGGTTCCAAAACCAGACTACAATCTGGGAGTGGGTTCGGCAAGTCATGGAAAGCAAACGGCTGCCATGATCGAAAAGATCGAAGATATCCTGTTAATGGAAAAACCCGATTTTGTTGTAATGTATGGTGATACAAACTCGACGCTGGCCGGATCAGTAGCTGCTGCAAAGATCCACATCCCTGTAGTGCATATTGAAGCCGGATTGCGTTCGTTCAACAAATCCATGCCCGAAGAGGTAAACCGGATTATTTGTGATCATGTTTCCACATTGTTGTTTTCACCCACAACAACAGGGATCAATAACCTTATCAGGGAAGGATTCAATGTGCATAATCAGCCTCCGTTTACCCCGGATAACCCAGGTATTTTTCACTGTGGCGATATTATGTACGACAACAGCCTTTATTTTGCTGAAAAAGCTGAAAAGAAATCGGATATTCTGAATAAATATAATCTTTCAAAGGGTAAATTTATTTTAGGGACCATACACCGTGATAATAATACCGATATTCCGGAACGGTTGAATGCTATTTTTAAAGCATTAAATGAAATTGCAATAAATTACGATACAGATGTTGTTGTGCCGTTGCACCCGCGTACTTCAAAAATACTGAAACAAAATCTCAGTCCCGAACTATATGATTCGGTACTAAGTAATCCACGAATAAATCTGATCCCGCCAGCTTCTTTTTTCGAAATCATCGTGCTTGAGAAGAATTGCCAATTGGTGATGACCGATTCAGGAGGCGTTCAAAAAGAGGCTTACTATTTTCAAAAACCTGTGATTATTCTTAGGCCTGAAACCGAATGGGTGGAGATTGTCGAAAATAAAGCCGGAATTATTACCGATGCCAACATGGAAAACATTATTAATGCATTTCATCATTTCAGGGCTACCGATAAACTCTCCTTCCCTCCTGTTTTTGGCGATGGGAAAGCGG
>CAVXTE010000024.1:0-11169 GCA_963764475.1 uncultured Bacteroidales bacterium
TATGGGATAACAGGACCTCCTAAGGTAATGTGGGGCAAACACGATGAGACAAGAGAATTTTTAAAAGCTGCAACCGAGGTGCTTCAGGTTACCGAAAATGTCTCTCCGGATGAAATCGTACCGATGATTCAGATGGTTCTGAAACCTGCGACAGATGCTGTATCCGATATGACCATGAAAGAAGAGGAAATCCTTTTCCCGATGGCAATGGATAAGCTGACCGAAGCAGAATGGTATGAAATTGACAGGCAGACGCTTGAAATCGGGTATTGTCTGTTCGATCCTGAAATTATCTGGAAACCGGAAGGCATTGACGAATCCGATCATCAAAACAGAGGGGACGGATATATTCATCTCGACAGCGGAAGCTTTACGAAGGAAGAACTTAACGCCATTCTGAATACCTTACCGGTTGACATCACCTTTGTGGACAGAAACGATAAAGTCAAATATTTTTCACAGGGAAAAGAACGGATTTTTCAGCGTAACAGAGCCATTCTTAACAGGGATGTTCTTATGTGTCATCCGCCTTCGAGTGCCGGGATCGTTGAGAAAATTTTAAACGATTTCAGTAACAATGCCGAAGAAAGTGCTCCATTCTGGATTCAGAAAGACGGTAAATTTATCCACATTGAATATTTTGCACTGAAAGATAAACAAGGAAAATATATCGGTACGCTTGAAGTTTCGCAAGACCTGACTGAAAAAAGAAAGCTCGAAGGAGAACACCGTATTTTATCCTATGGAAAAACAGAATGATCATGGAAAACAAACTTATTATAACACCCAAAACAAAAGTATCTGAATTGCTGGAAGCGTATCCGGAGCTTGAACCGGTGCTCATAGATATTGCTCCCACATTCAAAAAATTGAAAAATCCGGTACTGAGAAAAACGATCGCAAGGGTCACGTCTCTGCAACAGGCAGCTTCAGTTGGTGAAATACCGGTTGATGTCATTGTCAATAAGCTTAGAGGAATAGTAGGGCAGGATTCCATTGAAACTAAAGAATCGGGAGGTGAATATGCCGGCAATGCACCTGACTGGTTCCGTCAGGAGAAAATATCGAAAACCTTTGATGCACGGGAAACCATTTCCCAAGGCGGCCATCCGCTTACAGATGTGATGGGCGACCTGCACCACTGGGAAGGAGATGCAATCTATGAGCTTATCACTCCATTTCTGCCGGCGCCCCTGATCGATAAGGTGAAAGAACGGGGCTTCGAAACCTGGACGAAGAAAGAAAAGGAAGATCTGTTCAGGAATTATTTCCATTTATAAGGAAAATAAATCGATGTGTTTACTGGCTTCTTCACGGTAAGATTTTCATCAGGAAATGAATCTTAAAATGACGAATTGATTAAATTTGTCAGCAGAAATCGTGTAATTCTGCAACATGTCGCAAAAAATCGGCCTCTTCTTCGGTTCCTTCAATCCCATCCACATAGGGCATCTGGTCATTGCAGAGTGGTTTGTCGAAAATACCGATCTCGAAAAAGTCTGGTTTGTTGTTTCACCCCAGAATCCGTTTAAAGAAAAAAAATCACTTGTTGCTGATCACCACCGGCTGGCATTGGTCAGGATTGCCATTGAAGATGATTCTCGCTTTTGGGTTACTGATATCGAGTTCAGTATGCCGCAAACCATCTTATACAATTGATACACTGACCTATCTGGAAGAAAAATATCCGGATAAAAAATTTGTGACTCCTTGCCGGAAGCGATCAGTTACCGACATTTCACAAATGGAAAAACCCCGACCGTATTGCTTGAACTATATCAGTTGTATATCTATAAGCGACCTGAATACAAGGCAGCGATTATGATAACCATCCTTCGGTAAAAATATTATGAAACACCGAAGATGGAAATATCTTCCACATTTATCCGAAAGTCAATCGCTGAAAAGAAAGGTATCCGGTACATGCTGCCTCCAAACGTTTATGATTATATCAGGGAAATGCATTTTTACGAAAGGCAGGCACATCTGGACTGATCTGCCTGCCTTTCATAACTAAGCCGATTTTTTGTGATTAATTGGCTTTTTCCGAATCCGAACTTACAATTTTCTCCGGCTTAAGCGAAGCAAATAAATAATGATCGAGTGTAATGTATTTGTTTGCTGCCTCTTTCACCTGACCGGCGGTTATCGATTTAACAGCATTGTCAAAAGCGTCTTCCGTCATGATATTATCACCAAGAAAGGCTTCGTTATCAAGCATACCAAGCCAGAATTTATTTTCTTTCATGCTGGTTTCCCTGTCCCTTATAAAGGTTTCTTTTGCCTTGTTAAGGTCAACATCAGTCGGTCCATCCTTTTGAATTTTCTTCAGTTCATCAAAGACCGAATTTACAAGTTTATCAATATTATCAGGTGAACATCCGAATGAAATCGTAAAGGAATAATCCTGTCTCGGATATTTGTTGAGATCGGGGTAGACTCCGATTCCATAAGTCCCGCTTTCATCTTCACGAATCTTCTCACGCAATTTGATGTCAAGGATCTTTACCAAAGTTTTCACGACCAGGTTATTCTCAAAATTATAGTCATATTTCCCTTTCATCATAATGGCTACCTGGCTTTGTGGCTCCTGACCTTTATACACGGTAAATTTTGTTATCCCATCCGGGAATTTAGGGGTCACATCTTTCCAGTTTTGTTCAGAATTCTTCACCGGCAGGCTTGCGATGTATTTCTCAACAAGTGGCTTTAATTCATCTGTTTTAATATTCCCGACAAAAAAGAACTTAAATCCGTCGACATGTTCGAAGAAATTACGATATGTATTGTAAATATCTTCCTCTTTGATACCGTCAAGCTGCTTTTGAGTAGGAATGACGATTGTTCTTGGTGAATTTGAGGTGGCCGCTTTGTATAACGAATCGTAGAAGGCTACCCTTGGATTATCCATCATAAATTTCACCTGGTTCTTTTTGCTATCGATTACTTTTTCAAAAACCTCCTTATCCTGATGAGGATGCGTGAAATAAAGGTATTGAAGCTGGAGTAACGTTTCCAAATCCTTCGGACTTGCACTTCCGTTGAAACCCTGGCGTAATTCATTAAAAAAGCAGTTCAGGTCAACGATCTTTCCCGTCAGCTTTTTTTCCAGTGCAATGCCGGTGAAATTCCCCAGTCCACTTTCGTTGACAACATCATCGAACACCTGAGCCATAACTACGTCGCTGTCGCTGAGCAGTGATGTACCTCCGGTTGTATAAGCTTTGTAAAGAATTTCATCATTTTTGAAATCGGTTGGTTTTACATACACTTCGGCGCCATTGCTGAGTTTCCACACTTCATAACCGTTATCCTTTTTCTGAATGTCAGTGATTTTTCCCGGTTCGGGTTCCTTGCTGATCAATGGTTCATCGGTGACTTTATCTACGTAAGCCGTGAGCTTAGCCGATTTAGAGTTGGCGATTATCGTCTTAACCTGCGCTTCTGTTGGCACTGTCACACCCTCTTTATCCGGTGCAGTGATCAAAACGGCCATATTGTTGTCAGTTATCCATTCTTTCGCAAGCTGATTGATTTCATCGAGTTGAATGGTCGGGATCAACTCTTTTGAAAGTTTATATTCTTCCGTTATTCCGGGAACGGGTTCCTGATCCAGGAAATTAGAAACATATTCATTGGCCAGGTTCCTCGATTTGGTTTTATCACGTTCGTTATAATTTTTTTCATAATTTCTCAACAAATCGTCTTTTTGCCTTGCGAATTCAGTTGAGGTAAATCCAAATTGTTCAACCCTTTCGTTTTCATCGAGTAAAATCTTTAAGGTCGAATCAATCTGGCCTTGCTTTGCCATTCCAAACGAGGAATAAGCATCTTTTGAACGTCCCAGGAAACCACCGTATCCGGCGTATGCATACATAAAAGGAGCAGATGGTTTTTGAGCAATTTCGGCCAGCCGTGCATTGAGCATACCATTGTATAATTGTTCTTTCAATCCCTGCCTGAAATCTTCCACAGTCTTTTTAATTTCCCGGTTGTGTTTGTAAAAAACATTGACCATACTGTACGTTGCTTCTTTATCGGTGGCAATGGCGATCAACGGATCCGTATTATCCGGAATATCATATTCCACCCGTTTACGCTCATCGGTTGGATTTTTGATTGTGCTGAAATGATCTTTAATCTGTTTTTCCATTTTATCTACATTCACATCACCCACTACGATGAGCGCCATGAGGTCGGGACGATACCAGTCGTGATAAAACTTACGCAGAACGTCAGGATCAAAGGTTTCCAAAATCTTTTCTTTTCCAATGGGCAGGCGTTCTGCATAGCGTGAACCCTTCAGGAGGATGGGGAAATATTCGTTTCTCATGCGTTCATTAGCTCCAAGGCCCAGCCGCCATTCTTCAATGACAACGCCGCGTTCCTTGTTGATTTCTTCGGTGCTCATGGTGACATTGTGTGCCCAGTCCTGCATGATCAGGAAGGCGCTATCGATCAGACCCTGGCGGTCGGTTGGCATTTGCAGCATATAAACGGTCTGGTCGAAACTGGTGTATGCGTTCAGGTGTTCACCGAATTTTACACCGGTCGACTCAATAAAATCAACAATTGCGGATTTTTTGAAATGCTTGGTGCCGTTAAAGCACATGTGTTCGGTTAAATGAGCCAGGCCTTGCTGGTCATCGTCTTCCACAATGGAACCGGCATTGACAGCCAGCCGGAATTCCACACGGTTTTTGGGTTCTTCGTTATGCCGGATGTAATAGGTAAATCCGTTGTCAAGCTTTCCATAGCGGATTTTTGGGTCAAGCGTTAGCTTTTCATCCAGGTTCTGGGCCTGAAGACAAAATAAGAAGGAAATTAAAATTCCTGCGAATAAAAATGTTCTTTTTAACATAATGAATGGATTTAATTGATACTATGACTGAATTTCAGGTCAATATTGCATAAGATCAAAATTACACCAAATAAATAAAAAACTAACAAAAGATTTAAAAAATAATTGTCCTTATGAAGGAATTTTCGACTTATAACAATCACAGGGAAAGTATTTATTGCCGTTCCCTGATTTGCACTTACCGTAAACTTTATCTTTGTTGAAAATAATTATTCTTACCTTTATTTTTATAGAGATTTAATTAAAGCTCATTTAAAGGGGCTCAAAATTTTACGAAAGCACGGATAAATCCGTTTGTAAATCAGAGAAAATGGCTTTAGATTGTATAATAAAACACAACTTCATATGAAATGAAAAAATTACTTTTTATCATCATTTTATTCATGTGTTCACAACAATTCGTCTTTAGCGAATTTGTAACACCTGGAAAAGCTCAAACAGTAGCTCGCCATTTTTATTTTGAAAAATTCAATTTCTTTAAAAGTATTGATTACATCGATTTAAAAATCAGTGACATAAATCCCATATACAAAGATGATGTTCTACTCTACTACATTTTTACGATCCGTGATCATGGTTTTATAATAATTTCAGGTGATGATATAGCATTTCCGGTAGTTGGTTACTCATTCGACCAGCAGAATATCGAACAAGGAAAATCTCCGGAATTTTTAACATGGATGGAACAATATGAAAAGCAATTACTTGAAATAAAAACCCGCAATTTAAAAGCTACGCCCGAAATAAGCAAAGTCTGGCAATATTATGTTGATGATGATCCTGCCAAATTTAAAACAGAGAAGAAGGGAAAGGGCATTTTACCTTTACTTATATCGCTATGGGGGCAGGGAGCTTATTACAATGCAATGTGTCCTGCTGATCCTGAAGGAAGCGGTGGCCATGCTCTGGCAGGGTGCGTTGCGATTGCTATGGCCCAGGTGATGTACTATTACAGGTATCCTGAAACCGGTGACAGTAGCCATGGCTATGAATGCGATTACGGCTATGAATTTGCTGATTTTGAAAACACTCACTACAAGTGGGATGAAATGGTGAACTCAATTTATAACCTTGAAAATAACGCTATTGCTGAGCTGATCTATCATGTTGGTGTATCACTGGAAATGAATTATGGAACTACTGGATCCGGGTCAAATACCTATGATACGCCGGATGCTCTTAAAAATTTCTTCAGGTATAGCAATGATGCATCCTATATAATGCGTTCAAATCAAACAATTTCATTTAAGGATTCTTTGATCAATGATCTCGATCAAAAACGGCCCCTGATATACCGGGGTGGTGATATCATGGCATCGCATTCATTTGTTTGCGATGGA
The DNA here is from genome assembly GCA_963764475.1 of uncultured Bacteroidales bacterium. Classification (GTDB taxonomy): domain Bacteria; phylum Bacteroidota; class Bacteroidia; order Bacteroidales; family JAADJA01; genus JAADJA01. The sequence continues at coordinate 6,202 of CAVXTE010000024.1, forward strand.
TATCAGGATTCAACATTTTTTCATTTCAACTGGGGATGGAACGGATCATGGAACGGATATTTTTATATCGATAACCTGAACCCGGCCGGTTACAATTTGACGTATGGCCAGGCTGCCGTTATTAATATTCATCCTCGCGAAAATTATCCTGTCTTTTGTAGCGGTTATGATACGCTGACTGCTTTGCGGGGAACCTTTGAAGACGGAAGCGGAATTGAAAACTACCAAAATAATATATCCTGTAGCTGGCTTATTAAACCGGATAATCCCGCAGTCACAAATATCCAGTTCTGGTTTACTAAGCTCAATACCGAACCGGGTCAGGATATAATCACAGTATATGACGGCGATAGTGAAGAAGCCGATATTTTAGGTATGTTTTCCGGATCGGAAATACCACCTGTAATAACATCAGCGGGAAATGCAATGCTTATTGAGTTTACCTCGGATACTGCGGGTACGAATGATGGCTGGATGGCCGAATATATGGCTTATTCTTCTCCCTTTTGTAACAGCGGAAATGTCCTTACATCTTTGTCGACAAGTTATTTTAGCGATAACAGCGGGCCGTATAATTATACCAATAATTCTGATTGTACCTGGCTAATTGATCCTCAAAATGAAATATACGATTCTGTTTCATCAATCGACCTTAATTTTTACAATATCCAGTTGGGGGAGGGGGATACGGTTTTTGTGTTCGACGGAAATTCTGACAATGCTTCTCTGCTTAGTAAAATTACAGATGATGAAAATCCGGGTACAATTCATTCAACTGGAAACAAAATATTTATCGCTTTCAGGACGAATGAAGAAACCACAGGCGCGGGCTGGACAGCAGGATATACTTCTTTACTTCCGGTATACTGCAACGATACAACTATTCTGACTGGAAGTTCAGGAACATTTGAAGATGGCAGCGGCGCAAAAACGTACAACAACAACACAGAATGTTACTGGATGATCGCCCCTGAAAATGCCATTTCAATAACGCTCTCCTTTACTAAATTCGATATTGAATATGGCTATGACCAGGTAAAAATATATAATGCTGGTGAAAAACCTCCGGTACTTCTTGCTACATATTGGGGCCACGAAATCCCCCCATCCTTTACAATGACGGGAAATAAAATGCTACTCAGCTTTAAATCCGATTTTAGTCAGGTATTCGACGGCTGGGAAGCTGTATATTCAACTGATGTTGCATCAGTTCAGGAAACAGATGAAAACATTGGCTGCAGAATAGTTACCAATCCTGTAAGCAATACTCTGAAAATAGAAATCAGAAATACCGGTTCTGCCGACATTTCAGTCGGACTTTACGATATGCTTGGTAACTCCGTGATAAAAAAAGTCTACACTTGTTCACAAGGACTCAATCAACTAAAGATTGATGTTGCATCATTCGACCAGGGTATCTACTTTATCAGGATTGATGGGTTGCAAAAGGAATTTGTAAGCAAAATAATTATTGCAAGGTAAAATTAAAAAGCATGAAAAAGTTTTTATTTACAAGTATGATTATCTGGCTGACTTTATGCAGCTATTCTCAGGAAAAACCACCTGTAATAACTAATGATTTTGCCTCGGTTTTAGCAGGAGATACAGTGGAAGTGAATGTTCTGCTCAACGATTGGTGCATGGAAGGGCATGTGATGAAGGTTTTTATGGTGTTTAATTCATCGGTAGGACATATAGAGTACAACGATAGCATAATAACTTATTCACCTTATTTATATTATGAAGGAATTGATTCTGTGAAATATTTGGTTAAGGACCTGACAAACGGAATGCTTTCTCAGGTTGGCCACCTTAACATAACAGTCGATAATCCGGGAAAAGAGTACCTTGACATCAATGATATCAGTGCAATGATTAATGCATCCGATATTCAGTTCTGGAGTCGTGGTAATTCAAATCCATGGTTTATTGTGCCAAAGGAGGGAAGGGCATCTTCGGTTTTTTCATTTAGCATGTGGATGGGAGGTTTGGATGAGAATGATCAGTTGCACCTTGCGGCTGAGCGATACGAACAGGTCGGAAATGATTTCTCCATCGGCCCGGTTTCTGATATGTATCTGAATCAGCAGCAAATTGATTGGAATAAACTGTGGAAACTAAACAGAGAAGAAATCGAATACCATAAAAATCATTGGATGGATCCGGGATATTTACCGATTGAAAATATCCAAAACTGGCCGGCTCATGGGGATATCAGTCTAGGTCAGGAAAATCTGATGGCTCCTTTTGTTGATATTAATGCAAATGGAATCTATGATCCGGAAAACGGTGATTATCCGAAAATACGGGGCGATCAGGGGATGTATATGGTTTATAATGATGAGATGACTGATCACACCGAGACCGGAGGAAATAAAATAGGCGTTGAAATACACAACGTTCCATATGCTTTTAATTGCCCGGAGGATTCTGTCTTCAATCAATCCCTCTTTTTCCATTTTGACATTATAAACCGGTCTGATACCTCCTATCATGATTTTTATCTTGGATCCTTTGTCGATTTTGATTTAGGTAATCCCTGGGATGATTATATTGGGTGCGACACGGTCCTTAATTCCTTTTTTGTATATAATGCAGATCAGTTCGATGAAAATGAATTCTTTTTGAATCCTGACACTACCTTTGGCTATAGTAACTCTCCTCCGGCACAGGCACTTGTTTTCTTAAATAAAAAAATGACTTCATTTATGGGTTTTACGAATTCTATAGGTATTTATGGCGATCCGAGCGTTGCAGCTGAGTACTATAATAATTTAAAGGGATTATTGGTTGATGGTTCTCCTATTACAGCCAATGGCGATCGTTTTATGTTTCCGGGTGATCCTGCAAATTCATTGGATTGGTCAGAGATATCAGCAGGTAATGCACCCGGGGATAGAAGAGGAATGGGAGCGTCCGGACCTTATGAATTCAATGCGGGAGATACCCTTCAGTTTGACCTGGCTTTCGTATTTGCTAGAGATTATCAGGGAAATAATCTCACAAGCCTTTCATTATTAAAACAAAGAATACAGGAATTAATAAATTACTATCAAAATGATTCAACCCCCTGTGGTCATTCCTGGTCGGGCATCGATTCGTCAAAGGAAAGTGTGCGAGCATTGATTATTTATCCGAATCCTTGTGACGATAATTTGTTTATAAAACGTAATGTAGCTGAAAATGACCCACTTTTTCTCAGTATTTATGAAATTTCGGGTAAAGTTTATATGAATGTTAAGGTACCTCCAAACCAAAATAAAATTTCTGTTCAGAACCTGCCGTCAGGAATGTACTTTATTGAAGCAAAGAATGAAAGGACGCATGAAGTATTTAAATTTATAAAACGTTAGATTTGAAAAAATTAATTGGTATTCTGCTAATGTTAATGCAGATCAGTACCATGAAAGGTCAGATAAAACCTCCTGTTGCTGAAACAGATTATTTATCTACCTATTTTACAGTTTCCTCCTCCGTTAATGCGTTGGCCAACGATTATGGCTACGAGGGTGACAGCCTTTTCATCTTCATAATAGCCGGCGTTCATTGGGGAACTGCTGTTTTTGAGGATAGTATTATCTATTATACCCCACCACACTACCAATGGTCATTTACACTAAGCGATACTGTATTTTACGTTGTCAAAGATTTCACAACAGGACTTTATTCTTTGCCCGGAAAAGTAATTGTGAAGCTTGAAAGAATTGAAAGTTCATGGCTGAATATAAATAATATCAATGCGCAGATAAATGGTGTGGGAAATCAATTCAGGACGCTGAACTATTTTAATCCTTTTGCACCGATGATTGGGTTTGAAGCTCCCAAGGGAAGCGGGATAAATTCAATTTATAATTCATCGCTGTGGATTGCCGGATTGGATACCGCAAATATTTTACATACAGCATGCGAACTAACTAGACAGGGAAATAGTTCTTTTGCTTCGGGATTAGGCTGTGATTTTTGGAACGGACCTATCGCAGACACGATTTATTATACAGACGATTATATAAACAAATATAACCGGATTTGGGATGTAAGTGTAAATGAAATCGAATATCATCTCCATCATTACATGGATCCGGGTTATTTAATAGCTCAGGAAATAGAAAATTGGCCGGCCAACGGTGATCCGGAGGTATCGGGTATGGCGTCCGTGCTGGCTCCATTCGCTGATTTAAACAGCAATGGCTTTTATGAACCCGGATCAGGTGAATTTCCAATCATTCAAGGTGATAAAGAAATCTATTTTATTTTTAATGATGATTATGGAAATCATACCGAATCGTTAGGAGAGAAACTGGGTATTGAAGTTCATGGTCATGCATTTGCATTCAATTGTCAGGAGGACTCGGCATTCAACAACTCCATTTTTATTCGCTATGAGATTATTAACCGATCTGAAAATGACTACCATGATCTTTTATTGGGTAATTATTCCAATATAATAATTGGCAATCCGGGAGATGATTACATAGGTTGCGATACACTTTTAAATGCTTGTTTTGCTTATAACAGCCTCGATTTTGATACAACGTTATCCATATATTACCCGGGTTATGGTTTTCACCCGCCGGCTCAGGCTGTAGTTTTGTTAAATGCAAAGATGACTCATTTTATATTTTCAAGAAGTCATATATATCCTTCGTCAGGAGATACAATGTATTATCGTGATCCGTCAAATGCAGAGGAATATTATAATTATATGCAAGCGATCTGGCAGGATGGTTCGCATTTGACTTATGGAGAAACTGGCCATGGCGGGCAACAATATGCAAATTATTGTTTTCCCGGAGATCCTTTAAACGAAACTGGTTGGATTCCTGCCAGTTCAGGAATAGAAGCAGGAAATTTCCATTCCATTTCCACTACCGGTCCAATGAATTTTCAAAAAGGAGATACGCTTAAAATAGATTTGGCCTATGTTTTTGCCCGGGACTACAGTGGAGACAATTTAGCCAGTCTTTCATT
>CAVXTE010000025.1:0-7309 GCA_963764475.1 uncultured Bacteroidales bacterium
TAAACCGGATTAGCAAATTCAATATTGTTAAACATCCTTCACCTCCTTTCCGTCACTTTTATCTGTTTCACTATTATCAACGGCAACGGTTACCGGATTTTCTATTTCCTTTTCTTCAGCTTGCGGTTCCTGCAATTCCTGTGTCTGAGTCTCTCCTTCTGAACCACTAACATGCATGGTTTCTTTAACAAATTCAATCGCATTGCTGAGGCTCATATCATGCTCATCAGGCAATGGCTTCACCTTTGCAAATTTCACCAGATCAGCTAAAACCAGTATCTTTTGTAATAATTCTTTTGCTGTCTCAATTGCACTTGTTTGACTGATCGATTCCATGATTTCGTCTGTGGTCATCTCAAGTGCATGAATACTGAATCGTCCGAGTAAATAGATTCTCAAAATGTCTGTCAGTTCCGAATGGTATTCTTTAACTTTTCCGCTTTGCCATAATTTTTTTTGCCGCAGGACCTCAAAAGCATCGAAGGCAATCTGGTGAGGTGGAAGTTTGGGCCGGGATGAAATCCTGAAGAGGGGTTCTTCCTTTTTCCTTTTCCTGATGTAGTAATAAATAAAATATCCTAACCCAACCAGCAAAAGAAACCCTATAATCCAGGGCAATGCTTCCCGCAGGGTATAGGGAGCACTTAATGGTCCTTTGATATCTTTAATCTCCTGCTGCATATTTACAGGAATCGAATTTACATGCAGCAACAAAGCATCCGTTTCGGCAAAATCAGACTCCGAATTACCGGTCTTCTTATATGTAAACCGAAAAGGTGGAATAGCCCAATATCCCGAATCGAAACTGGTAATTTTAAGATTTTGTCGCAGGAACATCTGGCTTTTATCCTGTGAATAGGCCGTATCAATTTTAGATTTATCGACGATTTCGATTTTATCCGTAAGCGAATCCGCTAATGCGGGCCAAGTTACTTTGCTTCCTGACGGACCTGAAAATGATAATTCCATATTTACCTGATCACCCAGCAACATGGAATTGGTATCGAGTCTGGCTTCAACATTTACCTGGGCCTGTCCGGAAAATTGCCAGCAGATTAAAATTATACTATAAATGAATTTAAGATTATTTTTCATTTCAAAACCGGGCTTCCCTCTTTTTAAACAGATTTACCAATGGTTTTACATAATCCCGATCGGTAGTAAAATGAGCGGAATCGATGCCGCTTCTCAAAAACAATGTCGTCAGGTACTTATTATGCTCATTCCACCATTTTTTGTAATTCTCCCTGATCTTTCGGCTGCTTGTATCAATCCACATCCGGTTGCCAGTTTCTTTGTTGTAAACCTTCATTAATCCCATGTTCGGAAGATCCGTCTCCCGTATATCCGAAACACGCAAGGCGACAAGATCATGTTTTCGGCCTGCAATTTTTAGTGCATTGTCGAAGCCTGTATCGATGAAGTCGGAAATAATAAAGACCGTGCATCTTTTTTTAATGACGTTGGTAAGGTAACGTAATCCTTCGGCAATGTTCGTCTTCTGGCTTTCCGGCCTGAACCCGATGAGTTCCCTGATGATTCTTAGAATGTGCGATGTTCCCTTCTTTGGCGGGATGAACTTTTCAATTTTATCACTGAAGAAAATCACACCCACTTTATCGTTATTTTGAATGGCTGAAAAAGCAAGTACGGCGGCAATTTCCGTCATTTGTTCTTCCTTGAGTTGCTGCTGCGTACCGAATTCATTCGATCCGCTTACATCGATGAGCAGCATCACTGTCAGTTCCCTTTCCTCTTCAAAAATCTTTATGTAAGGATGGTTAAAACGGGCCGTTACATTCCAGTCTATACTGCGGATATCATCACCGTACTGGTATTCCCTGACCTCACTGAAAGCCATGCCTTTCCCTTTGAAGCTGCTGTGATAGTGCCCCGAAAAGATCTGACTCGACAATCCTTTTGTCTTGATCTCTATCTTTCTTACTTTCTTAAATATATCTTTTGTTTCCACTAAGAGATTTGTTTTGAGTTCCGGGTTTTGTGTTAAGCTTTCAGTGAAATGATTGGCTAAAACCAAATAAAAGCAACGAACACCGAACTCAGAACTCGTTACGGCACTTCAACCGTATTTAAAATTTCGTTGATGATTTCTTCGGTGGTGATATTTTCCGCTTCTGCCTCATAGGTGAGCCCTATCCGGTGGCGCATCACATCATGGGCAACGGCTCTGACATCTTCCGGAATAACATAACCCCTCCGTTTGATAAAGGCATATGCTTTTGCTCCAAGCGCAAGGTTGATGCTGGCACGGGGAGAAGCACCGTAGCTGATAAGTCCTTCGAACTTTGTAAGCTTGAATTTAGCCGGATACCGTGAAGAAAAGACGATGTCGGTGATGTATTTTTCAATCTTTTCATCCAGGTAAACTTCCCTTACCACATTTCTTGCTTTTAATATATCGTCCGTTTTCAACACCGGACTTGTCGTCGGAAATACACTTGAAATATTTTGACGCATGATCATTTTTTCCTCATCCTGAAGGGGATAATCGATCAATACCTTCAGCATAAAACGATCCACCTGTGCTTCCGGTAGCGGATATGTACCTTCCTGTTCGATCGGATTCTGAGTTGCCAGCACAAGAAACGGTTCTTCGAGGCCAAATGTATTTTGCCCGATGGTGACCTGTCGTTCCTGCATCGCTTCAAGCAATGCGCTTTGCACTTTAGCCGGACTCCGGTTAATTTCATCAGCCAGGATAAAATTGGCAAAAATGGGACCCTTTCGCACCTGGAATTCTTCTTTCTTCTGGCTATAGATCATGGTTCCGATTAAATCGGCCGGAAGCAGGTCGGGTGTAAACTGGATACGCGAAAATTTAGCATCGATGGCCTTCGCAAGTGACGTAATGGCTAGTGTTTTAGCCAAACCCGGTACACCTTCGAGTAAAATATGGCCGTTGGCAAGCAATCCGATCAGGAGCCGCTCAACCATGTGTTTCTGCCCAACGATTACCTTGTGCATTTCCATGTTGATGATATCAACAAAAGCACTCTCTTTTTGTATCCGTTCGTTCAGTTCTTTAATATCAGTCTGCATAATGGTTCAGAATTTTTTAACGAACGCAAAATTAAAGATTAGATTATAACATCAACAAATAGTGCTTGTTAATTTATGTTAAAGGGAAAAACCGGGAGCCCCACAACTATCGCTTCCCGGATTATTGAATGGATGTTCTGAAAGGCAAATGACCAAGATTTTCTTTTGAGAATTTTATTTCAGCATCTCAAGCGATTGCTGTATATACTTATCGCAATAATCGGTCATCATTTTGGCGCCTTCTTTTTTATCCATATTATAGATTTCGATAAGCCTTTTTTCGTAAGCGCTTTGTCCGCTAATAATATCGTTTTCAAACGCATCGATATTCTTTATGATTTGTCCGATTTGTTTTCCATAAGTTCGGTCGATGTTTTTGGCATCTTTTACATACAGCAGAAATTTATGATCGGGTGCAAACTTGTTGAGGTTTTCGATGGGTTCGAAATGGCTGCTCAGCGCCGCACGGTAATCGCCAATGGCAAAATCTTTTGGCATATCTGTCATGCCTTCATACCAGGGAATAAACGGATGAACACACGGTCTGAAAGGTGCCAGCCAAAGTAAAGCTCCGATTGCCCTTGGCATCTTCGATCTCAATTGTGCGACAAATCCGTATTGTGTAGTTGCCGAACAGATGGCCCTTACGCCCTCATGCGGATTCCCTTTCGTATAGCCTTCCGTTTCATCGTATTCGGTTCCTTCGTTATGATTTCTTAAGATCGAAAACAATACGTGCAGGTCAACCTTATTATCCGGTTTAAATGAAAATGGAAAATCATCATCCGCCTCATATTGCTTTTCCGACAGCAGGTTGATCGCACTCATGTGTCGTACCGTATTTCCTTTGTTTTTGAGTGAACCCGGATCAGCGTATGCCTCGCGGAAGTTAAAGACAGTATCTTTATGTGGATTATACCATTTGTTGGATTCGGCATATTTAATGATATCTGCCGAACCATAAAAATTCATTGTATCATCCAGGTTGATGGTTGTGATGGTGTAATAGTTCGGGATAATGGCCGCTTCATCATCATGGATACGCTCGGCCACCCAGTGTTTCCCGTTTACCACTGCCATCATCCAGGCTTCATTCGGGTCGGCAATGCAATAGGTTCGTCCGGAAGAAGTGTAGCCGAATTGTTCAACCAGAGCGCCGCCAATTTTGACAGCTTCCCTCGCTGTTTTAGCCCGTTCGGCCATAGCCCTGCGCAGCCAGTAGCCGATCCCTCCGTCCGTCAGTTCTCCTTTTTTCTCCCGCGATTCACAGGCGTCGCTGCCGATGGTCACACCCCATTCATTCATGTAGGTGTCCGAAAATTCCATTTCCGGCATTTCAAGCCAGAGGTAACTCCATGTCTGTTTTACCTGAGGCATTGCACCTCCGTTTTTAAGCGTGATCATCTCTTCCCCCGTATGTGTATCTTCCGGAACTTTGTACCAGTTTACCAGCCGGTCGCCATAGTCGTCCTCATTGTGAGCAAACATTACAGAGCCGTCGATGGTAGCATTTTTACCGACAAGAACGGAGAAACAATTCAAGGAAGACTGACCACTCTCCTGAGCCATACTTCGGGCTCCTGAAAAAAGGATCAGGATAAAAGTGAAAAAGAAAATTTTTGTGTGATTCATGATGATACCAATTTTTACGGACAAAGATAAAAGAATTGGGAGATGATAACCCAAATCGGAAAAATTTCATGAAAAGAGGGAATCGTATATGGACCGAATGAAATTAAATAAATCACCCTTTGACGATTTGTAAAATAAATGTATTTTTATGACCAGTTATGATCAAAATAAAATTTGATAACTTTCATACCATCGAATCCAAATTGCAGTGTGGTAGTATGATTTTGTCATACATATTTACGGCCCGGCGGGTATGTGATGATCAATGAGCTTAAAAAGGTTAAACATATGACACCGTATCTGTGCCGCTTGCTAATTGGGGGACGATGAGAATCGGTGTGGTTACCTGATTCGGGGGCAGCATGGTGTGATGATTCGGGTTATCTACCCGCTTCGCTACAGACGGATAACAGGCGGGTCATAGGCAATTGTTTCGTCTCCCCCGTCTCCAAATAAATAAAGAGTTGTGAATAAATTAATTAACTTTAACCCATGAAAACAGCGACCACGGGGGGGGGGAGACTCCACAACTGCCCATACCCGCCGGGCCGTTAGCGGCAAAATATGAAAAAAGACGAAAATTAGATAAATTGATGTTCTATAGAAAGACTTTCTGAAAGTTTTGCTAAGATTAAAGACTTTTTGATAGAACTTCAAGAGTCTGAGGAAGGTAGAAAACTTTTTGACTTAATTATAAAATCTTCATCCGAGTTAGAAAATTTTCAAGCTCTTTTTCTAAATTATTATATCCCGGCTGCTAATAAATCAATTGTTGACAGTTGGAATCAAGTAAAAACCTCAAAATACAAGCATTTAATAAAAATCTCTAAAGACGAATTAAAGGATAATCTTTATGAAACGATTAGACTTGGCTATGTAGGACTGTTCCATAAATATGAATCTTATTTAAAGAGTTTGGTTGACGCAGTAAATTTTCTGCTTAAGGAATTGAATGATGAGAATAATCTTATGAGTATTGAAGACTATTGTAAAAAAGAATTCAAAATCGATATTTTCAAATCTCATCATTTATTTCCAATTACTAAGCGCATAAATTACATTTCAAACTGTATTAAGCATTGGGACGGTTATCCAGTAAAAGAACCAACTATATTAGATTTTAAATATTCAGACCCTAACAAAAAGATTCAAATTGATAGAGAGGAATTTAAATCAGACATCGAAAGACTTAAATCCCATTGTCAATTATTATTATCTCAAATAATGATGATTGGGTTTAAACAATATTTTGAACTTGATTACTCGACTATAAAACAAAATCTTAAACCAGAAATTAAAGAAGACGAGGAAACAAAAGAGAAAATAGAACAGGCAATGAAAAATATTGATTTTGTATTATCAGACTTTAAGAAATAAATACTTTGCCTAACAAATTGTAAATTGCATTGCGGGGTTCGTGGTGTGTCGTTCGCTGGATTCTCGTTTCGCAGTTCCGTGTCCTTCGGACAGGAACGCTCTCCGAAATCCGCCCTGACAACATGTATCAACCGTTAATCCGCAATAGCTCGCTACCCGCTCGCTATTGCGGATTAACGGCCCGGCGGGTATGTGATGATCAATGAGCTTAAAATGGTTAAACATATGACACCGTATCTGTGCCGCTTGCTAATTGGGGGGCGATGAGAACCGGTGTGGTTACCTGATTCGGGGGCAGCATGGTGTGATGATTCGGGTTATCTACCCGCTTCGCTACAGACGGATAACAGGCGGGTCATAGGCAATTGTTTCGTCTCCCCCGTCTCCAAATGAATAAAGAGTTGTGAATCACGGGTATGAACCCTTAGGCAAGGTCGGGGCTGTACTTTGATTGATTAGAATCGGCTATCATACCCTCCGCCTGAGGCGGGATTGTTCAACTCTGAAATTTTAATTCACTTCGCTCTTAAAATTTAAGTTTCACGAATAAATTAATTAACTTTAACCCATGAAAACAGCGACCACGGGGGGGGGGAGACTCCGCAACTGCCCATACCGCGGGGCCGTGTGTGCCTTGAACCATCGCCAACCGGGCGAAGGGTGCTGTACAAATGATGGAAGACCTTAAAGAAACGATTCAGGGGCGCGGAGTTCGAGCGAAATGATTTATCCGGCGCTGAACGCAGGACTTAAGGAAAGGCCTTCCGCTTACGACGATCAGGCGTAGTAAGCAAACCACCTTATGCTGCGCCGGGGGGAAACTTCCGGGGTGGTGAGCGATAAGGAAAAGCGGTAGCAAAGATTGCCGCAGGTATGAGTGACAGAGCTGAATAGATTGAACCGGCGACCGATACCTCGATAGCGGATAAGAAGATGCCGAAAGTGAGGGGTCACGTTTTCCTTCACGAGCAGGGTGTAACATGCAACCTGATATACTGGCTACATGGCATCCGGGGCAAAGCCGGCAGGAATGTCACACAGGCGTTTGTATGGAACAAGGGAAGTCACCATCGACCAGTCAAACCAAAGAAGGGGAAACTGGCGTACAGGGATGGAACGAGATGGTGGCGGCGGACTGATCCGTAGTAGTAATGAAAGCTGTCGAAAGATAGAAAGAGCGAAGGGGTCAGCATGTTCAGTTTCAAAGTAAACAACAACTTGTAAAAGAGGATGATTGATT
>CAVXTE010000026.1:0-6203 GCA_963764475.1 uncultured Bacteroidales bacterium
ATATAACTATAAAACTTCAGAAACAGAGTTGATCTGATTATTTTGTAATTTTAGTGCCTCATGAACCGCGAGAAAAGAAAAGTAGCCTTTTTATCCGTTATTGCCGCTATATTCCTGACAGGATTCAAGCTCTTCATTGGGTTGGCAACGGGAAGTCTTGGCTTGTTATCGGAAGCATTGCATTCAGCTCTTGATCTTATCGCCGCCGTAATTACTTATTTTTCCGTTCGTGTTTCCGATAAACCGCCGGATAAAGAACATAATTTCGGGCATGGTAAAATAGAAAACCTGTCAGCCCTTGCCGAAACGCTGTTGCTGTTACTGACCTGCGTCTGGATCATATATGAAGCCATCCACCGGCTCACTTCGGGTAAAACTGAAATCGATGTGACCATCTGGAGTTATATTGTTGTTGTGGCTTCCATCATCATCGATTTCTCCCGTTCGAGGGCCTTATACAGAGTGGCCAAAAAGTACAACAGCCAGGCGCTCGAAGCTGATGCACTCCATTTTTCGACCGACATCTGGAGTTCGGCTGTCGTTTTGCTGGGATTGATATGTGCGCAGTTCGGTTTCTTCTTTGCCGATTCACTCGCTGCCCTCGTGGTCGCTATGATCGTCATCTACGTTTCTTACCGTTTGGGAAAGAAAGCGATCGATGCACTGCTTGACCGTACACCCGACCATGTGAAGGAAAAAATTGACAGTATCATGAAGGAAATGTCTGAGGTAACGAACTTCCATGATGTTAAGATCAGGACATCGGGCGCCACCACCTTAGTCGAAATGAACATTCATGTCGATCCCGGAATGACGATCGAACAGGCGCATGAAATCACCCATAAAGCGGAAAAACAGATCTGTGATGCCATCGGCCTTTGCGAGGTGCATATTCATACGGAACCGGAGATGAAGTAAGCCCTGCTGAACCTCGTATTCATTCATTGCGATCCCGCCTTCTCCGGTGGGAGAAGCCTGCCCGACATTGTCATTCAGGTGAGCGATCCGTTCAAAAAAAAACAAACAGATTGCTTTGAAACTCCACCCACAAGGCCATTGAAAAGTTTCGCGCAATGACACGGTTGTCTTAAATGTTAATAAAAAACCATTCCTCTGTTTCAAAAAAACCTTTACATTAGCCACACAAAACAAGCATAGAAGTGCAGAAGCAAAACCTGAAGTTTCAGAGGGAAACATTAAAACCCCATATGGCTCAATCGTCCGCTTGTGCCTGACAACTGCCGCAACTGGTGAAGATTTGACAACCGTTATCCATAAAACCCTCCCTTCCTAACCCTTAAATTCTTCCTAAATATGGTTTTGTGATGTACAAGAGGAACATAATTGCCTACGAGAACGGGTCTCTTGCATACAAGAAGGGCATAATTACTCTGCGAGAACGGGTCTCTTGCATACAAGAGGGGCATAATTGCCGACGAGAACGGGTCTCTTGCATACAAGAAGGGCATAATTGCCTACGAGAATGGGTCTCTTGCATACAAGGGGAGCACAATTGCGTACGAAAACGGGTCCTTTACTGCCTGACTTTGCTACCTGGGGTAAGAATCTCTGATTCTTAAAACTACAATTATCCCTACCGTTCCCCTCACCCACAAATGTTCCCCGCACCTTAAACTTTGAACCATTTGCTGCAAGTTGGTGTTGTCACCAACTTATTGAATGTGTCTGGAAATAAATCTTGTTGGTAAAAACACCAACAAGGGGTAGAAGGTTGAATATTTTAACCTAATAGAAGCCCATTGATCCTCTCAAAATGTTTTTTGTTCAACGTTCTAATTGGATGCCCATATTTTATGCAAATAGCAGCAATGAAAAGATCCCTGAATTCGATAATTTTATTTTGGGATTTCAGTTCCAGGTAAATTTCAGCGGCAATCTTTGAAGATTCTTCATCCAGCGCCAAAATAGGGATGCCATTTGTTAATTTACGAATATCTTCTTTTTTTTTGTCATTTGTCGCGCCTATGAGTAGTTCAAAAAGGGTAATGGAGGTAATGAATATTTGCCCCTGTTTTGTTAGATTGGATAAAAGAGAGCGGGATTTATCTACTGCTCTTAAATGTTTTATGAATACGTTCGTATCTACTACCATTCCTCAACCTTCCAATTGAAATTATTCTTGATTTCCCGTAAATATTCCACATCTTTTTCCGACCATTGGGAAACGGTTTGTATCCTGTTGTAATATTCCGAATTATCAGGTTCCTTCTTCTTTCTGCTTAACAAAAAATCAATGAAATCATCAATCTGCTTTTTGGCATTTTCATCTAGTAAATTATATTTTAATACGATATCTGTCATATTTCACTTTTTTACAAATTTAATACGAAAATTATTACATAGAACGATTATGATCAGTTATTCCGAATTGGCATCCCCAATCTCGTAGTCTCCTGACTTTGCTACCTGGGGTAAGAATCTCTGATTCTTAAAACTACAATTATCCCCACCATTCCCCGCACCCACAAATATTCCCTGCACCATTAAACTTTGAACCATCAGTAAAGCCTCTGCCCCATCGCTGCTTTCAGCCTGTATATGCTCATCACATAATCGATCCGCGATTTCAGCAGTAACAAATGACTTTCGGAAACAGATGTGGATGCATCGAGCACGTCGAGATTGGTGATGGCACCTGCTTTGAAATTCGTTTTTGCCAGTTCATACGCTTCTTCGGCCTGGTCGAGCTGCATTTTAAACTGATCCACTTTCTGGCCTGCAGCCTTTAATTTGGTTTCATTTTCGATCACATCATTCGTTATGTTTCTCCCGGTCAGGTCTGTTTCAAGCTCGGATGAATGGATTTTTGAATTTGCTTCCATCAGGTTATACTTAGTCCGGTTGGCATCGTATAGCGGGATGGTCAATCCGAGTCCCGCACTATAATTAGCTGTAATTTTATCGAGATTCGGGAAGTAACCGTTTTTCCATCCTCCCGAAGCGTACAATCCCAAAACCGGGTTATTCTGTTTTTTGACCATTTGATAATTGAGTTGTGCAAGTGCGGATTTCTGTGCAGCGATTTTCACCTCGTCCCGGTGGTCCATTGCATAAGGTAAAATCGAATCGGGAGGAATATCCGGTACAGCGACCCCGAGATTATAGCTGACCCGCTGTTCAGTATTCTCCGGTAATCCGAGTAAATTATTCATGACGGAAGTTTGAATTTTAAAAGCGGTTGTCAGATCGACTTTCTGGCTTACGACACCGGAAATTTTCACTTTCGTCGTTAGAATTTCATATTGCGTTGCCGAACCGGTTTCTTTTTTCTTTTCAACAAACTGCAGATGTTCATTGAGCGCATTTAATTCATCATTCTTAATCAGGATGGCCTGCTGAAGGAATGCCATTGTATAGAATGTCGTCATGGCCGTGAGTGCAAGTTTCTGCTTCACTTCGCCAATTGATAACTCTTTAAGTACCTTATTCCTCTGCTGCAGATCGATGGCGCCGGATGTTTTGCCGAAATCGTAAATGGGTTGCCTCACATTCAAAGCAGCGTCGTAATTATTATAGGGATATAAACTGAATGTACCGAAATCGGGAATTGAAATAGACGGCACAGGACCAATCCGCGTATAGGAAAGGCCGGCATTGATATCAGGATAATATCCCGAACGGGCAAGCCCGATTTTTGCATCGGCTGCATTAAGTGCTTCTTCAGCCTGTTTGACCGTTGGATAGTTATTAATTACCTGTTCGATCACCTGGGTTATGGATAATGAATCGCCCCTAAATCCGGGTGAAGATTCAGTCTGTTCATCCTGGCTTTTTACCTGTAACATCATACAAAAACTCAATGAAACAACAAGTAATATCTTCAATTTTATTTTTGAATTATTCATTGCTTAATTATTTTCAATCTTTTTTTTCCTTTTCCCTTTTAACCACATTACCGGAATGACTCCGGCAATCGTAATAATGGCAGCAATTAAGAAATCATCGTCGATCCCCTGTATAAATGCCTGCCTGTTGACGTGCTCCATGATGGCGATCATTCCCTGCTTTTGCGCCATAGCAAAAGTACTGCCAGCGGTTTGCTCGATGTGTCCGATAATATGTGCTGTAGTTGTCCTGAAAATTTGTGATCCCGAATCGATGGCACCTCCGTAAAGCTGCGAATGAAAGTTGACGCGTGTTGCCAGAATTGTTGACAAGAGTGCGACTCCGAAGCTTCCTCCCAGTTGACGAACAACATTGATCAGTCCGGAGGCCTGGGCCATTTTGTCGCGAGGGATCTCCAGAAGCGAGATGGCACTCAGCGGGGCAAACATCATTCCCATCCCGAGTCCGCGCAAATAGAGGGCAAACATGATATACCAGTGCTCAGTCAGATAGGACAGGTAGCTGTTCATATAAAAGCTTGCTGCTAAAAGAATGATGCCAATGACAATGGGTATTTTCAGGTTGGTTTTATCTCCAAAAATTCCCGCAACCGGCGAAATGGCACCCTGTATGATACCGATCGGCAGGAAAACAGCCCCTGCCTGGATGGCTGTATATCCCAATGAATTCTGCAGATAAAGCGGCAAAAGGAAAATACTGCCGAACATTCCGACCCCGAACATCAGCATAATAAAATTGCTGATCGAAAAATTATAATACGAAAACAACTTCAAATCGATCAATGGCTCCTTTACCAGGATTTCATTACCGATAAAAATTGCAAACGCAATAATTGCGACAGCAAATGAAAGAAGCACATATGGAGCATGCCATCCTGCCGAATTGGTCGTTGCATTCCCTTCGCTGAGTGCATAAAGTGTGAGCGGTAAAAATATAATCGCAGCTATAAACCCAACGATATCGAATTTTCGTGTCTTTTTATTGATGTATTCTTTCTGGATGACCACCGTGACAAACAATCCGATGATACCAATGGGGACATTGATATCGAAAATCAGTTGCCAGCTAAAATTATCCACAAGGTAACCTCCGATAAGCGGGCCAAAAGAAGCGGAAGCGGCGGCAGCTACTGTCCAGAAACCAAGTGCTACTCCCCTCTGACCAGGAGGAAATTCACGTGTTACGATGGCCATGCCGATCGGCTGGATGGCTCCGGCTCCAAGGCCCTGGATCACCCTTGAAAATATCAGCATATCCTCATTGTGAGAGAAGCCGCAAAGGAATGAACCGAAGGTAAATAACATCAACCCAAAGAAATACATCCTTTTGTATCCGAAGCGGTCGGCAAGCCATGCCGAAACTGCCAGCATCACAGCCATGGCGAGCATATAAGCTGTTAACACCCATTCGATTTTATCGATGCCAGCACCGAACGAAGCCATGATCTTAGGTAATGCCACATTCACAATAGTTGCATCGAGAACTGCCATGAACGTTCCGATCATGACATTGGCCAGCACCCACCATTTATAAGCCTCATGGCGCGGATGAAAAACGGAATCCCGGCTTCTCATCAATCTTCTGAACCGGTGTAAAGGACGAACTCTGGGCATGATTTTATTTGATGATCTTCACTACTACTGACATTCCAGCAAGTAAATGATAATTGCCGAGGTGGCCTGTATCCGTGCTGTCGATCGAAATCTTCACCGGTACGCGTTGAGTTACTTTGGTAAAGTTTCCGGAGGCATTGCTTGGCGGGATCAGCGAAAACTGTGACGCCGTGTTTGAACCGATGTAGAATACGTTTCCATAAAATTCAACACCCGGAAATGCATCGATCGTAAACTTAGCCTTCTGACTTGTGCTGACATCGTGCAATTTGGTTTCCTCAAGATATACAAGTACCCAGAATTTGGAATTCGTATAAAGGGTAAAGATCGACTGACCAGGCTGGGCAATATCACCGGGCAACAGCCAGCGTTTCGCAACAACACCATCATTGGGAGCATAAAGCCTGGTATTTTTCAGTTGCGTTTGTACAACAGCAATCTGGGCACCGGCACTCTCTACGGCAGCCTCTGCACTTGTGATCTGTGCTTTCGAAACATCCAGTTGTGTTTTAGCAGCGTTTACCTGAGCCTGTGCCGACTGGTATGCTTTTTTCAGGTGATCAAACTGTTCCTGCGATATCACATTGCCTGCAAATTGTTCCTGTGCCCGGTTGTAATCATCGCTGGCTTTTTCAAGATTTATTTCAAGCAGATTAATGCTTTCCGCATCAAACTTGTATTTTGCTTCGGCCTGCTGTTTCGAGGCAATTGCTTGCTGTTTCA
>CAVXTE010000027.1:0-64570 GCA_963764475.1 uncultured Bacteroidales bacterium
ATTACCACCGTGATCGACTGCAATTTTCGGCTGATAATCAATTCCGGCAAGATTGGAAATATTCACTGGTACTGACCATTCCTGGCCGGCTGAAAAAATTACCAGTAAATTAAAGAAGAATATGTTTATGAGTTTTTTCATTAATTGTTCCTTCGGTTACTTGTTACAAATATATCAATATCCACCTCATTTCTAAATAAATCTGTCTATTTTTTTAGAACCCCATCCTGAGCATAGTCTCCTGACTATGCTCTGTGGTGAAATAATCTCTCATGATTATTAAGAGTATAATAGTCGCCCACCGCACCCGCAAGTCTTCCAGCGTGGGCAATAGCGTTTGCGCGACTTGTGGGTTTTAAACAAGTAAAGTTTGTAACTTTGTGCGAAGCATCAAAAACAAAAGAAGATGAGCCGGACTTACAAGTTTGCTGATCCTGAAGGATTATATTACATTACCTTTGCAACTGTCGGATGGATTGATGTATTTACAAGAAAAGTGTATAAAAATATTTTAATCGACAGTCTTAAGTTTTGTCAGAGAGAGAAAGGATTATTACTCTACGCTTACATTATAATGACAAATCATATGCATCTGGTTGCAAAATCTAAGGATGATTTTAATCTTAGTGATACCATCCGCGATTTTAAAAAATTTACTTCGAAGCAGGTTATAAAAGCCATCGAACAAAATCCGGAAGAGTCAAGAAAAGAGTGGATGCTGAGTATGTTCAGGAAAGCCGGACAATATAACAAAAATAACCAGGTATATCAATTTTGGCGGCAGGACAATCACCCGATAGAATTGTATTCGAATGCTGTAATCGATCAGAAAATTAACTATATTCATGATAATCCGGTAGAGGAAGGCATTGTGCTTAATCCGGAAGATTACCTTTACAGCAGTGCAAGGAATTACGCGGGATTGGAGGCTGAGATTGAGATGATATGAAAATAAGTTGCAAACTTAAAGAAAATGAAGGGTGAATGGAACAAAGCCCACAAGTCGCGCCATCGCACAGGCCATCGCAGGAAGACTTGCGGGTGCGGGGAATAAAGGGGAAGTTTTTATATTTGCTGTACTTAAAACTTAATTATTTGAAATATGAAGCTTGAAAAAATACTTGATAGCCTGAACTCATTTGAAAAGAATTCTTTTTTGAAAGTCTTAGACAGTATCATAATTAATTCTCCAAAAAATATTAAAGATGTCGATAAAATCCTAACTGATCCAAACCGGGATTTGAAAAATATTGATAATATCAACATTGCCAAAGTATTTAATATTATTGAAGAAGAATTTACAGATTACCTAAGTATTGAATTTTTAAATACAACGTCGCAATTTGATATTTTAACAGATATAATATCAAGAGATGGAAATTGTATTATGAAGCAGGATTGGTTATCCCGTCTTTATGATCAGGAATTAAAGATTCTTGAGAAGAAAATAAAATTACTCGAAAAATCCCTGGCAGATGAGAATTCAGATATTGATGAAAACAGACGTCGGGACTATTTAATTTATAAAGCCTGTTTATTCACAGCCTATAATAATGATTTGGAAAACAACCTGGAAAGTAAGATTACATCGGATGAACAAACGATCCTACAAACTCTTTCCAATCAGCTTGGTTTATCAAAAGAAGAAATAAAACTCATAAACCATTTAATAATACCGATTAAAAAACAACAGATAGATACTGTTATAAATGATTTGAAATCATTAGGAGTAGTTTTTTATTCGAAAAAAGCCAGTACAATTTATGTAGCTGATGAGGTTGTTAAAATACTTCGTAAAATAAAAGGTAAAGAAGTTGCAGATAAATATTTCAGACGTATTTTACGCTTACTTCGTGAACCGCAGCTCAACCTTATTTGTAAAATACATAATTTAGACAGGAAACTCCCGATTGATCAGAAAATAAAAGAAATCATCAATGTTGGCGTATCATTTTCGCAGGTTTTGATTAATGAAATGCATAAAGAAAACACAAAGATAAATGATAAGAAAAAAGCCATAAATGAAATTTGTGATAAAGGATTGAAGATTTCTCCCCCTCTTAAAGGCACAACAATCGAAGAAAAAATAAATAACCTGATCAAATATTTCGAAGATATTGAAAAAGATGAGCGGGTTGGAATTTCAATTGATGGATATGAAAAATTATTGACTGAAATGGGTGAAATGATTCCTTCTTTAAACAATCGGTTGAAAAATGAATTTGAATTACAGGAAGAAAAAATATTGATTAGTAATCTCCTTCTTGATTATAATATTAAACCGCGAGATATTCTTGAACTTATCCCGACTCCCGATATAGAAAATTTCTGTAAAGCAAAGAACATAAAAACAAGGGGTGATATAATTGATAATATACTCAGCGCATACAAAGATGCCGAGAATCTGTATCTAGAAAATTATGAAAATATAGGATTTAGAAATTTCAATTTGCTTAAAGAAAATGGTCTGCTGATAAAAGAAGCTGAATTGGGTATAAAGTTCGAGGACCTTACCAAGACAATATTCACAAAACTGGGCTTGAACGTGGATGAAAAGCTCAGAAAAAAGCTTAACACAGCTAAGGATAAAATTGATATTGTAATAAACCTTGGAAATAATGAGATCATCCTTATTGAATGCAAGACCGTGAAAGAGAGTGGTTATAATAAGTTTAGTTCTGTTGCAAGGCAGCTCAAATCATATATAGCCTTAGCTACGCATAATAATTATAAAGTCATTAAATCCCTTTTAATAGCACCTGATTTTTCTGATGAATTTATCAAGGATTGCGGAATTGATTATGAACTGAATCTATCACTTATTAAAGCATCAACGTTAATAAATATACTTGACGGATTTAAAAACTCTAAGCTTAAACAGTTGCCTTATAATCTGTTAAGAAGAGATGTATTGATACAGGAAGACAGGATACTAAAGGCTATTGGGAAATGACCCCATAAATCGCTCACTCGCATAAGCCTCGATTGGAAGACATACTAGTGCTTGGATCCAGTTTTAATGGTTAAGTATTTATTAAAAAATTAATTATTATATATATGGATCCTTCAATTGAAAATGACCCTATCCTAAATTTTTGGTACAAGCTTCTATATAAAGAATTAAATGTTATTAACAAATACAGAGATATACGTCTATTGACATTAATTCTTCATTTGCATTCAGAAAAAGTCATCAATCAATTAATCTCGAATAGATTAAAAAATGAAAAACGTATTTTTAATAATCGCTCTTTGAATACTTATTCATGTAAAATAGATTTACTAGATTCTTTAGGAATTTTCAAAGAGAAAGAAACGTATTCAAATTTAAAAACTTTAAATAAGATTAGAAATATTTTTGTTCATACTATTGATTTCGATGATTCCTTGAATTTAGTAAAAAAAGAAATAAGAAAATTAGCTAAGATAAAATCGGTTAAAAATCTAGGAAAGCAAACTGAAAAGGATTTTCAAAAGGTTGAGGATTATCTTTATTTTCAAAGTAGAATTATTAATACACTTATTGCGTTGCAAGGATTATTAACCAAAAATGATTAAAAAAGAAAATGGCTCAAGTGTTCACCAACTCGCGCGAGTCTGAAGCCAGGCCTGTGTGTTGAGACTCGTGCCTTTGAAAACTTGTAATCAAACCCAAAAGCCATATATTTGCATCATGAGCCTTAAATACAAATTCAAAAATCCTGATGGAATTTTGCAATGGCACGAGTCTCTGCGTGAAAGCCACGCTTCAGAATCGTGCCAGTATTGGGGGCTAATAAAAAATAAAAAAACATATTGCTTTTATAACAACGATTGGCATATCAATACAGAAGCTCCGATTACGTAGTGTTTAAAAATAAAATGAATTAAAAAGGATGATAGCTAAGTTAATAGGATTCTTTCGCTTAAATCCAGAATATAAAAAAAGAGTTTTTGGACTTGATTTGATGAGAGCATTGGCAATAATATTTGTTGTAATGGGGCATGGATCAATGTTAGAAAAAGCGAATACTGATTTTCCATGGATACGGCTAATTGATGGTGTTGAATTGTTTTTTGTTCTAAGTGGTTTTTTAATCGGAGGAATTCTCATTAAGATTTTTCAAAATTCAAATTCTTTTGGGATAAGGGAGATTGGCCATTTTTGGATTCGTAGATGGTTTCGAACCTTACCAAATTATTATTTGATCCTCATTCTAAATATTATAGTTGTTTATTTTGGTATAGTAAAGGAGGATTTTTCTCAGTTTAACTGGAAGTTTTTTCTGTTTCTTCAAAACTTTTCACAGCCATTTACCGGCTTCTTCTGGGAGTCATGGAGTCTGAGTGTAGAAGAATGGTTTTATCTTCTTTTTCCAATTATTTTAGGTCTTGTTTTTTGGACTTTGAAATGCTCAAAAGTTGATAAGAAAAATCTATTTCTTGGTTCCGTTTTTATTTTCCTTTTAGTTCCACTTTTACTTCGGTTTTTTATAGCATCTAAATTTGATGTTGATAGTTTTTGGCTTGGTGTAAAGATTTTCAAGGTGGTAATTTTCCGTTTGGATGGCATTGCATTAGGTCTTTTAGCCGCATTCATTAAATACTGGCATCCTGATTTCTGGTATAAGAGCCGTAATTTTGCCTTTGTTTCGGGGATAATTATTTGTTATATTATTTTATATTCTACCTGGTTGCCAAATGACTTTTCAACAAAAGTATTTCAGATTATTATTCAGAGTATAGGTTGCTTTTTATTATTGCCAAAGTTTGAGAGTATAAAAACGGCTCCACAGGTATTGACAAGGATATTTACGCATATTAGTTTGATTTCCTATTCAATGTATCTGATAAATTTAACGCTTGTGGCAGGTATAATTCATGATAATTTTCCTCCTCGTGGACCACATAATGCCTGGGCTTTATATGGGGTTTATTGGTTTGTGGTTATTATTGCGTCAACGTTGCTTTATAAATATTATGAAAAGCCAATTATGGATTTGAGAAATAAATGGACGAAATAAAAAATTGTTGTGCCTGACAATGCATATAACCCAACTCGAGCGAGACTGGAGCCACCCCCACGCTGCTTTGGGTTTGCAACCCAAAGCTTTATAACCGCAGCAACAATCAACATTAGAAAAGCTAAAGCCGGGCTTGCAGCCCTTTCAGGAAACTTTCGTCAATCAACCTCAACTCGTCCTCCTTTTTAACGATGTATGCATTTGTAATGCAAAAACACTTTAATAATAACCGGAACAAAGAATATTTCCTTAATTTTGGTTCAGCGATTCATTTGAATGATGAAAAGGACCCGGCTGGAATTGAAAAGCTGCATTGAAAATGCCGGAATAAACCAGTCGTCGTTACAAACAAGTACCAGAGCGGGGAGGAGTTCAAACTGGTAGAAGAATGAATATTTAAAAATCACAAATTGATTATGAATTCATCGATTTATCCCGGGAGAGGACCTTCGGGTTTTAAGCTTTTTCTGTATTTTTTTCTGCTATCGACGCATTGCGCGTTATCACAGAACGAAGAGGCCAAAATAGAGCTGCCTGTAAACTGGGCAAATGATTTCAGTTTTATTAGCAACCATTCAGGATACGCCTGCCTGTTCCTCGATCAGAAAGATAAATACTGCATTTTACTGCTTGATTCCAGTTACAGGGAAGTTGCAGAATTTAAAGATAGTTACTATACTGCAACAACACCGGACTTTGTAGGTAGTATTAGCGATGCAACGGGATTTGAATTGTTTTTCAAACGGATCGAAGACAATGTGCTGCTCGTTCTTAAGATCGATATTAAAACAAAAAAAATCAACCGTATAAAAGATTTCAAAATTACCGGAAATACGAGTGAAAAAATCCTGTACACAGGATCGAACCTTGGTGGGAATAAGATGCTGACTATTTCCTACGACAAAAGCAATTTGATCTTTAAAAAGCATTTATTCGGATTAAAAACTGAAAATACCGAAATACCAATCAGTGCAGAAGACTACAAAAGATTAAAGGATAATGGATATTCTTATTTACAGGCATTTGACGATACGCTTATCATGATCAGCCGGAGCCAGACTGTAACTGATAAAAACCCGGTGTACACTGACTATTACTTTGACCTGAGGAACAAAACTTGCCGGAAATTTGATTTCGGTTGCGGACAGGAAAAAACCCAGCCCTATCTGTATGCAGATTGTTTTAGAAATACGTTTATGTTGGAAAACTGCAATAACCAGCTCCAGCTCTTCGATGGAAATTCCGGCGAAATGATTAAAGTAATTTCCATCGACTATGATTCTGTTTTTCAAAGCAGCAACACAAAACTTTTCAGATATTGCTACCTGATATCATTGGGTTCAGGAATTCATAAAAATTATACTTACGTCGATAAAAGCGAATATAAAAAGAAACCGAAAGGAATCTTGTCAAGAAACGGAAATCACGATTGTGCCTATGATTTTATTGAAGATAGCACGAATGTATATCTCAAATTAAAGTTTAAAGGTTGGTTACTTAACGGAAATCAAGAAATTGCATATTATACAACCGTTTATCTGCCTTTTGACTGGAAAACAAAAGAAATCATCCGGTATGCTTCTCCGGAATTTCAGATGCAAAATGACAGTCTGATCATTCATGAACTGGATGTCCGGGAATCTATGAATACAAAGACTACCGGATACTTTATCGGTTTCGATGGGAATATGAAATTCGGTTATATTGGGAAAAAGACACATGCATTTACCGTTGAATCAGTGTCGGATTAGGCTTGGAAAATCTTAACTCGCCCGAGTCTGAAGCCAGGCCTGTGTGTTGAGACTCGTGCCAGTATAGTAACTATTCAACTATAAAATCGTCTTAGCTGAAACTAATAAAGCAATGATGGAAAATAATAAGAGCTCACTCAAAAAGACGGCAAGGCTTGCGGGCCTGCTTTATTTTATCTGGATAATTACAGGCATATATGGCGTTTTCTACGTTCCGGCACATACAATTGTATCGGGTGATGCCGCTGCCACCGCTAATAAGATTGTCGCCAACGAGTTTTTATTTCGAACAGGTATCATTAGTGATATTATAAGCAATACGCTTTGGGTGTTTATCGGATTGACGCTGTACCGGTTGTTCAAACAGGTAAACGAACGTCAGGCAAGGCTCCTCGTTGCGTTGGTGATCGTGCAGGTTCCGGCTGTTTTTTTTATGGAAGCACTCAATTTTACTTCTCTGATGCTATTCAAAGGTGAATTCTTACAATCGTTCGGTCCCGGCCAACGGCAGGAACTGGCCATGCTGTTTCTTAAAATTAATGATCATGCCACACTTATACTTGAAATGTTCTGGGGACTTTGGTTATTGCCGTTTGGCCTGCTGGCTTACAAGTCAGGATTTATTCCGCGCATATTGGGCGTACTTCTTATTCTTAACGGTATCGCTTACATCATCCCCAGTTTTGTGAATATTCTTTTTCCCGGCTACCAGACACTTGCTTCACAAATTGCCATGCCATTCTGGATATTAGGTGAAATTTCAATCATGCTCTGGCTTTTGATCAAAGGTGTAAAAAGTAATTTACTCAAATCGCCTGAGTCTGAAGCCACGCCTGTGTGATGAGACGCGTGCCTTTGAAAACTTGTTATCAAAGCCAAAAACTCCATATTTGCATCATAAGTCTTAAATACAAATGCAAAAATCCTGATGGGAATTTGTAATAGCTCGAGTCTCTGCATGAAAGCTACGCTTCAGAATCGCTCTAGTATTGGGAATTCATTAGTTTTTACCGAAAAGCAGTGACAGAAATTTTTGTTCCCTATCCATTCTCCAGGATGAACTTATTGCGATGCTTAATGTTATAAATGCACTTTATAAATGCATATTTACAAAACATTAAACACGAAATAAATGAATAATCATAAAAGAACAATTGTTGTTGTTGGTGCTACAGGAGCTCAGGGTGGTGGCCTTGTGAGAGCGATACTGAGTGACCCGGACCACGAATTTCATGTACGGGCCATTACGCGTGATGTAAACAGTGATAAAGCAAAGGAACTTGCGAAACAAGGTGCCGAAGTTGTTGCAGCCGATTTGGATGATCCTCAAAGTATTAATAAAGCTTTTGAAGGAGCATGGGGAGCCTATTGTGTAACGTTCTTCTGGAATCATTTTTCGCCCGAAAAGGAAATGATGCATGCAAAAGTAATGGCCGAGGCAGCGAAACATGCGGGGACAAAGCATGTCATCTGGTCGACACTCGATGATACACGAAAATTTATTCCTCTTTCCGATAATCGCATGCCTACCCTGATGGGAAAATATAAAGTGCCTCATTTTGATGCAAAAGGCGAGTCCAACCATTTTTTTACTGACCTGGATTTACCTGTTACCCTTTTTAATACCGCTTTTTACTGGGATAATTTTATCTATTTCGGGCTGGGTCCAAAAAAAGGCCCGGATGGTAAACTGGCTATCACGCTGCCGATGGGCGACAAAAAACTGCCGGCCATTGCATCCGCCGATATTGGTAATTGTGCTTTGGCTGTATTTAAGGCCGGATCAAAATATATCAGAAAAACAATTGGAATAGCCGGCGGACATTTAACCGGAAAACAGATGGCGGATGCCTATAGCCGTGTATTGGGCAGGGAGGTTGTTTATAACGCCATTGAACCGGAAGTATACCGGGGTTTTGGATTTCCCGGTGCCGAAGACATGGGTAATATGTTCCAGTTTAAACGTGATTTTGAAAAGGAATACTGTAAATCGAGAGACCTGGAATTTACCCGTTCACTGAATCCATCAATCCTCTCGTTTGAACAATGGCTCACTCAAAATAAAGATCGCTTACTCGCTGAATAAAGTCGAAAATCGAAAGTACGGAATGCGAAACTGCCAACTCGCTCGAGTCTGAAGCCAGGCCTGTGTGTTGAATCCCCCGTTCGGCTAAGGCTCTGCCTTAGTCGAATATGTCCCAGTTGCCTCAAGCTTGAAACTTGTTCGTTAATCAACCCCAACTCGTCTTCCTTCTTAACGAAGACACATTTACAAATACATCTGTAATGCAAAAACACTTTAATAATAACCGGGAAAAAGAATATTTTCCGCTATATACTCGCTTTCGCTTCGTGAGATCGTTTCGTTTAGTTCCCCTAAAGGGGACTTGCAAAACCCTCTTTAGAGGACAGGAGGTGGAATGACCGATTAGATATTACATGACACTGGTTATTAGAATTAGAACCTAAAGAATTGACCGTTCTTTCATACATTCTTTCATCATTTGGTAAGTTCTTTCAATATTGTTATCCAACCCAATGGCAAAACGGATTAATCCGCTGGTCAAACCCATTTCCGCGTGTTCCTCCGGTGATATTTCAGATGATGTGGAAGTTCCAGGTGAGCTAAACAATGTTTTATAGAATCCAAGGCTTACTGCTAAATATCCCAATTTCTTTGTTTGCATCAACTCCATAAGTGCGTTGGCTCTTTCAAGGCTTCCTACGTCAATTGTCATCATACCACCAAATCCATATTCCTCATTTATCATAGATTTATAAATCTCATGACTGGGGTGGCTCATTAAGCCCGGATACGAAGTTTTGATGCCATCATTTTCGAAATGTTCTGCTAAATACATTGCATTTCGACTATGCTGTTTTATCCGCAGATGTAAGGTATGCAAATTCTTCATCACATTGGCAGAACGTAAACTATCCATGGTAGGACCCAGTAACATGCTTGCACCATTATTTATATTTTTTAAGCTGTCAATAAATTCTTGTGAAGCACAAACCACCCCAGCCACGGTATCGCTGCTTCCATTAATAAATTTTGTTAAGCTATGGATAACTATGTCTGCACCGTATCGGCCAGGTGTAAGCGATAATGGAGAAAACGTATTATCCACAACCAACTTAATATTGTGCTTTCTGGCAATTGCCGACAAAGCTGCAATATCAGCAACTTCAAGTAATGGATTACTAACCGATTCGCAATATATTACTTTGGTCTCCTCAGTTATTGCAGATTCAACCGCTTCAGGTTTTGTGATATTTACAAATGTGGTTTTAATACCAAATCGTGATGCAAAGTTTTTAAGAAAAGCATACGATCCACCGTATATGGTTCTGCTCGAGACAATGTGATCGCCTTGTCCGCATAATTGAAGCAGTGTAGGCGTAATAGCACCCATTCCTGAAGCTGAAACATTGGCAGCTTCCATTTCTTCCATTTCTGCCAGTGCCCTTTCCAGGTTTAGATTGCTGGGGGATGAATGTCTGGAATACAAATAACAACCTTCAGTATTCCCATCAAAAGTATCAAACATTGTTTTTGCTGAAAGGAATGTATAGGTTGAACTATCAGAAATTGAAGGGTTTACGCCTCCAAATTCACCAAAATACTGTAAGTCCTGAATTTTGTCTGCCGGATTGAATTTTTCCATGATTTTAATTTTTTCAGTTTAATCTTTTCTCCTGAGATAAATAAAGCATATATCTTCGTTCTTTTACTGCTCCAAAATGGCGCAAGCATTTGCCTGTACCTCAAACGACTTATCAACTTTCACATTGGACACAAGTGTTCAAGTGAAGCCGCGTATGCAGACATCATTTGGGCCGGTATTTGCTTCCTGTTAATAATTGTCTGCAGTAGTACAACTAACTTCTAATTCTTTTTAGACTTTTTCTCTCTCTTTTCTGCCTTTTTTTCCTTTGCCGTTTTAAGCGGAGCTTTCTTTACGTTTTTCTTTGTGTCCTGAGATTTTGCCATGATCGTATAGTTTAGATAATTGTATTGTATTTTTTCAAGTCAGAGCCGTGCTCATTAATTTATTCGTAAAATTACATTTTTTTATTCTTATATCTTGCTTGCACCTGCCAGTGTTCCGAAGGGCACTGGTGGTATTAAACCCGTCTGAATGACTTCGTCGGGCAGGTAAGCAAAGTTTCCGTCTGTAGCCGGATAAATGCAACTTTGCATGCGCTGCACAAAAAACCAATACAAAGTTTCCTCACATTTTATTTTATCCCAACTCACTTACTGTTTTGTAGCAAGTTCACAACAAATTTTAACACGTTAAATGTGTGAATTATGTAAAAAATTTCAAAAATAATGTAACATAAATCGTTTCAGTAGCAGATACTTTTGCCGGTTAATAATTCAATTGCAAATTAAATATAAATAAAAATGAAAAAATTAATTTTAGCAACAAGCATGGCAATCCTTTTTTCTTTTGCTTCATTCGCTCAAACAGATTCAACCAGCAAAATGATGAATCGTGACAAGATGAACAATAATAAAATGGACAGTGGCATGAATCATCAGGCAATGGATAAATCACATGGTGATGAAGTAGTAATGATGAATGGAAAAATGATGATGGAGCATGATGGAAAAATGACAATGATGATGAAGGACACCACAATGACCAACGGAACAAAAGTCATGACCAATGGCACATGCATAAAAA
This sequence comes from uncultured Bacteroidales bacterium, assembly GCA_963764475.1. Lineage (GTDB taxonomy): Bacteria > Bacteroidota > Bacteroidia > Bacteroidales > JAADJA01 > JAADJA01. The sequence continues at coordinate 11,449 of CAVXTE010000027.1, forward strand.
AGGACGGCACAAAAATAATGATGAAAGAAGGACAGCGCATGGACATGTCAGGTAAAATGGTGCCTGTGAAACCTTCTAAAGTGAAAAAATAAGACCATTTGCGGTATTATTAAACGATCGTTTAATAAATATATCAACAAGACCCGGCCTCGTTTATAATACAGTTACACTACTTCGAAAATTGCGATTGGTAAGAAATAATTTAATTTTAATATTAAAAAATGATCAGTAAATTTGTACCCGGTCAATGTTTTATCCACTACAAGATAAATTGCAAAGCGGGAATTTACAAATGGAATAGGATGAAATTATAAACTTTACATATCCTGGAGTAAAATTCAAATTGTTGAATGATCACAAAATATACTTCGCGGCAACTTGAAAATGCAGGACGGATTGAATACGTATAACAAAAAAAATAACTCCCTCATGAATAGAGAAGAAGAGATGTTTACGGATGCTGAAGTGCTTCGTAGAAAAGCTGAAAAAAAACTGAAAAATGATTCAAAGAAAATAAACAAGCCGGATAATGAACCCGACTTGAAAAAGCTCCTTCATGAACTGCAGGTTTACCAAATAGAATTAGAAATGCAGAACGAAGAGTTGCAAAAGGCAAATGAAACAGCAGAAGCGGCTCTTAAAGAATACACCTTGTTGTACGATTTAGCTCCAATGGGTATTTTTACACTCGATAGCGATGGCCAGATACACGATTTGAATTTCACTGGAGCTGATATGCTTGGAGAAAGACGTTTTAGCCTGGTAAACAGCAACTTTAAGCTGTTTGTTGAAGATGATTCAAAGCAAGTATTTAACGATTTTTTCAGTAACCTTTATACTGTTGGTGCTAAACACTCGTGCCAGGTGAAGCTGCTCAATCACACCAATTCTTCGAGTTTTGTTTATATAGAAGGCATCGTTACGGGTGAAGACCGGAAATGCCTCTTATCAATAATTGATATTTCAGGTTTTAAAGAGAAAAAATAATCCTTAAACATTACCTGTAATTCAATGTCGTGGATTCTTTGACACAAACCAAATTATTAATCCTTTAGCCGTAAAAACCCGACTGTACAATAAACAAATATTTGCACTGACATTGGACAACAAAACCCCTGTCCTTTTCTCAATAGTATTCTGATCGCTTATAATGTGTGAATTGTTTAACTCTTTTCAACAATTGTGTAAGACATTAGATAGCACTAAGTCTCACCTGCTGACTCAAATGTTCCAGCCAGGTCTTGTGTGAATGCATTACTCATGCCTCTTTACCCCCAAAGTCGCCCAAAGTTTTCGATAGCTATCGTGACGGAAGCAACGAGGACTAGAGATGGTTTTTTATGACAGATTAAATTATTCTTTAAGAACTGTTGTTGAATAGGTCACAGCAGTAGCCGCAAAAAAGCCAAGGCCGCCGTTCGAGATATTGGTGCTGATGTTTGCCGGAGGTCCGCTGAACAACGGATTGCGGTATTGAAAGGTCTGATCCTGCAATTGCAGTACAAAGTTATAATAATCCTTTGTGATACCGCTCATCCGCAGTGTAATGGTATCCCCAGGCTGAATTGTTTCGGAAGGTTTGTCCTGGTCGAGAAAATAGACCGGGATGCCGTAGGTGTAATTCCCGTTGAAAAGCCGGTCGTCGGAAATGCCCAGCTTGTCGAGGCTGTCGGTTAGCAATGTGTCGTTTTTAAATACCTCGAAGGAATAAAAGTCGATGGAAGGTGGTTCCTGCGCATATATTTTAACAAAATAAGCATTGAAATTCTCCTGGTATTCCAGTCCGATGGAATCGATGGGCGCCACTGACGGCATCTTAGACGAAGCCGTAAAGGTCGAATTCCCGTTGATCGCCTCCGGCAACTGGATTTCCAGGTCATACGTTCTGCCCGGAACACCGTAATAACCGGAAGTGGTTTCATACAATCCGGGAATGGAATCACTCTCATTCAGTGTCACCTTCTGAACCCCATCATCAAGTGTAACAACAGCATTGGTAACTGCCGGCGGCGGTGTGCTGAAATAATAGTCTGTCGATTTGGTCAATTTCACGGTTTGTGCCATCGTATCGGTCGTCACCTTTCCCTCAACAATGAATCGTGTGTACGTGGTTCCAAGATTGATGTCGATGCGTTCTGTGCAGCTTCCAATTACAAATGCAAGTATAACGATCAGTATGCTTAGTTTTCTCATTTCTCTTAAAAATAAAAATTAAACGTCGCCGACGGGATGATGCTGAACAGGTAGATCATCTCCGCATAAGTTTTGTTCGGGTTGTCTTTCTCCGGCTTGAAATTAATGACCCAGGGGTTTTTGCGTGCATAGGCATTGTAAATCGAAAAATTCCAGTCGTAATGCCATTTTTTGTTGGGTTTTTCCTTACTTCGCAGTGTTACCGAGAGATCGAGGCGATGGTAATCGGGCATGCGGTAACTGTTGCGGTCGGAAAAGACCGGAACAACCTGGTTGCCGAACAGAAATTTACCGGTCGGGAATGTCACGGCCGAACCGGTGTAATAAACCCAGGTGGCGCCGATCGAAACCCGTTCGCTGGGATCATAACTCACAACGATGGCCAGATTATTCGGCTTGTCGTATGTGGCCCGATAGGTTTTGTTGTTATTTATTCCGTTAATTGTTTTTTCGGTTCGTGAAAGCGTATAGCTGACCCAGCCAGAGAATTTTTTGATTTTATACTTTGCCATCAGCTCGAGCCCGTAAGCCTTTGCTTTTCCGAAACGCAATTCACCTTCAAACAGCTTGTTCAGCAGAAGGTCGGCGAAATCCTTAAAATCCAGGGCATTTTGTATGGTTTTATAATAGACCTCTGCTGATGTTTCGATCGAATTGTGCCTGAAATTTCTGAAATAACCGACGGCGAACTGGTCACCGATCTCCGGTTTGACATTGGGCGAAGAGGGAAACCAGATATCGAGTGGCGTTCCGGCCGTGGAATTTTGCGCAAGGTGCATGTACTGTTTTGTTCGGGAATAACTTGCTTTCACCGATGATTTCTCATTCAGAATAAACGTTGCTCCGACCCGTGGTTCTAAACCACCATACGGACTGAATAATTTTCCCTTCGGATAGTAAGTCGAATCGACAAGGTCATAATTTTTATCGAAATTGTAAATGGTTGATTCGCCACGATTTTCAAAAAACGAATACCGGATACCGTACTTTAAGGTCAGGCGCGAACCGATCTTCTGTTCATTGCTCACATAAGCACCTGCTTCGATGGCATTGTTATTCTGAACCACATATTCGGTATAAAATGCATCACTGCCGAGTCCTTTCGCAGTACCGGGAGTAAATTGGTGATAGATACCACTTGCTCCGAACCGCAGGGTATTATTTGTATTCAGGTAATAATTGAAATCGATTTTCCCGCCCGGATCACGCAGATTGGAAATCCAGCTAAACGAATACGCCTGCCCTTCCGGAACACCCAGTTCGTAATTGAACTTGCTGTGAATCAGTGTGAGGTTTGAAAATAATTTCTGCGAGATGATGTGGTTCCAGCGAAGTGTGATGGTGCGGTTTCCCCATCCCATTTTGAAATCAGGATTTTTAAAAACATCTTTACCATAATAAGCTGAAAGAAAAAGGCGGTTCTTCTCATCGATATCCCAGTTCAGTTTCCCGTTGAAATCGTAAAAATAGATGCTGTTATCCCGAACATCTTTATTTCCGAACAAATGAAGAAAAATGTCGGCATACGTTCTTCTTCCCGAAACGATGAATGAAGCTTTATTTTTTGCGATCGGCCCTTCAAGTGTAAGTCGGCTGCTGATGGATCCTATACCACCGGTCGCCGAAAATTTCTTCGAATTCCCGTCTTTCATCCTGACATCGAGCAATGAAGAGATACGACCACCCGACCAGGCAGGAATATCGCCCTTATAAAGCGTTACATCTTTGATCGCATCATTGTTGAACACCGAAAAGAATCCCATCAGGTGAGATGCGTTGTATACAGTGGCTTCATCGAGCTGGATCAGATTCTGGTCCATACTGCCGCCGCGTACACTAAACCCCGAGCTGCCCTCGGAAATCGTTTGTACACCAGGCAAAAGCTGGATGGCTTTGATGATATCCACTTCGCCCATGAAAGCCGGAATTTTACTGATCGTTTTGGCATCGAGGTTCTCGATACTCATCTCATTCCGGACTACATTGTCGTTCACAGCTTTTCCTGTAACCACAACCTCTTCAAGGGTTTTCTCCGCTAGTGCCAGTTCCGCATCAAAGGTCTGATCGTGGGTCAGATCGAAGGATTGCACAAGCGTTTCATAGCCTACATAGGAATATTCGAACGTATAATTCCCGGGCGGAAGGCTCACCGAGTAAAATCCATAGACATTGGTCGCCGAACCTGTTTTCAGTTCTTTTACATATACAGTAGCACCGATCATATCTTCCCCCGTGCTTTTATCGCTCACATGGCCGCTGATTGTAAATTTAGTTCCTGAATCATCACCATCGGCATAGGTGTGAACAAAGGGAATGCTTGCAATAAAAAAGAATAAAATCAGCCGTATAAAATTTTTCATCCAGTAAACTTATTTTTACAAATCATGATTTCGGTCAGAATATCACGTTCGAATGACAGGTAAAATTCCAAACTTAAAATCTTTATGACGATCAATAATTAAATTTATTTCAAATTAACCAGGTAAAGTTAACGCTAAAGCACGATGGTTAAATATGCATTGATTTTAAATAATAGTTAATTTAAAGAAACTGCATTAAATTGTGCTCAAAATCGGCTTTTATTTGAACCACCCGAAAAGAAAGCTGAGTGTTATTTCAGGTTTATTAAAGTCCTTTGAATCGTACAATTGTTTAAAACCATTGCCCGAAGGATACTTTTTATTCACACCGGTAACAAAGCGATAACCTGCTCCAATGTTCATCTTCATCCATTTCGTAAAATTGAATTCGGCTTCAATTTGAGGCTGGATGACAAAGACATTATCTGTAAATTCACTTGCTGAGTAATAGAAATGATCTGAATAATTTTCGTTTAAGGTAATCGATCCCCAGCCCAATTTGGAAGTTACAGCAAAGTGAACCGGATTTTGCGCCTTGTGGATATATCCGATCCAAAATCCTCCATGACCGAATCCCACCTGGCCGTCAATATTAAAACCTGCCTGCCCGTAATCTGGTATGTTCACATTATAGACTGTTGTAAGGCCTTCACCATATCCGCCTAAAACCAGTTTGTGGTCCAGAATGATACCTCCTCCGCCTCCCATTAAAAAAGCAAAATCATTTCCAATTAAAGAGAACTCCATTAATGGACCGATAAATCCTGAAACATGGACTTTGTGTGAAACATGATCTTTGCGATCACCAAATAAATATTTCATTTGTTTTTCTTCCTGTGCAAACGAAAACAATCCGGCAGACACAGCAATCAGGATCAGGATAATTTTAATTGATTTCATAAAGTTTGTTTTTTTCTAAAGACAAAATTATTTATCAAAAGTCACATTTTAAAAAATTTTGTAAATTTAAGCGTGAAAATTTGGCACCAATACCCTTTCATCCGTCTGCTGATCCCGTTTATTGGCGGGATTATTATTGCTACAAGCATTAGTTTTGAAGTTCATATTCCGATAGTTATTATTGGACTTGTATTATTGATTTATGTAACTGGTGCATTGTTTTTCTTTCGCAAATTAAGCTATAACTTCAGGTGGATTCCGGGAGCACTAATCAACCTCATCTTTTTAATGCTCGGCTATGAATTGACACTGATCGGAACACCCGAATTTCAGCCATCGAATATATCCCATTACTCCACAGGACATCAAAATTATATTGTACAAGTCAAAGAACCTGCCGACGAAAAACCGAATTCATATAAAGTGATCGCGAAGGTTTTGTATGCCGTTGATAGCGGAGTCGCTCAAAAATTATCCGGGAAGGTCATCTTCTATTTTCAAAAGGATTCGGCAGCGAGCCGGATAGAGTATGGCGATCAACTCATCATGCATGTCAGACTGAATAAAATTTCTCCGCCGCAAAATCCGGGAGAATTCAATTACAAACGTTTCATGGCGAACAAGGGAATTTACGAGCAGGGTTATGTTAAGAGTTCTGACTGGAAAGTCGTTGCCCGTGACAAAGGTTTTTTTCTTACAGCGTTCGGTCTTCATCTTCGCCGGAAACTAATGGATATTCTCAGCAGGCAGAATATTAAAGGCAGAGAATATGCCATCGCAAATGCCATCCTGCTTGGATATGATGGTTACCTTGAACCGGAACAGATCAGGGAATTTTCCGGTTCGGGAGCAATGCACATCCTGTGTGTTTCAGGGTTACACGTTGGCATTATTTATTTACTGCTGAACGCAATACTCTTTTTCATGAACAAGAAACGGTGGACCAGAATTCTCAAGACCCTGCTGCTGATCATTCTGATCTGGTTTTACGCACTTCTTACCGGCTTCGCACCTGCCGTCATCCGGGCAGCTACGATGTTTACAATTGTGATCATCGGAGACGCGTCGAGGAGAAATGCCAACATTTATAATTCACTTGCAGCATCTGCTCTGATCCTACTTGCCCTGAATCCCAGGATATTGATGGATGTCGGATTTCAGTTATCCTACATTGCAGTGGCCGGCATTGTCTGGCTTTACAGACCATTGTATAACACCGTTATCCCAAAAAATTATCTCCTTCGAAAAATATGGCAGATCACGGTCGTATCCATCGCAGCTACATTAGCGACTTTACCGGTCACACTGTTTTATTTCAGGCAGTTTCCGGTTCTTTTCCCGGTGACCAATCTAATCGTTATACCACTCGCAACAGGCATTATTTATACAGGCATTTCTGTGCTTATCTTTTCATCGATTCCCGTGTTGGGCTCTGCATTGTCATTTGTACTAGTCAAGATGATCGCATTTTTGAATGCTTCTGTAAAATTTATCGAAGGATTGTCGTTCGGTGTCATCCGGGGAATTTATATCGATTCTGCAGAAATGATTTTGATAGGCAGTTGCATCATCTTTTTCTGTGTATTTCTGTTGAACCGAAAGCGAAGGTTCTTCTTTATTACAGCAGGATCAGCACTGCTTTTATTTATTTCGGTATCCGTTCGTCATTTTAAGAACCTTCAACAGCGAAGAATGGTGGTCTACAATATCAATAAAGCGTCTGCCATTGATTTCATCAACGGAAGGCAAAGCTATCTTTTTGCTGATTCCGTATTGATTAATGATCAACAGAGCTTTGGCTACCATATTCAGAACGCTCATGTGAAAGCCGGAATTAAGAATACGGGTATTACATTTTCAATTTATCAGGATTTTAATGGCGAATCCCTGTTAAAACAGGGAAGGTACTTTCAGTATTACGATAAAAGAATCGTCTTGATCGACGACACCTTTCACTCCTCTTCAGCGGATAAAACCCTGAAAGTAGATTGCGTTATTTTATCACATAATCCATCCATTTCGTTAAGCTCAATCCGTGAACTGTTCGATTTTGACCTCCTGGTACTAGACAGTTCGAATTATTCTTGGGAAACCGAAGAATGGATCACGGAATGTAAAAATGCAGGAATAAATTATTATTCAGTGCAGCGGCAAGGGGCGCTTGTTTTAAAGATTTAAAAATAAGGCAGTTTCAATAGTCTTATCAGAAAGTTTCAATGATCCTTGAAAGTTATCGGAGTCGAAACATAAACCTTTTTGATATTCAATCATGTTATGTTAGAACCCTTTGCCAAATAATCAGAATGCCAACTCTTAAAACCGCTTTTCTTAAAGACTGTTTAAAAAATGATAAAACTATTGTTTTTTAATGCCACAAAGACACGAAAGCACAAAGTTTCACTAAGGAGTCTATTCATTTTCAAATCTTTGTGTTTTCTTTGTGTCTTAGTGGCTTAGTGGCAAAATTGATACAGTCAATTTTTATATAGAATTTTAAACAGTCTCTTAATTAAGATATTTATTTTATTACGGTTAATTTTTTCACCAAAGAAGTATCGCCTGTTTTCAATACACAGTAATAAATGCCTGCAGGCAGATTCCTGGTTTCGAAATTAACTATAAAGTCCTTTCCGGATGCTTGCATTGTTTTCTCTGCTAATAATGAACCGGTAAGGTCAAATACTGAAAATTGAATGTCTTTTGATGTCAATCCTGTTATCTTAATAGTTGCAACATCCGATACAGGATTTGGGTAGATTTCAAAGGATGCCTTTTCGGAAGGATTAACCCCGATTCCCGTACCGCTTCCTACCACATCAAGCACAAAATCATCAATGTTCATTCCGTCGGCAGTTACCGAAACATCACTTATAAACCGGAACCGAATCAAAACCAAAGGCTCTCCCAAATAGTCATTTAAACTATAGGTCTTTTGGGTCCATGTGTTTTGTGTTCCGTTAAAAACCTCAAGATCTGTCCAGCTTAAACCGTTTGTGGAAATCTGCAGATGTGTATAATCATAATCTGTTTCAAGACTCCATTTCGCCCAGAAAGAAAGGCTTGCAGAGTTTGCAGCTTCCAGACTGAAATTATATAAGGTCGCCGAAATATCCAGTTCATTTCCATACGATCCGTTTGGACTTTCTGTCATAGAGTGGGTAGGGGAATGCGATTGGTTCGAAGCTAATCCCCAGCTTCCCTCAAAATCCCAGTACAATGCTCCTGTTTCATAATCGTCAGTGAACGGAAAAGCCATTGGAGGCAGGGGTGTTATCGTAACCATGTTTGATGGATCGGATTCATCACCGGTTTCGGAATAGATAGCTGTTACATAATACGTGTATGAAGTGAAATTCACCACATTCTCATCCAGGAAATTCGGATCAATGGGGGAAGCAACCATGTTATTATCCTTATAAACGTTGTAGTGGTCGATATCAAGCATGGGATCCCAGCTTAGCTGCACATGGTTATCCCCGGAAATTCCCACCAGATTTTGCGGAGGTGCAAGCAGGTTTGCCATAGTAGCAACATTAGCAACCATCGCCTGCGTAAATAGCATACACATCTCCAGACTGTTCACACTTGTACCGATCACATCGCCTGATGTATGAATATAAGGACTGTAATGCTGGCTGTCCTCAAACGGGAATATACCCATGTATCCATGGTTATTAAAAGAAGTATGATCGCTGTCACCACCTGTAAGGCTTCCGGGTTCAACAAGAAAGTCAGGAAGGTAAAGTTCACAGACGTTGTTGTAAAAATCGATGAGTGGCTGTGCCGACGATGGAGCAATCATATCTGTATGGATCGGATCTCCGGGATTCCTGTACCCGCACATATCAATATTAAAATAACCAAGGATGTTCATTCCCTGGCTTTCAGCCCAGGATGCATAGGCTTCACTTCCATACAATCCGTATTCCTCACCCGACCAGGCGCAAAACAAAATTGTGCGGTCGAAATCGTATCCGGCCATCACCCTTGCGGCCTCCAGTACACCGCAGGAACCGGTTCCGTCATCATCCGCACCCGGTGCACTGCCCGAATAGCTATAGCTGTCGTAATGCCCACCGAGGATTACATATTCATTCGGATATTTGGTGCCGGTTTTCTTTGCAATGACATCATCACTTGCCGGACCGTTGGGCATTGTGAAATCAAACAGACTTACCTCATAACCCATGTCTTCATATTGCTGTTTGATCCAGTTCTGGGCTTCCACACCCTGTGAGGAATAAGCATTCCGGGTTCCGTAATCCTGCAGATGTTGCAGGTTCTGGAGATAGAGAACCGTATCAACATTCCCTATCATATCAATAATATCCGGGTCCAAATCGAGCGGACTTTTTGAATAATTGAATTTTATGGTGGAAATAGTCAACTTGCTGTTGTTTATCTTGACAATATTACCATCTGCAGGTGGTGGAATGCTATTGTTTAGGTTTGATTTCAGTACAAGATAATGGTCAGATTCGGATAATATATCTGCCAAACCCTGGATACTGTTCTTATAATTTCCTTTCTCACCCTTGTGGAACCACACAATTGAATATTGTTTTTCTGATGACCAGCAGTTATGATCGAGCAGTGTTAAGTCACCTGTATAGCCTGCCGGAGCTCTTGCTATAACAAAATTATCTGTTGCATAGTGGATGATCAATTCCTTTTGGGTAAACAAAGCCTTCTTCTCAGCTTCACTTTTAACGTTGATCAAAACCAGATCATCAGCAAAGAGCTGAGACATGAAAATACCCAGGAAAACAAAAAGTAGAAATTTCTTCATTTTATTAGATTATTGGATTAATACTACAAATTCATACCCTTAGATTAGAAAAGAGTTGCAATTTCCAAAAATAAACTCAATTAATGAAACAGATGATTAATAATTTATCAAATTTTATTGCATGAATAAAAAAATCGCTTACTTTTGCACACTCTTTAAATAAAAGTTCATTAAAATATTGGTCCGGTAGTTCAGTTGGTTAGAATGCCTGCCTGTCACGCAGGAGGTCGCGAGTTCGAGTCTCGTCCGGACCGCTAAGGGAAGATAAAACTTCCCTTTTTTTATGTCCTATTTTGTCTATATCCTATATTCTGAAACTGTAGGAGTCTATTACAAAGGATTCACCACTGATCCTGAAAAAAGACTTGATGAACATAATACTGGTCAAAGTCGCTATACTTCAGGAAAAGGTCCGTGGAAAATGGTTTATCTTGAAGCGTTAAAAACCAAAACCGAGGCATTGAAAAGAGAAAAAGCACTCAAGAGATACAATACTGACTATCTAAAAATTCTAATTACATCAGCAACAAATCTCCTTCGATCTGAAACAGTCGAATGATTACAGCCTGTCATCTCGCCACAGGCGAGACGAGTTCGAGTCTCGTCCGGACCGCATAAAAAAACCTGAAGTAATTTACTTCAGGTTTTTTTATTTATTATTATCAATTATTTCACCGGAACATTTTTCAGCGTTTCCACCAGAAAATCCCAGAATTTCTGAACTGTAGCAATGTTCACTTTTTCGTCAGGGCTGTGTGGGAACCGGATTGTCGGACCAAAGGAGATCATGTCCCAATGGGTATAAGTCGCACCTAAAATGCCGCACTCCAATCCGGCATGGATCACCTTCACCTCCGGTACCTTACCGAATTTATTCTTGTACACATCTTTCATGATTTCAAGAATCGGTGAATTAGCATTCGGTTTCCATCCCGGATATCCGCCAAAAATGCGTGTTTCTGCCCCGAAGCTCTTGAATACATTGCTGATGGTTTGTGCTGCATTGTCTCGTTCACTATCGACCGCACTCCGCGTAAGGATAGCAATTTCGATTTCACCTTTATCAGATGTGATGATGGCGAGGTTAGACGAAGTTTCAACAACTCCTTCAATATCCTGACTCCAGGCAATGACTCCGTTAGGACATTCATCCACAGCATTCAAAAAATTATGCTGGATAAGCGCATCCCAAACTTTTTGAGGCATACCGGTTTTTACAGCTTCGATCTTTACACCGGGATCAATGTCCTTGAACATTGATTTTGCTGTTTGCCAGGATTCAGTGATAAATTCTTTGAATTCATTTTCAAACTTAGCAGGAACAACGACTGTCGCAAAAGCTTCGCGCGGGATTGCATTGCGCAGACTACCGGCGTTGATGGATACGATCCGGATTCCATACCGCTCGGATGCATTCAGAAGTGTTTTGTTTAAAATCAGGCAGGCATTGCCTTTTCCCAGGTGAATATCAAGTCCTGAATGACCTCCTTTCAGTCCGGTTACGTTTACTGCATACGGTATCATTCCCTGCGGAACTTCTTCCTCAGTATACTTGAATTTTACGGTAATATCGATTCCGCCTGCACAACCGATGTAAAGTTCACCTTCGTCTTCCGAGTCCATGTTCAGCAAAATATCTCCATCAAGATATCCAGATTTCAGGTTTATAGCTCCCGTCATTCCGGTTTCTTCATCAATGGTGAATAATGCCTCAATCGGACCATGAACCAGATCTTTGGCTTCGAGCACGGCCATCGCTGCCGATACACCCATCCCATTGTCCGATCCAAGCGTGGTTCCATTGGCTGTTACCCATTCACCATCTACATAAGCTTCGATCGGATCCTTTTCAAAATCGTGTTGTTTATCACTGTTTTTTTGCGGAACCATATCGAGGTGTCCCTGAAGAATGATCCCTTTCCGGTTTTCCATTCCGGGCGTTGCCGGTTTTTTGATGATCACATTACCAACCGCATCTACTTTGGTATCCAGTCCCAGTTGTTCACCGAAATTCTTCATGAACTCGATGATCCTTCCTTCTTTTTTCGAAGGCCTTGGAATTTGCGTAAGACTGTAAAAATGCTTCCAGATAACGTTGGGTTTGAGGTTCAAAATTTCCTGACTCATTGTTTTAAATTTTATGTTTGATATTCATTTAAGTTTCCAGCGGGCAAAATTACGACAATTTTGGCCGCCCCTGAACAAAAAAGGGCTGTCGATGACAACCCTTTTTTTCTAAGTCTATAAAATTTTACTTTTCGATATTCGGTAATTCAAGTCCATAGCCTTTCTTTTTATCCTCCATTTTCAGTAAGAAAGCAAAAAGCAAGGATAAGATTGAAAGAGATAAAAATATGAGCATATCATAAAAGTAATTGTATTTGATATTAAGTTTTTCTTTTACGATCGTTATATAGGCATTCTGCTCTGCTACTTTAACTGCCTGTTCCAAAACTTCTTCTTTATCTCCCGATAGGTCAATATTTTTTAGATTTAGGGAAACGTTCAAATAAATTTCATTCTCAACTTTCGAAGTGTTTACCTCTTCGATGGAGATTGGCACGTAATCGGCGTATTGAACTACAGAGTCTACAGCTGATCCTGTGGCTTTTTCAATAGCTTTAGAAATTTCTGCTTTAGAGAATGATTGTCCGGTCAAGTTTTCGTTAAATGCTTTCTCGATGGCATTTTTTACAACGATTTTGTTAGGAGAAACATCAGGATTTGTTGAATTCAGAACAAATCCAAGGATAAGAGGGACGAATAGAAGTCCGATATTCTGGATCCAGAAAATTACGGCATAGGCTGTACCCAATTGTTTCTCCGGAATAATCTTTGGAACAGAAGGCCACATGGCCGATGGAACCAGAGAAAAGCCAACACCAAGGACAATTACCATACCAGCAGCAATCCACCACAGTGTTAATGAAGGAATTGCCAGGACACCATGTACAACAATAAGTATCATCGACCCGATGATCATTATTGTGGCACCCTTGCCGAATTTATCGTAAACACCTCCAAACACCGGCGTCAGAATAATTGTGCCAAATGGCAGTAAAGCCGGAATAGCCCCTGCAAGATATGGGCTGACATTGTATTTGTTTACCATGAGGTCGGTGGCATAAAAAAGGAAGGGAAAAACTGCCGAATAAAACAAAACGCACAAAATAGCAATGTACCAGAATCCCAGGTTGCTGATAATTAAAACAATGTCTTTGATTTTAAATTCATCTTCCGGAGTTTTTTCAACCCTGGTTTCAATTTCAGATTTGTCAAGTTTTATATCCAGAATAGAGAAGAGTATAAATGAAGTCACCCCTAATAACATGACTATCAAAGCAAACAAGATTGGTGCAGTTACTGTAAAATTTTTAGCGAGTGGTATGGAAATTACCAAAGCCAGTGCAGTACCCAGACGGGCAATTGACATCTGCATACCCATAGCCAGTGCCATTTCTTTACCTTTAAACCACCTTACAACCGCTTTTGATATCGTAATTCCGATGGCTTCGGTACCAACGCCGAAAATGGCAAACCCAAGAGACGACCAAAGCACCTGTGTTTTCATGGCTCCGAGTAACGGAATATTAACGACAGCCCCTTCAGGAAATTGATGTTTCACTGCCCAGTAATTTAGCGCTGTTCCTGCAAACATGATCAGCGTGGAGCCAATGCCGGTTTTACGTACGCCCAGCTTATCAAGGATAAATCCACTAAAAATAAGCATGAAAAGAAATACATTAAACCATGCATAGGCAGATGTGTAGGTTCCAAAATCTTCACTATTCCAACCTAAAATACTCTCCAACATAGGTTTAATTGAAGAAAGGGCATAATTAAAATAGTATGCGCCAAAAATTGATAAGGAGGCTAATACTAATGCTGTCCAGCGTGCTTTTGTAGAATTCCGCAATGTTTCTTTGATTGCTTCTGCCATAACTTTAATTTTAGTTGTTCGAAATATTTTTAAAGATCAGCGAAGATAAAATAAATTCAAAAAGTACATTTAAAAAATTATCCTGCCTTCCGAAAATATTATCAACAGATATGAACAATCTTTTTTGTCAGAAAAAATTCTTCATCAAAAAAATTATTCAGCTCGGTCACGGTAGTGTTCCTTTTTAATGCAGAAAGTTCTTCGTTAAAATCACCTCCTTTTAAATACAAAATCCCGTTTGGAAGACTGTTTTTTTGATTGTGTGAAATAAGATGCGATGTCATCGAATAAAATTCTGGCAGGGATGTAACAGCTCTGCTAACGATAAAATCATACTTTCCTGTCATTTTTTCAGCACGATTCTGTCCGGTTGTTATATTTTCAAGATTCAGCGCTGTAGCTATCTCAGAAACCACTTTTATTTTTTTTGCAATCGAATCGATGAGATGAAAGTACACATCAGGAAAAAGAATAGCCAGCGGGATTCCTGGGAATCCTCCGCCTGTTCCTACATCCAGTATGCGGCTATTTTTTGCGAACCGGATCATTTTTGCAATACCAAGGGAATGCAGGATATGCCGCTCTTCAAGTTGGCCAATATCCTTACGCGAAATCACATTTATCTTTGCATTCCATTCGCTGTAAAGCGCAGGAAGCCTGTCAAACAATAATCTTTGCTGTTCAGTTAATTCGGGAAAATACTTTTCTACAATTTCCATTGCCACGGTAAATGAACCGTGGACAAAAGTAATCGGAATTATGGAATTTTAATTCGTGGGGATTGTTTTCCAGCAGGGTACGGTAAAGCTGAATGTATTGCCTCTGTTTTTTTTACTTTCAATCGTGAGACGGCCACCGTTTTTCTCAACAAAATCCTTGCAAAGGATGAGCCCGAGACCAGTACCTGATGCCTTTGCTGTTATTCGGGTTTTAAAATGTTCATCGGTGCTGAAGATTTTTTCAATTTCCTTATTGGTTAATCCGTTCCCTTCATCCAATACTTTTACTTCTGCACATTCAGGATAAACACTTGCATTTATTTCAATCGTACCATGCTTGCGTGTATATTTAATGGCATTGTAGATCAGGTTTCTGAGTACGGTAATAATCATATACTCATCGGCATATACACTCACATCTTCGGTAATATTGCTTTTAAGCAGAATGTGTTTGCTGGCAGCCGTAGTCTTCAGCAGCATCATGTTTTCCCTTATGATTTGTGACAGGTCTATCCTAACCGGGTTGAAATCGATGTCGTGCTTGTGAAGCCGCGTCCAGAACAGGAAATTCTCGAGTAGTTCGTGGATATTATGGATTGATTCCCTAACATTCAAAAGCAGATCGCGTGAAGTTTCCGGATCGAGGAGGTCGGGTTCGTTGGTCAAAAAATCGAGCATGACGGTCATATTACCAACCGGCTCTTTCATATCACTGGCCAGAATAGTATAGAGTTTTTCGCGCGTAATGCCTGAAAGAGCACCAACTGGTTCATTGTTTGTCGTTTCTTTTGGCAGGACATGTGAATTCAGCTTCCATTCCATATCGCAGGTCAGCATGATCATACGGATGATATCGATCAGCCTTTCACGACCTTCTGCCTGATCGTTTTCATTGTCCTCTTTTTGAAAATCCGATGCAGATTGACTCATCAACACGGGTTGTGGCATTTCATCCCTGAATGCTATATGACATTTCGAATTATTCAGGTCGTCTTTCATATACCTAAGCAACTCTCTGTACGAACCATTTACATGAAGTGTATTGTCGATAACGATCAGGTCCATGTTCGGATGCTCGCCCAGGATCGACTTTGCTTCCATCAGGTCCGAAGCCTGGTATACAGACAGCTTACGGCTGTTTATCGAAAAATGCCTGAGTTTGTCTGAAATAGCTTCGTGGATATAATAATTACCGCTAACATTTAAAACTTCATAAGCAGATTTCTCAGATTTGTTTGGGATAACTGTTTCCTGCGTTTGTAAAACCTGCAATCGATTTGCTTCTTCTGAATTGTATTTCACTTTGTATTTCTCAATTAAATAGGACAGATCAGAATTTACAAAGATTATACCATTGAATTAAGGCATTGATTCACAGGCAATAGTGCTCAAACCAGAATAATCCACTTCGTTTGTTTCTCGGTTTCGGATACGATGACTAATTCATTTGCGGAGGAATTATACTAACTGATGTTTATTATCTGCAACTGTGCCTTCAAATAAATTGGTTCCCCTGTCCCCTAATTTCACGAATTTTCAATCTTTTAATAAGTATTTCTTTAAATTTTTATTATTTGATAGGTTTAAGTACATTTGCATTAATCATCAATTGTATATGCAATGAAAACAACCCGATTGAATATTCATCAAATCCAGAAAATAAATTATTTAATTCCCTTTCTGATATTACTATTCGGTTTTATCATCAAAAATGCATTTTCCCAGACTTCTGAGGAAGCAAAAGATTTACCCGTTATTTCAATTAGCTTATCCGGAAATATCCAGTACGAGGGTGGAACTCCTGAAGTCATTGTTACATTAAGTACTGAAAGTGATACAACCCATGAACAGTTTTACGTAAATTTAGAGATTGGGGGAAATGCTACAAACGGAGCTGATTATATCGAAATTCCCGATTCCTATTATTT
This sequence comes from uncultured Bacteroidales bacterium, assembly GCA_963764475.1. Classification (GTDB taxonomy): domain Bacteria; phylum Bacteroidota; class Bacteroidia; order Bacteroidales; family JAADJA01; genus JAADJA01. The sequence goes on from CAVXTE010000027.1 coordinate 28,278, forward strand.
CAGTCCGTTTACCTCTGAAGTAAGTTTTAATGTTTATGCGTATAAAGACGGAATTACAGAAGGAGCTGAAACCATCGTACTTTCTATTTTGCCATCCCCGGATTATTCGATTGGTACTGGTGATGCAACGATCATTATAGGTGATATTTCATTTTTTGTCTGGTCCCCGAATTGGAATATATTTGAAAATTTTCAGGAAAAGGTGTTTTTTGGGGGAACTGTAGATCCTCCAACACCTATAGTTGCTCATCTTGAATTCGGGGGAAATGCTGTCAACGGGGTCGATTATACCGATCTGTCGGGAAATCCGTTATCCGATTCTATCTATTACACGTTCGACACCACTTATATATACGATTCGCTCCTTTTCCTTATTCCGGATGACGGCATTGTAGATCCGACTGATACTCTGACCATAAAAGTGGTTTACGAATACTATGGTGTTTCGGATACTACTCAGCCTGCTTTTATTTTTATTCACGACTCCCTCTATACCTTGACGCGTCAGGTTGAACAAAAAAAGTTCGCGGTTTATCCCAATCCAGCAAAAGACTTTATTCTGTTGCAAAATGACGGTACCGGTAAAAAACTAATCCGTATATTCACTTTATCCGGGAATCTTGTTAAAACCATTACTACTCAAAGTAAGAGGATTGATGTTTCTGATCTTAGGAGTGGAATTTATTTGATGAACATCAGTACGAATGACCGGGATTTAAGGGTAAGGTTTCTGAAGCTTTAACATCCGGACTTCACCATTTATCATTCATCAATTTTACTAATTTCTACCCGTTACAAAACAGTTCAACTTTTTTCCATCTGTTTTCGTTTATTTCCATGTATTTCAATCGTTCCCTAATGCTCCAATCCCCGGTTAATAAAGTTGTTGAAAGGATACATCACCTTAAAAATTTTAACAGCATATTCCTGAAGGTTTTTACTCAGCAGCACCTTATCAGGCAGGGAATGAAACACCGTATAACTCTTGTATTTCAGCAGGTCTATATCCGGGAAGTCGGCTGGAAAATCTTTTGGCGGGCGGATTAGTTTGTCCTCTTCCATGAGCACAAATGTTTTTTTAAATTCTTTATCATTCAGGATGCGTTTGAACTCTTCGGCATGGTAATAAATTTCCTGCCGTGCTTTTTTCAATACATCTGCCGGTGGCATGTAAATACCTCCGGCGATCATTGATTCATCCGGTGCAATATGAAAGTAATACCCGGCAAATGCGCCTTTTCTGCCACCCCTGGCAATAAAACCTCCCATGTTAGTTTTATAGGGCGATTTGTCCTTCGAGAACCGAACATCCCGGTATATCCTGAAAACACAATCTTTCGCCGTCAGCGGACCGATCGCAGGATCGAATGCATAGATACCCGGGATGATCCCGTTCAGCAGGTTTTCAAAATCGGCTTTTGCCTTCTCATACCGTTTTTTATTTTCCTGAAACCATTCGCGGTTGTTGTTTTGTTTCAGATCGGTCAGAAAATCAAGTACAGCTTGCATGGAAATTTTTTTGATAAAACAGTAAAAAAAGTTGCTTGTTCAAAGATAAATATTTCATATATTTGAATCCTCAATGCCAAAGCTTATTAAAATTAGGTTGCTTACAGCATCATTGCTGTTGATTTGCGGTACTCAGGTAATGGGTTCGAACTGGGATACGCCGCTGGGAAGCCGTTCGGCGGGAATGGGCGGTGTGAGTATTTCGCTTGTTGATTTCTGGTCTGTTCAAAATAACCCGGCAGGTCTCGGATATTTCGATCGCATGGCTGCCGGATTTTATTATGAGAATAAATTTCTTGTCAAAGAACTAGGATTAAAAACAGGTGCTTTTATCCTGCCAACAGGGCTGGGTTCATTTGGAGTTAATTTTCGCTACTTCGGCTATTCAAAATATAACGAAATGACGGCAGGACTGGCATTTGGGCGGAAATTCGGGAAAAAATTCTCTGCCGGTCTTCGCCTCGACTGGCTTTCGACAACACTTGCCGAAGAATATGGTAGCAAAAATGCAGTAACCTTTGATTTGGGAATACGGGCTTTACCCATTGAGAATTTGGCCATTGGTGTTCATGTTTTCAATCCGGTTCGTGCAAAACTGGAAAATGAATATGATGAACGGTACCCCACAGTTTTCCGGTTGGGTGCTGCTTATACGTTTTCCGAAAAGCTGGTTCTTGCCATCGAAACAGAAAAGGATCTTGACTTCAAACCCCTCTTCCGTACCGGCATTGAATATAAAATTGTGGAGCAGGCTTCGGTACGTATCGGTTATTCAACACTTCCGTCCACAACAGGTTCCGATAATTTGAATATCGCCTCTTTATATACATTTGGTTTCGGACTAAAATTAGGTAACCTGAACCTCGATATATCCTCATCGGTTCATCAGGTATTGGGCTGGTCGCCGCAGGTTGCATTTGTTTATATCTTTAAATAAGGGAAACGATGCAGGCTGTAAAGTATACTACGATCTGTACCGCTTTAATCGTTCTTATGATTGTCCAGGTGTTATGCCCTGTCATTGCACAGGAACCTGTTTCGCCTGTAAAAACCGATGTATCTGAGATCACCGACAAGATCGAAAACATTGCTCAAAGCTCTGATGAAGTGTTCGATTATACGGACCTTACTGAAGACCTCCGGTACCTGCACGAAAACCCGCTCAATCTGAATTTTGCAGAAGAAAGCGATCTGAGGAAACTGATCTTTCTTAACGATCTGCAGATTTTCAGCCTCCTGATCTACCGTGAAACTTACGGTAATTTTGCCACCATTTATGAACTGCAGACGATTGAAGGGTTCGACCCTGAAACTATCCGGAAAATTCTCCCTTATGTGTATGTTTCGGCTGAAAACAAATCAGTAAAATTTTCGTTCAAAAAAGCCTTGAAATATGGACGGAATGAAGTCATCGTACGGTATCAGCGAACGCTTCAGCAACAGGAAGGTTATTCACCCGTCAGCGATTCAGAGTTTTATCAGCGACCGAATTCAAAATATTTGGGAGGTCCGGAAAAGGTATATACACGTTATGGGTTTAATTACAGGAATCAGTTTCGGTTCGGCATTACGGCAGAAAAAGATGCCGGTGAGGTTTTTCTTATAAACAATATCAATGATTCGATCAGAAAATTAGCTGGTCCGAACCTTAAAAACGGTTTTGACTTTTATTCGGCTCATTTCAGTGTTCGCGATATCGGAATCATAAAATCCCTTTCGGTGGGTGATTACCACCTTGAATTCGGTCAGGGGCTAACGCTCTGGTCGGGTGTGGCTTTCGGGAAATCAGCAGATGCTGTAAATATAAAGCGGTACGGCAGGGGAGTTCGTCCAAGCACTTCGGCCAATGAGAACCTTTTTTTCAGGGGTGCTGCTGCAACCATCGGTGTGAAGAAACTCAGCTTCACCACATTTTATTCTTCACATAAAGTGGATGCCAGTATCGACTTTGCCGACAGTCTTTCGGAGGAGGCTTATGTAAAATCGTTGCAGGAAACCGGGCTGCACCGGACAGTGAATGAACTTCATACTAAAAATGCCATTCGTATCACTGCATTCGGTGGGAATATTTCCATAAGGAAAAGCAGGTTTCAGGTCGGTGCGACCGGCTATTATTCGAAGCTGAATGAGGAATTGAAGAGTACAGGAGAACTTTATAAACACTATAATTTTACCGGTTCTGAAAATATAAATGCAGGCATCGATTACAGTTTTCTGCTCAGCAGCATTACTTTTTTCGGGGAGGTTTCGGCAAGCCGCAACGGGGGGATGGCACAACTGCACGGACTGACAGCAAGTCTTCATCCCCAGCTTTTCGTTTCGTTGCTTTACCGTAACTATCAAAAAGATTATCAGAATTTTTTCACCAATGCCTTTGGCGAAGCTTCGGATAATTATAATGAAAACGGTCTATATGCAGGCCTGCGATTCCTGGTATACCGAAAATGGGTAATCTCTGCTTATACCGATATGTATCATTTCCCATGGCTGAAATACAGGACGGATGCTCCTTCGATCGGAAATGAACAGATGATCCAGTTGGAGAATAATTTTTCGAACCATTTATATATGTATTTCCGGTTTCGGCGAAAAAACAAACAGCAAAATGCTCCGGAAGCGATCCAACCGTTTGATGTACTTACCCGCATCCGCAAAAGTACATTCCGCTTTTATATCGAGTATGGAATTTCCCGCTCGGTGGTAATGAAAAACCGTTTGGAATACCTTGTTTACCAGGAGGGGAATAATTACAAAGGAACCGGATTTCTCATTTACCAGGATGTCGTTTGGAAAATCCCTTCCGACAAGTTTTCGATGGCATTCAGGTATGCACTTTTTGATACCGATTCGTACGACGAGCGCATATATGCGTACGAAAATGATGTGCTTTATTCGTTTACAGTTCCTGCTTATTATGGTAAAGGAAGCAGGGTTTACTTAATGGTAGATTATCATCTGTCAGGAAAAATAAGTTTGCAAGCGCGTTATGCAGCCTCTTTTTTTACCGGCCAGAAAACCATCGGAACAGGCAATGATGCGATCGCTGGCAATACACGATCGGACGTGAAGGTGCAGGTAAGAATTGATCTCTGAGAAATACTAAAATTCCAATGTATGCGTTTTGTTTGCACCAAAAAATGAAAACATTGATTCACTAACCCGTCAACTATCGATTAAAACCTTTACGCTTTTTCGTATTGATTATTCTGGTTTTAACATAAATAATAAACTAAATCTATTTAAAATTAAAACATCAATTATGAAAACATTAAGCGTAAAAACAAGAGTCAGTTTACAGTTAGTATCAATTCTCATCTTTACCCTCATCGCTACCCGGGCACACACCCAGGGATTTTATGTTGAGGCAGCCGGAGGTTATGGACTATGTGCCGCACCTTCGCTTGACGTCTCTGAAACCAATACTGACGGCAACAGTACAGAATATAAATACGTGAAAGGAAGCGGTTCGTTAGGCAAGGGATTTCAGGTAGGTGGCAACATCGGTTATATGTTCAATAATTACATTGGCGCAGAATTAGGTATTATGTATTTAGTGGGAGATAAGCTCAATCTTCATTCTAATTACAGTTCGTCAAATGAAGAGAATACAATTCAGGCAAAAATCCTTCGGTTCATACCAGCTGTTAAATTTACTACAGGACAGCATAAAATGAACCCCTATATGAAAGCCGGAATAATTATCGGTACAGCAGCTAAAATCGTAAGTACAATGAAGGGTTCATACACCAATATGTCTTTTCCACATACGTATGATGAAGAAGTTGAAACTTCGGGAAACATATCCTTCGGATTTGCGGGAAGCCTGGGTGCCGATTATGCATTAGCCGATCATATTGGTATTTTTGCAGAGATCAATGTAATGACGCATAGCTGGGCACCAAAAAAATCGGTAATCACACGAAATATACAGAATGGAACCGACCAGTTACCGACAATGTCAACCAATCAAAAAGAAACCGTCTATGTCGACAGTTATACATACGATGGGACGATTGATCCTGATTCCCCGGATAAAGAAACAACTATACACGTTCCCCTGAGCAGTGTTGGTTTGAACGTCGGTGTTCGGTTTAATATTGGGGGGAAGAAGGAATAACTAAAGTTGCCTTCTAAGCTATCTGATGATCCACCCTTCTTAATAATTCAATCAATCCTAAATACCGCAATCACCCGTTTAATCGGATAAATCATTATTAAAATGATCCGGTAGCCCCGGCCTTAAGGCTGGGGCTACTATTAAGGCCGGCACTGCACGGCAAACTCCCATCCCCAAAAAACAAAAACCGGCCAGAAGCAAACCGCCCCGGACCGGTATAAACTCAACTTCTGTGGAATTTATTCCTCGTTGATCGTTACCTCAAAGCTACCTGCATTATCTTTATTCGGATTGTACACCATTAAAAACAAATTTGCTTCAGCGCCCAGTTCTGAGGCATAAGTATCCACTTCCTCGTCCGGCTTTAATTCGAGATGCGTACCCGGCACCGGATCGTCGGGCAGGTTGGCCGTGTAAAAATGCAGCACCGTGCTGCCGCTGTTTACAAGGTGGAAGCCGGTATTGGCATCGAATCCGCCGTGCATGATCGTCACTGCCGTTGCCGGGGCAACGGGACCGCTTATCGGTTTCGGTTCATCTTCTCCGTCTCCCGAAGTCTTATGCGAAGGTTTGCGTACGATACTCTGATCGAAATAAACGCCGGCTGCATCGGGATTGCCGATGTTGTTCATAGCGATGGTAAGCAGGTTTTTCATGAGCTGGATTTCGAGCGTGTCACGTTTTTGTTTCGTGGCAAGACGTTTGCCGTCGGTACTGCCGATATTGTTGAGCTGCGTTGTACGAGCGTTTTTATAATTATTCACAACGGTTTCGAACTGCGTACCGAAATCAACAGGCAGTTGTCCGCTGTGATTGCCGATTGCTGCCACAAACCTCGACATAAGGATCTGGATGTTTGCTTTGGTAGCCTGGTGGTATTCGTCGAGTCCGAGCGGAAAAAACTCCTCGTATTCGGCTGATTTTTTGCCCCAGGTTCCTTTAATGATACCTTCTTTCATCGATACCAGGTCGATAAATTCCTCCATGTACTGATCGACCAGGATGGTAGAGCCTTCCTTGACACTCTGGCTGTGCGCCTCGGTGCCCATGGCTGAGAAATACTTGTCGTACGCCGCCTGCGTTTCATCGAGCATCGCGGTGTACAGACCTTCAGGATTATTCGCCGTAAGCTGCTGGATATGCATCTGGGCGAAACGGTTCATGTTGTCGTCACTGACTTTATCAGTGTCAAAATGGTTTTTAAAAAAAATTTCGAATTGAATCATGGTTGTTTTTTTTGTTTAACAAATAGTTTCGAAAACAAATTTAGGGTAGCATGCTATGAATGCGTTTAAAATGTGAAAAAAGTTATTAAACATGAATTGTTGAAAAAGTCACGAGCATACGGGTTTATCCTTGTTTTATGAAGGAAAACCGGTAAATCCGGCAAAACGGGGAATGGGTCGTATCCCTCAATTTTTTTTTGCGAAAACATGATTGAAGAACTCTGGAATAGCATTTCCAACTTTGACAATCCGACCACAGAACTCTGGAATGGCATTTCCAACTTTGACAATACGACCGCAGAATTCTGGAATGGCATTTCCAACTTTGACAATACGACCGCAGAACTCTGGAATAGCATTTCCAACTTTGATAATCCAACCACAGAACTCTGCAATGGTATTTCCAACTTTGATAATGCTACCGCAGAACTCTGGAATGGCATTTCCAACTTTGACAATACGATCGCAGAATTCTGGAATGGCATTTCCAACTTTGACAATACAACCACAGAACTCTGGAATAGCATTTCTAACTTTGACAATGCGACCGCAGAGTACTGGTGGCAGGCATTCCGGTTTTTCGGTTGAATAAACGGGAAATTTATATACATGATGATTGCTGTGAAATTAAACCTGATTAAATAGTTGCCGATAATGAATATTTGGTATTTTTGAGGTGAAAGAAACAGCCTAAAGTTCTATTAAAAAATGATTGTAATAGTTGACGGTATGAAAATTTAAATTAATTTGGTCGTACCAAAAAAACGAAATGAAACGACAAACCGGAACTGGCAGAAAAGATTTACTAAGTAAAAAAGCGCATTTTATTCCCTTATTTATACCTATAGGGTATGTAAACGGGAAAAAAGTTCCTGTTATAATCCTGTTGAACTAAACCGCCCCCTTACGGAGGCGGTAATTTTTTGTTAATTTTAGGGTGCTAAATCTTAAAATTAAACAAAAAATGAACGATCAAAATTCTTTGCTCATTGAGCGGATGGTCCGCGAGATGCAGCTTCGCAACTACAGCGAGAGAACCATCAGAAGCTATTCAGCTTCCATGTCAAAGGTAGAAAATTTTTACAATTTACCGCTTGACAAAATCACCACCCAGCAGTTCAAGGATTTTCTTCACCGGCGAATCACAGTTGACAGGATTTCAGTATCTATGGTAAACCAGGGTATCAGTGCATTTAAAATCATACAGACAGATATTCTGGACAGGCAGTGGGAACCTGTTAAGATTAAGCGACCGCGCATGGAAAAGAAACTACCTTCAGTACTCCATATGAAAGAGGTAGAACAGATGATTTATCAAACCCGTAACATCAAGCACAAAGCACTGCTAGCCCTGGCCTATTCATCAGGATTAAGGCGTGAAGAGATCCGCATGATAAAACCGGGAGCCATCGATTCAAAAGGGATGCATGTACATGTTGTATCGGGCAAAGGCAAAAAGGACCGCTACACGATACTGTCGCAAAAAGCCCTGGAACTACTCAGGATGTATTACCAGCTGGAACGACCTGTTAATTACTTGTTTGAAGTACAGGGTAAAAAAGGCAAATGCCTTGCAGCAGGAACGATTAATCAAATTGCAAAGCAAGCCGCCAAACGGGCGGGGATCAGGAAAGCGATATCGTTTCATACCCTGCGTCATTGTTTTGCTACCCATTTACTTGAAAAAGGCATTAACCTTCGATTGATCCAACAGTTCATGGGTCATAGTTCCATCAAGACCACATCCATCTACCTTCACCTTGCCAACATTAATCCCGGCAGTATTATCTCACCACTGGATGAGATGAGCATTTAAACTCCAGAGGCGATGGAAAACAAGAAGCAAACCACCGAGCTTGCCGATATATTGGGCAGGTATCAAGAGGTTTTTCTTAAAAAGCACCGGCTCTGTCCCGAACAAGCCAAAGCCTACGAAGCTATAATCAGCTGTCGTACATCTGCCCTTGGCGGACATCGTGACCGGTGCGATCACTGCGGTCATATCCGTCAATCGTATAACTCGTGCCGCAACCGCCACTGTCCCAAATGCCAGTATATAAAACAGGTGCAGTGGGTGGATAAACTTAAGGCCAACCTGGTTCCGGTCAGGTACTTTCATATCGTGTTTACCATTCCACAATGTCTGAACAAGACATTTTATATAAACCAGCATACCGCTTATGGGTTGATGTTTAAAGCAGCCGGTGAAGCGCTCAGGATTTGCAGTTCAAATCCTAAATTCCTCGGAGCACAAACGGGAGCTGTAGCCATACTGCATACCTGGGGGCAAACCCTCACCTATCATCCTCACATTCACATGATCGTTACGGCGGGAGGACTTTCGGAAGATGGCACCGAATGGATGGCTTCAGGGAAAAGGTTTTTTCTTCCGGTGAAGGTATTAAGCCAGCTCTTCAGGGGGTTGCTGTGCAGGTACCTGGCTGAGGCTGTAATTAAAAACCGGGTCAGGCTACCTGAAGACATAACGGGCTTTAGTCAACTTAAGACCCTGATGTACGCTAAAGCGTGGGTGGTCTATGCTAAAAATCCTTTTGCCGGTCCCGAAAGAGTCATCGAATACCTGGGCAAATATACCCACCGTGTAGCCATATCCAATCACAGGATCATCAGCGAGAAGGATGGTAAGGTCACCTTTTGGTACAAAGATTACAGGACCGGACAGTTGAACAAACAGATGACACTTCAGGCTGATGAATTTATCAAACGTTTTTTACGGCATGTTTTGCCTGGTGGGTTTTATAAGATCCGGTATTTTGGCCTTTTGGCTCAATGCAATGCCCGGTCAAAACTCGAGACCTGTTTTACATTGATCGAATCGGATACCATTATCCCTCAGTTTGAAGGGTTGCCGGCCATCGATGTATGGCGGATGCTTACAGGAAAGGACCCATTCAAATGCCCTGCATGTGGCAAGGGAAGGATGATAACGGAGGTAACTTACACGATGAAAAGAAATAAGTCCGGTTAAGGGAAAAACCGGGTTGAAAAGTTCTTTGGTATAGCTGTTCTTTCAATGGCTTACACAGCCATCATGGGTATGCTATGCCTTGTTATGACGAATCTTTACAGCAATGAACCGGTTTTTTGAGATAAACTATCCCGGCTTGATCATATGCAATAAGATCAGAACACCAATGAACAAAACAAAATCAAAAGAATGCCCATAGCAAGCAAGCGGTAAAGTCCAACTCTATTTTATCCCTCATCCCCCTTCAACCCCTTTAAAAATCATTTTCCTAAATTCAAACTTCTTTCCTATCTTTGATCAGCCAATTTGGGGGACGATGGATAAAATACTTTAATGTTGTGTGTAACCTTAAAAGACAACCCTAAATCAAAATTTTGAACCAAATAAAACTAAAATGAAACGAGTTACAATTTTATTTCTTTTAACATTTTCATTAAATTTCATCTATTCTCAAGAATCTGAATTTTTTATACCCGATTATGACTTGATTAAGAGTGAAATTCAAGATTCTGCATCCATATTTTATTACCCTAAACTTTTATCAAGACTAAACACTTTTGATGCAACCTTGACAAATCAGGATTATCGACATTTATATTATGGGTATATTTTTCAAGAGAAATATGAACCATATTGGATTTCGCCTTATGAAGTAGAGCTTTCAAAATATTACCAAAGAAGAAAAATTAAAGAGAAAGAATATGATAAAATCATAGAATTGGCGACACATTCAATTACCGAATTTCCTTTTGATTTAAGACAATTGAATTTTTTAGGGTTTACCTATCATTTGAAAGGGGATGAAGAAACTGCAAGAAAAGTTGCTGCAAGACTCGCAGGAACAATAGATGCTATAATGTCAAGCGGCGATGGTAAAACATGTGAAACCGGTTACCATGTAATTTCAGTCAGTCATGAATATTTTATACTAAACAGGTTTCAATTCAACATGAAATCCCAAGCAATGACAGGAGACTGTGATTATTTAAGTATAGGGCATGACGAAAGAAATATTGATGGAATATATTTCAACATCAAACAATTATTTAGCAGAAACGTAGAAAATTTTAAGACAGAATGAAAGGCTACACACAACAAACGCTATAGCAAATGCGGGTATGCGTGTTCGTTGAAACATTTGAAATCTTTATATACATTTGTGCTGGCAGACAGTTGAGCAACAATTTAATCCCGCACTTGCCATAGCGTCGGCCGTTATCGGTAAGGTTAAAATAAGTTCAAATGAACTAAATAGAATCTGAAATGGAAAATATTTAATGAAATCAATAATCTATTAAAAATAAAGAAAATCAATGTTAGAATTTGTATCACAAACAGGTATTGGTCTTCTTGCAAATGCTTTGAATGATAGCATAAATAATTTAATTCGCAATATTGACTCTGGTAAAAATAATTCATTAGTTATTAATAATGCAAATGATGCTATAAGTGCGTTATTAGATCTTCAAACTGTAATTCTCGAATACAAGTCATTTGCAATACAATGTCGTGAGGTTCTCGATGCAATTGAAAAAGCTAGTCGCATTGCATATCTTATCTCAGAGCGGAAATCTATAATTATAAGAGAAAATGCACCACCAATTGAAGCAATATTCACTCTTTTTATTTGCTTACCTCATTAGCTATTAATGATATTCAAGATCTTGGAGAAGAGATAAACAAACAATTGCGAATAAATTGATTGCTTTTGAAAATAAATTTCCAGCAGCATATGTATTTATCCAAAAAGCTTTGAAAGGAAAAAGTGATATAATCTCAAATATACTGTCAAATGAATCAAATATTGTTTTACCCCAAATTGGCAGCGAGGAAGATTTTACGGAAGAAGAGTATAAATCATTAATCCAAGATGATCAATGGTATTTTAGATAACACAGAAGAGGTATTACTTTTGTTCAAGATGCGCTTAACGCTCGAGGTAGAATAATATCCAGGGCAGGCGAGTCTTTAATAGCAATTCTTAATTCTCTTCAAAATAATGAAACAAAAATACAATCGGATTTTTTGCCAGTAATAAATGATTTAAATAAAGTTACTTCAATGGCTTATTTATTAGTTTCATCTATGCAAGAGGCATTTACTGCTATAGATGTTAGGACCAAGCCTAAAAAACTAAAAATAGCAGGCTATGCTGCTCGTCATCATGAGAAGTTGAATAAGGCAATAAGAATTGATATTATAAGAATCAATATAATCATTGATAACTGGATAAGTTCAAAATTTATAACAAAATCCCAATATTACAATTCACATCAAATTCACAACACCCAGAACTTCTTGAGGATTCGTTCAGACTGATTAATAAAAACCCTCAGAAATCAGCAATTTTCATAGTTAAGGCTGAGAAATATTATCAAAGCTGGCGAAAAGAAATTTATAAGTTTTTTAGAAGTGAAGGATTTCCTTTAAGTAAAGTTAAAATTGATGGAATAGAGTGGAGTATTTATTTTAAATCATTTGTCGAAAAAGAAAGACAAAGACTTTTTGAATTTGAAAAAACTTATCAAAAAAGATTGGAAGTATAATAATATAAAACCTGTATTTAAGAATCTAGATTCAATTTTAAATGAATTAAAATATGATAAAATCATTGATTCGATGTTCGATATTTATGAAATAGAAAGGAAATCAATTTTTTTACTTGAGTATAAAGTTCATCAAGAGATTCTAAAAAAATCAAAAAATAAAGAAACAATATCAGTATTACAGCTTGCCAAAAAATTTGATCTATCACTTGAGTATGTCAGATCAATTTGTGAATCATTGAGAAGAGATGGTCGTATTAAGTACAAGGATATTTTTATTTAGATATAGATTTTATCTTCTGTTTTAATAACAATTGATAGGTGATATTTTTTTACAATACATAGATAATTAAAACATTAATAAAAAACAACGACCGCTAACATTTTGTATAAGTAATGGCAGGCAATGTGGTAAATATCAAGGTTTGTAGCCCGCTCAAACTGCGTAGCGGTTTGACAGGAGAAGTGCCACGCAATCTGCCACTACTCATACAATTTACCGTTAATCCGCAATAGCTCGCTACCCGCTCGCTATTGCGGATTAACGGCCCGGCGGGTATGTGATGATCAATGAGCTTAAAATGGTTAAACATATGACACCGTATCTGTGCCGCTTGCTAATTGGGGGACGATGAGAACCGGTGTGGTTACCTGATTCGGGGGCAGCATGGTGTGATGATTCGGGTTATCTACCCGCTTCGCTACAGACGGATAACAGGCGGGTCATAGGCAATTGTTTCGTCTCCCCCCGTCTCCAAATGAATAAAGAGTTGTGAATAAATTAATTAACTTTAACCCATGAAAACAGCGACCACGGGGGGGGGGAGACTCCACAACTGCCCATACCCGCCGGGCCGTTAAGTGGCATTTTAAAGACAGAAACGAATGAAAATAGAACTTAAAATTTTGATAATCATATCTACAATCCATTTTGCTTGTAATGGACAGACAAATACTGATCTTGAAAATCAGGAGTTTCCATCAAAAAGTTACAAAATCGATTCTTCAATAATTGCAATTTTACCATTTGATACTGTTCAGTTTAAGGCTTATAAAGATATCAAACCAACCGATTTAACATTTGACGACTTGTTGAAAATTGAAAAAATTCTTCACAAATGTATTAATGACTATAACCCTGAACAAGAAAGAAAATTTAAGGAATTCAATGATCAACATCCAGACTATAAAATTGATAAGAATAGATTTATCATTGATCTATCTCGTTACGTAAGACAATATGTAGCGACCATTAATTCCGAAGGTGAGAAGGAAGTTTGGGTAAATTGTCTTTGCAGTACTTCGGGTGAGTGGAGAAATCATTTAATTTTTGTGATGGATGGCGGAAACTGTTTTTTCTCGCTAAAAATAAACCTGACAACAGGACAGTATTATCAGTTTAGTGTAAATGGAGATGCATAAAAAACAAAAAAACGCCACATAACAGCGGCTCATATTGCATGCCTTTCATCCGGGTCATCAAGACAAGAATCCCGATCCCGAAAGCTTTCGGGACTATCGGGTGTAACTTTGAACATCGTGAACATCAACAAACATAAAGTTACAAATGCGGCACGCAACATACCCGCCGGGCCGTTAATCCGCATACTAAATAAAGAGAAAAAATTGAAAAATACTTTAAGTATATACTTTTTTGATATATTTTTGCAATATTATAATTAAGTATTATGAAAAATGTATCATTAAAAATTGACGACTCTATTTTCGGCGAAACTGAAAAAATTCTTTCCAGAATCAAAAAACCTCGAAACAGATATATTAACGAGGCAATTGACTACTATAATAAGTTACAGAGACGATTGCTCCTTGAGAAAAAATTAAAAAAGGAATCTGATCTTGTTAAAAAAGATTCGATGTCTGTTCTTAAAGAATTTGAGGAAATAGATTATGTTGACTAAGCAATTTGAACTTTGGATAGCAGATTTGAATCCTCAAATTGGTACGGAACCTGGAAAAACAAGACCTGTGCTTATTGTTCAGACTAATTTTTTAAACAAAATTCCACACCCCTCTACAATTATTTGCCCATTGACAACAAATGTGAAAAAGGAATCAGAAATCTTAAGAATTAATTTAAAAAAAGGAACAGCAAATTTACAACAGGGTTGTGACATAATGATTGATCAGGTTCGGGCCATTGACAACAAAAGACTCATAAAAAGAATTGGAAAACTTCCTGTGGAATTAATCAACAAGGTAAAAGAGAATCTGCAAATAATAATGGACCTGGAATAAAGCACGACGGAGAATAGTATTTAAGTGGGGCAATAATCAGGCATATGAAGTTGAGATTGTTGATTATCATAAATAAAGGAAGATAAAGAAATGGAAAGACTAGAAAATATACACCCAGGAGAAATTTTATTAGAGGAATTTTTAATACCACTAGAGATAACAGCGTACAGACTTTCGAAGGATACGGAAATTCCTCAAACTCGAATATCACAAATTATTAAGGGTAAACGGAGAATTACTGCCGATACAGCATTAAGGTTAAGCTCATATTTTGGTAATTCTGCTAATTCTGGCTAGGATTGCAGGATGATTACGATATAGAAGAGGAAGGTGAGATTAATAAGGAAATAATACATAGGATAGGTAAAAAAAGAATAAACGCACCACAACAAATGGCATAAGCAATAAGGGTCTCAGAGGTTTTCAAATGTTTTTACCCGTAGCAAAGTTTGGTTTCGTGGGATAAGAACGAATCTCCGCCACCATTCCTGCTCATACCATCGACCCTTAGGGGTAAATGTTCAGGAGCCAGATAAAAAGCAGAACAATGAAAATATTGAGTTTATTACTGATTTTGACAGGTCTTTGGATTTCATCTATTAGTCAAATAACACCTGAAATTGAACAAATTTCTGATGACTTGTACTATTCCGAAATTATGGATAGTACGTATGTGATAATTCATGAATTCCCGGGCAGATGTAATAGTATGTTTGTTTTAGCAGGTGATAATAAAGGTGTCCTTATTGACACACCTGATGAAACAACGGGAACTAAATCGTTGGTTGAATGGATAAATACAAAATTTGGAAATTTGGAATTAGTAGCAATCAATACCGGATTTCATTATGACAACCTTGGTGGTAATGAATATTTGCGTTCAAAAGGTATTAGAATTTATGGTGCTGGATTGACTGCAAGAATGATTGAAAAGAATGCAGAAAAATCGAAAGATGATGTTCTTGAATACACAAGTAAACAAGAAGATAAAAAATATTACAACGCTTTTAGTGAAGTTAACTTTCTTCCCCCAACTGACACATTTGAAATAAATGATGGTTTAAACCTGAACATAAATGGAGAGACTTTTGAAGTTTATTTCCCGGGAGAAACTCACACAATTGATAACGTTGTTGTTTATTTAAAGAATAAAAAAGTTTTGTTTGGTGGGTGCATGATTTTATCTATGAATCACAGGAGACCCGGTTATATTGCAGATGCTAATATGATTGAATGGCCAAAATCGGTTGAGAAAATTAAAGATAAATATATAAATGCTAAGATTGTGACACCTGGTCATGGAGATTGGGGAGATACTCAATTATTGTCACATACAATTGAAATATTAAATAAATGGAATACAGAGAACACCAACCCCTAACAGCGGGTCAATAATACTACACGCTGGCGGGTTTATAACTCGTACTTGCTTTAAATTTCAATGAATGTCATTTCTACCTTGCACTCTTATACACCGTAACCGGTTCAATATC
This sequence comes from uncultured Bacteroidales bacterium, assembly GCA_963764475.1. Classification (GTDB taxonomy): domain Bacteria; phylum Bacteroidota; class Bacteroidia; order Bacteroidales; family JAADJA01; genus JAADJA01. Next base: position 44,414 of record CAVXTE010000027.1, read on the forward strand.
CTTTCCATGGAAGTATGTTTGTGTTTTTGCCAGGTCTTTGGTAAATCCAAGGATGTAACCACCCCCACCCGAACCGCAAAGCTTAAGGATAAAATCCTGTGTATCAAGGCCGAGCTGCCATATTTCCATGAAGTTAGCTGGAATCATCGCGTTAAAATGGTTCATCTGCAAAACCGAAAGTGCTGACAGATTTTTGAAGAATTGCGGCATCTCGCCGTTGATCAGGTTATGGATAATGGAATTGTTGAGCGGAATGTATTCTTCGTTAATGATACGGAAATAACCGGGATCGTTGCAGTTTTCGAGAAAATGGTTCACAAGGGGGGCTGTTTTACCGGGATGTCCGGTATTGATCAGGAATATACCGGCGTTACCGTTAAACTTATTACGGGGAATACCGACCGTTTCTATATCCGTTTTCGAATTGATCAGCAACGGGAATTTGATGTATGAATTCAGCGGATCGATCCCTGAGCTTTTACCATGAAAAAAAGATTCCATTACCGAAAATATAAGTTTCAGTTTTAAGGTATCCTCTTTTGTTACGGAGCGGCCACCGGCAATTTTTTCCTCTGCATAATTATTGTAAAGAGCTGCAACCAAAGCACCGGAACTCCCCAAACCATAACCCTGAGGAATGGAGGATTCGAAGTACAACCCTTTTTCAAGGTCGCGTTCAAATTGCTTAAAATCGAAGCTGACCGGCAATTGCTGTTGTTCAATAATATTCCGGAGCCAATCGGAATAAAGTTTGAGCTGTGCATTCGATTCGAGTGCAAATTCGTAATCCGTGTATTTATAACGGTTGTGTTTATTATTGAAGCTTAGCTCGCCGTGAAAATGGGTAAACGGGATTGTCAGCGCCATCGAGTCGAAGATGATCCCGTATTCGCCAAATAAAATTATCTTACCGTAAAATATTTCGTTTCCCTTTTTAATTTTCATTCTGTTCGTTCATTTTTATCGGGCCGGAACCCATTTTATCATCGATCCACTGACCATTCATACAGTATTTTACCAATTCGGATTTAATGAAAGATTTAACGATTGCATTTTCCTTTTCAGGATAAATCAAATGAACATTCGGACCGGCATCAAGTGTAAAAGCGACGAACGTTCCATGCTGCTGCCTGAATTCCCTTAGTTTTGTTATGATCTGCCATGAATTTTCAGTCAAAAGTGTGTAACCGGGTTGCGAACTCATCATTAATGCGTGTAATGTAAGAGCTTCATTTTCAACAATCGTAATAAAGCTTTGTTCATCACCTTCCTGTAACGCCTCAGTAAACCGGCTAAAATTTTCATTTGCCTGAATGATCCTTGCTTTTGCAAAAGGATGGTCGTTCATCATTGTATGTCCTTCACTGCTGCTGATCTTCTTCTTTTCATGGCTTACGATCAGAATGGAATCCTGTAGTTTTTCAAAAACAGGATCGATTTTCAATTCAAGCGGAACAGCAATCTCATCCGGGGCTATATTCATCTTTTCATTTTTTCCCCAGGCAGCAAAATAAGGATAAACCGAACGGGCTGCGCTTCCCGATCCAAGTCTCGCCATAAAAGAGGCTTTTTTAGAAAACTCTTTTTCATCCTGAAGTGATCCAAAAAGTTCTTTTTCGATTGAAAGCAAACACAAAGCAAGTGCACTGAAAGAAGAAGCCGATGATGCAATACCGGAAGAATGTGGGAACGAATTCCGGCTCAATACCGACAGATGCAACGATTTCAAAAAAGGAAGGAATTCAGCAAGTTGTTCAAGATATAGCGCGATCCTTTTTTCAAATCCAGGATTCTTTTTGTCTTCGAATTTAAAATCAAAGGAAATCCTGTTTTTATCCTGATAAAAATAATCAACCTTTGTCTTCGTAAACGATTTGTCAAGTGTAAAACTCAAAGAAGGATTCAGCGGCAACTGGAAGTCCCGTTTTCCCCAGTATTTGATAAGTGCGATGTTCGAAGGACTTCGCCAGCCAACCGTACGGATTCCGTCGAACCTTACCGGACCCGAAAGTCCATTTGCATCTTTCCTGTATTTTTCGTCGAATGTCATCTCGATTTTATCAATTCATCAAATGTAAAAACAACGTCAATCTTTTTGGTTTTTAAGTATTTTATCAAATCCTCCTTTGGTTCCTGCCAGGTAATCATGGCAAAATCACCGCCCCAGGCGCCGAGAGACTTTACTGATCCGTTGAAATCACTGAAGCGCAATTCCTTTAGTTTTTTCATTTTAAGGATGCCGGATAAAATAGTTTCGTGTTCATCGATCAGTTTCTCAAATTCCTTCAGTGTTTTTACTGCTATGAGCTGCCTGGTCAGTTCTGAACTCAGTTTAATTTCTTTCTGATAAGACTGCCCAAGACTTTCAAACCGTGCAACACTTTTTGCTGAGTCTTGCTTTGTCCCCAAATAAATAAAATAAATCTTTTCTTTAAAGTCCGGAATGAATTCAGCAGAAGTAAGCGAATAATTGTTTTCTTCCTTTTTGAAAAATACAGGGCCATCCTGCCGTGCACAAACCACATCGTATCCTGATCCCTCAGAAACCCGCTGATGCAATTCAAACGGATCAATTTCGGCCCAGTACGCAATGTTCGAGATCAGGCTCGAGCTGCTACCTAATCCCCAGTTCAGGTCGAACCCGATATTTGAAGCCACTTTCAAGCCCCGGGACAGGTTCAAAAAACCGGAATTTATTTGCCGGGCTGCAAGAAGAATTTTTTTAAGACTTTCTGCAACTTCCGGATCATTTGTATCAACAATATTAAAGAACGCTGTATTGTATTTCGCACTGAACCAGGGTTTGTTTCTGACCCGGCTTTCCCATTCCATCAGGTTTGGCGCATTTTCCTCAGATACAACAAGCGACTGGCCGAAATTCACAGGCACAGCAAGTGCAAGTGCACCTTTCATGACGAGGTACTCGCCTGTGATCAATAATTTACCACGGGAAAAATATTCCATTATTTACCGGCAAAAATCTCCCTTGAAATAACCACCGGTTCACGAAGTTTTTTGATAAAGGATTCGACAGCGCTGAACGTTACTTTTTCCTGTTCGAATTTTGCTTTAGCCTTTTCTTTTTCTTCTTCGGTAGCTTCAAACTGGTTGAGGATATTAAGGAGATGCATTTTCATATGGCCACGCTGAATTCCTATGGTAACCAGCGATTTGATTGCAGCAAAATTATTTGCCAGCCCAACTGCAGCAGCAATGCGCATTAAATCCCTTGCTCCGGGATTACCCAAAAGCTCAAGTGATTTCTTCGCTAATGGATGAAGGGCTGTTAGACCTCCCACTGTTCCGAGTGCAAGCGGTATGGTCATCGAATAGGTGAACATGCCATTTGCAATACTAACATCCGTGAGGCTTTGGTATTTTCCGTTGCGGGCGGCATAGGTATGGCCGCAGGCTTCGATGGCTCTGAAATCGTTGCCGGTTGCCAGTGCCACTGCATCGATGCCGTTAAAAATGCCTTTGTTGTGGGTAGCTGCCCGATAGACATCTGCTTTTGCAATCTGGACAGCTTTTTCAAATTTCCATGCAAATTTTTCGCCGGTAAAATCCGGATCGATTTTTCCAAGCTCTTCAACCGGACATTCCACATAGCATTTTACAATGCAGTCGGGCGTATAGTTGGAGAGGATTGACAAAATGATTTCGCAATTTCTCTCTTCGTCACTGAAAAATGGACTTTCCCTGAAAAATATCGTTAGCTCATTAGCAAATTCTTCGAGGCATGAGTTGATGAAATTTGCACCCATCGAATCAATGGTCTCAAAAGTGGCCTTCAACTGGTAATAATCGGGAATATCGGCAGTTTTATCCACCAGCTCGATATCGAGGATACCGCCCCCGCGTTGTTCCATATTCCGCGTAATGTAGCGGGTGCTTTCGATCAAACGGTCCTTTAAATCGGGCATCAGGGTTCTCAGCTTTTTCAGGTTCCCTTTCCATATAAAATGAACCTGGCCGACTTTTGATGTTGATATGATCTCAGTATGAAATCCACCTTTATCCGTCCAGAATTTGGCACTTTTTGACGCGGCGGCTACAACCGAGCTTTCTTCAATTACTAAAGGAATATGGTAGATTTTTCCGTCGATCAGAAAATTTGGGGCAACACCAAAGGGAATATAAAAGTTCGATATGGTGTTTTCGCTGAATTCGTCAAAAAGTTTTTGTTTCTCTTTGTTGCGGTGAAAAAAACTTTGCACATCCTTTACAAATTCTTCCGGGTTTTCAAAATGTTCTGAAATGTAGGCTATCTTTTGTTCTTTCGAGAGTTTAGAAAAGCCACAAACAATTTCCTTTTCTTTCACTAGAGTATATTTTAGCTTATTTTACTTGCTTCCAAACAGCAGGTTTCTAATTTAGCCTGCAAAAATACAATTTTCATTTTATTAGTGTTTAAAACAACGGGAAAACAGAAATGTTTAATGTTTTTTAAAAAAAATTAAACATTTATTTATAATATAACAATTATCTTTGGCCCCTAAAATTCGAAATCCATGATAAAAACTGATGTTTGTGTGGTTGGAGCAGGCCCTGCGGGATCAACAGCAGCATTGTTTCTTGCCAAATACGGCATCAATTGTATTCTGTTCGATAAAGCCAGGTTCCCGCGGGACAAAATTTGTGGCGACGGCATCAGCGGCTGGGTCGTTAGTATACTGAAAGAACTGGATCCAAATTTAATCACTCGCTTATCGAACCAGGATTTTGTGCTTCACTCGTATGGTATTCGCATTGTGGCTCCAAACCACAAAAAACTCGATATTCCGTTTTTTGACAACGCCAATGACAACAGCGGTTTACCTCCGGGATTCACTTGCAGGCGGCTCGAATTTGATAATTTCCTGATTGAAGAGGTTCGAAAGAAAAAAGAGATCCGTTTTTATGAGGAAACTGAAATTGAAAGCTATACCAGGAATGATGAATCGATTATTCTGAAATCGACAGACGGCAAATCTTTTGAAGCCCGATCAGTTATTTTTGCAAACGGGGTAAATTCTAAATTTTCTGTCGATCCGGGTGGGATCCGAAAGGATAAAAAATCTACAATGACAGGTCTGAAAGCCTATTACCGGGGAATCAACGGCTTTCACGAACAGAATTATGTGGAGCTTCATTTTTTACGAGATTTTCTTCCCGGTTACCTTTGGATATTCCCTCTTGCCGGCGGACTTGCCAATGTTGGTGTCGGTCTTGATCAAAAACGAATCAGCGAACGAAAACTGAATCTTCGTGAAAAAATGCTGACCGCCATCGATACCATCCCTTATTTAAAAGAACGCTTCAAATACGCTGAAATGGTGACGAAAGTACAAGCTTATGCCATTCCTGTCTGGGATAAGAAAAGAAAACTTTCAGGCGAACGCTTTATACTGACCGGCGATGCTGCAAGCCTTGTCGATCCGATTACAGGTGAAGGCATCGGCCATGCTGTGATCAGCGGAATGCTCGCTGCAGGACAAATTAAAAAAGCATTGGGGAAAAATGATTTCTCGGAAATATTCATGATGCAATACGATCAGGAATTGTATGATAAAATAGGAAATGAACTCAGCATCAGCAGCAAAATTCCTGGGTTTATCAGGTTTCCCTGGTTGTTTAACAGTGTTATCAACAAAGCAGTCAGCAGTAAAACATTGCAGGATAAGCTGACGCTGGCAATTACAGATCTTGAAGTGAGAAAACGATTGAAAGAGCCATCGCTCTATTTGAAAATTTTATTGGGGAGATAATTCGTGACTTCTGAAAAAGGGAAAAAACAACAAGTCAGGTCGATGTTCAACAGCATTGCCGGAAAGTATGATTTCCTGAATCATTTTTTATCGGCAGGAATTGATTATAGCTGGAGAAAGAAAGCCATCCGGATTCTCGGTATAGATAATCCGCAAACCATCCTCGATGTAGCGACAGGTACCGGTGATCTGGCCATCGAAGCAATCAAACTGGATCCAAAAAAAATCGTCGGGATCGACATTGCTGAAGATATGCTGGCGATCGGACGGAAAAAAATAAAAGAGAAAAAACTTGATCACATCATTTCGCTCGAACCGGGGGACGCTGAGAATTTGCAATTCAGTGATAAAACTTTCGACGCTGTGATGGTCGCTTTTGGCGTTCGGAATTTTGAAAACCTTGAAAAAGGACTTTCTGAAATGTACCGGGTCACAAACAAAGGGGGCAGTGTTATGATCCTCGAATTTTCTATGCCGACAAAATTTCCAGTCGTGCAGATTTACAATTTTTATTTCAAATACGTACTTCCCTTTTTAGGAAGGATCATTTCGAAAGATAAAGCCGCTTATTCCTACCTTCCGGAATCTGTATCAAATTTTCCAGCCGGAGAGGATTTTCTTAAAATATTGAAAAAGACTCACTATACTGATACCCGACACCGACCGCTAACCTTTGGTATCGCTTCCATTTATATAGGTAAAAAGTAATTTCTCAAGATAAAAATGCATGAATTAATGAAATTATCAAAAAAAGAAAATGCAAAATTAATACTCGATTTTTTTCACCGTACGATGATGCACCATGCCATGTGGTTTGCAGAAGTGCAGCACCAGTTGGGAACAGAAAAAGCATACAAGATTCTGGAAGAAGCCTGGGAAAAAAGTTATTCGGTTCAAATGAGCAGGATTGCTAAAATCCTTGATTTTGAAGTGGAAGATAACATACCTGCTCCTTTCCTGAATTTGGCTAATGATAAACTGGTTAAACTGCGTGAAGCTATGGCCGTGAACTGGCTTGCCAACGACGGTATTTGGTTTCAGGCTGTTGAGTTTAACTACGGGATGAATGATGCTAAACGTTGCAATGATTCATGCTGGGCCCATTTCTCGCCATTCGAAGCAATATCCATTAAGAAAATTCTCGGACTGTCTGAACAAGCCGGACTGGAGGGATTGAAGAAGGCATTGCAATTCAGGTTGTATGCCTTTATCAATGTCCAGTCATTTGATGAAGAATCGGAGAAAAGCTTTGTTTTCAGAATGAATGAATGCCGGGTTCAAAATGCAAGGAAACGCAAGGGGCTCGATGATTACCCATGCAAATCGGGTGGGCTGGTCGAATATTCCACGTTTGCAGAAACCATCGATCCACGGATCAAAACGGAATGTATTTGCTGTCCGCCGGATGAACATCCCGAAGATTATTTCTGTGCCTGGAGATTTACACTAACAGATTGATCACAAATTCGATGAAAACTCTCAACTATTCGATGATCAAGTGAAACCTGGGTCTTGTTACACCCAAAAAGCAGTCGGGAACTACCGTAGTCCCGTCGACAACAAGGATTTGCAGTTCATTGAGATGACAAAGACTTTCGGGCAACGAAAGTAAGGCACCTGATTCAGCAACATCCAGTTCTGCGAGATTAGACAAGTTTCCAACTTCAGTGGGTAAAGCATCGAGTTGATTTTTACCAATAAATAAACCGGCCAGACTCGTACAATTCCCAATTTCCGGTGGTATAAATTTTAAATCATTATGATCGAGGTATAAGGTAATAAGTCTTTTCAGGTTACCGATACTTGCCGGCAATTCCTTTAACTGGTTGTAATTCAGATTTAGCTCCTGCAGATTTTTCAGTTTTCCGATCTCATACGGCAGTGAATCCAGTTCATTAAAATAGAGTGAAAGATTCTGTAAATTCGAAAGTCTTCCGATTTCGGGTGGAATGCTTTTTAAATCGTTTCTGCTTAATACCAGCCTTTTGAGATGAGTAAGATTCTGAATCTCCGGCGGAATCTCTGTGATATTATTTTTAAAGAGGATCAGCTCTTCAAGGTTTTTGAGCTTAAAAACATCATCGGGGATTTTATCAAGATGTTTACGGCCAAGACTCAAAATTTTGACATCATCTATATTACTCAGGGCTTTGTCAAGATTAGTATAACGTCCGGTAGCACATGAGCTCAACAACAGGGCAAATAAAATTCCCGAAAAGAGTATCTCACGTCTGTTCTTCATTTCTCAATAATATTTAATTAAAACTTTCCAAAAAATTCCGTCTGATCTCAGCCCGTTGTTGCGGACTCTTCGAAAAATCGTAATCATACAAAGCACCCTCCCAATCACCATACATGGCATTTGGAAGAACGATAAACCGCTGACCGAATTCTTTTTTCAGGCTGTCGGTCATTTCAGACCGCTGAGAAACCGATTTATTTTCAAAAACATTGGCAAAATCATTCAGGTTGTCGCCAACCAGTAAAATGATAGAGTGGGTTTCAGCCACTTTATTTCGCCTGGATTCTTTGCTGTTTGAATCGGTTTTCATTAACAGATGATCGTCCACAGCATAAGGGAAACCAACAGCCTTCAGATTTTTGAGGGTAGCTTCGCGGTATTTCTCTCTGCGATTGGTAATATAATATACATCCCATCCAAGTGACTCAACATACTTCAGAAATTCAACCGAACCCGGAACCGGTTTTGCCTCGGCCAGATTGACCCATTGGCTCCAATAGGCAGGGTACAACGTATCGTTAAGGATGCACCTGGCTTCCTGCGGACTGTTATCAAGAATGGTTTCATCGATATCGACGACGACCGCCTGCTTTTTCATCAATCCCATGATCCTCCGGCTCTGATCGACCTTATAATGTGCAATATTAAAGGCCTGATAACATAAGGCGCGGTACTCGGCAGCAGTTTGCTGGTACAGGACGGCCATGGTCATTTGATCGCTGAAATTTATTGCCAGTTTATTATCATTACCGGGATCATTGGCCGAAGAGTTTGTACAACTTTGAAAGATGGCTGAACCAAAGAAGCCAAAAATTACAAGGATTATGATCTTTTTCATACTTTTTGAATTTAACAAAAAAGCCGGAAACAACATTGTTTCCGGCTATAAAATTACTGAATTTTATGATTTCTAAAATTCCATCGCTGACATTCGCTGATAACTCTTATAACGCCATTTGGCATTTTCTTCAGCTGCAGCAAACAATTCGGTTGCCTGCATTGGGAATGATTTTTTCAGCGAAGTATACCTGACTTCCCTTCCAAGAAAATCCTGGAATTTCGACCAGTCAGGATCTTTTGAATCATAAGTGAACGGATTTTTACCCTCTTTTTCCAGTTCGGGATTAAACCGGTATAAATGCCAGTAACCGCATTCGACTGCAAGCTTTTCTTCTTCCTGCGTTTTACTCATACCGAACCTCAATCCATGGTTGATACAAGGTGCATAAGCAATGATCAGTGAAGGTCCATGATAGGCTTCTGCTTCCCTGATCGCTTTCAGTAACTGTGACTGGCTTGCCCCCATGGCAACCTGGGCAACATAGACATAACCGTACGTCATTGCCATAGCACCCAAATCTTTTTTTCGGATTTTTTTACCCGAGGCAGCAAATTTGGCAACCGCTCCTGTAGGAGTAGATTTTGATGCCTGGCCACCGGTATTTGAATAAACTTCAGTATCCAAAACAAGTACATTGATATCATCCCCGGAAGCCAGCACATGATCGAGGCCGCCATAACCGATGTCGTAGGCCCAGCCGTCACCGCCAATAACCCAGACTGACTTTTTGCTAAAATACTGTTTCAGTTTCAGCAGGTTCTTCGCCATCGGATCTTTTTCCTTTTCAAGCGCCGGTATCAGCTTCAACGAGATTTCATCCGATTTTGCTCCGTTGTCCATGCTCTCAAGCCATTGATTAAAGAGATCTTTAGTAGCTGGTGAAAAACTTCCGTCTGGCTTTCTCATCATATCGGCCACTCTGTTTCGCATCTTTTTAATAGCTGTTACCATACCAAAACCATATTCAGCATTATCCTCGAACAAAGAATTAGCCCATGCAGGTCCTCTTCCCGTTTTTTTACTTGGAGAATAAGGTGTCGAAGGTGCAGAGCCACCATAAATCGAAGAACATCCTGTAGCATTGGCAATCATCATGCGTTCGCCGAATAACTGTGTTACCAATTTAATATATGATGTTTCACCACATCCAGCACAAGCACCGGAAAATTCAAACAATGGTTGAGCAAACTGGCTGTTTTTTACATTCGAATCCTTCGGAACGATTGTATCCTTGTAGGTCACTTTTGTATCAAGATAATCCCAGTTTTCAGTCTCTTTCATCTGTGATTCGAGCGTTTGGAAAACCAGGGCCTTTACTTTGGTCGGACAGACTTCCACGCAATTCCCGCAACCGGTACAATCCAGCGGACTTACCTGCATCCTGTACTGATACCCGTCAAATGTCTTTGGAATGGCTTTTAAAGTAGCAGTATCTTTCGGTAGTCCTTTCATTTCCTTTTCATCCAACAGGAAAGGCCGGATACAGGCATGCGGACAAACATACGAACACTGGTTGCACTGAATGCAATTTTCAGGAAGCCATTCAGGAACATTAGCCGCTACTCCGCGTTTTTCGAAGGCTGTAGTTCCTGCCGGAAAAGTACCGTCCTCTCGCCCGTTAAAAGCACTGACCGGAAGATTGTCGCCCTGAAGCTTATTGATCGGTTCAAAAATATTTTTAATAAAATCGGGAAGCTCACGCGTGTCTTTTCCAATTTTCACATTTATATTAGCCCATTCAGCCGGTACTTTTATCCGGGTCACTTCAGCTCCTCTATCCACTGCAGCATAGTTCATCTTTACAATGACATCACCTTTTTTACCATACGTCTTCTGAATCGCTTTTTTCATTTCATCGATAGCATCATCGTAAGGAATCACTTCCGAAACTTTGAAAAAAGCAGACTGCATGATGGTATTCGTTCGTGAACCGAGGCCGATCTCCATGGCTATTTTAGTAGCATTAATGGTATAAAACTCGATTTCGTTTTCAGCCAGAAATTTTTTCATGTGATCCGGGAGTCTTTTTTTGTCTCCTCATCGTCCCATATACTATTAAGCAGGAAAGTGCCTCCCTTTTTCAGCCCTTTGAGCATATCATACTTTTCAAGGTAAGCAGAAACATGACAGGCAACAAAATCAGGTGTGCTTACCAGATAAGTCGAACGGATAGGTTCATCGCCGAATCGCAAATGAGAAACCGTAATACCACCCGATTTTTTAGAATCGTAGGCAAAATAAGCCTGGGCATATTTATCTGTACTGTCGCCGATGATTTTTATCGAATTCTTATTTGCACCCACCGTTCCGTCGGCACCAAGGCCATAAAACTTGGCTTCATACGTACTTTTTGGTGTCACTCTAACAGGTGCAAGTAGGGGTAGTGAAGTATTCTTCACATCATCAATTATACTGATGGTAAAACCGTTTTTCGGTTCCTTTTCTTTCAGGTTATTAAAAACTGAAAGAATATGGGCCGGCGTTGTGTCCTTTGAACTCAGACCGTATCTTCCTCCTACGACCAAAGGTGCATTCGTCTTACCATAAAACAAATCCCTGACATCGAGATAAAGTGGTTCGCCATTGGCTCCGATTTCTTTTGTACGGTCAAGAACAGCAATCCGTTTAACAGATTTCGGGAATACCTTCATGAAATATTTTTCCGAAAACGGCCTGTAAAGGTGAACAGCTATCAGCCCAACTTTTTCGCCTTTACTCATCAGGTGATCGATGACCTCCTTAATAGTACTGGTTACCGAACCCATAGCAACGATAATATGTTCGGCATCGGGTGCTCCATAATAATCGAACGGATGGTACTCACGACCTGTGATCTTTTTTATTTCTTTCATGTAATCGTCAACCACATCCGGTATCTGATCATAAAACTTCGATGCTGCTTCACGCGACTGGAAATAAATATCCGGATTTTGAGCAGTTCCTCTTGTTACGGGATGTTCCGGGTTCAATGCATTATTTCTGAAACTTTGTAATGCCTCCTGATCGACTAATCCTGCAAGGTTTTCCATCTGCATTTCCTCAACTTTCTGGATCTCATGGGAAGTCCTGAATCCGTCGAAGAAATGAAGGAAAGGAACCCGGGTTCTGATAGCAGAAAGATGAGCGACTCCGGCTAAATCCATAATTTCCTGAACACCTCCGGTGGCTAACATTGCAAAGCCGGTTTGACGGGTGCTCATTACATCACTGTGGTCCCCGAAAATCGATAATGCCTGTGCAGCAAGACTTCTGGCACTTACATGAAAAACTGCCGGTAAAAGTTCTCCCGAAATCTTATACATGTTCGGAATCATGAGTAACAAGCCCTGCGAGGCTGTATATGTTGAAGTTAATGCACCTGCCTGCAAAGAACCGTGAACAGCTCCTGCGGCACCTCCTTCTGACTGCATTTCCCTGACATCAACAATCTCACCAAATATATTCTTCTTTCCATGGGCAGCCCACTGATCAATGTACTCTGCCATATCGGATGATGGCGTAATTGGATAAATACAAGCTACTTCACTGAACATGTAAGCAATATGTGCGGTTGCATAATTCCCTTCGCACGTGATGAATTTTTTCTTATTATCCATTGTAAATATATTTTAAAAACCTCAAATTATGTCAATTACAAATATTCGATCCTTTTTGACACCGGCGAAATTAATAAATTAATATCATTGGTATCTTAATATAAGTTATTTAGAAAATATTTAGATAACATGCACTTTAAAAATCTGATATAAAAATTTTTATACATTTGTTCGGTGCATTTATCAGATGAAATTTACAGTAATTAATACTAAATCAGAAAAATAAATATAAACGAAATGGTCGATCTCAGAACGAATTACATGGGAATTGAGCTTAAAAATCCCATTATTGTAGGAGCTTGTAACCTGGTTACCGAAATTGAAAACCTGAAACGGATGGAAAATGCAGGAGCCGGAGCTATTGTTTACAAATCGTTATTTGAAGAACAAATTCAGCTTGAAAACCTTCAGATGACTGAGAACATGGAGGAATTCAACGATCGCAATGCCGAAATGATTTCGCTTTTTCCTGACCTGGAACATGCCGGTCCGGAAGAGTATTTGATGAATCTTGAAAAAGCAAAAAACAGCGTCAGTATACCGGTTATCGGCAGTCTGAATGCCGTGAATATGGAGACATGGGAAGAATACGCAAAGAAAATTGAGGAGGTAGGAGTAGCAGGGATAGAATGCAATTTTTACTATGTACCGAATGATTTTGAAATAATGGGTAAAGCCATTATCAGCGAACAGTTTGATATTGTCAGTGCAATCAGGAAAACGGTTAAAATTCCAATTGCCGTAAAATTAAGCCCTTACTATACAAATCCGCTTCATGTAATAAAAGAAATGGATAAGATGGGGGTGAATGCATTTGTTCTGTTTAACCGCTTGTTCCAGCCGGAAATCGATATTGATGCTGAAAAATTCAGGTTTCCATACAATCTGAGCCAACAGGATGACAATCGTTTTCCGCTCAGGATTGCTGGTATCTTATACAAAAATATAAATGCCCAGATCTGCAGCTCGCGTGGAATTTATACGGGTGAAGATGCCGTATCGATGATTCTCGCCGGCGCTGATTGTGTGCAGGTTGTGAGCACCCTCTATAAAAACCATATCGAGCAAATCGGTGCAATTTTAACGGATATGGAACGATGGATGGAAAAAAAGGGATATTCTAAATTAGACGATTTCAGAGGAAAAATGTCGCATAAAAGCATTAATGATCCGTATGCCTATTACCGTGCTCAATACGTCGATATCCTCATGAATTCGGAAGAGATTTTCAAAAAGTATCCGACGATTTGAAAATCATTTTGTTTCAGGGCAATAACCGGAATCATTTCTATACGCTTTTTAGAAAAAATATTACGCTTTCATTTTTCTGATTAGTTCAAAAACGGCAGTGAAATTAAACCAATTGAAAGAGAAACATTGATTGGAGAACGTTGGTTTACATTTTCAGGCTTTTCAAATGGTCTATCTTTTCTGCTCTTTCCATCGACCATGTGCTTGATTTCCGGTTGGCCAGTTCATACATTTCAATGGCCCTTTTAATCCGGATTTCAGGTTCAAATTTAAAAGTAGTTGCCGTTTTGGCTATTAAATCAGCTAATAACTCGATATTCGCCGGATCGAAACCGTGTTCAACAGTAAGCAACTTCTCCAATCCGCTAACAGGTGTTGAAATTATTTCATCAAGGTCGAACAACATTTGATCGGCGAAATCTTTTTTGATCGAAACCCATTCATTTTCATCTTCAAACGCTTTCTCCTTTACTGAAATTAATCTGCCGATCAATCCCAATAGAAGAGCCGAGATTTTCTCTATTTCCCGTAGGATATAATCTTTCTGCTCCAACATATGATTTGTCAATATTCGGGTTCAACAGTCATCATTTGCTAGATTTTCAGGGCATACTGAACCATGATCTTCCGCATCGGTTCAGCTTTAAGCGGCCGTAATGAATACCACCTGTTCAAAAGATTGTCACAGATAATGGAGAATTTATGTTTTCCGTTAAATGTATGACTGATCCTAAAATCGAAAATGATATTCCCGTTGTTGTGATGATAAAAGTAATTCATGTATTTCACCGGCTGCAGTGAACCGCCGGTATTGATAGTAGCCTGTTCAAATTCAGCAATGGCTTTGTCGAGATTTTCTATTTTGCTGAAATATTTAAAACTAACCCCAGCGGATGAATTTTTAAAATCCAGTTGAAAATCAGCTTTTACCGTATGAAGGAACCTGTATTTTAATATGCTTTTTCCAGGATCAACACTCGTAGTCCGGTAACTGAAAGTGGTGGCACCTCCGGGATTGTAATCATGTGCAAAGACAAAATCAGGTTCTAGGGTTTTCGGCAAAATATAAGTATAGCCAAACATAGAAGTCAAGTTTATGTTATCGCCTAAAAGCGCTTTTCCTGTAACTGAAATATCAATGCCTGTAATTCTGCTTTTACCGGTATTTAAAAATTTGAATCCTGCAAGTGCATAGGTATAAGTCGAATCCCAGAAACCAAACAGGTATTCAATCGTATTCTGGTATTCCTGCTGAAAGACAGCCACATCGAGATAGCCGAAATAGTTGGCAAATTTAAACCCCTGCTTCACCCCCACTTCAGCATTCCAGCTTGTTTCCGGAACAAGGTTTGGATTATTGAACACAGCAAACGAACCAAAACTTGACAGTATAAACCGTTCGGCGATGGTCGGATACCTGTAACCCTGGCCAAGAGAAACCCTCAGATACGTTTCCTGCATTAGCTTCAGCGATGCTCCGGCCCTGAAAACCGGTTTAGCTTCCTGGGTGGAATCGTTTAAGCTGAAAAATTCGAGACGTCCTCCAATGGAAAAATTGATCAGATCAAAAAAATTATTTTGAATTTCAGCGTACCCTGAAACATTCATCAAATGATTTTTTGGTGATCCGGAACCAGCGTATAAGTATGAGAACACTTCGTTGTACTGAAAGGCAAGTCCGCCGGTAAATGAAAATCCCTTTAAGAATTCATATTTCCTGATAAAGTTGTAATCGGCATAATAGACCGTCGATTTGTTCGATTGATTATTCGTGGCCTGAATGTCGTTGTGCATAATCCGGGCTTTAAAATTATGCGTGATCCCGACTTTAGAATAAAAATTCACAAACGGATCGAGGTAAAAGATAAACTGGTTCTGCAATAAAACGGCACCAGGGTAGCCCCTGTAAAATCCTGCAGAATCATCGAGCCAGGCAAGAGTAAGGTTCGATTTTTCATACATGAAATTTCCATCCAGTCCATAATTCAAACCCTTGAATTTTCCTGAACGATGACGAAGGTTGAAATTCATTCTGAACCGTTGTTTGGCCATTTCGCTATCTGAAAAATTGGTCAGCGTGTCCTTAACTTTTGGACCAGCTCTAGGAGCACCGATATAGCCATGATCAAAAAGTACATTTGCACCAATCGTAAAATCCGTATTCTTTTTTATGATTCGTGAATGAAAGTAATCGGCACCTCCGATGTACGGAAAATCATTCCACCACTTCATATAGGAATATTTCGGTGTCGAATAAAATCCTCCGAATGCCTTGATTCTTGTTTCTGGTTCCAGGCCGGGCTGCCGGGTACGGATGTAAATTGCTCCGCTGGTTGAATTGGAACCCGATAAAACGGAAGCGCATCCTTTTACCACTTCAATCTGTTTGATGTTTTCAGTTGGTATGAAATCCCAGTATGGACGGCTTGCATCACCTGACAGTACAGGCATTCCGTCGATAAACACACCTACTTTGCTGCCAACACCAAAGGTAAAACCGCTTCCACCTCTGATTTGTGGTTCCCCATCCAGAATATTCAATCCGGGAGTTAAATCAAGGATGGTATTTATGGAAATGACGTTTTTGTTGGCGATGAGTTCTGGTTTGATAATTTCCATAGAGGAGGTTATCTCCTCGATCGGTCTGTCGAACCGACCAACCTTCACTACCACGCCTTGAAGTTCATTAACATAAGGTTTAAGCCGGATGTCTTCATGGTGTGTTTCACCCTGTTTAATTTCAATATTCAGTGTTTCGGTCTGCATACCTGTAAAGGAAATGATAAAGGTATACGACCCGGGGGTCAGCTTTATATGAAATTTACCGTCAAGATCGGCGATAGCCCCAATGGATAAATCGCCTTTGAGGAGCACATGCGCACCAATCAAAGGCTCCTTTGTGTCACTTGAGATGATGACCCCGTCGAAATACCCGTATTGCTGGGCAAATCCTCCAGAAACAATGAGTATTAAAAAAACGAAAAGAAGCTGTTTCATATACTCGCTAACTTTGCGATCATGATCTTTGTGGTTTCTAAAAAGATTTTAAAACTATAATTTTCAAACAAAAAAAATGACACTTTTCGTGACTGACTTTTGTTTCCGGAATTTATTACAATGAGTTCAACAAACGCAGTTTTTGACTATTGAATAAATAGTTTCCGGCTGTATGAATTATTATCCGCTATAATCCTTACAAGAAATATCCCTTTTTCAAGCTGAACCTGAGCCAATGGAACATCAACTGTGGTGAGCTTTTTTTCCAACCTTGTTTTTCCCTGCACGTCGATGATTTGCAAAGTAGCATTGCGTAATAACATTTCAGGAAAATTTTGAATATGCAAGATATTATTCGAAACGGAAACGGAAAAATCCAAAGCATGATTTTCAGGAACATCCTGATAATCGCCCACCACTTCAATATCATCAAAATAAGCAAAGCTACCTTCAACGGGTGTTGTTCCGTTTCCCGATGTTAGAACCAAAAGGATATAATCGGGTGTCCGGTTATCGAAGTATTCAAAAGGTACTGCAAATCTTGTCCAGCTACTGACCGTTTGACCCGGCTGCATATCAAACAGTGCGAAAGCGACCCAGTTTGCCTGCGTTCCGTTTTCAGGAATTTTTCCGTTCGACACATGCAATAATGCCTTCGCCTGTCCGTGATCCTGCCCTTGCGGAAAATATTTATACCATCCAACGAGGCTGTCGGGCCTTTTGTGCATTACTGTTTTCCATCTTTCATCTGTTGTATCGGTAAAAACATAACCAAGGTCCGGATTGAAATCTGCATGTGTCCTTCCGTTTGTTATCGTACCAGAAACATTAATAGAAAAAGCAGTTTTATTGATGAGTTTGAGTGAATAGGTTCCTGAATGAGCATCCGTGCTTGGTTCCCAGACCTGGGGAGCAGCATTGTTAACAATATCTCCGGCATCTGAAGTTTTGATCGAACTCCAGTCCACCGGTTCGTCGATAACTGTACCAGCATCTTCCCAAAATTCAAAGCCACCGTTCTGGACTTGCTGGGATATTGCTGTACTGAAAATCCCTATCATACACAATACCCAAAGTATATTTTTTTTCATTGGCGAAGCGATTACGAATTATTTTATTTTTAAAGCTCCAATTCTACAAAAATAAACAATTCAAGCATCCATTTTCTTGCAACAAAATTTCAACATAGTCATGAATTTCAATAAGATCATTATTTTCTGTAAATCGATTGGGAGAAACAGATGCGATTGTCTAAATATTTAACCAATTCTCACTATAAACCAATATTCAGATTTATAATTATTGTACTTTTGAATCCAACAACCAAAAAAAACAACACTATGGGATTTATCAGTGAATTCAAAAAATTTGCTATGCGGGGCAATGTTCTCGATATGGCAGTGGGTATCATAATCGGTGGTGCCTTTGGAAAAATCGTATCCTCCTTTGTGACAGATGTGATCATGCCGCCGATCGGGATATTAATAGGCGGAGTAAACTTTGCAAACCTTAAGTTAATATTAAAGGCAGCAGTTTTAGATAACGCAGGCGCGGTAGTGACTCCAGCAGTAACATTGAATTATGGTGTTTTTATCAATACCATAATTGATTTTTTTATAATCGCGTTGGCTATTTTTATGATGATTAAGACAATGAATGAGTTGAAGAGAAAGGAAGAAGAAAAACCGGCACCTCCTCCAGAACCTTCGAAAGAAGTTACTCTTCTAACAGAAATACGCGATCTATTGAAAAAATAAGAGAGAACAATTAATCAGAAAAATGGTGGTTGATACTGCCATTTTTTATTTGATTTTATCGATCGATAAGACTGACAATTTTCCGTATCAGCTTGCTGTTGGTTACTTTAATTTCAAATTCCGATATTTCCGGCAATCCACCCATAAAAATTCCATCTTGTCTGTAAATCATTTTGCTTTGAATCGGCTTTCTTCCAGTCAGATGAAATTCTTTTGCACCAGTAAAACTCCTGATTTCGACTATATTTTGTTCGTTAATGCCACTTCCAGGCATAATAATGATGCGGCCATCAGCTTGTTCGATTAACTGCTTCAATAATTCCCTGCCTTCAATTGCCTTATTTTTCTGTCCGGAAGTCAGGATGCGGTCAATACCAATGGAAATTATATCTTCCAAAGCCTTCAATGGATCGGGAGTCATATCAAATGCTCTGTGAAAAGTCACACTCATCGGCCTTGAAAGTTCGACAAGCATTTTGGTTCGTAAAATATCCACTTTGCCATCCGTTAGTAAAATGCCAAAGACAACTCCGTCAGCACCGAGTTCTTTACAAATCCGTATATCCTCTTTCATGATCTCAAATTCGAGATTGGAATAACAAAAGTCACCTCCTCTTGGCCGGATTAAAACATTCAGACCGATTTGCAGATTTATTCGCGCTGATTTTATGGTTGCGAAGCTGGGAGTGGTACCACCTTCATAAAGATTATCGCAAAGTTCAATCCGCTTCGCGCCCCCTTGCTGGGCTGCAATTGCAGAATCGACAGATGCTGCGCAAACTTCGATCAAATACTTGTTTTGAATCATCAGGGATTTAATTTTCTGGTTTTTTGCCTGCATTCCGTGTATTGACAAACCTGGCCAACAAATCGAACCAGAAGGGAGCACCGAATGTAAGCGCAATTGCGGTTATCAGCCAGCCCAGAACTTCAAGCAGGTAAATATCCTGAATATTGAATTTAACAAGCTCAAAAAAGCTAATGTTTGATTTTTTATTTTCATAATCCTTGCGTGATTTCCAACCGATGGGAAGTTGCAGCGATTTTGTTTTAGCCCGAAGGCTGTCGATCTTCTGAAGCTGGTTTTGTATGCCTTTCAATGCTACTTTAAGACTGTCCATCATCCCCTTATTTACTGACATTCCCGAATCGGTTTCTACATTGATCGTTTCCATTCCATGTGTTTCATTTCCCGATTCATTTTCATTAACAAGATCCCCGGCCTGCACAACAAGTGAAGCTCGTAAGGCATTGTTTTGCCAAAGTTCTTTTACAAGTTTGATGGAGTCGATATTGAATGCGAGCACGACAACAATAGCAGTTGCAGCGACCATCCACCGGCTCGATCGTTTGAACCAGCCGGTTACACGGTCCATGTATTCGTTGTACCAGCCATCGATATTGGCTTTTAATTCCTTAATGTCTTTAGAGTTTATAAGAAATGATTTTAAAAGTTTTTTAAGATCGCCATCCTCCATTGTACCGACAGCCGATTCAAAATCTTCGAATGTTTTTTTCGTTGAAGGGTTCAACCTGAAAGCTGAATCGGCAGACTTGGATGTTTCTATTTCACTTTTATATTGATTTACAGCAACGTCAATAAGACAGGAACTTACAGTACTAGCTTTGATATATGACGGAAATCTATCAGGATTTTTTTTTAGCTTGCTTATCAAAGGATGCTTAAACAGGTCCAAAGCGAATTTATTATTACTGCCATTGCTAA
>CAVXTE010000028.1:0-5162 GCA_963764475.1 uncultured Bacteroidales bacterium
ACAAGGTTGGTGTTCATACGAACTCCGTAATTGAACAACTGATCTTCGAGGTTTATATCATTGATGATCCCCACAGTGGTATTTGAATGTTGTATGCTGTCCATGCTTGCAAACACAGGATCGATGAGCCAAAGCACACGTCCGCCACGCATGATAAACTGATCGATGATGAATTTATCCTTCTCGCTGAACACAGAATCCGGTTTGGCAATAATGATCGCATCAAATTTATTGAAGATGTCGGTTTTTGTCGAATCAATGGATTTTCGTTCGGTCAGGCTGTTTAATTTACCTTTGATGTCAACACGTTCAACAGTGTAATATGCACTCAGTGCCCTGCCAATATCAGCAGTTTCTAAGTTATTGAGTTCTCCATGTCCTTCGATAAAAGCAATTTTGGGTTTGGTCACGATCGTGAGTCTCCGAATGGCGCTGGCAAGGTTGAATTCCAGGTTTTGAATGGAGTTATTCAGCACTTCTTCGGGTGCCACACCCATTTGGTTGCCCAGTAATTCAACCGGTATTTCCCGTCCTTTATAGGAAACAATGGCGCCCGGAAAAATAATCTGCCGGTTCGAACCTTCGTTGGTCTTCACCTGCAGGTCGGTGGGGTTCAGTCCACGTTCGACAAGCCGCTGGTAAACATCATTTCGTTCTTTCGGGTCGGTACTCGCTGAAGGATTGATAAATTCGTATTGTATATTGTCCGAATAAGCCCTGAACTGGTCCAGCATCTCTTTGGTCTCCCGTTGGAGACGTTTAAACCCGGCTGGGAAATCCCCTTCAAGGTAGATTTCGAAATAAACGATATCGTCGAGGTTTTTCAGGATTTTTTTTGTCGGTTGTGATAAGGTGTACCGTTTTTCGGCGGTCAGGTCGAACCGGGTAAACACATGGTATCCGATCACATTCAGGAGCGCTATAATAATGACACCCAGAATAAGCTGGATGATGTTGTTACGTTTTATATCTTTTTTCTTGTTTTCCAATGAAACTGATAAAAAATTTGTTCTTACCTAATCAATTTTGTTCACCATTTCCTGCTTTCGATTGAGATTTTAGTCATCAGGATAAAGAGTGAAATCACACTTAAAAAATAAAGTACATCGCGTGTATCGATCACTCCCCGGCTCATGGATGAATAATGAGCACTGATGCCGAGTGATTTAATAAATAAGTCGATTTTACCAAAAAAGGCAAGACTGTAAATAAATTCGAACCCCATATAAATAAACCCGCAAAGCAGTACAGCTACAATAAAAGATATGATCTGATTATCGGTGATTGATGAAGCGAACAAACCGATCGAAACAAACGAAGCACCCAGGAACAGCAGCCCGATATACGATCCCCATGTTCCACCCGTATCCATATTTCCTTTTGGAAATCCCAACTGATAAACAGAATAAAAATAGATGAGTGAAGGAATCAACGATATAATGACGATCAGCAAGCCGGCAAAATACTTGGACAGAATGACCTGGAGGTCGGTCAGTGGACGGGTCATCAGCAACTCGATGGTTCCGGTCTTTTTCTCCTCTGCGAAAAATCGCATGGTAACCGCCGGGATCAGAAATAAAAATACGAATGGTGCGAGTAGAAATAACCCGTCTAAATTGGCATACCCATAATCGAGGATGTTCGAATCGATCGGAAATACCCACAGGAATAAGCCGTTAACCAGTAAAAACACGGCAATGACAATATACCCGAGTAATGAATTAAAAAAACTGCTGACTTCTTTTTTCAGAAGCACCCACATACACAAAAAAATTTAAGCGGCTAAATTAATGAAATTTACTATCTGATTCGTTTGCTCGCCTTTCTGTTACAACTGGATGCCGGCAGGTCGGATCATCCGTATTTTCGAACTACTCTTTAATCCTAAAAATTTGTGCCGGTTTCCTTTGCATAGCCGACCTGATAACTGAAACTACATACGGTTTCAGAAAAAATATATTGTATGATCCGGAGAAATTTAAAAGTAAATAACACTTCAAAAAAACAGTAATTTTTAACATTGATTAGAAATGTATATTTACATTTGTTGAGTAAAACGATTTTCCGGAATTTAATATTAAAATTTATGGCTGATTTGCAGACGACATACATGGGGTTGGAACTTAGAAATCCTATAATCATAGGAAGTTCAGGATTAACTGATAGTGTAGAAAAAGTGGTTGATCTTGAAAAACAGGGAGCCGGTGCGGTGGTGCTGAAATCATTGTTCGAAGAACAGATCAGGTTTCAGATACAAAAAACCGTATCACAAAGCGAATCCTCGTATTCTTACCCCGAAGCGGATGACTACATTAGTAATTATACAGAAGAGAATAGTGTTGCAGAATACCTCAGCCTGATCAGGGGATGCAAAGAAAAAGTGAAAATCCCTGTAATTGCAAGTATCAATTGTATATCCGCTTATGAATGGATCTCCTTCGCGAAAAAAATTGAGGAAGCCGGAGCAGATGCACTGGAACTGAATATTTTTGTCCTTCCTTCTGACCCGCATAAAGATTCTGAGCAAAACGAACAGGTTTATTTTGACATTGCCATGGCGATTGTCAGAGAAGTTTCTATCCCTGTTGCCCTGAAGATCAGCTACTATTTCTCGGGGATGACAAAATTTGCGTTGAAGCTTTCCTGGACCGGCATCAAAGGCCTGGTGCTTTTCAACAGGTATTTTTCTCCCGATATCGATATTGAAAAATTTGAAGTCACGTCGACCAACGTATTCAGCACACCCGAAGAAATTTCAACCACACTCAGATGGGTGGCCATGCTATCCGACAGGCTGCATTGTGATATTGCGGCTTCTACCGGTATACACAATGGGAAAGGTGTTGTAAAACAATTGCTGGCAGGAGCTAAAGCGGTTCAGGTCGCTTCTGTTATTTATAAAAACGGCCCTTCTGTTATTCCCGAAATGACGGATTTTTTAAACCAGTGGATGGACAAGCACAGTTTTAAGACGATCACAGATTTTATCGGAAAAATGAGTTTTAAGAAAACCGACAATCCGGCTGCGTACGAACGGGTTCAATTCATGAAATATTTTTCAGGGATAGAATAGGATCGTTAAACATTCTTCAGAAGAAAAATTGATGGGAAATTCTACTCCTTTCAGGGACCAAAAACTTTCTTTAAAATATCATTCACTCTGGCCACGGGATCGGTGCGGATGTCTTTTTCTTCATCTCCAACTTTAATGAAAAGTCCGTTGAGTGCTTTTCGGGTAACATGATCATCGAGTTGTGTATTCACGGTATTCCAGCCGGGAACGAATTGGGCTACCTGGTTATAGGCTGTTGTAAGTGATGTCCATGTATCGCTTGCTGAAATTCCTCCGACAAGCGGTTTGTCGAGCGAAACGGCAATTTTAGGCTGAAAAGCATTCTTCAGATCGGTATAGGTTTTTTCACGCAGATAATGCGTAGCAGCCGTATCCGAACCGTTCAGAATAGCAAATGCATCCTGTATCGTCATGGACGTGATGGCGTTGATAAAAATTGGTGCAGCTTCTGTTGCGGCATCTTCAGCAGCCCTGTTCATCCGCAGAACAACATCATTAATTAATGCATCGATTCCGATAGCTTGCAACAACGGGTTACTGGCATTCTGAACGATGATATCCGCGTCTGGCGGCAGATAAATTTTAATGGCTTCATCCAGAAAATAGCCATTCACCTTTGAAACGATTGAGACAGCGGTATCTGTACCAACGGTCAATGCACTTTTTAAACCTTCTATAACCTGAGCATTGGTCAGGCCGGTATCTAAAATATCATTTGTTTTATCACAGGCAATAAGAGCTGTCAATAATGCAATGAATACAATCAGTTTTTTCATGATAAACTACTTTTCCAGTGATTTTTTATAGTCTTCAGTGGCCTTAACAAAAGCAACAAACAGCGGATGAGGTTTCGCCACTGTACTCTTATACTCAGGATGAAACTGGACACCTATAAACCAGGGATGGTCTTTCAGTTCAATGATCTCAACGAGGTTTTCGCTGGGGTTTATTCCGGCTGCCATCATACCAGCATTTTCATACTCTTCGAGATAATCGTTGTTAAATTCATACCGATGCCGGTGTCGCTCCGAAATATTCAATGCCTGGTAAATGTTGTATAACCGGTTATCCTTGCTGAGTTTACAGGGAAATTTACCCAACCGCATGGACCCGCCAAGGCCTTTGATCTTTTTTTGCTCTTCCATCAGGTCGATAACAGGGTATTTCGTTTCTTTGTTCATTTCGGTAGAATGTGCACTTTTGTATCCAAGGATGTTTCTTCCAAATTCAATAACCGCACATTGCATACCCAGGCAAATTCCGAAGAACGGGATATTGTTTTCCCTGACAAATCGGATGGCAGTAATTTTTCCTTCAACTCCTCTTTCGCCGAAGCCTGGTGCAACCAGAATCCCATGCATACCGGCCAGTTTTTCAGCTACATTGGCCGTTGTGATGTGTTCGGAATGGATCAGTTTCAAATTGACTTTGCATTCGTTTTCAGCGCCCGCATGAACGAATGATTCGGTGATCGATTTGTAGGCATCTTTTAGTTCAACGTATTTGCCGACCAGTGCAATATTCACTTCATCCTGTGGATGATTGAGCTTGTACAAAAATTCTTCCCATTTTTTCAGGTCGGGCTGGCTATCCTGAGGCATCAGTGTCTTCCTTAAAATTTCACTGTCCAGGTTTTCTTCACGCATCAGAATAGGAACTTCATAAATCGATTTGGCATCAATGGATTCAATAACCGATGAAGGATCGACATTGCAGAACAGGGCTATTTTTTCACGAAGGCTCGAATTCAAATGCCTGTCTGTGCGACAAACAATGATATCCGGCTGAACCCCCGACTCGAGCAGGGTTTTTACAGAATGTTGCGTAGGTTTGGTCTTTAATTCACCTGCAGACTTCAGATACGGAACAAGGGTGAGAAGTATCACGGAGCAATCCCGGCCCATCTCCCACCGCATCTGACGAACGGTTTCGATGTAGGGAAGCGATTCAATGTCGCCAACAGTGCCGCCAATCTCGGTTATTACAAAATCATATTTTCCGGTTTCACCCAAAAGTTTGATCCTGCGTTTGATCTCATCTGTTATATGCGGGATCACCTGTACGGTATGCCCGAGGTAATCTCCTTTGC
>CAVXTE010000029.1:0-42429 GCA_963764475.1 uncultured Bacteroidales bacterium
ATAACCTGAAACATTCTCAACCATTCACCAAACCTTTTAAATGCGTAGCATTACCGTGCGGTGGCCCGAAAAAACGGCGGGCCGGCGATGGCCTTGTGCGTTGAAGCATCGTTTTTTCTTGATCTTTGGTTACTTTGTATCAAGACAAAGTAACATAAAAAAATTCCCCTGCTGTTTCAAAACTTCCTGCCAGCCATTGTGCAAGCATGACCTTGAAACATTCTCAACCATTCACCAAACCTTTTAAATGCGTAGCATTACCGTGCGGCAGGCCCGAAAAAACAGCCTGTCCCGATATTTATCATCGGGAGCGGGCCGGCGATGGCCTTGTGCGTTGAAGCATCGTTTTTTCTTGATCTTTGGTTACTTTGTATCAAGACAAAGTAACATAAAAAATTCCCCTGCTGTTTCAAGTCTTCCTGCCAGGCCATTTGTGCAAGCATAACTTGAAACATTCTCAACTATTCACCAAACCTTTTAAATGCGTAGCATTACCGTGCGGTGGCCCGAAAAAACGGCGGGCCGGCGATGGCCTTGTGCGTTGAAGCATCGTTTTTTCTTGATCTTTGGTTACTTTGTATCAAGACAAAGTAACAGAAAAAAAACCCCGCAGCCCCAGGTTTCCAGCTAATGACAAAAATCATCAGAATCCCTTTTTTCATTCGTGCATTCGCGGCTTATAACTTTTCAAATCAACACATCCTCAAATCACCACATCATCAAATCAGCTCTTAGCCCCATCCTATCAAAAAAAAATACCGGCAGCCAATTAAACCTGCCGGTATCATTAACATAGTATTAACTAAAACCTATTAAAGATGTCAAATATCAAGGAGCCTTGATACTATAATTTATACATTTACCATCGATTTTTGTTTCAAATACATCCATCCACCATTCCCTACCATTCATCCAACGACCACAGATAATCTTCCAACACACACAGGTATCCTTCCAACGACCACAGATCACATTCCAACGGCAACAGGTTTCCTTCCAACGATCACAGATAGCTTTCCAACGACCACAGATCACATTCCAACGCAATCAGGTCACCATACAACGTAAACAGCTATCATTCCAGCCCTCACAGGTATCCTTCCAACGCTCACAGCTTACTTTTCCCTATTCTCAGCCATAAAAAAACTGCCGGAATTCCTTCCGACAGCCAAATGTCAATAAACCCTTAAATATGACAATACATTATTTCTTTATTTCAAACCGGTTCAAGCTCAAAATTCACAGTTAACTCTTTTCCTGGCCCCATTTCCACGGCATCCTTTGCGGCCTTTTGATATCCTTCCGCTTCGGCTTCCAGCTTTGGATAACCCTTTACCCTGAAAATGAATTTATAGTTCCCGTTTTCATCGGTTTTCGTTTGCCGTTTGGTGCCAGCTATATTTATTACAGCTTTATTTATAGGAATCAGATTTCCAGCCGCTTTTACAACCCCCGTAATTTTTCCTGCTTTCTCTTTCTCATGCCGTACCCCCAGATCGATGATTTTCCGCGCATTAAAATAATTCATCACAAACTCCGGATTGCCCGGTTTGAAGATCAGTATCACCCGGTCCATCTTGTTTTTTAGCAAATCGTCCACCGCATTAAATTTTTGTTCAAGCTCGGCAGTAGTCTCTTTTTTATTTGCCAGTGCTGCCCTTGGTTCTGCAAGCTGTTCCAGAAACTGGTTCTTTAAGGTATCCACAAGGGCAATTTCCGCCTCCGAAACTAAGTAGTCGGCAAGTTGCACTTTCAGTGGGTCAGCTACAGTATAAACATTGGCCGCAATTTCGGCTAAAATATTATCCCGCGAATTCCGCAAGTCGCTGTACGTGTAATTCATCGACTCCTTCAGTTCTGTATCATTCTCAAAAATGGCATAGGTTACCACCCCGTTTATCACCTTCAGTGTAGCTTCTGTTAGTCTCGTCCGCGTATCTTCCTTGCTGGTTGCATAACCTGTTATAATTTGTTCCTGGGCAATCGCCAGCGTTTGTATTTCCCCCACCAAAGTTTGAAATTGAGTCACCACTTCCACAATATTAGCGATAGGGTTCCACAGGGCTTTATAATTATCCTTGTTCAAAACGATATTCGTCGCTTCGTAAGACGACAGTTTATTTTCTTGAATATCATTCATTATTCTTCTGTGTTTAAGATATTAATATTGAATTAACTTATTTTATAACGTTTCAACCGGTTCGAGTTCGATATCGAGGATAAGCTCGTTTCCGGTTTCGATACTGATGGTATCTTCTTTATAGGTGCGAAAACCATCTTTTTCGACCTGTATGGTATACGATCCTGCCTTGTCGAGCGTAAAACTGAATTTCCCGTCGGCGCCGGTCGTAAAGGTCAGCCCGTTTTCGAGCAGGCGAACAAGCGCTTTGTCGATCGGCTGTTCTGTTTCGAAATGAGTGATAGTCCCCGAAATAACGGCTTTGTTCGTACCTGTCTTACGGCGTCCCAAATCGACGATGATGCGTGCATCGAAATAATTCTGAACGAATTCGGGATTCCCCGGTTTGAAGATCAGGATGCTTTCATCGATATTTTCACGCAGGAGGGTATCAGTCTCGCGAAAAAGAACCTTGAGTTTTTGAGTCATGCCTTTGCTTGTGACTGTTTCGACACGGGGTGCAGCGATAGTATCGGTGTAGGCCTTACGGAGGGTATTGACAGCCGCAATATCTTCAGCCGTAATCTTGAGGGTTTCGAGCTGGGTTGCGATACCGCTAGCTATACTATGTATTATACCGGCACGTTCGGCCAGGATGTTGTCGCGGCAGGTTTTCAGTTCAGAATCGGTATAACTGACCGAATTCTGCATTTTTTTGTCCTTATTGAAAATGGCATAGGCTCTGATGCCATTCTTGACCTTAATGGTGGCTTGTATGAGGTCGTCGTGCAGCTCCTT
The DNA here is from genome assembly GCA_963764475.1 of uncultured Bacteroidales bacterium. GTDB lineage: Bacteria > Bacteroidota > Bacteroidia > Bacteroidales > JAADJA01 > JAADJA01. The sequence goes on from CAVXTE010000029.1 coordinate 2,918, forward strand.
TTTACCGGCCGCAGTTCCTGTCCGGATGAGTTCCTGTTCCTGGCCTATACCAATTATATTGTTGATATTTTCGTTGAAGAGGGAAACATAGCCGTTGAATTCTACAATTTGATCAAACACTGCGGTGTTGTTTCCGAAAACGATTTTGGCAGCCTGGTACATCGAAAGTTTGTTTTCCTGAATGTCATTCATGTTCCTGAATTTTAAGGTTAATGATTTATTGAATTAAAAAGTAAATTAAAACAGGCAGCCAAAATATACTATGTTTTTATAAAATACCCCCCTGAAAACCACTAAAAAAAAAATTAGTGGAAAACCACTGGTTTTTATCAAATCATCAGTGTAATTCAGAAACTTAACCAAATACGAAATTTATAAGGGCTTGAATTAAATGATCCGAGCGTAATTAAGCCGCCTTGATTTATCTGTATGTATTCACCACAGTTACCGTTTAATTTCAAATTTTCCGTTGATTTTTTTGAATTTTACTATTTTTGCGGTCATCTAAACCTTATGCAGAGGAATTAACAATTAAAATAAACAACGCTATGGCAATTGACACAGAGAAAATCAGGACGGACCTGGAGGGTTATGGTATTAAGGCAACTGAAAAAATCTATTACAATCCTTCGTATGAAGAACTTTTTGAGCACGAAATGAAACCTGAACTGGAAGGTTTTGAAAAAGGACAACTGACAGAGCATGGAGCCGTTAATGTAATGACTGGCAGATTTACAGGCCGGTCACCCAAAGATAAATACATAGTTCTGGATAAAACAACGAAGGACAATGTGTGGTGGGCCAGTCCGAAAAACAAATCGGATAATAAACCCGTTGATCACAGCGTCTGGAACCATTGTTACAACCTGGGGGCAAAGCAGCTTTCGGGCAAAAAACTTTATGTGGTAGATGGCTATGCAGGTGCCAACCAGGATTCACGGATATGTGTTCGTTTTGTCATGGAAGTGGCATGGCAGGCTCATTTTATCAAAAATATGTTTATTCGCCCAACGGAAGAAGAACTTAAAACCTTTAAACCGGATTTTGTTGTTTTAAATGCCGCCAAGACCACCAATCCCGATTGGAAAAACATGAAACGTACCGACGGGATTCCATTGAATTCGGAAGTCTTTGTCATTTTTAATCTATCAGAAGGAAAAGCTGTTATTGGAGGAAGCTGGTACGGAGGCGAAATGAAGAAGGGTATTTTTTCGATCATGAATTATTATCTACCCTTAAAAGGGATTGCTGCCATGCATTGCTCGGCCAATGTAGGTAAAGACGGCGATACAGCAATTTTCTTCGGATTATCGGGAACCGGTAAAACCACCTTATCCACCGACCCAAAACGGCAGTTGATCGGTGACGATGAGCATGGATGGGATGATGATGGTGTCTTTAATTTTGAAGGCGGATGCTATGCTAAATGCATCAATCTTGATAAAGACAGCGAGCCCGACATTTATAAAGCCATTAAAAGGAATGCTTTGCTCGAAAATTTAACTGTTGACGCAAACGGTGTGATCGATTTTAACGATTCATCCGTCACACAAAATACACGTGTAGCCTATCCGATTTACCACATCGAGAACATTGTAAAACCAACATCCAAAGCCGGCCATGCCAAGAAAGTTATTTTCCTTACTGCTGATGCCTATGGCGTAATGCCACCGGTTTCAAAACTTACACCCGATCAAACCAAATATCATTTTCTGTCAGGCTTCACAGCCAAATTAGCCGGAACAGAACTGGGTGTTACCACACCACAGCCTACATTTTCTGCTTGTTTCGGTGCGGCGTTTCTCACCTTGCATCCAACAAAGTACGGGCAGGAACTGGTTAGAAAAATGGAAGCCCACGGAGCCGAAGCTTTTCTTGTAAACACAGGCTGGAACGGAACAGGTAAAAGGATTTCAATCAAAGATACACGTCAAATCATCGATGCCATTCTCGATGGCTCGATTGACAAAGCTGAAACTAAAACAATACCCATATTTAACCTGGAAGTGCCGCTGTCACTTCCCGGTGTCGACCCAAATATCCTCGACCCGCGAAATACATACAAAGATGCAGGCGAATGGGAGAAAAAAGCACGGGATCTGGCTGAACTGTTCATTAAAAATTTCGAACAGTACACTGACAATGAGGAAGGCAAACGACTGGTAGCTGCAGGACCGAAGTTCTAAATTCCTGATTGGAAAATAAGGGAAACCAGGTCAGAAATATTATTAGTTCGGATTGAATTTCATTCATGATGATGAATGTTTTGTCTAAATTTTTCCTTAGCTTTGCCTTACATTTATTAATCATAAAATATTTTTTAATTATGCCAACCGGAACAGTTAAGTTTTTCTTAGACCAAAAAGGCTATGGATTTATCGTCCATGATGATACAAATGAAGAAATATTTATTCATGTATCGGGCCTGATTGACAAAGTGAAAGCAGAAGATAAAGTAACATTTGAACTGATGGAGGATGACAGGGGAAAAAAAGCAAATCAGGTTAAAAAGATTTGATTGATTATTTTGAATTCATTTTGTTAAGCTTCCTGATATCAGGAAGCTTTTATTTTGTTTGAATGCTTTCAACTTTCAGTTTTTTTTCTTAAATTGGCAGCAGTTTTAAGTATCGATAATCCTAAAATTTATAATTATGCAAACTTACATTCTGCTGACCAAGCTATCTGCCGAATTATCGAAAAACATGAAAAACCGTGCGACCATCGGGCATTCCTGGATGGACCAGGTGAAGGAAAAATGTCCGGAAGTAAAATTCCTGTCACATTATGCCCTTTTAGGTCATTACGATTTTCTCGATATTTATGAGGCTCCGGACAATGAAACAGCCGCGAAGGTTTCTATTATAAGTCAGGCTAATGGTGCCTTGAGTGCTGAAAGCCTGACAGCTATACCTTACAAACGGTTCGTGGAATTGACTAAGGAAATTCTATAACAGAAGGCTGAGTTCAGAAACAATCAAATTTTAACGTTGAAACCGGAGATCCGGTTCTTTGATTTCATTTTAAACCACTCATAGAAAGTCACATTCATAAGGATGAGTAAAAAACCATAAACACTATCCTCAACAGGAATGGTGAATATCCTTATACCTAAATTTTCTTCATTGTTATACCATACTACCGGTTCGTCGATGATAGAACCAGTGAGTACACCATTTACGATCAAAAAAGGAAGAAATATAAATAGAAAAGCGAAATAAAATTTACCAAGGTAGTTTGATTTAATTATGAATGCATGGATCAGTAAGAATATGGCTGTGAGACTAAACGTAACGGAAGTATAAATTCTTTTATAATAAATTGCCGCCAATAAAAGAAGAATAACAATCAGGACCCAACTAATTATTTTTGCAGCATTACCAAAATAATCTTTCCTGAAAATGAATTGTAGCGTTTGATATGTAAATACACATGCATAAGGAATAGCAATAAAAAACAACCATTCTTCAACCGGCAGATTTAAAATTTTAATGCCGGTGAGGTATCTTTCATTAAAACCCCACACGCCTATATAAGTAAATGTAACATCCCAAAGAATAAAGAAGGCAAGTGTAATAAAAAGTGAAGGAAATAAAAATTTCCATTCTCTCTGAAAATTCAATCGTTTGTCAAATCCAGCCACAAATGGAATCACAACAGAAATGAGGTTTATAAACAGGTAGGTATACATTTGGTGTCGGAAAATTGATTGCAATCAAACTTATTTCCTGAATTCTTCTTTATAATATTTCAATGGTGCAAATAAAAACCCATAGTTAAAATGCGCATGAGGTGTATGGTGTTCGAGGTGAGCTTTTACTGTTGCCCGTAAATAGCGGTTCGAGAATTTTTTCAAAATTTTCAGCCGCTGATGAACATACACATCGTGAAACATAAAATAAGCCAGTCCATAAGCAAAAATACCCGTTCCAATCCATAATCTGTAATCAAGCTGATGATATCCAAAATAGATTAAGAGAATACTTGGAACAGCAAATATCAATGCAAATACATCGTTCCATTCAATTTTTCGGCCGTCGCGGATATGATGGTCCTTATGAAGTACCCACAAAAAACCATGCATTATATATTTATGGGTGAACCATGCCATAAATTCCATAAACATAAATGCTCCGATGATTAGAAGCAAAGCAAATATCCAGTTCATATCTGATAAAATAATTAGTCTTTTTGTTTGTTCTGATGCCTATAATAATTCATTCTAAACTGTCTTTCGACTTCATCAAAAGCGATCCTGAACCAAATTGTATAGTTATCGGGGTCGTCTTCAATATCATTCATAATATCATCCATTAGCATAAATTTCCAACTGTTGGCTTCCTCCGGATTTAGTTCAGGTGAACCGTCGAATGTACCAATAAATACATGATCGAATTCGTGTTCCATCAACCCTTCTCCAACATTTGCTTTGTACCTGAACGCAAACTCCTCTTTAAGTTCGCAGTCGAACCCCATTTCCTCCTGTAAACGGCGATGAGCGGCATCAATCGTTGTTTCATTTTGACGCGGATGGCTGCAACAGGTATTGGTCCACAAACCCGGCGAATGATATTTGGACAACGATCGCTGCTGTAACATCAATTCACCTTTGCTGTTAAACACAAATATTGAAAAAGCACGGTGTAAATCGCCTTCCAGATGGGCTGCCATCTTCTCTTTTATCCCCATTGGATTATCATTTTCATCCACCAGGATTACGTATTCAGTTTCAGCCATTTTTCAATCTCTCAGCCATTAATTTAGACAGTTTCTCTTTTTCTTTCTGTGTAAGCAAGTCCGAATTTATAAGGATTGGCATTATGGTATAACAGAAGTCATGAGGATTTGATTGACAAAGTTGCAAAGTTAGTGATTTCAGAATAAATTTTTTATCTTCATCGAGATTATTATAGTCTAAAATACCGGGAATATTGCTTTGAACAGTAAATCGTATGAACCGAATCTCATAGTTTTCCGGATTCAATTTTACCGCCTTTTCAATCTGTTCCCTGCCTTTGTTAAATTGCTTTAACTTATTCCATGGAAAAAATTCACAATTGGCCAGTGTGCTTTCAGCTGCTCCTCTGTAGGCAAGGAACACCGGATCACCTTCTGTTTCAATTACACTAAGTTTATCCGCCAGGCTCTGTGCACCGCATGATCCTTCCCAACCTTCAAAAAACTGTTGTCTGATTTCGTCCAAAGAGAATGACTGGCTGTAACCGGCAGCCATTATAAAAAACATGATCTGCAAATAAACAACCCTGATCATACCATCAAATTAAATGCATGTTTAACAGCGGAGGATAATAACAATCCATATTTTTCTCTATTCGGAACCCGTATTCTTTCCTTCATGATAACCGAAGAGTCTGTTCGCTTGATTTTTCGAAGTAAGCTTAAATAATAAATATAGGCCACATAAACTCCAAAACGTGCACCATGGGGCAGTTTCATGATTCCTATATATGCCTGTCTGAAATCATTTTCTATGTCAGCCACGATTTCCTGTTTCTCTGAATCATCAAAACTCCTGAGATTGATACCTGGGAAATAGGATCGGCCCAGGCTTGCATAATCCGCGTTCAGGTCGCGTAAAAAATTGACTTTTTGAAAAGCTGATCCCAAAGACATTGCGGCCGGTTTTAAGGCTTGGAATCTCGACTGATCACCTTCACAAAAAACCTTCAGACACATCAGTCCTACTACTTCTGCTGATCCCAAAATGTATTTTTTAAATGAATTCTCATCGTGTTTTGTCCTGGCAAGATCCATTTCCATGCTCTCAAGAAACAGATCGATCAGTTCACGGTCGATCGCATATTTATTAACGACCCATTGAAAATTATTCAGGATTGGGTTTAGGCTGATGCCGTCTTCAATAGCTTCAAAAGTGTTAACCCTAAAATTATTCAGTAATTTTTCTTTGTCAAATCCATGAAAGGAATCGACGATTTCATCGGCAAACCTCACAAATCCGTATATCGCATAAATCGGATCATGGAACTTTTTACTAAAGACCTTTATTCCGAGGGAAAACGAAGTACTGTAAGCAACTGTCGTAAGCTTACTGGTTTTTTTTGATATCATGTCAAATATGTGCTTCATGGTTCTTAATTTTTAATTTGTTTGATGATTTCAATGGCAGCAATCTGTCCCGAAATAATCGCGGGAGGAATACCGGGACCAGGAACTGTCAATTGTCCGGCATAATAAAGATTTTTAACTTTTTTCGAATGCATCCGGGGTTTCATAAATGCAGTTTGCAAAAGAGTATTGGCAAGTCCATACGCATTTCCTTTGAATGCATTATAATCTTTTGCAAAATCGTTCTGGGCATAACTTCGCTTAAAAACAATAAAATCGCGAATATTTTCTCCGGTGTATTTTTCAAGCTTTTGCAGGATGTATTCAAAATATTTTTCCCTAATTTCTTCTGTATCTTCCAATCCAGCAGCAACCGGGATCAGGATCATCAGGTTTTCCATTCCGGTCGGGTGCAACTGAGTCATCTGTTTTTGAAGTATTGCTTATATAAATTGATGGTCGTTCGGGCCATTGGGGATTTTTATAAATGGTATGTGCATGTTTTGTAAAATCCTCATCGAAAAGCAATGTATGATGCTTGAGAGAAGGTAAGGTTTTATTGATACCCAGGTAAAAAATCAGGGACGATGGCGACATTACCCTTTTATTCCAATAGTCTCCGGAATAGGTTCTGTGACCCTCAGCTAATAATTGTTGCTCGACAAACTGATAATCGGCGCTTGCTACTACCCAATCTGCATCCCAGCTATGACCGTTTTGATGAACTTTAGTAATGCTTCTGCCATTTAATTCTAATTTTTCAACCTCACGTATTGTATCTAAATTCGACGCCAAGTGATTCAGCAAGTTTAACCATGCCTTCTACAACCTTTATCATCCCTCCCATCGGATACCAGGTACCAAGCTTTATGTCGCCATAATTCATCAGAGAATACAATGCCGGTGTACTTTCTGATGTTCCTCCAAGAAACAGGATCGGGAATTCCATCATTTGAATGAGCCTGGGGTCGTTAAAGTACTTTCGTACATAACTTCCGAAGGATTTAAAAATATCCAGTTTCATCAACCCTGCTAAAATCTGCGGATCAACGAATTCCAGGATGGATGTGCTTTTCTTATAAACAAGCTTTTTGATTCCGATTTGATATTTATACTCTGCTTCTTTTAAAAACTTAATAAGCTTTACACTACTACCCGGTTCGAAAGATTCAAAAAGTCGTATGTATGCATTAAAATCTGCAGGAATATTTGTAATATTCTGTTCTCCCCAAATAATCTGGTATGATGGATCCAACCTTTTTAACTGATAATAATCCGCCGGCGATTTACTAAATCTGGCAAAGAAATCTTCAAACACATCCGGCATCCAGTACCAGCTTGGTCCCATGTCAAACATGAAACCGTTTGCAGAAAAACTTCTTGCCCTGCCTCCCGGAGATTCATTTTTCTCGAGCACAGTCACCTTTAATCCCTCTTTTGCAAGAACACATGCCGCCGCTAACCCAGAAAAACCAGCTCCAATGACTATTGCATTTTTTCCCTTCATAATATATCCAATGAATCAATTAAACAAGTTGAAAACGTATTTTGTTTAATTTTTATAATTAATAATTAAACATTTTGTTGAGTTAATTTTTAAGCCAATTATAATACATTAAACATCAACGATATAGAAAATTTCCCGAAAATTTCTGAAAAAAAACTTGACAAACCTAAAAGAATATATTTATTTTTGACCGACCGTTCATTCATAAAGTAATTAAAAAATCTTAATTGAAGAAAAATGACTTGTGAACGGTATATTTTTAAAGAATTAGGTATGGCTCCCAGGACAACAAAACAATTTGAAGAAATAAGGGAATCGCGGAGACAGCAGATCATGAATGTGGCTCTCGAATTATTTGCTGACAAAGGTTTTGCTAGCACATCGATCAGCAGTATTGCCACCAAAGCAAGCATATCAAAAGGATTGATGTACAATTATTTTTCAAGTAAAAAGCAATTACTGGATGCTATTTTTTCGCAAGGTATTGATGACCTGATGAAAATTTTTGACCCAAACAAAGACGGTGTGTTGACAAAGAATGAATATATATTTTTTATTTCAGAATCGTTTGAGATGATCAACCGGGAAAGGAAATTCTGGAAACTCTATTATGCGCTCTTGATGCAGCCGAGCGTATGGACTTTAGTTGAAAATAGATTCAACGCATTTATTTCTTCTTTTCTTAAAATTATGACTGATTATTACAGACAAAAAGGTGTCAAGAATCCAGAGTCCGAAGCAATTTTAGTAGGTGCTTTAATGGATGGCATCAGCTTTAACTATGTATTAAATCCGGAAATCTATCCGCTTGACGAATTAAAGAAATTGGTTATAGAACGTTTTATTTAATCCATAAAAACTAACGTAACGATGAAACAAGTGAAACTGAAAGAATTTGTTTTGACAATTGTGGCAGCTCTTATTGGTTGCATACTGTATGCACAGGAATTAACTGCCACTGAAATCGTAAGTAAGGCAGACCAAAAAAGCCGTGGAAAGACGAGCCAGGGTGAAATGACAATGACCATCGTAAGGCCGGGATGGGAACGCACAGTTTCTATGAAATCCTGGTCGAAAGGGGACGATTACTTTCTGATTTACATTACCGAACCTGCAAAGGACAAGGGACAGGTTTTTTTGAAGCGTCAAAAGGAAATGTGGAACTGGGTGCCATCCATCGAACGGATGATAAAGATTCCGCCGTCGATGATGATGCAATCGTGGATGGGTTCCGACTTTACAAATGACGACCTGGTAAAGCAATCATCAATTGTAACAGATTATGATCACAAATTGATCGGAGAAGAAAATGTTAGGGGAATGGATTGCTACAAGATCGAGCTCATCCCACATCCGGATGCAGCAGTCGTTTGGGGAAAGATCATTTCATGGATCACAAAAGACGGCTTCAACCTTTGGAAATCGGAATATTTCGATGAAGATGACGTACTTGTAAATACTGAAAATGCTTATAATATCCAAAAAATGGATGACAGGGAAATTCCTTCAAAATTTGAAATGATACCGGAGGACGAACCCGGGAAAAAAACGGTGATGGAAATGAAGGATATGAAGTTTAACAAACCGATTGACGACAGCTTTTTTTCTCAGCAGAATATGAAAAGGATCAGGGACTGACAAATTGAAAATCTCTTTAGACAAATAACCTGTATTCCAATAATTCAGTTTAAATAAGAACCAACTTGAGAACATACATTAAATTAGCCTGGAGAAATTTGTGGAGAAACAAACGGAGGACATTGATCACTTCTTCCTCGATTTTCTTCGGTGTATTCTTCGCGGCATTAATGTCTTCGCTTCACAACGGTTCATTCGAGAATATGGTTCAGAACATGGTTAAATTGTATTCAGGATATATGCAAATACAGTCACCCGGATTTAAGGACAGCCACAGCCTGAATGATAGTTTCGCAGCAAATTCCGGATTATTGCAAACGATTGAAAACAACCACCGGATCACTCAATATACCGAACGGATCGAGTCGTTTGCTCTTGCTGCATCGGGTGATGAAACATTCGGAGCTATGATTTTTGGGATCGTACCCGAAAAAGAAGAAGCCATTTCGGGGATGGCAAAATTTGTTAGAAAAGGTTCGTACCTAAAACAGGGAAGCAAAGGTGTGGTCATCGGAAAAGAACTTGCACAAAACCTGAATATTACAGTTAATGATACACTGGTTTTAATTGGTCAGGGTTATCACGGTATTTCAGCAGCAGGAAAATTTCCGGTTGAGGGGATACTTGATTCCCCGTTACCTTCAATGGATAAGCAGGCAGTTTATATGGATTTAGGGGTGTGCAGTGATTTTTTCTCGCTTGGAGGAAAAATTACTTCCATTGTTTTGATGGTAAACGGTCCGGAGGCCATGCAGTCTGCAATCAACTCAATAGAACCAGCTGTTCCAAAGGATTTGAAAATTTATTCGTGGAAGGAACTGCAACCGGCACTTGACCAGTTGATCAGAGGAAAACTTGCCGGAGGAAAAATAGTAAAAGGCTTGTTGTTCATGATCATCGCATTCGGTATTTGGGGAACCATTATCATGCTGATGGCTGAACGCAAGCGCGAACTCGGGATCATGATCGCCCTGGGTGTTAAAAAAATAAAAGTTATAATCATCCTGATCTTTGAATCGTTTTTTATTGGCCTTCTTGGAATAGTTGCAGGTGCCTGCATCAGCTTTCCAATAATAATGTACTTCTACAGGTTACCTATCCGGTTGACCGGACAATTAGCCGAAACGTATACCAACATGGGTTTTGAACCGCTGCTGGCATTCAGTATCGGGCCTTCCAACTTTATCATGCCGGCAATTACTGTGTTAATTATTTTTGCAGTTATTTCCATCTACCCGGTTTGGTATATCGGCAGGCTTAGGACATCTGAGGCGCTTAGAGCATAATATTATAAATAAAAATTGAAAATGAATGATGTAAAAATAGCCTGGAGGAATTTGTGGAGGAACCCGCGACGGAGCCTGATCACGATGGCTTCAGTTTTTTTCGGAGTAATTCTTTCGACACTGATGACATCGATGCAATACGGTTCGTATGATGCGATGATCGCCAATGTTGTTAAATTTTACTCTGGTTATATCCAGATTTTCACAAAGGAATACCATGAAAAGAAATCGATCAATAATTCGTTTGAACTGACCGATTCATTGCTTTCTGCAGTTAATGGAACACCAGAGATCACAAGCTTTACCTCGCGACTGGAATCCTATGCACTGGCATCTTCCGAGGAATTAACAAAGGGAACTGCTGTCATTGGCATCGACCCGGTAGGCGAAAATAAAGTTACCGGCATTAAAAAATGGGTGGATAAAGGTAAATTTCTTACGAACGAAGACAATGGAGTATTAGTTGCTATCGGCCTGGCAAACTATCTTCATATCGGTGTCGGCGATACACTCGTATTGTACGGGCAGGGTTATCATGGCGTTACAGCAGCGAGTCTCTTTCCGGTTCGGGGGATCATGAAATTTCCATTGCCTGAACTCAACAAGCAAATGGTGTACATGGATTTAAAAGCCTGTCAGAAATTTTACGGTGCAAAAAACCATGTAACCACACTGGTACTAATGGTGAAGGATCACTATTATTTGCCTGCCGCTATTCGGCATTTGGATTCGAAGATCCATAAACCATTTATCGCTATGACATGGGATGAGCTTCAGCCGGAGCTTGTACAAATGATCAATGCCGACCGGGCAGGTGGGGTTTTCACAAAAGCTATACTTTACATGGTTATTGCATTTGGTGTATTCGGAACCATCATGATGTTGATGTCGGAACGAACACGTGAAATCGGTGTTACCATTGCAATTGGAATGCAACGTTCAAAGCTGGCGGTTATTCTTTTCTTTGAAACGGTGATGATCGGTATTCTGGGAGCATTCATGGGTATCGTTGGAAGCATTCCACTGATCAGCTATTTTTATAATAATCCGGTAAAATTAACAGGTGATGCGGGACAAACAATGGTCAATATGGGCCTCGAGCCTTATTTCTACTTTTCATGGAAACCATTTGTTTTTTATAACCAGGCGATCACAGTACTGGTAATTACGATTGTTATTGCAGCTTATCCTGTTTATAAAGCGTTCAAATTAAGAGTATCAGAAGCTTTACGGGCATAAAGCGATAAAACAAAATGAATAGTTAATGACTCAAAAAATATAACGATATGATATTCTCAGTTTCCTGGCGAAATGTCTGGCGAAATAAAGTAAGAAGCCTTGTCGTGATTGGTGCGATCACGATCGGAATATTCGCCGGTGTTTTTTCTGCTGCGTTTTTCAAAGGAATGACAAACCAGCGGATCAACAAAGTCATCAACACCGAGCTTTCACACATTCAGGTGCATAACCCGGATTTCAGGAAAAATAATGATTTTTCGAGCTATATTCCCAATGCCGACAGCCTGGTCAAAGAAATAAAAAAAGTACCCCATGTTTCCGGAGTGAGTGAGCGAATGGTGGTCCAATCGATGATTTCTTCTGCCGAGACAGCTTCGGGCGTTATAATATCCGGTGTCGATACGGTGGCTGAACCGACCGTTACCAACCTGAAAGAAAAGATCGTGGAAGGTAAATATTTCAGCGGAATATCGAGGAACCCGATCCTGATCAGCCAACGACTGGCCAAAAAACTCAATGTAAAAATACACTCGAAAGTGGTCATCACTCTTCAGGATATGGAAAATAACATCACAGCCGGGGCTTTCCGTGTAGCGGGACTTTTCGATACGGATAATAACATGTATGACGAATCGCATGTGTTCGTCAGGTTTGATGACCTTGCAAGAATATCAGGTTTTCCCAAAGGTGCTGCCCATGAAATTGCCATCCGCATCGACAATAACGAACAACTCATCCCGGTTGAAGACCAGATCAAGAAAATTGCCAAAGGCGATGAAGTGTTGAACTGGAAAGAACTGAGTCCGGAAATGAGTTACCTGACAGAAGTGATGGATATGTACATGTACATTTTTATTGTAATCATCCTTCTTGCCCTGCTTTTCGGTATCATCAACACCATGCTTATGGTAGTAATGGAAAGGACTAAAGAGATCGGTATGCTGATGGCCATCGGGATGAATAAAATGCGGATATTCTCGATGATCGTCCTCGAATCGGTCATGTTGTCCTTAGTTGGAGGTATTTTCGGGATCATCATCGGTGCGGTTGCATCAAAAATCGGTGAGTACCATCCCATCGACCTCTCGATGTGGTCGGAAGGTTACAAACAGCTTGGGTATGATTCATTCGTCTATACCACGCTGCAGCCTTCCTTGCTGATCAATGTAACGGTTATGGTCATGATCACCGGCGTTTTAGCTGCACTGTATCCGGCCTGGAAAGCATTGAAGAATAATCCGGCGGATGCGCTCAGAATGGAATGATTGAATGATAAAATGAATGAATGATAAAATTTTTTAAAAAATAGAGATTGGCAATGACAGAAAAAGAAATATTCATTGAAGAAATGAAGAAAAGGACTCGAAAGTTTGCGGTCGACCTAATCTCTTTTTCTGAATCATTGAGGAAATCTCAGGCTACTTCGGTTATCTCTTACCAGTTTATGAAAGCAGCATCATCTGTCGGAGCAAACTACAGGGCAGCATGCAGGGCAAGGTCCAAATCAGAATTTTTTAGTAAAATATGTATTGTTGTCGAAGAAGCCGATGAATCAAGCTACTGGTTGGAGGTCATTGGAGAAGCTAATTTAGCAGCAAATAATGAAGAACTTACCAGACTTACAAATGAGGCAAATGAAATCACTAAAATAATGACAAAGGCAAAAAATTCAACTTATTTAAAATAGAAAAGTTTGTATGGTAAATGCGTATTTAATTATTATATCATTTAAGCATTTTATCATTTAAGCATTAACGCATTAATAGATAAAACAATGAAAGTAATAGAGATCAAAGACCTGGTGAAAATTTACAACGGCGGTGAAATAAAGGTAAAAGCCGTGAACGGGATCAGCCTTGATTTTGAAGAAGGTGAATTTGCCGCAGTTGTCGGCCCTTCGGGTTCGGGAAAAACAACTTTTCTGAACATGCTGGGCGGACTGGATGAACCGACTTCGGGCGAAGTCATAGTTTCAGGTGTGAACATCTGGGATCTGAGTTCACGCAAACTCATCGATTTCAGATTGCATAATATCGGCTTTGTCTTTCAGGCATATAACCTGATTCCTGTACTGACGGCTGGTGAAAATGTAGAATTCATCATGCATCTGCAGGGTCGGACAAAACACGACAGGGACCAGCGGGTAACTGAATTGCTTACTGCGGTCGGTTTACCTGACCGGATCAGCTCACGGCCCAGTAAACTTTCGGGTGGTCAGCAACAACGAGTAGCTGTCGCCAGGGCGCTGGCATCCAAACCCAAATTTGTGCTGGCCGATGAACCTACTGCCAACCTCGACTCAAAATCGACTGAAAATCTGCTCGATATGATGGAAAAGCTGAATAAAGAGGAGCATATCACCTTTATCTTTTCTACTCATGATGCCCGGGTCGTAAAAAAAGCAAGAAGGGTTATCACCATCGAGGACGGGAAAGTCGTAAAAGACGAATCAAAATAATTCGCGATGAAATACTTTCATTACATTTTCATTGCATTGTTATTGCTCTTTTCCTTTCAGATTGAGGCACAGGAAAAGCAAAAGAAAGTTGCTTTCAGTGGCCATCTGCAGGATTTGAATACCGTTTGGGTTCAGAATACAACTGCATACTGGAGTACCCTTGGTTCAATATACAACCGGCTAAACTTTAAATGGTACCCAAATGAAAACTTCACTTTCTCTGCCAGCGCACGTAATGTGCTTACTTACGGCCAACTTATTTCACAATACTATCCATACTACACCAATTCACTCGTTCAGGATTTGGGTTATGTTAATCTTACCGGAAAAATTGCTAGCGATACTTCGTATGTTCTCTATACAAATATCGACCGCGCCAATCTGAAGTTCACAAAAGGTAAATTTGAAGCAACGGTTGGAAGGCAGCGTATCAACTGGGGGATAAACCTCGTTTGGAATCCGAATGACATCTTCAATACCTTTTCTTATTACGATTTCGATTATGTGGAACGGCCGGGCTGCGATGCGGTCAAACTTCAATATTACACCGGGATTTTATCTTCTGTACAGGGTGCTTTTAAAATCGATTCGGATAAAAAAATCACAGCAGCCGGAATGTACAGGTTCAACCGGTGGAATTATGATTTTCAGTTAATGGCCGGTGTGATGCGGAATGACATGGTTGTTGGCGGAGGTTGGTCGGGGAACATCAAGACTGCAGGTTTTACAGGAGAAGCATCATATTTCAGGAACAAGGATCATTTCAGTGATAGTGCTGGCTATTTTGTATTCTCTTTAGGAGCCAATTATACATTCAAAAACAGTCTGTTCATTCATGGTTCAGTTTTGTACAACAACCGGGGTACAACCGGAAAAGCAGGTTATGCCGGAACCATACTGGATCTTCGTGATTTGTCGCCCAAAAATCTTTCACCTGCCCGCATGTCATTGTTCGGAGAGCTTTCATACCCACTTACACCCCTCATCAAAGCTGATCTGGCTGGCATTTTCAATCCGTATGATAAATCCGCATTTGTTGGACCCAACGTTGATTTTTCTCTGACAGATAATATCGGTGTTTTGTTTATGGCGCAGGTTTTTATTGGTGATGCAGGAACGGAATTCGGCAATTACGGTCAATTGTATTATTTAAGATTGAAGTGGTCGTTTTAACCCAATACTTCTCAGGTTGAAAAATGGTGTGCATTTGAAAATCTGAAATGATTTACTTTTAAAAATAAATCAATTTTGATTGACTTTTTTTTCAACTACTCTCAAAACACACTCCTTATTAATGATACGTTTTGTAACATTCTGGTCACAAGTAGGGGCCGGCTTAAATGAGAAAATCGGTTAAAAGCGTTATTTTTGAAAATTGTCCGGTTCGGAATTTCTTTATACTTTTATGCTGAATAAACAACAGAATCAGAAAACCATGATGCACAACCCTGAACTGGATCTTGCTTTTGACTTTATTCAGTACACCAACCGAAACGTTTACCTCACAGGTAAAGCCGGAACCGGAAAAACCACCTTTCTGCATAAGCTAAAGGAAGTTTCACCCAAACGAATGGTAGTAGTTGCTCCGACGGGTGTTGCAGCCATCAATGCCGGAGGCGTCACCATTCATTCCTTTTTTCAGTTGCCCTTTGGCCCATTGTTGCCTGGTCGCCTTGAGGAAAAGGGGAAAGAAGGTACTGATAGCCGTGTCAGAAAATTCAATAAAAGAAAAATAAACCTCATTCGTTCACTTGACCTTCTTGTGATCGATGAGATCAGCATGGTTCGGGCCGATCTGCTGGATGGAATCGATACGGTGCTCAGACAATATAAAAATAAGACACTACCATTCGGTGGTGTTCAAATGTTGATGATTGGTGATTTACAGCAATTACCGCCGGTTATTAAGGAAGATGAATGGGCATTTCTCAAACAGTACTATGAAACCGGCTTTTTTTTCAGCAGCAAAGCCTTTAATCAATCAAAGGCGGTAACGATCGAACTTAAACATATTTACCGGCAGCAGGATGATGCATTCATTAAAATCCTCAATGAAATACGCGACGACAAGCTTTCACCTGAATCGGTCAGGAAGCTGAACGAACGCTATATTCCCGGATTCAGTCCTGAAAAGGATGACGGATACATAATATTAACAACCCACAATGCAACGGCCAACCGGATTAATGAAGAACAGTTGAAAAAGGTAAAAACTCCCTTACACACATTTGAAGCTGAAGTCAGTGGTCAGTTTCCGGAATATTCTTACCCTGCCGATCAGTTTTTGTCGCTGAAAGAAGGTGCACAGGTCATGTTCATCAAAAATGACAGCTCGCCCGAAAAACGATATTACAACGGCAAAATCGGTGTTGTTACCCAAATCGATGAGAATGGTATTTATGTAAAAAGTAAAGATGAGGAATACCCTATCCTGGTTGATCATGAGCGTTGGGAAAATATAAAATATACGATTGATGACTCAACCAGGGAAATAGCTGAAGAAGTATCGGGTATTTTTTTGCAGTATCCGTTGCGATTGTCATGGGCCATTACCATCCACAAAAGCCAGGGGCTGACTTTTGAAAAAGCAGTAATCGATGCGAATGCAGCTTTTGCTCACGGTCAGACTTATGTGGCACTAAGCCGCTGCAAAACCCTCGAAGGCCTCATTCTCAGGAGCTCCATTTCTTCGGATTCAATTATTTGCAGTCCTGTTGTGGGTAGTTTTAACCGTACCGTAGAAAAGAACCAGCCGGATGAAAAGATATTGGATGAGTCGAAAAAATCGTACAGACTGGTGCTACTGGATGAACTTTTCAGCTATTGGCAAATCCAGTACCAACTGGAAAAATGCAAAAAGATTGAACTGGAGAATCATTCGGTAATTATCGGGAATTTACCTGAAAAGCTTGATCTTGCACTTAAAAACGGAACCCGTATACTTATCGAAGTCGCTAAGAAATTCTCCTCCCAGCTAAGTGATCTTTCGGGTACTAAAGGAAACGAGAACCAGTTGCAGGAACGGATCAGGAAAGCAGTACCCTATTTTCTTGAAAAAACGAATGAGAATATTCTGACTCACTTAAAGCAACTTTCATTTGAAACGGATAACAAAGCCGTCGGAAAATCGCTCAACGAAACATTACTAAAAATCAGGGAGCTTTTAGCTGTGAAACTGGCATGCATGAATACCTGTAAAAACGGATTTGTTCTGAAAGATTATCTGCATGCAAGAGCTGTAGCGGCGTTAGAACAGGCCGGAGAGATAACCGCCAGTAAAATTCCTGAAGAAAAGGAGTATTCGGAGCATCCCATGCTGTATAACCGGCTAAGGGAATGGCGAAACAAAACGGCGGAGAAAAGGGATATTCCGGTTTATTTTATTGCTCCTCAAAAAGTTCTGATCACACTGTCGAATCAACTGCCCCGGTCACCCAAACACTTGAAAAAAATCAAGGGGATGGGTAAGAAAAAAATTGAGACCTACGGGGATCAAATCGTTGAAATTATTCAGGATTACTGTGATGAAAAGGATATTGCTGATAATTTTGACTATGAAAATGAACCTGAAATCCCAAAGAAAGACACAAAAACTGTCAGTTTTGAGCTTTTTAAAGAAGGTAAATCAATTGCTGAAATAGCAGCAATACGCAATTTTGCAGTAAGCACCATCGAAGGCCATCTTGCCCATTTTATCGGAATTGGAGAGATACAACTCAGTCAGTTCATCGATGACGACAAGTCAAAGACAATAATTACCTGGCTAAATAAAAATCCCGGTTCCAATTTGTCATTGGCAAAAGAGGCATTAGGAGATTCATTCAGTTATTCCGAATTGAAATTTGTGAGGGCATATTTGGAATATTTAAGTAAAACCAATTCTGCGCTCAATTCGATAAAAAAATTATAAACACAGGGACAAAAACGTATTGAAAAGAAGTGAAGGCAATATAAACAGGGTTTCGACTTAATAAAATAATTCTATTATTTCTTGCTAATTAAAAAGAATGTTCTAATTTTGCAGCCCGAAAATTAAATCTTAAAACAGCAGAGTTATATGTACTTGACAGGAGAAAAGAAAAAAGAATATTTCAAACTGTACGGTAAATCCGAATTTGATACGGGTTCGTCAGAAGGACAGGTAGCCTTATTCACGCACAGGATTTCGCACCTGACGGAACATTTGAAAATAAACAAAAAGGATCTGGCAACAGAAAGGTCATTAGTGAGACTGGTAGGGAAAAGGAGAAAGCTGTTGGATTACCTGAAAAGTACAGATATTGAAAGGTACAGAGATATTATTAAAAAGCTAAAATTAAGGAAGTAAAAGAACGAAATATAAAAGGCAATTTTCGATTGCCTTTTTTTGTATAAACTGGAAAAAATAAATGAGTAAATCAGGAACAACAAAGTCATTTACACTTCCCGATGGCCGGGAAGTAACGCTTGAAACCGGGAAGCTTGCCACGCAGGCCGATGGAGCAGTCGTTGTAAAAATGGGAGAAACCATGCTGCTGGCTACAGTGGTTTCGAATAAAGAAGCAAAAGAAAACACGGATTTTCTGCCATTAACGGTAGATTACCAGGAAAAATATGCCGCCACCGGAAGGTTTCCGGGAGGCTTTTTTAAAAGAGAAGCACGCCCATCTGAATATGAGATTTTGATCGCACGTTTGGTGGACAGGGCACTGCGTCCGCTTTTTCCCGACGATTATCATGCAGAAACACAGGTTCTGATTTCGCTTATATCTGCAGATAAAAATATTATGCCTGATGCAATGGCCGCATTAGCTGCATCATCAGCCATTGCCGTTTCCGATATTCCTTTCAACGGACCAATTTCGGAAGTGAGGGTCGGAAAAAAAGACGGTAAACTGATCATCAATCCTCCGGTTTCAGATATCGATTCACTTGAGATTGATATTATGGTTGCTGGTACCATGGACAACATCGTAATGGTTGAAGGTGAAATGAAAGAAATCAGTGAGGAAGAAATGCTTGAAGCGCTGAAATTTGCCCATGAAGAAATAATAAAACAATGCAAAGTTCAACTGGAACTTGCCTCAGAGGTAGATAAGTCAAAGATAAAACGGGAATACAGTCATGAAGAAAACGATGAAGAACTCGAGGCCCGCATTAAGAAAGAAACGTACGATAAAATATATGCGATAGCAAAAAAAGGAACCTCCAAACAAGAACGCTACGAAGCTTTCGAGCAGATAAAAGAAGATTTTTTAAACACGATACCGGAGGAAGAACTGGAAGAGAAAAAATTAATGATTGACAGGTACTACCACAATGTAGAAAAAGAAGCTGTAAGAAGGCTGGTACTGGATGAGCGTATACGTTTAGATGGTCGGAAACTTGACGAAATACGTCCGATTTGGAGTGAAGTCGATTATTTACCTGCAGCCCATGGATCTGCTATTTTTACCCGGGGAGAAACACAATCGTTAACGACCGTTACTCTTGGATCCAAACTGAATGAGCAAACAATAGACGGAGCTTTATTAGAAGGGAAAAGCACGTTTATCCTACATTACAATTTTCCCCCGTTTGCCACAGGTGAAGTCAAAGGAATGAGAGGAACCAGCCGGCGTGAAATCGGCCATGGCAATTTGGCACTCAGGGCATTGAAGTCCGTAATGCCTACGCAGGAAGACAATCCCTATACTGTTAGGATAGTATCTGATATTCTCGAATCCAATGGTTCATCTTCTATGGCAACCGTTTGTGCCGGTACTTTGGCGCTAATGGATGCCGGAGTAAAAATTAAAAAACCTGTTTCGGGAATTGCCATGGGACTTATAACCGATACAGAAACAGATAAATATGCTGTATTGTCTGATATTCTTGGTGATGAAGATCATCTTGGCGATATGGATTTTAAAGTTACTGGTACACGTGATGGAATTACAGCTTGTCAGATGGATATAAAAGTTGATGGGCTCTCACATGAAATATTGAAAGAGGCACTGAATCAGGCTAAAAAGGGCCGGTTATTTATTTTGGATGAACTTGAAAAAACGATAACCAAACCACGTGAGGATTATAAACCTCATGTACCCAGGATTGAAAAAATGACTGTTCCGAAAGAATTTATCGGTGCAATTATTGGTCCTGGTGGTAAAGTAATCCAGGAAATTCAGCGCGAAACTAATTCTACCATTGTTATCGAAGAAGTGGGTGAATTCGGTATCGTGGATATAGTCTGTACAGATAAGGAGTCATTTGAAGCGGCCAAAGCCAGGATCAGGGCCATAATTGCTGTACCCGAAGTTGGTGAAATTTATCTTGGTACAGTAAAAAACATTACCACGTTTGGTGCTTTTGTCGAGATCTTACCCGGAAAAGAAGGATTGCTACACATTTCGGAAATCGATTGGAAACATTTGAAAACAGTGGATGAAGTGCTGAAAACAGGCGATAAAGTGAAAGTAAAATTGATAGACGTAGATAACCGCACAGGGAAATTAAAGCTTTCCCGCAAGGTGTTGCTTCCAAAGCCCGACCAGCAGCAATAGGTGAAACTTAATATATTCTGATTCGTATAACTTCCCGGATTTCAGCTTTTAGAACTGTTATTCGGGAATTTTAATTTCTGGCTGCAGGATTCCCAATAAGAATTTATTTTATTAAAGCAACAATTTACAAATGATAAATTATTTATCAACTAGTTTACTATGAGACAACTTAAAATTATCAAGCAGGTTACAAACAGAGACACTGCATCACTTGAAAAATACCTGCAGGAAATTGGAAAAGTTAATCTCATAAGCGCGGAAGAAGAAGTAATGCTTGCACAACGAATCAGACAAGGCGATTTTGAAGCACTTGAAACACTTACCAAAGCCAATCTCAGATTTGTGGTATCCGTATCAAAACAATATCAAAACCAGGGATTAAGTTTGCAGGATTTAATAAACGAAGGAAACCTCGGACTAATAAAGGCAGCTCAGCGCTTTGATGAAACCAGGGGATTCAAATTTATATCCTATGCCGTATGGTGGATCCGTCAATCTATTATGCAGGCTTTGGCGGAACAGTCGCGCATTGTGAGGTTGCCGCTTAACCGAGTAGGAACCCTAAGTAAAATAAACAAAGCATATGCACAACTCGAACAGAAATTCGAGCGAGAACCTAATAGCGAAGAAATTGCAAGGCTTTTACAAGTTGATGAAGAAGAAGTGGATCTTTCACTAAAAAATTCAAGCCGCCATATTTCAATGGATGCACCATTATTGACGGATGAAGACAACAATTTATACGATGTATTAGGAAGTGATGAGGCACCAAATCCAGAAAAGGAATTGATAAACGATTCGCTTAAGATTGAAATCGAAAGAGCCATTTCAACACTTACCACACGTGAAGCGGATGTCATACGTCTCTATTTCGGGTTGAACAGCAAGGCACCTTTGTCGCTTGAAGAGATAGCGGATAAATATGAAATTACCCGCGAACGGGTGAGGCAAATCAAAGAGAAGGCAATCAAACGCTTAAAAGTTACTTCGAGAAGCAATTTGCTAAAAGAATACCTGGGCTAAAAAGAAGGTGGTGGATTCATTTCCGCTTTTTTATAAAATCTTCATACCTTTACGCCAATGAATTAAACCTTGCTATGGAGAAATTAATAGCCCCTTCGCTGCTTTCAGCCGATTTTGGAAACCTTAAAGCAGATATCGAAATGTTGAATAACAGCGAAGCTGACTGGATGCATATCGATGTGATGGATGGCGTATTCGTACCGAATATTTCCTTTGGATTCCCTGTAATAAAACACATAAAAAAATACGCAAAGAAACCCCTCGATGTTCATCTGATGATTGTTGATCCGGATCGTTATTTTGAACGGTTCAGGGATATCGGCGCCGATGTTCTAAGTGTCCATTATGAAGCCTGTACACACCTTCACCGTTCAGTACATGCCATTAAAAACCTTGGAATGAAAGCCGGCATTGTTCTGAATCCACATACAAGTGTACTTCTGATTGATGATATTTTGCAGGATGCGGATTTGGTTTTAATCATGTCAGTAAACCCGGGATTTGCAGCCCAATCCTTCATAGAAAATACCTATTCTAAAATTTCCATGCTAAAGGAAATGAGATCCAAAAAAAATTCCGCAACATTGATAGAAGTAGACGGAGGTGTTGATCTTTTAAATGCTGAAAGGTTATGCAAATCTGGTGCTGATGTGCTGGTTGCCGGCAACAGTATTTTTTCTTCGAAGGATCCGCTTCAAACAATTTCCGATTTTAAAAAACAAATGAGATAATATTTCAAATTCTAAGTTTTATTTTCCGCCCGCTGGCTATCGTTTATAAATACCTTCATCATTTTTATCCTTTTCAGAAACCATTTCTTTTCAATCAAGTATAAAAACAGACTGAAATACTCGAATCATGAACAGGGTTACAATTTATTTTTCCCTTTTTGCTATTATTTTTACTTTAAATTCGGCTGCCCAAAGCTTTTACGGCAGGGAAACAGCTTATGATGAGACAAATTTAAAAGCTGAAACACACAAAAGCGATAGTCAGGTAATCACTATCCTCGATTATGATATCGACCTGCAACTGGCAGCCAAAGCTAAAGTATTGAAGGATTCTGAATTGAGATTCCAGCTTTCGCTTTCATCAAAAACATCAAACATTGTTATTCCAAAGGGGTCGGTCATTGATATTTATAGGTATTTCCCAAAAGAAGCATCGTGGATCGTAAATTATAATGGTAAATGGGGGTTTGTAACTTCCATCGCATTGCGTCCATTACAAAATTTTGAAGATATTTCAGAAGACAAGCAGGATTGCGAACCCCCAAAAATGCTCACAATACTCCATCCGAAATATCCATTTTCTGCAAAAAATAATAAAATCCAGGGGCAGGTAGTTGTTAAAATACTGATAACTAAAACCGGTGAAATTAAAGAAATGGACATTGTACAAAGCATTCCAGCTTTGGATGATGCTGCATTAAATGCACTAAAAAAAATGAAATTCAAACCCGGCAAATTCAGAGGCAAACCTGCTGACACCTGGATAATGATCCCCGTTGACTTTACATTGTAGTCACCTCTCATTTCTTACAGCATTTTTTTTAAAACCGAATAATGTTTAGGGATAAGTTCCTATTTTTGTGGGTTCAAAAAAGTAACTATCCATGAATGAAGAATTAAAAAAATTGCAGCCCGAAAGACTTTGGTTTTATTTCACTGAAATATTAAGAATACCACGTCCATCGAAAAAAGAAGGTAAAATTATTGCTTACCTTAAAGAATTTGGTAAGGAGCATAGACTGGAAACCCTTCAGGATGAAACAGGCAATATTCTGATTCGCAAACCTGCATCGACCGGTATGGAAAATATGAAACCGGTTGTACTTCAAAGCCATGTGGACATGGTGTGTGAAAAAAACAGCGATAAAATACACGATTTTGAAAATGATCCGATCGAAGCCTGGATCGAAAATGGCTGGGTCAAAGCCCGCGGTACCACCCTCGGTGCCGATGATGGTATTGGGGTTGCTACCCAGCTCGCCATTCTCGAGTCAAAAGATATTGCCCACGGACCGCTGGAATGTTTGTTTACAATTGACGAAGAAACCGGACTTACAGGGGCATTTGGTTTAAAAACAGGATTCCTTAAAAGTAATATTTTGTTGAATCTTGACTCAGAAGATGAAGGACAACTATTTATTGGCTGTGCAGGCGGAAAAGATACTGTGATTAATTTTTCCTGTCAAAAAGATAAAGTTCCTGAAGGTTATAAAGCTTTCCGGATCAACGTTTCAGGTCTGGTTGGCGGTCATTCAGGCGATGATATCCAAAAAGGAAGAGGCAACGCCAACAAAATTCTGAACAGAATATTATGGTACAGCGCGGACCATTTTAATCTGTTAGTCAGTGAATTTATCGGTGGAAATTTGAGAAACGCAATTGCCCGTGAGGCTTACGCTGTTGTCTGCCTCCCTAATGAAAAAACAGAAGAATTTTTAACTTTTATTGAAAAATTTTATGCAACGGTTCAATCGGAATTCAAAGTGACAGAACCAGACTTAAAAATAGTGGCCATTTCAACGGATGTTCCTTTATTTGTCATTGATAAAAAGACACAGTTCAACCTATTAAATGCTATCTATGCCTGTCCTCATGGCGTGATCGCCTGGTCGGCCGAAATTCCTAATTTCGTTGAAACGTCCACAAACCTTGCATCTGTTAAAATCATGGAAAATGAAATACTTGTTACAACAAGCCAGCGAAGTTCTGTGGAATCTTCAAAAGAAGATATTGGAAATATGGTAGCAAGTGTTTTCAGGCTCGCCGGTGCTAACGTGACCCATAGCGATGGATATCCAGGCTGGAAACCGAATCCGGACTCTGAAATTGTGGAAATAACACGAAATATTTACGAAGAGTTATTTAAAGAAAAACCTAAAGTTCTGGCTATTCATGCTGGACTCGAATGCGGATTGATTGGCGATGTTTACCCGGGCATGGATATGATTTCGTTTGGCCCGACAATTAAAGGCGCACACTCACCTGATGAACGACTAAATATAGAAACTGTGAACAAATTCTGGGACCTGACAATTGCCGTTTTAAAAAAAATTCCTGAAAAGTAAAATTTATAGGCCGGCAGCAAAGCCGACCATGATCCTGGGATTTGAATAAGGAGAATAAATGCCTTCATTAAAATTCCATAGCGCCTCAATATAGAGATATGACCGGTCGGTAATTAATTGCCTGTATCCACCCCCGAGGAAATACCCTGTTAGTGTTATTTGTTGTTTTTTTAAAGAATATTGGTTACCATATGGATCTTGAAAAATACCTGTTCCACTTAAACTATAGTCCTGATTGAAAACTAATGGCTCAACTTCTGCATGGATGAACATGTTTTCGATAACGGGAATATCAATTCCAGTCAAAAAATAACGTGCCCACACGCTACCCCCGTAAATATTAGTTTTATAATCAAAATATTCTTGACTAATCTTGTTGTAGTAAAAATCTTTAAGCCTGTAATATTTATATGTCAAACCTATACCCACTACGACATTTTTCGTCAGTTCATAACCGACCAGAGGTGAAACATCAATTAAACTACTGTAGTTGCCAATGCTGAAACCCAATCCTCCACCGATAGAAATCCGGTCTTTAAACGGTTTTTTTTCTTCATTAAAGTCTTTAATTTTCTGACCAAATACATTTGGATAAATATAAAATAAGAAAGCAGCAGTCAAAGAAATGGTGACAATCTTAAGCATGTTTATTTTTTGATTCATTGCTTCAATTATTAATCCTTTTAATAACTTTAAAAGTACAAAAATATTTGTTTCTTGAAATATTTCAATTAATTTTCTTATTCAAAGCGACACATAATTAGCTACTTATAAAATATTTAAAAAAATATTCAAAAAGGTTTGTTTTTTACAATTAATAATATCTACTTTTGCACCCTCTTTTTAACACAACGATCTTTAAAATTTCTTGAAAAAATAATTAAGGGGTAAACAAAAGATGATTATTTTTGCACCCTTTTTCTGCGGCTAAATTTTCGGTTATAAAATTTTTAATAAAATTATTTCGAAAAGCTTGCAGGATAAAAAAAAGGTTGTAATTTTGCAGCCCATTTTGAAAAAAATTGGAATTAAAAAGATAAATAAGTTCTTTGAAAAACTGAAGTAAAAGCCTAGTAGCAAATATCCATACCGAGAATTCGATATGAATAGTAAATCTTGAGACACAAAATGTACTTAATTACAATGGAGAGTTTGATCCTGGCTCAGGATGAACGCTAGCGGCAGGCCTAATACATGCAAGTCGAGGGGTAACAGGTCGTAGCAGTACATGCTGACGACCGGCGCACGGGTGCGTAACGCGTATGCAACCTACCTTTAACAGGGGGATAGCCCCGAGAAATCGGGATTAATACTCCATAACATTCATCATATCGCATGTTAGATAGATTAAAGCTCCGGCGGTTAAAGATGGGCATGCGTGACATTAGCTAGTTGGTGAGGTAACGGCTCACCAAGGCAACGATGTCTAGGGGTTCTGAGAGGATGATCCCCCACACTGGTACTGAGACACGGACCAGACTCCTACGGGAGGCAGCAGTAAGGAATATTGGGCAATGGGCGCAAGTCTGACCCAGCCATGCCGCGTGCAGGAAGACGGCCTTATGGGTTGTAAACTGCTTTTATACAGGAAGAAACCTCCGCTCGTGTGCGGGACTGACGGTACTGTAAGAATAAGCACCGGCTAACTCCGTGCCAGCAGCCGCGGTAATACGGAGGGTGCAAGCGTTATCCGGATTTATTGGGTTTAAAGGGTGCGCAGGCGGAGTATTAAGTCAGTGGTGAAATCCTCCGGCTCAACTGTAGAACTGCCATTGATACTGTTAGTCTTGAGTATGGTTGAAGTGGGCGGAATGTAGCATGTAGCGGTGAAATGCATAGATATGATACAGAACACCAATTGCGAAGGCAGCTCACTAAGCTATAACTGACGCTCAGGCACGAAAGCGTGGGGAGCAAACAGGATTAGATACCCTGGTAGTCCACGCCGTAAACGATGATCACTCGTTGTTGGCGATACACAGTCAGCGACTCAAGCGAAAGCGATAAGTGATCCACCTGGGGAGTACGATCGCAAGGTTGAAACTCAAAGGAATTGACGGGGGCCCGCACAAGCGGTGGAGCATGTGGTTTAATTCGATGATACGCGAGGAACCTTACCTGGGCTCAAATGCAGAGTGACCGTCCCGGAAACGGGATTTCCTTCGGACAGTCTGCAAGGTGCTGCATGGTTGTCGTCAGCTCGTGCCGTGAGGTGTCGGGTTAAGTCCCATAACGAGCGCAACCCCTATTCTTAGTTGCCAGCAGGTAATGCTGGGGACTCTAAGGAAACTGCCTACGCAAGTAGAGAGGAAGGTGGGGATGACGTCAAATCAGCACGGCCCTTACGTCCAGGGCTACACACGTGCTACAATGGCCGGTACAGAGGGCAGCCACCTGGTGACAGGAGCGAATCTCGAAAGCCGGTCTCAGTTCGGATCGAAGTCTGCAACTCGACTTCGTGAAGCTGGAATCGCTAGTAATCGCGCATCAGCCATGGCGCGGTGAATACGTTCCCGGGCCTTGTACACACCGCCCGTCAAGCCATGGAAGCTGGGGGTGCCTGAAGTCGGTAACCGCAAGGAGCTGCCTAGGGTGAAACTAGTGACTGGGGCTAAGTCGTAACAAGGTAGCCGTACCGGAAGGTGTGGCTGGAATACCTCCTTTCTGGAGCATTTACTATTACTGCATTTGATGGGGTTGATCCTTTGCTTCTTGCTTTACTTTATTGTCTTACATATTGATCCGCAAACGAGTGATTAGTGAAAGCTCTTCCTTAGATCGAATAAGGCAAAGCTCTGAAGCTCTAACAGACTTTGAGCGTCAGGAATATGAAGACGAGATTTCTTAAACAAACAGTCCCGTAGCTCAGTTGGTTAGAGCACTACACTGATAATGTAGGGGTCCGCAGTTCAAGTCTGCGCGGGACTACAAGAAAGCTCAGTTTTGGGGAATTAGCTCAGCTGGCTAGAGCACCTGCCTTGCACGCAGGGGGTCAAGGGTTCGAATCCCTTATTCTCCACATTTTATACATCAGTGTTCTTAAATATTGATTAGGTGAATTAGCTCAGTTGGCTAGAGCAGCTTGATTTTGCATGCAAGAGGTCAACGGTTCGACTCCGATATTCTCCACAAAAGAGGGCAACGGCGATTATTGAATCAGCCGACGCAAGTCCAGTAAGATATCAGGATAAAGTTCATTGACATATTGAAAGAAAGCATAAACAATTTTAGTTGATAGAATCAAGTAAAGAATAAGTTAAGAAAGTAACTAAGGGCGTACGGTGGATGCCTAGGCTCTCAGAGGCGATGAAGGACGTGATAAGCTGCGAAAAGCTTCGGGTAGGTGCAAATAACCTTTGATCCGGAGATTTCCGAATGGGGCAACCCACCATGCTGAAGGCATGGTATCCCGACTTATCGGGAAGCGAACCCGGTGAACTGAAACATCTAAGTACCCGGAGGAAGAGAAAACAATAGTGATTCCGTAAGTAGTGGCGAGCGAACGCGGAACAGCCCAAACCAATGTTGTTACGGCAATGTTGGGGTTGTAGGACTACGATATAGGACTATAAAATTGATAGTAGAACACATCTGGAAAGCTGGACCATAGAAGGTGAAAGTCCTGTAAACGAAATTGATTTTATTACCTTAGTGGTATCCTGAGTAGGGCGGGACCGGTGAAATCCTGTCTGAATCTGCCAGCACCATCTGGTAAGGCTAAATACTCCTGAGAGACCGATAGTGAACAAGTACCGTGAGGGAAAGGTGAAAAGTACTCCGAACAGGGGAGTGAAATAGAACCTGAAACCGTGCGCTTACAAGCGGTCGGAGTCCCGATTTATCGGGGTGACGGCGTGCCTTTTGCATAATGAGCCTACGAGTTACTCCTCTCTGGCAAGGTTAATCCGTTTAACGGAAGCAGCCGAAGCGAAAGCGAGTCTGAATAGGGCGAATAAGTCAGAGGGGGTAGACGCGAAACTTGGTGATCTACCCATGGCCAGGTTGAAGTTCCGGTAACACAGAGTGGAGGACCGAACCAGTTGACGTTGAAAAGTCTTTGGATGAGCTGTGGGTAGGGGTGAAAGGCCAATCAAACTGAGAGATAGCTCGTACTCCCCGAAATGCTTTTAGGAGCAGCGTCGAGTATATAGTGTCATAGAGGTAGAGCTACTGATTGGGCTAGGGGGCTTCACCGCCTACCAAACCCTGACAAACTCCGAATGCTATGACATGTTCCTCGGCAGTGAGGGCGATGGGTGCTAAGGTCCAGTGTCCGAGAGGGAAAGAACCCAGACCATCAGCTAAGGTCCCCAAATATATGCTAAGTTGAACTAACGAGGTCCGATTGCAGAGACAGCTAGGATGTTGGCTTGGAAGCAGCCATTCATTTAAAGAGTGCGTAACAGCTCACTAGTCGAGCGGTCGGGCATGGATGATAATCGGGCATAAGCATATTACCGAAGCTATGGATTTACGATGTTAAGTCGGAATTGGTAGGGGAGCATTCCAGTTGCGTCGAAGGTGTATCGTAAGGCATGCTGGAGCGGCTGGAAAAGCAAATGTAGGCATAAGTAACGATAATGCGGGTGAGAAACCCGCACACCGAAAGACTAAGGTTTCCTGATCAACGCTAATCGGATCAGGGTTAGTCGGGGCCTAAGGCGAACCCGAAAGGGGTAGTCGATGGACAACGGTTAATATTCCGATACCAGCTTATACTGCGATGGGGTGACGGAGGAGTGAAAGGTCCGCGTACTGACGGAATAGTACGTTGAACACTGTAGGTATACATCTAGTAGGCAAATCCGCTAGGATTGCTGAAGGTGATAGTACCACAAGTCTTCGGATGAGTGGATAGTGACCCTAATCAGACTTCCAAGAAAAACCTCTAAGCTTCAGGTATAAGCTGCCCGTACCGTAAACCGACACAGGTAGTCGAGGAGAGAATCCAAAGGTGCTCGAGTGATTCATGGCTAAGGAACTAGGCAAAATAGCCCCGTAACTTCGGGAGAAGGGGCGCCCCGCTCACGGCGAGGCCGCAGAGAAATGGCCCAGGCGACTGTTTATCAAAAACACATGGCTTTGCAAAATTGAAAGATGAAGTATAAGGCCTGACACCTGCCCGGTGCCGGAAGGTTAAGAGGAGGATGTTATCTCGACTTTATCGAGAGAAGCACTGAATTGAAGCCCCGGTAAACGGCGGCCGTAACTATAACGGTCCTAAGGTAGCGAAATTCCTTGTCGGGTAAGTTCCGACCTGCACGAATGGTGTAACGATCTGGGCACTGTCTCAGCCATGAGCTCGGTGAAATTGTAGTAGCGGTGAAGATGCCGTTTACCCGCAACGGGACGGAAAGACCCCGTGCACCTTCACTATAGCTTAACATTGACATTGGATAAGTGATGTGTAGGATAGGTGGGAGACTTTGAAGCGGCGTCGCTAGGTGTCGTGGAGTCAACCTTGAAATACCACCCTTTGTTTATTTGGTGCCTAATCCCGGCAACGGGAGACAGTGTTTGGTGGGTAGTTTGACTGGGGTGGTCGCCTCCAAAAGAGTAACGGAGGCTTCTCAAAGGTACCCTCAGTACGCTTGGTAACCGTGCGTAGAGTGCAATGGCATAAGGGTGCTTGACTGTGAGACCTACAAGTCGAGCAGGTACGAAAGTAGAGCATAGTGATCCGGTGGTTCCGCATGGAAGGGCCATCGCTCAAAGGATAAAAGGTACGCCGGGGATAACAGGCTGATCACTCCCAAGAGCTCACATCGACGGAGTGGTTTGGCACCTCGATGTCGGCTCGTCACATCCTGGGGCTGGAGAAGGTCCCAAGGGTTGGGCTGTTCGCCCATTAAAGTGGCACGCGAGCTGGGTTCAGAACGTCGCGAGACAGTTCGGTCCCTATCTGTTGTGGGCGTTGGAAGCTTGAGAGGACCTGACTCTAGTACGAGAGGACCGGGTTGGACAAACCTCTAGTGTACCTGTTGTGGCGCCAGCTGCATCGCAGGGTAGCTATGTTTGGATGAGATAAGCGCTGAAAGCATCTAAGCGCGAAACTCACCTCAAGATGAGGCTTCTTTTAAGGGTCGTTAAAGACGATGACGTTGATAGGCTGCAGGTGTAAAGGCGGTAATGTCAAAGCCGAGCAGTACTAATTACCCGTAAGCTTTCTTCTGGTCGTCTGATTTTTTTCAAAGATTTCTGTATTTTCTTTCTCAGTATGTCAATTAAATTATTGTTTGTTCTTTCAAACTTAAGATCTTATGGTGACTATTGCGGCGGGGTCCACCTCTTCCCATTCCGAACAGAGAAGTTAAGCCCGCCAGCGCCGATGATACTGCCGCAAGGTGGGAAAGTAGGTCGTCGCCAGTCTTTATAAGTCCCTTCCGGTTACCCGGAAGGGATTTTTTATTTATACCGAACCGTTCTTTTTGGTTTACTGTTTAATAATTTTCTTTGCTCGTTGGAATAATTTTTTCGTCGCTCGCTTGTTTACTTTAATTGTGAAATTTTACGTAGGTTTGAAAAAAATTAGCGTTATCAAATGATGCAAACCCGTTACAGAATCTTTTTCCTTTTTCTCTTTGTTTTGGGCAACCTTTCATTAACAGCCCAGGATACGCTGGTTATTGTTCATGATTCACTGGTACAAAATCCTGATTCGTTGATTCAAAAACCCGATACATTGATGCACATAACTGATTCGCTACTTCAAAAACCTGATTCATTGTTTCACTCCCTTATATTCCCGCTTGATTCTTCAAAAGTTTACTATTTCCAAAATGATTTCGAAACAAAAGGCCCTGATTTTCTAAAAGAAATTGATACACTGATAACCGGCGTTCAGCAATACGATCCTATTCATGTTCCCGGGAAATATTACGCTACACCTGGCAATATCGGGATGGCTCATAAAAGCATGGTTTATAAACCGCGTATCAGTAGCGGTTTCGATTGGGGTATCCACACATTTGATGAGTATATGTTCCACAACGACAGCCTCAACTATTATTGGGTAGGCAAGCCATTTACACATTTATTTTATGTGATGGGTACAAAGAAGGAACAGAACCTGCTTGTCGATCACTCTCAAAATATTGCCTCCTGGTTCAACCTGGGTTTAAAATTCAAGTACATCAACTCTCCGGGTTATTATACAAATCAAAAATCAGACGATAAAAATTTTGCACTTAAAACCCGTTTTCAAACTAAAAATTACCGGTACATGGTTCTGGCCACTTATATTCATAATAAATTGCTCGACCAGGAAAACGGAGGAATAAGAAATGATTCTATTTTTGAAAATAACACAGAACCTACCCGCAAAAATATCCCGGTAAACCTTAGCAACGCATCAAATAAAATAAAGGACGATACCTATTATATCAAGCAACTGTTCAGCATTTCGAAAAGGCATCGGTTCAAATTAAATGATACTACGGTAGTTTCCGATGCCCATAAAATCAATCCGGGAACGGTTTCCTGGTCTTTTCTTTATTCAAAAACGACAAACCTTTTCCAGCAAACCGATACAGCTAGCAATAGTTTTTTTGCGGAGACAAGTTATCCAACAAAGCCTACCTATGATTCAGTTCTGATTAAGAAATTTGAAAATCAGGTTGCCTGGACAAACTCGGATAATGCCCGCTACCAGCTTCTCACATTTACTTTTGCCCTGAAGCACATTTACTCTGAATTGTACGTCGATTCGGTGACAAGTTATTATCATCAATTGATCCCTTCAGCGAAGATAGCATTCACAATTTCGGATAAATTCCAGCTTGAAGGGCATGGTGACTACGTGTCGGGAAGTACGTTTTCAGGTGATTTTAACTTGCTCGGAAGACTTTACTATAAAACAAAACTGGGAACGGTTATTTTTACATCGAACTCAGCACGGCAGGATCCCGGAAGGTTCTATGATTTTTATAAGTCAAATCATTTTAATTGGGAAAACAATTTCAAGAAACAATTTTTCCTGGTCAATTCGTTCGAGTATATTCTGAAAAATTTCCATGCAGGAGCCAGTATCATGGCACTGGGAAATTTTATTTATTTTGATACACTGGCATTGCCGGCTCAGCTCACTGCTACAATGAGTGTGTTAAATATTTCGCTGCGAAAGCTGATCAATATTAAGCGGTGGAGCTTCGATATAAAAGGTGTTTACCAAAAAGCCTCCAACACACATGCACTGCGTGTTCCGGAACTCATCGGTGATCTCTCGGTTTATTATACAAAAGATTTGTTTAAAAAGGCGGCAATAATCCAAACGGGTGTTAACGTACTATACAACACCAGCTATTACGGATACGCTTACATGCCGGCAACTAAAAGTTTTTATATCCAGAATAAAAAAGAGGTAGGGAATTACTTTTACACCAATTTATTTTTCAATTTACAGATAAAACGAACACGCTTATTTTTAATGTATCACAATCTGGGTTTCCTCCTCAAGGACTTCAGCTATTACACTGTTCCCTCCTACCCTATGCAGGACGGCGGTTTCCGGTTTGGGGTTAGCTGGATGTTTTATGACTAAACCTTGGTC
Source organism: uncultured Bacteroidales bacterium (assembly GCA_963764475.1). Taxonomy (GTDB): domain Bacteria; phylum Bacteroidota; class Bacteroidia; order Bacteroidales; family JAADJA01; genus JAADJA01. The sequence continues at coordinate 36,304 of CAVXTE010000029.1, forward strand.
TGGACTTTGGTGCATTGGGCCCCGGGCAATTTCTTCCTTTTGCCAAATTTCCATTTATCTCAAGTATTTCCATCGATTTATTTCTATTTTTCACCATTGGAAACATGATGAAAATAGAATCCACAAAATAATCCTTTACTAAAAATACAACTTGATTTACCTACCATAAAATTTGTAAATTTGGGGGCAATTTTTTTAATCGTAACCAAAACGATCTGAATATTAAAAATGTGAAGAATCGAAAATAAACTTAAAAATATATTTATGAAAATCCTTGTACTTATTTTTTCTACTATGCCCTTTATTGTTTTCGGGCAATGCAATTCGGCCAGCAAGGGTACACTGAAAGCTGAAGTGTACGGCAATTCCGTCGTCCTGATGAACGATACAGCCGAGCGAAACTGCGCCTCCTGGTACAACATGGAAATCACACAGCTTGCAGGAGATACGTTGCAATGGATACAATACGAGCAGGGTGGTTTTGCTCTTTGTTATTGTCATTTTAATCTCTCCGCGACCATCGATTCGCTTGAAGCCGGAACCTGGTTTGTAAAAGCTTATTTTACCTTCACTCCCGGCCTGATGGACACGTGTTATATCGGGCTGGTATCATTTACCATTACCGATCAGAATAATTTTAACAATTTTACCCTATCAAACAATTATCAAAGCGATTGTTTTCCGGTAGGAATTGAAAATAAACCTGGACCGGAAACTACAACTTTATTAATCACACCCAATCCTGCAAGAGAAAAGATCACTGTAATATCGGGAACACCATTAAACAATAATATCCTGTCAGTTTTTAATGTTTGTGGTAAAAAAGTATTGGAAAAGAGATTATTCAAAGAAGAAAAGACCATCAATATCAGCACACTGCCAAAGGGAGTTTATTTCGTGAGGCTGCAAAATGAAAAGATGGTGGAGGTTGGGAAGATGGTGAAGGAGTAGTAATGAGCACTGAGTATTTAGCATTTAGACGTTAGACTTTGTGTTCTTTGTGAAAATCCTTCGTGCGCCTTTATGGTAAAAATATTTAACCACGAAGGAACACAAAGTACACACGAAGAGGGCACAAAGGGAAAAATTGAAATAACAGTTTTAAAAACAAAGGTTATGAAAAAAGTCATCAGTTTAATCGTTGTAGTGGGTGCAATGAACATTGCAAATGCCCAATGGCAGTTAGTTCAAATCCCTGATTTCAACTGGAATCCAAATTGTGACTATTCCTTTCGTGGAGAAGTGGCGTCAGATTCTACATATTACTGGATGATAAGTGAGATTTACGGATCGGGCAGTCAATTTACAAATCATGACTATATGTATAAAACTACGAACGGTGGTACTAGTTGGCAATATAAATACTCAGCTTCATTTCCAAATTCTTTATCCTCAATGGAATTTATTTCTCCTGACTCAGGTTACTATATTGTCTATAATGGATTTGAAGGAGGAGATAACCTTCATCGCACTTCTGATGGGATGAATTCGTACCAATTATGTCAATACACAACCTGGCATGAATTTTACAGCATAAACATTCTAGACATAAATGATCTATATGCCCTGGGTCCGCAATCAACTGTTCAGCATCTTGAAAATGACACATTCAAAATAACCGGCACACTTCCCGGATCAGGGTATTACGGATTTATGAAAGTAACAAAAGACCATTCTATTTATATGTCAAATAGAAGTCCGTCTTTCGATTTAATATATAAATCTGAAGATAATGGTGAAACCTGGGATTCGTCGGCGATTAATCCCAATACACCATTAAGGGCAATACAATTTTACTCAGATAATCTAGGTTTTGCAGTTGGAGACAGTGGACGAATTTTTAAGACAACAGATGCAGGACAAAATTGGATTTTAAAAGAAACAGGTGTCACTCAAAGTCTGTATTCTCTTGATTTTTTAACAGAAAACACATGGATTGCCGCCGGGGATTCAGGAATTATTATTTGGACAAATGATTGTGGTGAAACATGGGATATCTTGCCATCGCCTACAAGTTCGACTCTAATTAAGTTAAAATTGCCAGAAAAGGATGGAAATATTTTTGTTTACAGTAGTTACCAATACGGTTATCAAAACATATGGAAGGCCGATTTGTTTGCATTAACCACCCATTCTGAAAATTGCAGATATTCTTATATATTCGAATTAATTCCCAATCCTGCACATGAAAAAATCACTGTTATCCCATCTGATTTTAAAAGCGGTTTACATCTGTCGATTTTTAATATTAATGGAACAAAGGTGATTGATCAGAAATTATATACTGGTGATAATCAGGTTAACATAAGTTCCCTACCTCAGGGAATCTACATTGTAAGTTTAAAGAATGACCGGGACGTGCAAGTAGTAAAATTGATAAAAGAATAAAAAAAACCTCCGCCATCCCAGCGGAGGTCTGTCATCCTAAGGATGCCTTTCCGATTGGTTAACGGGAAATAAAGATCTTTCTCTGCAGCCTGTTTTTGCACTGATCGTCAGTAATACTCAAAATGTAAATGCCACAGTCAAGCGATCTTACATCGACAGTGGTTTCTTTTGCATCGGCGATTGCATGCAGGACAAGTTGACCGCTTACGTCGTAAATGCTGATCAGGTTCATTGTTCTATCACTCCGGATCTTCAGATAACCCGATGCAGGATTCGGACTGATTTGAAAGGCATCCGTATTTACATCTTTAATTCCGTTGATCTGCTCACCCCGGATATAAATTTCGTCGATCTTGTCGACACCATCCGTAGTTACGGTCCCGCCAGCACCGGAAGCATCATTGCTTGTCATTATCCAGCGAAACCATACTTCGCTCAGATCGCCGCATTCTTCGGGCAATGCAAGGTTGTCTACAAAAGAAGTCTCCCAGTCATTCTCAACAGTGATCGTTCCTCCATCGACATCGTTCCATGCAGTGCCTCCGTCGATGCTGTACTGGATCTTATAATCCTTCGGTCCGGGATTGTTCCCACCTGATTGCTGCCGCGAACTGATCAGAAGATTATGATACCCTTCGGTGCTGATTTGCACCACCCAGGCTTTGGTATCCATTCCATCATCCCAGCCGGTTGCATGTGCTGCTTTGGTTGTATACCCGTTTTTGATTTCGATGGCTGAAGTGCCTCCTATTGTGCTGATTTCCTGAGTCAGGTTCACACTCAGACCGGTATCAGCCATCATAGCGTTACCCGGAAAAGTCCATCCTGCAACTACGACATCCTGCGAAAACAGAAACACACTTGTTGCAAAAAACATCGAGAGTAAAAGTCCAATTTTTTTCATACGCGTTAATTTTAAGTATTCATTTATCTGTTTATTAAAAAAGTAACTTCAAATGTGATGAACCTACCGGGTGATAAATAGCCCTTGCGGTCGATGAATCGAACATCGAAAATGTCCTGAATATCGAGCGTAGCCCTGAAATTTTTAAATATCGGTCGCGATACCCTAACATTGAATAACGAATAGCCGTTTATGATCTCGGTGTTCTCTTCGTCGTACCATTGTTTATCTGTAAAAGTATAATCCACAAAAACTTTCACGAACCGATTATTCCAAGTTGCACCGAGGTAAACCAGGTTCGCCGGGACTTCACTCAGTTCTTTACCGGTAAGGTCGGTATTATCAAGTGATTTATAGTCGAGAATTTTCGAAGTGTTGTAAGCATAACTCAGGTTGAACCGGATATGAGGGGTGAGCGTATAGGATGCTGCAAGTTCAACCCCGGTAACTTCCACCTTCGAAACATTTTGTCTTTGATAAACAGCCACGGGGTCATCGCCGCCAATATAATCTCCGGTAGCGACAAGGTACTGGAAATCCCTTCCACGCGAATAAAACAGGGAAGGAGAAAGGGAAAACTTTTCCTTCACCATCCAGTTCATTCCCCATTCATAGCTAATCAGTTTTTCAGGAACCAGATCGGGATTGGCGATTTTAAATCCCCTCCTGATTTTTCTTGAACCGGCTAAATCATCAATCCTGGGTGGCATAAAACCGGTTGCAGCATTCACATACGTACTGAGGGAAGGCAAAATGAAATATTTTAGTGCGATTTTTGGACTTAGTTCCGTCCACGAATTATCATGAAAATTATCCTTCTCGGGTAAAGGGAAACCTGTTTGACTTGTCGGGTTTATTACTTTCAGCAGGCCATTATAAAACCGGGCATTGTCGAATCGTAATCCGCCAATGATGTTAAGTTTACCTCCTATAAGTTTGATGTCATCCTGAAAAAACAAAGCAGAAAAAAGCAGGTCGCCATGCGTAAACAAATCGTCGGTCGATGTACGGTATATATCATGGTTGTCGATGTTTCCTTTTTTAATATCGATACCACCTGTAAGCTGCTGTTTTTGCCCTATCTGTCTTGAAACCGAGAGCCAAAGACCGAAGTCGTCCTTGTCGGTTTTCGTATCTACCAGTTTATATTCACCGGTTGCATTCACATTTTCATTCTGGCGGTAATAAAATTCATTCATGTAAAAAATCTTTGCGTCAATTTTATAACGCCCAATCGGACTTTCGTACTCGGCCCTAAAATTGTTGTTTGTAAAACTTTCGTAGCTGCCATCTTTTTCATAAACCTTAATGCCTGTACCTCTTTTATCTTTGTAAAACCGGTAATCGATTTCCAGTTTGCTGCCGGGGAAAAACTGGTAACCAAGCATGCCACTAGTATTTCCTTCAAAAAGATAAGCATCCGTTTCGTAAGGGCTTTGCAATTCGGGAGGATCGAGAATATAACCGTCGCCTTTGCGATAAAAGCCTCCGATTTTCCAATAAAGTCCTCTTGCATCGTGCAAGTCATTGCCCGAAAGGCTGATCTGTGATTTCATAGTGTTATAAGTCCCATAGCTCAAATCAACCGAACCTTCCAGTTTTTTTTGCGGATGTTTGGTAATGATATTGATCACACCGCCCATGGCATTATTACCGTACAGTGCTGAACCCGGACCTTTCACGACTTCAATCCGGTCGATCTCTTCAGGAGTCACCAGATGCCAGCTCACGGTTCCACCGGCCGATTTATTCAGCGGAACACCATCGAGGAGGATCAGGTTCCGCTCGCTTCCAGGCATTCCACGCATAGTAACACTTGCATTATGAGAAAAAATGCCCCAGCTTCGGTTCACATTGATACCGGGAACCATTTTCAGCAGATCATCCACATTGGTCGCCGGGTAGTCGTCGATTGATTTTTGATCGATGATGCTGATGCTTTGCGGAATTTCATTCGCCGGTTCAGGCGTACGTGTTGCAGTTACGACGATCGATTCGATGCGAACAGAATCAGGTTCAAGAAAAATAGAAAGGTGATTTTCTTTTTCTGCATTCACCTGCAAAGTGGTATCGCGATAACCGACATAGGTGACTTTAATTCGAAAAGATTTTGCATTTATTCCCGAAAATTTGAAATATCCCCTGCCGTCCGATGATGTTCCTTTGTGCAGATCGGTCAGGTAAATGTTGGCTCCGGTGAGTGGCTCTGCTGTTCTTTTGTCTTTTACAAAACCTGTTACCTCCGTTTGTGAAAAGACGAATCCTGATTTAACGACCAGAAAATGAAGAAATAAAACAAAAAATAAATATTTTCCTTTCATTCTCCCTGATTTTGAATTTTTACCTCGAATTTTATGAAGCCTTCTGTAGTACCCGAAACTGAATCAACCCTGAACAATCCGAGCCGGTTCAATTGGTTTTTGAAAACATAAACATCACCGGCTGTCAGGTTTTTTGCTTTTCGCTTACCATCGGCATCACTATAATTTGCTATCATAATACTGTCATTATTGACACTGCTGAATTCACTTTCCGAAATGGAAGTTTTGATAAAACGGGTAGTATTTCTAATGGACCAGTTTACCGGTGTATCATCGTCAGGGAAAACACCTTCTTCTATGTTAGCTCCCGGTGAAGCCATGGTCAAATCATCTTCGCCAAAATAGAATACCAAATCCATCAATTCCTGGTTTTCTTTGGCCTGCTGGATAAAATAGACGGTCTGGCTTTCGAACGAATAAAAGTCACCGAGCTGCATATTGTTTTGCGCGCCCATTTCAATGTTTACAAGTGCTTGAACGGGATTGTACTGAGAGTTGCTATCGGCGTAAATA
>CAVXTE010000030.1:0-135599 GCA_963764475.1 uncultured Bacteroidales bacterium
AAAGAAACCGATGCCGGTCTTATTGGCTTATTCGGTTATCATAGTGGTGACGAAGATGAGAAATTCGAGCGGGTTACATATAAGATTGGCAATACCGGTGCACCCATTATTCTTACACATTCTATTGCTTATTTCGAGTGTAAAGTGATTGATACCATTGATGTAGGAACGCATTATATGTATATTGGAGAAGTCCTCGAAAGTGAAGTGCTTGAAGCCGGTAAAGAACCTCTTACCTACGCCTATTTCAGAAAAGAAATGAAGCTGATGGCTCCTGAACGTGCACCTACCTATGTGGATAAAAATAAAATAAAGAAGCCGGAAGCTTTGCCTATTGATGAATTGAACACTGATCCAGAGGAAAAATCTGATCCCAATGCCACGTTTATTTGTACAATTTGCGGATATGTTTACGATCCGGTTGTTGGAGATGAAGATCGTGGTATTCCGCCCGGAACACCATTTGAGGATTTACCCGATGACTGGACTTGTCCTGTATGTGCTGCAGCAAAATCGTTGTTTATGTCAGAAAACTGAAAATTCGGAGATCTTAGTTCATTTTCCCGTAAAGGAGGAATGCCTTTATTGAAGGGCCATGAAGTCTGATCATAAAAAAATCAATGTGCAGAATAAATACATGAGGGGGATAGGTGTAATACAGGATTAAAAAACATCAAGGATTTTTACAGGTTTTTCCATAAACATAAAAACATCCCCTTTCTTTAGGCCTTTCATTGCCAGGAAAAAAGGACCTTTCATCGAAATGGCATAATAGGTATTATTTTCAACGACTATTTTTCCAATACCGATTGATATAAAAACTTTTTGCAAATCAGTTATTACAACTGACCCAAATCCAATTGTATCATTTTCAATCCCAAGTTGAATTTTGTACAAGGTTTCAAGAAGTTCCAATTCTGCCTCGGTTTGCTGGGCATACATGTCCCTGTTACCGATCAATTCTTCTCTGTGAGAGTCAAAATCATCACTTTGCTGCCCATATTCATTGGCAATATTTTGAGCCTCTTCCATTACGAGTTCCAGGTGCCTGATTCGTTCAAGTTGAGTCTCTTTGCACTTCTCAAATATCTGTTTTTTTAACGACCTGTTATCCATATTCTTTGGTTTGGATTCAAAATTAGCAAATACAAACGATAAACGGGGAATATTATTTCAACAATTTTGCCACCTTTGCAAATTGAAAAATTAACCGACAAATTTATGATGAATAATTTTCCTGACCATCCGGTTTATTCAAAAAATGTATTGGAGATGTTAACAGTTGCCAACGATTATTGTTTAACAATGGCAAAAATTTCAGGTTCTTCAAAATCCAATCTTTTAAACTATTTTCAAAAAATATGCCCATTACTTTACATTAAAGCATCATTGCTGCCTGATATTGAAGTTCAAAACCCGGATGCAAATGAACGCTATATGACACAGGAAGAATGGCAAAATCTGTTCAATACATTACGAAAAGTATTTGCTAAAGCCGATGTATTTTGGTTTGTCGAACCTTACAATGAAAATGATCCTGAACCTAAAAAAGGCAGTCTTGCCGAATGCTTTACTGATATTTTTCAGGATTTAAAGGACTTCATTGACCTTTACCAAAAGAATACTTTAGACGCCAAAGAAAATGCGGTTAATTCTTTGAAAGAATTATTCGAAACACGATTGGGCAATACACTTGTCACTGCACATTATGCATTGCATTATCTGCTGATGGGAAATTCAATGATAATTTAGAGGGATTTGGTTGATACAAATTATTTTAACAGATATTCCATCGATTCCAGGAGTTTTCGTCTGTTTATGGGTTTACTGATATAATCATCGCATCCCACCTGAAGGCTTTTTTGCTGATCGTCTGCCATAGCATAAGCTGTTTGTGCAATAACCGGCAAGGAATGCCTTATTTCTTTGATTTTGCGGGTGGCTTCATATCCGTCCATTTCAGGTAGTTTAATATCCATCAATATCAGATTGATGTCTTTGTCAGAAGATGCCAGTTCAACAGCTTTCTTACCATCTTTTGCGTGGACGATATTAATTTTTGTTGATTTTAATATCTCCTGCAAATAAATATAGCTCATTTCATCGTCTTCTACAATCAACACCCGTTTACCATCCCAATTATATTTCGCTTTCAGGTCCTTTGTCGATATTGGTTTTTCAGCACTAATTGTCTCAACCACACATTCCGGAATTGTGAAATAAAAATCTGTACCTATCCCTGGTTTTGATTCAAACCAAATGGTACCTCCAAGCAATTCAACAAGGCTTTTGGCGATCGTAAGACCAAGGCCGGTCCCGCCATACAATTTTGAAATTTCGTGTTCGATCTTAAAAAAGCGGTCAAATACAAGTTCATGGACGTTTTCGTCAATACCAATCCCGGAATCTCTCACAAAAACCAGCAAATCCCTATTTCCTCCTTTATAATTTTCATTTTCCCTGATTTTGCAACCGATTTCGATAAATCCTTGTTCAGTATACTTCAGCGAATTTCCGATCAGGTTAACCAGGATTTGCCACATTATTTTATCATCGGTATGAATAACAGTATTACCATTAATATTAATGTTCAACCTGAGTTCAACTTTATCCCTTTGTTTGTGAAGTTCATCATTCTTAAAATAATCGTGCAGCCTTGTCATAAACTTAGCAACCTCAAAATCCCCTTTTTGAATTTTGACCTCCTGGGTTTCCATTTTGGATAATGCTATTACATTATCTACAATATTGAGAAGTGATTTGCCACAGGTCTTGATAATATTAATAAATCGTTCTTTTTCATCAGCAGGCAAATCATTATTACGGATGATCTCAGCAAACCCGAGTATTCCATTAAGCGGAGTCCTGATTTCATGTCCAATATTCATTAAAAACGATGTAATATCATTCGTTTGACTGATTTTTATTCCCTTTTCAACTGTTTCTTTTTTCTCCTGTTTTTTCAGGTTTTTTATTTCCTGCTTTAACAATTCGGTATTGTTCGTCAAATCCCTTGTTCGCTCACGCACTTTATTTTCAAACAGATAGTTTAAATTTTTTAGTTCTTCCATCAGAGTTAGCTTGTCCAGTTTTTCAACAGCCATATTTATAAGCTGGCTAAACACTATGCTCAATGATGAAAGGTTTTCTTGCGAATGCTGACGGTCGAAAAAAATAAAAAAGCCAAAAGGAATATAGAGACTCTGAAACGGGAAAATAGAAACGGATTGAGGGTCGAAAAACATGTCCTCGCCTAAAAACAGGCCTTCTGAGGCAAACTCGTCTTTATTGAGGAAAATACTTCCCAGCCGCAGTTTATTAAAAAAATCTGCCGACAGGTTAAAAATGGAACTGTTCCGTACAGAGATATCCTGCTCTGAATAAGTGTTTAATAACTGGAAGTTTTCACCTGAAATCTGACAACTTGCACTAAAGGGAATATCAAGGATAACAGAAATTCTTTCGAGAAGATTGTATAATAACTCATCCCGGTCTCCTGCCTGATTGATTGTTTCGGAAGTAAGCCAAAGCAACAGCTTTTCTTCCATAAGCCTGGCTTTGAGTTCGTTCTGATTCTCAAGTAACTTAATTCTCAGCCTGAGCTCATCAATAATGGAGTCCGAATTAATGATCATCCTTTTTTCTAACCTCTGTTTTATAGACTAACTTTCCTTGGGCAAAAACTTAACATTCTTTTCCTGTTTTAATCAACTTCTTTTTTTCGATCTCAACGTTTTACCCATTGTGGAAATCAATCCGTCGGAAAACAATTTATGCTTTTGCAAAAATTTGTATTCCGGTATTGCAAAGACCTGTCAAATTTAGTTCCACAATTTACTATAGTATAAAATAGTTCACCAGGTATCGTCATTGAATGCTGAAAATTACTGACATATATGAAATAATTAGCGAACTGTAAAAAGAACAAGAATGGGAAAACTGTTTCAAAATGGCAAATGTAATCTACATCATGGAATTAATAAATTGTCTGCAAAGCAGATTGTTAACAATTATCCATTAAGTTACTAACAATTGTTTAACAATCTATAATCATTTGCCTGATGTTTTTCTTTGTTCATTATCGAGTTCAGAATTTTTTTAATAATTAAGCATGCCTTATGAAGTACTTACCGATTTCGATTTTTTTAAAATAGAGAAAAGTATTTATGTTTTTTTATTTAGAATGATTCAATCTGTTTCTCTATTTTTATCAGTGATGAAACATACTGAATATCAATACCAAAAATAACAATATCCCAAAAAAATGGAAATTGCCCGGTGCTAATTCTAAATTACATTTAGATATAGGAATTTTGAATATTTAAAATACCTTTGCTCCAATTTAAATTTGTTCTAAATAAAGATAGTGACATTATTCGATCTGGAACAAGGTGAAAGGGGGATTATAGCCAAAATAAACGGCGAAGGCCCTTATAGAAAACGCATCACTGAGATGGGATTTTTGAAGGGGAAGGTTGTAACTGTAATCAAAAAAGCACCGCTCCGTGATCCGGTTGAATACAATATTTTAGGTTATAATGTTTCACTCAGAGCAAGTGAGGCTGGACTGATTGACGTGATTTCGCTAAATGAAGCGTCTGATGAAATTAAGGATCATGAAAAATTTGATGGGATAATCGACGGGGAAATATTAAAATCAAACAACAAATTCAAGGGAAAGGTCATCGATATCGCACTTGTTGGAAATCCGAATTCAGGAAAAACTACCATTTTTAACTATGCTTCGGGATCAAAAGAACATGTTGGGAATTATGGAGGAGTGACCGTAGATTCAAAACAAGCAAAATTCAAGCTCGACGGATACACCTTAAATATTATGGATCTTCCGGGCACCTATTCGTTATCAGCCTATTCACCGGAAGAACTTTATGTAAGAAAGTATTTGTTAGGATTCCACCCGGATATTGTGATAAATGTAATTGACACATCAAACCTCGAACGCAACCTGTATCTTACCACACAGCTAATCGACATGGATATCAAGGTGGTGGTTGCCCTGAATATGTATGATGAGTTTAAACACAAAGGCGACCAATTTGATTATGACAGCCTTGGTAAAATGATCGGAATACCTTTCATTCCGACAATCGGTTCAAAGGGAAAAGGAATAATCGATCTTTTCAGAAAGGTTATCAGCGTATTTGAAGGTCGTGAACCAATTGTTAGAAAAGTAACTATTAATTACGGAAAGAATGTAGAAGATGCGATTACGAATGTTCAAAAAGTGGTCATTAAGAATAGAGACTTGAAGGAAAATGTTTCATCCCGTTTTTATGCCATTAAGCTTTTGGAAAAGGATGAAGGCGTCCATTTTACACTTTCAAGAACGAAGAATTATCAACAGATTTCAGCAATTGCCGATGCCGAAATTAACAAACTTGAATCACTTCTAAACGACGACAGCGAATCGCTGGTAACTGATGCTAAGTATGGATTTATAAACGGTGCTCTGAGAGAAACCTATGTCCCGAATAAGTTCAAGAAAAAGCTAAAGACGGAAACAGAGATCATAGATACGTTTATAACACATAAAATTTTTGGGTTTCCAATATTTATTTTCTTTTTATGGCTCATGTTCGAGGCGACATTTACACTTGGAGAAATCCCCAAATCGTGGATTGAAGGTTTGGTTGGATTTTTAAGTCAAACCGTTTCGAATTACCTACCAAATGGAATTGTGAAGGACTTGCTCGTGAACGGAATTATTGATGGTGTGGGCGGTGTGATCGTTTTTCTCCCCAATATCCTGATTCTTTTCTTTTTCATTTCATACATGGAAGATACGGGTTATATGGCACGGGCAGTATTTATCATGGATAAACTGATGCATAAAATCGGATTACATGGAAAATCATTTATTCCATTGATCATGGGTTTCGGATGCAATGTGCCAGCGATCATGGCGACGCGCACACTTGAAAACAGAAACGACCGCATTCTCACTATGCTTATCAATCCGTTTATGTCGTGCAGTGCCCGTTTACCTGTTTACATATTGATAATAGGTGCCTTTTTCCCCGGCAGAGAGGTAATTACATTGTTTATGGTGTACGGAATCGGGATTTGCTTTGCAATCTTTTTTGCAATCCTTTTCAAAAAATCCATTTTCCGTGCTCATGAAGCCCCTTTTGTGATGGAGTTACCGCCATACAGGCTTCCCACACTTCGCACAACTTTTCGTCATATGTGGTTCAAAGGTTCACAATACCTTAGAAAAATGGGTGGGGTTATCTTGTTTGCTTCGATTATCATTTGGACATTAGGATATTTTCCAAGAAATCAAAATATAATTGAGCAATATGATAAAAAAATTGAGGAAGCCGGAATTTTGATGAACAATCATATGCAGGAAAATCATTTTGAGACCGTTAATGTTGATCTTAAGGAGACCTCAACAGAGATCACGCAACAACTTGAAGCAGAAAAATTACAGTTGCTTCAGGAAAACTCCTTTATCGGACGGATCGGTAAATTTATCGAGCCGGCCATGCGTCCGCTGGGTTTTGACTGGAAAATGAGTGTCAGTCTTCTTGCCGGGGTTGCTGCTAAAGAGGTGGTCGTCAGTACGATGGGGGTATTGTATCAAACTCATAAAGAAGGAGAAGATAACCCTCACCTATTACAGGAAAAATTACGTGAGGCAAAATTCACTGATGGACAGCAAGTGGGTTTACCCATTTTTTCACCTGTTACTGCCTTTGCATATTTAATGTTCACTTTACTCTATTTCCCTTGCGTGGCAGTTGTTGCTGCGGTACGAAGAGAGAGCGGTAAATGGAAATGGGCGTTGTTTATGGTCACCTATACCACTGCAACGGCATGGTTCGTTGCCTTCCTTGTAAATCAGATTGGAAATCTTTTCTGATTTCCACTTTTCCTGAAAAATCGATCTTTTTCCAGTCAAAGAAGAAAAAGGGAATTACTGCTGGGTAGATAAATATTCATCGATCCGGTTCAATCCGGCAACAGCCTTTTCATAATTGGGCTTTAGTTCAAGGGCTTTTTTATAATCTTTTCTGGCATTTACAGCGTCCTTTTGTAGTTCGTATGCAAATCCCCGATTGTAATAAGCATCCGTGTATGTAGGATTTATATCAATGGCCTTTGAGAAATAATCAATCGCAACCTGAAAATCTTTCAGGTAAACCAGATTTATATAACCGATATTATATAATGCATAATAAAATTTGGGATCCTTATCCAACATCCTGTTATAAATTTGGATAGCTCTGTCATATTGGGCATTTTCCTGATAAAACAGGGCCAGGAAATAATTTACCTCCGTATTTTCTGGTTCAATGTTCAACGCATTGTTAAAATAATCTACGGCAAGTTTATTTTTTTTGGCTGAATAAAGCAATCCAAGCTGCAGGTATGCATCGAAATATTCCTGATTCACATCAATTGCTTTCTGAAAATTAAGAATACCTTTGGTTGTATCACCGTTTTCGAGCATTACAACCCCTCGCAGAAAATAACTTTTAGCATCGAGTTTATCTATTTTCATTGCTTTGTCGATGTTGTCCAAAGCTTTTTTATAATCCTTAAAAATGATATCGATTTCAGCAAGTTTGAGATAGGCATTTTTATTCTCTGGATCTAATTCAGCTGCTTTATCAAGAGCTTCAATTGCCGATTGCAATTTTGTCATTCCCAGATAAATATCAGATAATGTGATGTAATAATCTGAAGCCGTCGAATCAATTTCCAGTGCGCTTGTTATGTCTTTAAAGGCATCGTTGTAATTCTCCTGTTCGAGATAGTACTTTGCTCGCTGATTATACAGATTGCCATTCACTGAATCTGCCCTAATTTTTTTATTCAGTTCGGCAAGTTGGTTTAGAGTTGTATCGGATTGTCCAATTTTCGCTTGACTTTCTTTATTTTTTTTATTTTGTACACATCCGAAGCACAAAACGAGAGAAACCAAAACCAAAAAAAGGAAAATTTTAATTTTCATATGAATATTACCAGTAAAACAGGATTTACTCACTGGCATTAACAATGTTAAAATTTGTAATGCTGCTACTTAATTTTTTTTGAAGAAATTTTATCTCTAATTAATTTTTCCAGTTCATCTGCCAATTCAGGATTATCAGCCAATAAATTTTTAACTGAATCCCTACCCTGCCCCAATTTGGTATCACCATAGCTATACCATGAACCGCTTTTTTTCATGATTTCAAGGTCCGTTCCTAAATCAATAATTTCTCCGAGCTTTGATATACCTTCACCGTAAATTATATCAAATTCTGCTTGCTGAAATGGCGGAGCAACCTTATTTTTAACCACTTTTACCCTCACCCTGTTTCCAACCGACTTTTCACCATCCTTAATCTGGCTTATTCTTCGAATATCGAGCCGGATGCTGGAATAAAATTTCAGTGCATTGCCGCCTGTGGTTGTTTCAGGATTCCCAAACATAACACCAATCTTTTCCCTGAGCTGATTTATAAAAATACAACAGGTTGAAGTTTTACTAATTATAGAGGTGAGTTTGCGAAGTGCCTGAGACATCAACCTTGCTTGCAAACCCATTTTCGAATCGCCCATTTCTCCTTCGATTTCGCTTTTAGGTGTTAAAGCTGCGACCGAATCGATAACAATGATATCAATTGCTCCGGAACGAATCAAATTCTCAGTAATCTCAAGAGCCTGCTCACCATTATCCGGCTGTGATACAAGTAAGTTTTCAATATCGACACCTAAATTCCTGGCATAGTACCGGTCGAAGGCATGTTCTGCATCGATAAAAGCAGCAATTCCTCCGGCTTTTTGAGCTTCAGCAATGGCTTGTATGGCGAGTGTTGTTTTCCCCGAAGCCTCAGGACCATAAATTTCGACAACCCTGCCTTTCGGTAATCCACCAATACCCAATGCAGCATCCAAACCGATTGATCCTGTGGAAATACAAGGAATGCTTTCGATGGCTTCACCACCAAGCTTCATAATTGCTCCCTTGCCGTATGAACGTTCTATTTTATCAAGTGTAAGTTGTAAAGCTTTTAATTTTTCTTTACCTGCTTCCTGAATTTCTTTTGCCATGATAATTCTGTTGTTTTATGATGAATATGATTCAAGTATTTGCTCTGCATGTGCCTTCGTATCTACCTTTTTAAATATTTTTTCAATTTTCCCATTTTCTGAAATAACAAAAGTAGTGCGAATTATCCCAAAATATTCTCTACCCATAAATTTTTTAAGCCCCCAAACTCCATACTCCTCAATAATTTTTTTATCCGGATCGGGAATAAGGGGAAATTGAAATTTATAGTTCTCCCTGAAATTTTTTTGTTTTTTTTCATCGTCAGCACTGATTCCGATAATTTTAAAACCCTTATCGAGTAACAAAGAATAATTATCCCTCAGATTGCAGGCTTCTGCTGTGCATCCTGGAGTATTTGCCTTCGGGTAAAAAAACAGGATTATCTTTTTATCTCTGAAGTCACTCAATTTGATTGCGTTACCATCCTGGTCAATTGCATTTATTTCGGGCGCTTTGTCTCCTTCTTTTAATAAAGCCATGATGTGTGGGTTTTGATCGTTTTTACAAAATTAATTATTTTCCTTTTTTAAAGTCCAGTTTAATTGGATTAGTTTATAACTTTTCATTAACAAAACTCATGGTTTGATAAAATTCAGGTAATGATTACACAATCCTGTCAAACCACATTCTTTACACAACGGGATTCTTGCTTTGCATACGTACCTTCCGTGAAGTAGTAACCAATGATGGGCAAATCTTATTTTATCTTCAGGGATGTATTTTAACAATTGTTTTTCAGTATCTGTCGGTGATTTAGAATTTTCCGAGAGTCCAATCCGTGCAGCAACCCTGAAAACATGCGTATCCACTGCGAGTGTGGGTTTTTGATATACTACTGAAGCAATCACATTTGCTGTTTTTCTTCCTACACCAGGCAATTTTTGCAGTTCATCTACTTCTGAAGGCACCTTACCTTTAAATTCAGATGTAAGAATTTGTGCCATCCCAATTAGATTTTTTGCTTTGTTGTTTGGATAAGAACAGCTTTTAATAAGTTCAAAAACATTTTCTTGTTTTGCATGAGCCAACGCATTTTCATCCGGAAATGCCTTGTAAAATGAAGGTGTAATCATATTCACCCTGACGTCGGTACATTGTGCTGATAATATAACGGCAACGATCAATTCATAAGGAGAATTGTAAACCAGTTCTGTTTCTGGAAAGGGTTGTTTTTGTTCAAAATAAGCAAGCACTTTTTTAAACTTTTCTTTTTTTTCCATAACGAGAATTTTCAACAAAATTACAGTGTTTGATTAAACAAAAAAGCCCCGGTGTTTTTTATAACCGAGGCTTTGAATCTTTCTGTAACTTTTAATTCATCAGTAAATTAAAAGTTCCTGCGTTGTGTGTTTTCACAACCGATAGAGCTAACGAGTATCTCATTATGTTGTTGACAACGCTGCGATCCGGTGATACAAGGACATCCTCAACTAAGTAACTTGAATTGAGTAAACTATCGAAACCATCTCCAACTTTTTTATTTGACTGCATTTTGATAAACCACAGAGGTTCCTCATTTTCATCAGTATCACTGTACGCAAATAGAATTAAATCATTAAGGGTAAAAGAACATTTCATAGGCAAAATTTTATTTTACTAAAAATACAACATACCTAACGTAATATTCTTTTGAATTATTTTGGAAATCACCAAAGAAAATTCACACTTGTAGATATTAATCCCCTATTTTAGGGATAAAATAAGAAAAAAGAGGAGGCGCTATGTTTTTGGTTTTAACAATCTAAAATACTATTACTGAGTAAGAATGATATTTTTCTCCGCAATTATCTTACGAAGGTTAATTAGGGCATATCTCATTCTTCCAAGAGCAGTATTAATACTTACATCCGTCACTTCAGCAATATCCTTGAAACTCATTTCAGCATAATGGCGCATGTAAAGGACTTCCTTCTGTTCATTGGGTAAAAGCTCAATCAGTTTGCGCACATCCTTATGAATTTGTTCCGTAATAATCCTTTCTTCAACTGATTGGTCTGTTATATTAAGAGTATCGAAGATATCATAATCATCATTCTTATTATTATCGATAACCGGTATCCTGTTCGATTTACGGAAATGATCAATTATTAAATTATGAGCAATCCGCATAACCCACTGGAGGAATTTGCCCTCTTCATTATATGAACCAGCTCTTATTGTATTTATTACTTTGATAAAAGTATCCTGAAATAAATCGTCTGCCAAATCCTTATTTTTTACGATCATAAGAATATAAGCATATACACGATTTTGATGACGGCTGATTAGACTCTCCAGGCTGGAATGATCACCTTTCAAATACCTACCTATAAGCTCTTTATCACTTAAATGCTGAGCTTTCATATGTACCTCCTTTTTTATCGGTTTAATAGGTAGATTTTACAACTATAGGCGCTTCTCCTTTTTATTTTAAGTTAATAGACAGTAATTTTTAAACTTATTTCTATCAAATATTATGCAAAAATATAATATTGTAAATACAAATGCAAATTTAATTAATAATTTTGACCGCTTCAATTAATAAATGTTAAAAAAAGATATCTCATCATACGACACACATAAATACATCCTGATAAAGGGTGCCCGGGTTCATAACCTCAAAAATATCGATTTGGCAATTCCTAAAAACAAACTGATCGTTATTACAGGCTTATCAGGGTCCGGCAAATCCTCTCTTGCTTTTGACACATTATTTGCCGACGGTCAGCGCCGTTATGTGGAAAGTCTGAGTGCCTATGCCCGCCAATTTCTTGGACGTATGAGCAAACCGGAAGTGGATTGGATAAAAGGAATAGCACCAGCCATTGCTATCGAACAAAAAGTAAATACACGGAACCCGAGATCAACTGTTGGTACATCAACAGAAATCTACGAATACCTGAAGCTTCTCTTTGCCAGGATCGGCAGGACCTTTTCGCCTGTTTCGGGGAAATTTGTCGAAAGACACACCGTAACTGCTGTCACAAATTTTATTTTTTCACAGAATATCGGTTCTCAGGCAATTATTTACAGCCCACTGGAAATAAACTGGAAAAACAGATCCGTCAATGAGCAACTTTCTGTATTACTTCAGCAGGGTTTCAGTCGGATAAGTGCAGATGGTAACATTGTCCGTATCGATGAAGCTGATCCTGAAAAAATCAAAGAATTGAATGAAATAAGTATCGTAATTGACAGAATAGCTATAAATGTTAAAGATGAGAATCTAAAATCCCGCATTGCAGATTCGGTTCAAACCGCATTTTATGAAGGACATGGAAATTGCGTGGTTGAAACAGATTTAAATGGAAAGATACAAACTGAAACATTCTCGAATAAATTTGAAGCAGATGGTATTTTGTTTGAAGAACCGTCAGTAAATTTGTTCAGCTTCAACAATCCATATGGTGCATGCAAAAAATGTGAGGGGTTTGGAAATGTCATCGGAATTGATCCCGACCTGGTTGTTCCAAATAAGAGCCTTTCGATATACGAGGATGCTGTCGCCTGCTGGAAAGGCGAAAAGATGAGTGAATGGAAAGAACAACTGGTAAAAAACGCGTACAAATTCGATTTTCCTATTCACAAGCCATTTTACGAACTTTCGAAAAAGGATCAGGAATTACTTTGGACAGGAAATGAGCATTTTTATGGTCTGAATGATTTTTTCAAATATGTCGAAGAACAGAACTATAAGATACAATACAGGGTTATGCTTTCACGGTACCGCGGCAAAACTGTGTGTCCGGAATGCAATGGCACCAGGCTCAGAAAAGATGCAAATTATGTAAAAGTCGGAGGGAAATCAATTAGTGAACTGGTTGTAATACCAGTGACTGAACTCCTTGATTTTTTCAAAAACCTGAAACTCGATGAATATGAAAAAAAAGTGGCTACCCGTCTGCTGGTTGAGTTGGAACATCGTTTAAAATATCTGAATGATGTGGGTCTTGGCTATCTTACATTGAATCGTTTATCCAATTCTTTATCGGGTGGAGAATCACAGCGGATCAATTTGGCAACATCGCTTGGCAGCAGCCTTGTAGGTTCACTGTACATTCTTGATGAACCGAGTATTGGTCTTCATCCGAGGGATACACAACGGTTGATCAGGGTGCTTAAACAACTTCGTAATACCGGAAACACTGTAATTGTTGTTGAACATGACGAGGAGATCATCAAAAGTTCTGACGAAATCGTCGACTTCGGGCCCTATGCCGGAGTGCACGGAGGGGATCTGATTTTCCAGGGGAATTATGACGAATTAAAAAGTTCGGAAGAAAGCCTAACTGCCAAATATTTGACCGACAGGCTCAGGATCTCTTTACCATCCCGGCGCAGAACATGGAAAGAGTACATTGAGATTGAAGGTGCCAGAGAAAACAACCTGAAAAGCATCAATGTAAAATTTCCGTTAAATATTTTTACTGTCATCACTGGTGTAAGCGGATCAGGAAAAACTTCACTGATTAAGACCATTCTTTATCCTGCTTTAAAGAAAATGTTCGGAGGATATGGGGAAAAGACTGGTAAGTTTGATAAATTGAATGGTGACTATAGACGGATCACAAATGTCGAACTTGTAGATCAAAATCCAATCGGACGTTCCACACGATCGAACCCTGCAACTTATGTGAAAGCCTTTGATGATATCCGGGCATTGTTTTCAAATCAACCACTTGCAACAACGAGAGGATATAAACCCGGTTATTTTTCCTTTAACATCGAGGGTGGAAGGTGTGATGAATGCGAAGGCGAAGGAGTGGTAAAGATAGAAATGCAGTTTATGGCTGACATTTATCTGACGTGTGAATCCTGTGGAGGAAAACGGTTTAAAGATGAAGTGCTCGATGTAAAATACCTCGAAAAAGACATTAACGATATACTGAACATGACCATTAACCAGGCCGTTGATTTTTTCAGCATCAATCAAAAAACCGGGACACACGAGAGAAAAATAGTTGAAAAGCTTAAACCTTTACAGGATGTTGGGTTGGGTTACCTCGGATTAGGCCAGTCATCGAGCACACTTAGCGGTGGTGAAGCCCAACGCGTAAAACTGGCATATTTTCTTTCAAAAGGATCATCGGAAGCCCCTACCCTTTTTATTTTTGATGAACCTACGACAGGCCTTCACTTTCACGATATTTCCAAATTACTGAAAGCATTTGATGCCCTCATCGAAAAAGGCCATTCGATTGTTGTAATAGAACACAACATGGAGGTCGTAAAATGTGCGGATTGGATCATCGATCTGGGGCCTGAAGGTGGTGAAGACGGGGGACACATAGTTTTTGAGGGAACTCCCGAAGACCTGATCAGGATACAAAGCTCATATACTGGTAAATACCTGAAAGAAAAACTTGAAGTGTAATTTTGATTTCCTGACGAGTTCCCTCCAGAATAGTCCGAACTTCTAATTTTGACTTGTCAACATTAAATAGTCTATTAATAGTTTCTGATTCAATTTTTATTATTTTTGCAACATTGTCGCATTTATTAAAATGACAGCAGAAAGTTTATTATTAAAATATAGCTTGAACAAAACAACAGGCAGGCTCAAGATTTTGAATGTTTTTCTTGAGAGTCATGTAGCACTTTCGGAAAAGGAAATTCAGGGAAAGCTTATCGATGTCTGTGACCGTGCAACTATCTACCGGACGATCAAAGCATTTACAGAATCAGGTATTATTCATCCGATAGCGGCGGAAGGTACACTGACAAAATATGTATTGAAAAAGAATCCGGCCGAACACCTCCATTTCAAATGTACGGATTGCGGGGAAATCACCTGCCTGACTGAAATTCAGTTGAAAGATTATGTACTCCCCGATGGCTTTATTAAAAAGGACACCAATTTTGTAGTCATCGGAACATGCGAAAACTGCAGTAATCAGAATGTTGCACAATGAAAACACTGAATTTGAAATACCGAATGATCAAAACACTCTGTTTTTCAATGATTCTCATAATTTTAAGCAGTTGTGGGAAAAGAAATACAGAAAGCGATAAACCTATTATTTCTGTCAGCATTCTACCACAAAAATATTTTGTTGAAAAAATAACCGGAAACAGGTTTAAAATAAACGTCCTAATTCCACCAGGTGCAAATGAGGAGAGTTATGACCCTTCTCCGAAACAGATAGCTGATTTGTTGAATTCGGCAATTTACTTCCGGATTGGGTATATTGAATTCGAAAAAACATGGATACATGACTTTTTAACGGATCATCCCAAACTAAAGGTTACTGATATGTCAGCCGGTCTTCCGGTTATTGAAGCCGGGACAGACAAGAATAAAAAAGAATGGATTGATCCTCATATATGGATGTCGCCTGAATTTGTCAAAAAAATAGCGTTGAATACATTCAATGCTTTAGTTTCTATCGACACGAAAAACGAATCATTATATAAGGAAAATTATTCGAAATTTTCTGATGAAATCGATTCTGTCGAAACAGCAATCCGGATGAAACTACAGGACATCCAGCAAAAAAATTTCATTATTTATCATCCGGCATTGACATATTATGCTGCCGATTTCGGATTAAATCAGCTGCCGCTTGAACGTGAAGGCAAAAGCCCTTCGGCAAATTATCTCCGGACGATCATTGAAACGGCAAAAAAAGAGAACATAAAAGTGATTTTAATCCAAAAACAGTTTGACGCTTCCAAAGCCGAAGTCATTGCCCGTGAAATTAACGGTCAGGTAATCCGGATAGATCCGCTGGATTATAACTGGGAAAGACAAATACTCGAAATCACGGATAAACTTGCAAATGCTTTAAAAAAAAGCGATGAACGATAAAACCGAAAAATTACTGGAGATAAAAAACGTAAAAGCAGGATATAATGGAGACGTAATCCTGACAAATGTAAATCTTGAAATTTATTCGGATGATTTTATCGGGATCATCGGTCCCAACGGCGGAGGCAAGACGACCCTGGTAAAAGTGATCCTGGGCCTCATCAAGCCTTTGAACGGTAACATTCAATACTTCTTCGACAGGAAAGTAACTGAACACGCAATCGGGTATTTGCCACAAGCAAATATTGTAGATAAAAGATTTCCGATCACAGTGCAGGATGTGGTATTTTCCGGTTTGATGTCTCGCAATAAAATGGTTCGATCCTTCACTACAGAAGATAAAGAAAAAGCCGAACGATTGATGGCCAAAACCGGTATTTTAGATCTGAAGAAAAAACCTATCGGAGAACTATCGGGCGGACAACTTCAGCGTGTATTTCTTTGCCGGTCTATCGTATCTTCCCCAAAATTGCTCATCCTGGATGAACCGAATACCTATGTCGACAACCGTTTTGAAGGCGAATTGTACGAACTGCTTCTCGAACTGAATAAATTCATGGCCATTCTGATCGTTTCGCATGACATCGGAATGATTTCAACCTATATAAAAACAATTGCCTGTGTAAATAAAGAAGTCCATTACCATCCGTCGAATATTATCAGCCAGGAACAGTTGCAGGCTTATAATTGCCCGATACAGTTAATAACGCATGGCGAGATACCGCATACGGTACTTAAAATACATAACCATGAGGGAAGCCATTAACCGGAATTAAAGAAATAATGGGATGAAAAGAATACAAAACTTAATTTATCAGCTGTGATGGGGTTACTTCATTATGATTTTTTTATCAATGCACTGCTTGCAGGGGTACTGACCAGCATAACCTGTGGAATAATGGGGACTTACATTGTTTCAAAACGAATTGTTTTCATTAGCGGAGGTATTACACACACGTCATTCGGTGGAATCGGGCTGGGATATTTTCTTGGGATCAATCCGGTGCTGGGAGCAGCAGTGTTCAGTATTCTTTCTGTGTTTGGAATAGAACTGATGTCGAAGAAATCGGATGTACGCGAAGATTCGGCCATTGCAATTATGTGGTCGTTCGGAATGGCCGTTGGTATTATTTTCATTTTTCTTACACCGGGGTATGCACCCAACCTGATGACCTATTTATTTGGCAGTATTCTTACCGTTTCCCATCTTGATTTATGGCTGATAGCCTCCCTCGCCGTTATTGTCTCAGTATTTTTTATTCTCTTTTATAAAATCATCCTGTTTATTTCGTTTGATGATGAATTTTCTCGTACCAGGGATATTCCATCTTCATGGATGAATTATATTTTAATGAGCCTTGTAGCGCTTTCTATCGTCTTCAGTATAAAGGTTGCAGGCATTATCCTTGTTATTTCTTTGCTAACGATCCCTCAAACCACGGCAAACCTTTTTGTAAAGGATATGAAAAAAATAATATTCCTTTCGATCGTTTTAGGTATGTGTGGATCAGTAGGTGGATTGCTGATTTCCTACTATTTCAATGTTCCTTCAGGAGCTTCTATTATTTTCCTGCTCGTCCTTATTTTCATCCTCCTGAGAATAGTGAAATCGGTTCAGCAAAAATTGATGGTTCAGCCATAAGCATATAGAAACCGCAACACAGAACCACTTCGCCTGACAATATCTTTTATCGCCCAGCCTAAACGGCGCATTGTTTGCTTTTCCGAATCAAAATAGTAGCCGGCTTTTGCAACCATAGTTTAATTATCCTGTATAAGATGAATAATTCAATTACTGATATTTACAAGCTAAAAAAACTTTAAAAGGGGTTCAAAGAAAATGAGAAATATATATTCTGCAATCACGTCCATTTTTGTAATCCTTATCCTCCTTCCTGTATTGAGTTATTCACAGGAACCATATTACAGCCAATACTATAATACTCCTCTGTTATACAATCCGGCAATGACGGGTTTGAACCAGGGGTTGAAAGTTCGGCTCGACTACAGGAATCAGTGGCCGCAATACAGCGATGACCTGAAATCGTATAATTTCTCGATGGACGTCGCGGAGCGTTTTATGCCCGGTGCCGGCGGACTTGGGATCATATTTAATACTAATAAAGAAGGCAAAGGATTGATCAAAAGTAATATGGTAGGGGCTACTGCATCGGCGAGGGTGACTTTCAACCGCCACTGGGTCGGCCAGGTTGGATTTATGGCTGCCGTCGTACAGAAGCAAATCGATGCGAAAGACTTTATCTGGAGCGATCAATTGGATGACAGGCATGGTCTTCTATATCCGCATTCCTCATTTGCAGGGTTTAATGACGATCACGTGATGTACCCAGATCTAAGCCTTGGCGGTGTGATGAACTACCAGCAAGAGTTTGTTACGGCTACGTTTGGTGCTGCCATTCACCATATTACCAAACCGAATGAATCGTTTTCCGATATGGAGATCAAGGTTCCCCGCAAATATGTTTTCCATACGGAGTTCGTAATTTTACAGCAAAGCAATCCAAATAAAGGCTTCCGTTTCAATCCAGGGTTTATATTCGAAAACCAGGCCGGATTCAATACATTTACACTGGGCTCGAATTTTGCAAAATCAGTACTCTATGCAGGTGTCTGGTATCGGAATAAACAATCACAGATATACAATTACCAGTCAGCAATCCTGATGGTTGGTTTAACAATACCTATGGTGAATAAATATTCACGTCTAAAACTCATGTACAGCTACGATCTGAGTCTTACCGAAATGAAAGGAACCGGTGGAGCACATGAAATTACTCTCCGTTTCGAATTCGATCAGATTCATATAATTAAGAGTAAATCGTACTTTGCAAATGATTACCCAATGATTTACGATCCGCTTATCTTCTAACCAAAGAACACTGAATTCAGCTACATAATAGTTGCAGTTTTCCCTTTACAGAAATAACTTTCTTACCCCAAACCAGATAATCATTATTTTTGGCTTATTGAAAAGAAATTACCTGATTGTCAAATCGGCTGAGCATGCATGACATCAACCAGGCGCGTTTGTAAAAAGCTATTCAATCTTTAGTCAGAATAGTATATAAATGATAGTTGCGGTTATAAAAAAATTTCCATCCCATTAATAGGGCATCTTTCCATTTAACCGCAATCGCGGCTTTTATCTATTTATAAGGGAAACCTGCATTGTACCGGGAATATCTGCAGAAGTTAACCCCCTGTATTAATAAATAGGCAGGAATGTTTAGTAATGAAATGAACTACCTCATGGCAGAGCTGACAAGGTAAATAAACTAAAGTTAGTTGCAGCTTATTAATTGTTTTGTAATCTTTCTCCTGAGCTTTTACTTATGTCGGTATGCTATTTTCATCTCCAAAACGATAATGGTAGTTTAACAGAAGACCCAGATAGCCAAAACTCGCCTCCCCAAAGTTTCCGCTTTACCTCTGAATGAATTTTGAAAATTGAATTCGCTGTAGTGCTTTTTACCGTTCGAATTATCCTTAATGGACTGTGGATTGAAACTCAATGAATCAAAAAATGAACAGGATTACTATTTGTATTTATCTCAAGAAACGAAATTTCAATACGCTTGGAAATCTCAAGGCATATTTCTTTCAATCTCTTTAAAACAAATGCGTTATTTACAACTCTACTCGGTATTTTATGGGACAGACAAAATGATACAATACTGAATCATGATGGCTCAAATGAATAAATTAACCCACATAACAAAGTTGAAATTTTATTTCTAAGCAGAGCTTCGGGGAACTTACGCGAGAGATTCAAATTAAATTGATTGAAGGATAACATAACTTGGTTAATCAACCACTAAAAGCCGATAGCTAATAGTGTTTATCAAAAGAAGTATCCAGATTCACTTTTCTACTTGATCAGTGTTACAGTCCCTTCAGTCTGTGGATTCACACCCTGGAATGTTGAGCCTTTCCAGATGGTTCCATCCCTGAAAACACCTTTTGCTTTCCATACATAGGTACCTTCCGGCATCAGGCGTCCGTTGTAATATCCATCCCAGCTTTCAAGCGGTTTTCCATTTTCATCCACCTTATCAGATTCCCAAAGTTTGTTGCCCCTCAAGTCAAAGACCTGAACCATGAATTCTTTCAAGTTGACGCCTTTTGGTTCAAACTTATTGATCCCCTCATTCGGATTGTTTGGCGAAAAAGCAGTCGGGAAATAAAGCCCCTTGAAAAACACTTTCAACTCATCTCTGGTCGTATCGGAACATCCGTATTCATTGTAGGAAATCAACGTAATGGTATAGGTACTGTCGAGTTCATACACTTCTGTAGGATTTTTAAGTTGCGAAATCTGACCATTTCCGAAATCCCACAGATAATGAGTGGCATATATTGATGAATTCGAAAATGATGTTTTGCCCTGAACGCCGCCCACATTTTGTGTTAAACTAAACCCACTGAAAGGAATCGGTTTAACAATAAATGATTTTTCAAGGGTTTTCGAACAACTATACGATGAAGCAATCATCGTTACTTTATAGTTGTCAATCCTATCATAAACATGAGTAGGGAATTGCTCAGTTGATATATTTGCAGATCCTGATAAAGGATCACCGAAATTCCATTTCCATTTGGTTATTTCAACATCCGATTCGCTTGGCAGAAAATAAGTTGGTGAATTAACACAGGTATTTTCCGTTGTAAATGTAATGTTGGGTGCGATTGTAACTTTCGCTATAACCGAATCGGTACTTTCGCAATAATGAGAGGTACCCACAGTGAGATAAACATTGTAATAGCTGATACTATCGTATACATGATTGGCATTTTGGGAGGATGATGTCATGCCGTCACCAAAATCCCAGTTCCAATGCACAATGCTATCACTGTCAACAGTATAGGATGAATCTATAAAATGCACAGGTGAACCCAGACATGCGACAAGGCTTAGCGTATCAATCCTTGCGACAGGAAATGAATACACTGACACTGCCTTCCTAACTGTGTCGGATACATAAAAACCATTCAGAATACCATTAGCTATCAATACCACATTGTAAGTACCCGAGGTCTCATAAATATGGCTTAACGTATCTATTTTGTAATAATAGGTGGAATCGCTTCCATCACCAAAAACCCAATTCCACGAAATCAGACTTGCAGATATAGGACTGTAAGTCATGTCAATTAGATTAACGGGTTCACCAAAACATACATCATCGTATTGAAAATCGGCAAGGATTGAATTACCTACATAAACCGATTTCGTGGTATCGCGGACTCCACCGAAAGTATCGGTAACCTTCAGGTAAACATTATAAAACCCTGTGTCGGGATAAATATACGAAGGGGTAGCTGTTCCGGAAATAGTATCACTTTCAACTGTCAGATCACCAAAATCCCAATACCAGTCCACAATAGTTGAATCGGGGTACGAATTGTCATAATAAAAGGTTTGTAGATTTGAACCTGACTGGTATGTAAAATCAGCATTCGGTAAAGCAGTGATCGAAATGGTATGACAGATCGAATCGATGCATCCATTCACATTGGTAACGGTAAGGCAAACAGTATAAATTCCTGCTGTATCGTAAGTATGTATTACAGGATTGGGATTGATCCCGTATGTTCCGTCTCCAAAATCCCAATGACGGATAATAATTGGTGAATTCCCCGAAGGAATTGATATGTCCTGGAAAACTATCATGTTCCCAACAGCGACTGAAGATGGATACGTAAAATCAGGTGTCGGAAGGTCATGAACAGTCACGGTATTGCTTATCGAATCAATACAACCAAAAACATTCTCAACAATCAGTTTTACTGTAAAATCTCCCGGTCCTGAAAACACATGCATCGGATTTTCTACGAAAGAGGTATTGGATGCTGAAGCTGGATCATCAAAATTCCATGACCAGTTTGCAACATCAACCCCCTGAAGATTGGTTTGATTGATAAAATAACTTGTATCTCCCAGGCACGCCATATTTGCAACGAATTGAGAAACCGGAGGATACTCTATTTCAATAACTGCAAGTGTATCATCCACACAGCCATTTGAACCGGTGACCGAAAGTTTTACCGTATGATTACCCGGTACTACAAACGTATAGGTTATATTTTGAGCCAGAATAGTATATATGCCGTCGATAGTCCATTTCCAGCTAATGATCTGGCCTGTAGGGGTAGATGCATCATAAAAATGAGTCGGCAGATTAACACACCCGATTGAATAATTGAAATGAGCCGATGGTGTTTCGTAGACTTCAACATCTTTCATGACTGTATCGCTGCACCCTTGATTGTTGATGACTACCAGTTTTACCGGATGTGTTCCGGGCAAACTGAAAGTGTAAGATTGATTAGGTCCTGAGGCATCAAACACCCCATCATTATCAAAATCCCAGTTCCAATCTGTCATTACAGTACCTGAAGGTGTCGTTGAATTACTTTCGAATTGAGTTGCTTCTCCCAAACAAACTGCAGATGCAGTGAAAACGGCAACCGGCGTTTTATAAACTTCAACATTTTTAATAATTGTATCCGAACAACCCTGATTGTCAATTACCATAAGGTTCACAGGAAATATTCCCGGAGAAGTGAAGGTAAACGATATTGTTTGTCCAGAGCCGTCGTACGTTCCGTCATTGTCAAAATCCCAGTGCCATTCAGTTAAAATCGTTTCTGAAGGTGTTGTAGAGTTGTCGGAGAACTGAGTGGGCTGTCCTAAACATTCTGCGCTTGCATTAAAATCCGCAATTGGCAGGTCGTAAACAGGTACATTTTTGTAAATAGAATCTGAGCATCCTTCATTGTTAACAATTAAAAGCTTTACTTGCGCAACTCCGGCAGTTAGATATAGATGCGTGACATTCGGACCACTTGCATCATACGTGCCATCGTTCTCAAAATCCCAATGCCATTCGGTAATAGTCGTTCCGGCTGGTGTTGTTGAATTATCAGTGAATGTCGTAATTTCACCGAAACAAACTGTATCATTTATAAAATCTGCTGTAGGTTTTTCGTAAACAATAACATCCTTGGTTGCAATGTCGTAACACCCTTCTTCATTGTAAACACGCAGGGATACTGGATATATTCCTGGTGATGGAAACAGGTTAACTGTATTTTGCCCTGTAGCATCGAAGGAACCGTCATCATCAAAATCCCATTCCCAGGAAGTGAGGTCTGTATCAGGACTGGTAGCAGAGTTATCACTAAAAGACGTTGTTCCACCAAAACAAACCGGTGCGGCGATGAAATCAGCCGTAACTGCATATGCAGCAACATCCTTCGAAATTGAACTTTGCATTCCGAGTTCATGTGTAACGGTCAGAGAAACTTCAAATTCACCAAAACCCATATAAACGTGTGTTGGGTTTTGATCATTCGACTGTGCACCGTCTCCAAAGTTCCAGTGCCAGGATTCAATTTCACCGCCGGTAGAAGTTGATAAATCGGTAAACTGAAAATTTTTACACTCCTGAGAAAAAGAGAAGTCCGGATTAATTGTCTGACACTTAGCCGGATAAAAATTCAGTGCCACAATAAAAATTATCAACCCGATTATTTCTGGTATTTTGATTGTCTTAATCATTTTCAATATTATAGATTGTACATAGAATATGCACAGTATACGACACTGATTGAATTAAGTTATAGTAAAATACCAGTAATTCGGGCTTTTCTTCTTAATTACTCTTTCTGGTTTTTAATGTAATTTTCAAGAAAGGGTTTAAGCTGGTCCGTTTTTAATTGTTTTGCGATGATGTATTTGTTCTTGTCAAGCAAGTAGAGCGTGGGCGTCATGGTTACATCATATAGTTCATGATAGTCCTGAGTGACACTTCGGGTTCCATTCGCATTAACCCAGTTCAGTTTGTTATTTTTGATGAAATACTTCCATTTTACGAGTGAAGTATCCGTACAGACGGCAAAGACCTGAAAGCCGATATCATTGTTATCATACCAGTTTTTTAAGGCAGTAATCTCTGTTTTGCAATGTCCGCAATCTGATTCATAAAAAATTAAAACAAGGTAATTCGCCGCAGTGTGATGCAGCGATATATAGGAACCACTTGTATCGATCAGGATCAGTTCAGGAGCCAAATTCCCGATCAGTACAGACCTAAGATCGTTTGCCTTTTTTTCCAGGCTTTTCAGGAGTGACGAATCCGCCCAAAATGTTTCGCCTTTTGCATAGTACGTATCGACCATGTGGACAAATATCTTATCAAACCCCATAATCTTTGACGTTTCAAATTTGTAAGTAATGAACCAGACCGAATATTTAAAGACTTCACGCGACGGCCTTGTACGGTCGATAAACCGATCTGCTTCTTTGATAATGGAATCGGGATTTTGCAAAACAACTTTCGTGAAGAAAGTAACGATTCTTTTATCAAATAAAGGCGTTCGAAGTAATCTCGGATCCGTTAAATCAAAATTATCCCAAAAGTGCTGTTTATAATATTGATAAGCATACACTGAATCCTGTTTGCCATTTTCAAGCAAAGGAATATTGCCTACTTCAGGCTCTTTCATAGCCATAAGCAATTCGGCCACAAAACTTCCGGGATTGGATTTTATTAGGTTATCTTCATATTTTACAAGATCGTTGGATAAAACATCGATGCTATCGTTAATTTGTGATAACCGAGCTGTCTTATCTATCAGTTCGCTTTTCTTCTTTTTCAGTTCATCAATTGCTTTCCGATCCTGAATATTTTTTTTTATATAGCCGAAAAACAAATCATTTTCAGGTGAGCCTGAAAATTTCATTTTACCTGTAATATCCGAAATATCCGATGAAGCCGAAAATTGCTGTGATTTGTCGACCATAAATTCGAGTATTCTGTTATTGTGCTCTCCGGCTACAATATAGATTCCTCCGGGAAGAAGAGAGTCCCCCTCAAAAACAAACTTTCCTTTTTTATCAACCAATGCGGTATCAACGAGATAGGTTTTATCGCCATAATAATTTGCCAGGTAACAAACCGTATCTTGCAATCCAGTAATCTGAAACTTTATTTTATACCCTTTCGTGCCTGCATATAACGATGATGAAAGAATGAGTAAGCCAGCAAGCACCTCAAATTTTAAATTCTTCATTTTCTCATTAAGTAATTTTATATAATGCACCAAAATTAAAGGATTTGAAACAAAATTAAAATTTTACACGTGTTTGTTTTGTATGCCAAAACAATTCTATTAAACAATGATTGTTGATAAAAAGTATATCCAAATGATTGATTTGTAATTTGAGGGAAATAATAGCATTTTTTAGATTTTGTTATTGGTTAAATTATTTATTTCTCAGAATCCGTGCATCGAAAAATGCTTAAAAGATTAAGGTACACTTCCTTTACTTCAGAAAATTCTTACAAAAGTGTGCAGATTCCAGAATACTTTTAATGGTATTCTTAATCATTTTTCCATTCAGAAAATTAAATCTACCTTTGCCACGATTTTAAAATTTTAATTGCTATCAACATCTGTTATTCCCGGCGTTGTTTTCCGTACAGTGCAAATCATTCACCAGGTTCCGGCAAAATTTCATTCAGGTTTTCAGAGCTTGATTTAATAAATAAAAAAATGATGACATTTGAAGAACTGGGGTTGAACCCCGAACTGCTGAAAGCGGTTCATGACCTTGAATTTATCAACCCTACCCCCATTCAGGAAAAAGTAATCCCTGCTTTATTAAATACAAATAGTGACCTGATCGGACAGGCACAGACCGGTACTGGCAAAACTGCTGCATTCGGTCTTCCTTTAATTCAGCGTTCCGATCAAACATCAAACCAGGTACAAGCCCTTGTGCTCTGCCCAACACGTGAACTCTGCATGCAAATTACAGGCGACCTGCAATTGTATTCAAAATACACTGAGCGGTTCAATGCAGTGGCTGTATACGGTGGTGCAAGCATAGAAACCCAAATGAAAGCCCTAAAAAAAGGATGCCAGATTGTAGTGGGAACTCCTGGAAGGGTGCTCGACATGATCGGGCGCAAAGCGCTGAAAATATCGTCCATTCGTTGGTTGGTACTCGACGAGGCAGATGAAATGTTGAACATGGGTTTTAAGGATGACCTGGATACCATCCTGGCCGAGGCACCTGCGGAACGGCAAACACTGCTTTTTTCGGCAACAATGCCGCATGAGATCAGGGAAATTGCAGGTAAGTACATGAATTCTCCGGAAGAAATATCAACAGGGAAAAAGAATGAAAGCACCGAAAATGTAAAGCATGAATATTATATTGTTCATGCAAAAGACCGCTATGAAGCATTGAAAAGGCTGGCCGATATCAATCCGAGGATTTATGGTATCGTATTCTGCAGAACCCGGAACGAGACAAAGAACATTGCAGAAAAGCTAATTGCTGACGGTTACAATGCCGACGCAATTCACGGTGATCTTTCCCAAGGTCAGCGCGACCA
Organism: uncultured Bacteroidales bacterium; assembly: GCA_963764475.1. Taxonomy (GTDB): domain Bacteria; phylum Bacteroidota; class Bacteroidia; order Bacteroidales; family JAADJA01; genus JAADJA01. The sequence goes on from CAVXTE010000030.1 coordinate 26,282, forward strand.
GGTGATGAACCGGTTCCGAACTAAACACCTGCAAATATTAGTAGCGACGGATGTGGCTGCCCGCGGACTGGATGTAACTGACCTTACCCATATCATCAATTTTGACCTGCCCGATGAACGTGAAATTTATATTCACCGCTCCGGAAGAACAGGAAGAGCTGGTAAAAATGGAATCTGCATTTCAATTATCCATTTAAAAGAAACTGGTAAAATAAAAGACCTTGAACGGCTGACAGGAAAGAAATTCGAACGAAAAATGGTTCCGGGAGGAAAAGAAATATGCGAAAAACAGCTCTTCAACCTGGTGGATAAGGTAGAGAACATTGAAGTGAACGATGAACAGATCGACCAGTTTCTGCCGGTAATCTATAAAAAGTTGGAATGGCTGAGCCGTGAAGACCTGATCAAGCACTTTGTATCGGTTGAATTCAACAGTTTCCTATCTTATTATGAGAAAGCTTCGGACCTGAATGTGACCAAAACGGAACGTCCGGAAAGGGAACCTTATAAGCGGGGCAGCGTCAAATCGTTTTCACGTTTTTTTATTAGCGTCGGCTCTAAAAGCAACCTGACGGTTCCACGTTTGATTGGACTAATAAACGATTATACGAAGACCCGCGACATCGAGATCGGTAAAATAGAGATCATGAAAAAGTTTGCCTTCTTCGAGATTGATAAGCAATATGAGAACCTCATACTGAACGCCTTTAAAAATGCAAAATATGAAGGCGCTCACGTGGCTGTGGAGCTATCGAAACCGGATATAAAAGGCCCTGATACAAGAGAGTATCGTGGAAAAAGACCTGAGAAAACCAGTTTTAGGGAAAGGAGAGATGAAAAGAAAAAATCAGGGAAACGTAAACGGATCGATTGGGGTAAACGCTGATAGTGACTCCTTTCGCTTTGCCGGATTAAAGAAAGAAAGTCACTGAATCTTTTTCAAAATTTTCAACGCATCATCCGCATGCTGTTTCGTTTGAGTCTGTGAGTTGAAGATATAAACCACTTTCCCCGATTTGTCGACGACATACGTTACCCTGCCCGGCAGCAGACCTAAAAAATTAGTTGGCACACCAAAAAGTTTCCGTACCTTATTCCCTTCATCGCTCAGCAAGGTGAAATTGAGCCCGTACTTCTCAGCAAACTTTTTATGACTTTCGACCGACTGGCCGCTGATGCCGATGATCATTGATTCAGCATCGTCAAATGCATCCATTTGATCACGAAAATGGCAGGCCTCATCCGTACAACCAGGCGTATCGTCTTTTGGATAGAAATAAATGACAAGGTTCTTCTTTCCAAGAACAGAATCAATATCGAATAAATTACCATTCTGGTCGGGTAAAGTAAATTGCGGAACCCGGCTGCCTTCTACAACTTTATTCATTTGAGGGTTAGGCATATAAAACAAACAATAGGCGAACAACAAAACATAAGAAGGTAGAATCATAGATTATCATTTTTTCAGTTAAAATCATTCCTGGTATTTAGTATCCAACTCCGGTAAAGTTAAAATATTTTACCCATTCTGCTTTTTAAATTTTTGTTGGCTTCTCTCTTCCAGCCTGAATGCCATAAAAATCTCCAGGCAACTTTACACTGAATAAGTCTTATCGCATTTGGGAAAGTCACAACATCGTGCGAAAACTTCCGATTAACTCTGTAGAATAAAATAAGCCGGTCAAATTTATCGAATTTTACCATAGATTACGCAAGTTGAGTCAGTTTCAACAATCGGATTAACTTACTAAAACAAAAAAGGCCATCCGGTGAAGGACAGCCTTTCTCAATTCTATTGTTAGAAATATGTCAATTCACTTTTAGCATTTGCTTCGTACTTATCAGGTTATGATTTACTTTAAGTGAATAAAAGTATACGCCCGGACCGGCAATAACACCCCCATCGGTTTTTCCATCCCATTCAATGCGATGCTGCCCCTGCTGAAGTCCATTGAATTTATATGTTCTTACCATTTGGCCCATTGTATTTACAACCGTGATTTCCACCGAGGAATAACCGTCTAATGAGAAAGTAATCGTCGTTGTCGTTGTGAAAGGATTGGGAAAATTCTGGCCTAGGAAGGTATTTTCCTGCCGTGAACCCAAATCGATACCTGTAGCGGGACTGTTTACAGCCAGTGCCTTGATACAGAAATTTCCGGTATTCTGGTATCCTGAAGGATCATCGTAGTTGTAAAAATCGATCCAGCCTTTGCCGTCGTAATAATAGCTTTCACCGGGACTTGCTGATGAGGAAACGACCGTCCTGCCTGAAGATCCTAACAGCACCGGCACTTCCGAAGTACGGTCGTAGGGCTGGCCGCCGTCAGATAGGTATAGGTAGACATAAAAGTCGTCACCGGCAACAAATTCAACTTGTGTTTCCAGATCGACCGTATGAAATCCTGTATAATCTATATGACCTGATTTGGCAGCAAGCTCGCCTGTAAGTGTTGCTCCGTCAAAAGCATCATAGATCTTTATTGTGTAGTCCACATTATCGGCAGCAGTGAAAAAACTGACCGAGGCAATGGCTTCGTCTTCATCAATCGTGAATGCATTAAACGCTTCTGTAGTATTCGTTTTTGTATCCCTCCACCCGTGGTAGTCATGATAGTAAACTTTTTTGTAATGAAACGGTTCGGTGTTCGAAAAGGAGACTGCACCCATTTCGGGATGATGACCGGCATGTTTGTCGTAATAGGAAATCCAGAAAAAACCTCCATTACCCCAGCCGGAGCCCCAACTGTTTTTAGTAAGCCATGCCCCGGGGAGAGGTGCCTGGGTAACATGTGAATCATCCCAGCCGATGATCGATACAGAATGGTTCGGATCAAGATTGCTCGAAGGTGGTTGATAATGGTTGTACTGGTTGTTCATAAAACTACTACTGTAACATATACAAGTTGCCATGACACCGTTTTCCATTATTTTTTGCTTGACCAGATCGATATTTTCGAGGTTATCCCCTACAGTAAACCATTCAATGTCCCTCGGGTAATAAATTGAATAGGATGTATCGAACCTTTCAGGAGCCGACGGATACCAGTTATCATCAAGTTCCGTATTATCATTTGCATCAGGACTGTAAACTGCACCTTCGCCCCTGGTAAGGTAAGCAGAAGACACTCGGTAATCACCACCCTGGTGAACTTCAAGGCCCAAACCCGTCGGTGGTTCCAGATCTTCATTAAAATGCTGGTTGAAACCGTTCCACCAGTCGAGATGATATTCGGCTAAATTTGGTTCAGTGTCTGACAGTGTATCCACCCAGCTACCATTCATCATTAGGTTTCCTTCAATGGCAGCCATAGTACCGTGTGTCCAGCAGGTACCTCCGGTCTGACTTTTTACTGAACTCACATAATTGTGATTGTTAACATTTCTCAGGTCAAATGTTGACGGAATCTGTGCAAAAATTGAAACTGAAAGGACAAAAGCAAGTAAAAGAATAGTAAGTTTTCGCATGATATTTTATTTTACGTATTATTTAAGTGAGACAAATATATAGGAAATGTTTTATCATTCAAAACTTTTCACTCTAATCTGAACGAGATTAAAATGACTGAATTCTCACATACAAAGTTTTTATCTAAATTTGACAGGAAATTATCCGCTATGAAGAGTAATTATTTCAATACAATATTATATTTTGTATTAATTATTGTCCAACTTTCCTTTACACTGCCATCTTTAGGTCAAAATCAGATTCCGGATGATTTCTGCGTTTCAAAAGAGGAATATAAACTTTTTAAGCTTGTGAATTCCTACCGGAAAACTCTCAAGCTTCCTCCTGCACAACTATCAAAATCCCTAAGTTATGTTGCGCATCAGCATGTAAAGGATTTGATCACCAACAATCCCGATACAAATACCTGCAATTTTCATAGCTGGAGTAATAAAGGAAAATGGACTCCCTGCTGTTTTGAAGGAGATGCAAAGAATAAAATGTGCATGCAGGTTAAACCCAGAGAAATGACAAATTACGAGGGATTTGGTTATGAACTGGTTTACTGGGAGAACCGTGAAGCCAATGCCGATAAAGCATTTGATCAATGGCGGGAGACGGCAGCAGCCAGGGCGATGATGACAAATGCCAAAGATTGGGAAATTTATTCATGGAATGCATTGGGTGTGAGTATCGACGGTGGTTTTGCAAGTGCGTGGTTCGGTCAGGAACCCGATGTTGAAACAGAAATAAAGGTATGCGGCAGCGATACGGTCGTAAAAAATGAACCCCCTGTCGTTCAGACCGAGCCTCAGGTTGTTTCGACCGCAAGTGGTAAATATTATTTGATTTATGGAAATTACAATTCGCTGAACGAGGCAAGAATTCATCTAAAAAAATACCTAAAAGAGGGATTCAGCAAGGCAAAAGTTGTAATTAAAGATAATAAATTTCGAATTTCGCTGGGCGATTATTCTACCAAAGAACTGGCCCACCAGGCAAAAAAAGAACTTCCTTCCAAATACAAGGATGCCTGGATTTTACCTTATTAGCAATAACTATTTAAAAAAAGTTTATTCTTTTGAGAGTACCCTGGCCAAGGTATTTCCTATCTCGGCAGGTGATTCAACCACATGCACTCCGCAAGATTTTAGGATTTGTTTTTTAGCTTCGGCTGTATCTGATTTACCACCTATGATAGCTCCGGCATGGCCCATGGTCCTCCCTTTAGGTGCCGTCGCACCGGCAATAAAACTGACAACCGGTTTGGTGCCATGATCACGGATATAGTAAGCTGCTTCGGCTTCCATGTTTCCACCTATTTCACCAATCATAACAATGGCTTCCGTATCGGGGTCGTTCATAAACAATTCTACAGCCTCCTTAGTAGTTGTGCCGATAATTGGATCACCACCAATACCGATGGCAGTAGATTGACCTAATCCAAGTTTTGTCAACTGGTCGACAGCTTCATAAGTCAATGTGCCCGAGCGGGAAACAATCCCGATTTTTCCCGGCATGTGGATGAATCCCGGCATAATACCGACTTTTGCCTCACCTGGTGTAATCACCCCGGGACAATTCGGACCAATCAGACGACAATCTTTCCCTTTAAGGTATTCCTTCACTTTTACCATATCCTGAACCGGAATTCCTTCGGTAATGCAAATAATAACCTTTATTCCCGAGTCGGCTGCTTCCATGATCGCATCTGCAGAATAAGCGGGTGGTACAAAAATCAGGGAAACATTTGCACCTCCTTTTTTAACAGCATCCTTTACTGTATTGTACACCGGTCGTTCTAAATGCGATTGTCCCCCTTTACCTGGGAGTTACACCGCCAATAACGTTGGTCCCGTATTCGATCATCTGCTCAGCATGAAACGTGCCTTCTTTTCCTGTGAATCCCTGTACGACAATCCGGGAATCTTTATTTACCAATACACTCATTTTTTGTCATTTTCTTTAGAGGCTGCAAATATAAAGGATTTGAAATTTGAGATAACAATAATTCCTTAATTTTGTATGAGTAATAATTCAAACACTGGAAACTATGAATCAGGCACTCCTTTCTTTATCGCTTGACGATACAATATGCGCAACGGCAACTCCTCCGGGTTCAAGTGCCATTGCAGTGATCCGGATTTCTGGCAAAAATGCATTCAAGGCAAGCGAACATTTATTTCGTCCGAGGAATAAAAAAACCATCCTATCTGAGGTACCTACACATACCATACATTTAGGGGATATCGTTTCGAAATCAGAAATCATTGACGAGGTACTGGTAAGTGTCTTCAAGGGATCCCAATCATATACCGGTGAAGATTCGGTTGAGATTTCCTGTCATGGGTCAGAATACATTCGACAAAAGATCATGGAGGCATTAATTGGTGAAGGACTGCGCCTTGCACAACCCGGTGAATTTACAATGCGTGCTTTTTTGAATGGGAAATTTGATTTGTCGCAGGCTGAGGCTGTTGCCGACCTCATTTCTGCCCCTTCAAAAACATCACATGATCTTGCCATCAATCAGATGCGCGGAAATTTTTCAAGTAAAATAAAAGAATTACGGCAACAGTTGTTGGATTTTGCCTCCCTTATCGAACTTGAACTCGACTTTAGCGAAGAGGATGTAGAATTTGCTAACAGGGATCAGCTCAAGGAATTGGTTAAATTGCTGAAAGTTGAACTTGAAGAGTTGATCCGTTCATTTTCATTGGGCAATGTAATCCGAAAAGGAATACCGGTAGCCATTGTGGGTGAACCAAATGTAGGAAAATCAACGCTGTTGAATGCCATTTTAAATGAAGAACGGGCCATTGTTTCTGAAATACCGGGAACTACGCGTGATACGATAGAAGATACGATCGTCATAAACGGAGTATCCTTCAGGTTCATCGATACGGCCGGACTGAGAGAATCATCCGATACGATTGAAAGTATCGGCATCGAAAGAACCTATGAAAAAATAAATCAGGCTAAAATTATATTGTACGTTTTTGATGTAAGCGAATCAAGCATGGAAGAAATTGAAACCACGCTCTTCGACTTCAGAGAACACATCAACAAGATGCCAAACGGATTAGCAGGTGAAAAAAAATTTATCCTCATTGCCAATAAAACGGATTTACTGGTCGAATCGCCGAAAGGATTTTCGTCATTGGTTGAAATGGATTGTATCTTCGTATCGGCAAAACGAAAAGAAAATATTAACCTAATTGTCGATATGCTTTCTACGCTGGTCGAAGATGCTAAAGCAGTTGATAATACGCTTGTTTCAAACACACGACATTATGAAGCCTTACTAAAATCGCAACAAGCTGTAATTGACGTTGAAAATGGATTTCTAAGCAACATTTCGTCCGACCTCATAGCCATAGATATAAGGAAAGCCTTGCATCATCTCGGTGAAATAACCGGCGAAATAACTACGGAAGAAATGCTTGGGAATATTTTCTCTAATTTTTGTATCGGCAAATAGATAAGACAACTAATTCTGGTGATTTCTCTTGTTCTCAAGGATTGAGTATATAAAAAAAAAGCCCCCGATAAAACCGGGGGCTTAATAATTAAAACTTAATAAATTTATTGTATTTGATATCCGTTCCATTTTGAACACTGACAAAATACATTCCTTTGCTGAAATTTGAAACGTCCAGCCGGTTTTTCATAGTATTGCCCGATTCGATAAATTCACGGTTGTATACGATTTTTCCGCTTCCATCTGAAATGATGATCCGAACATTGTGGTTCCTGATATTCGTCACTTCAATGGTTACAAAATCAGTAGCCGGATTTGGAAAGAGGTTACAATCAATACCTTTTTCATCCGATAATCCATTTAATGACCTGTTTTCATAATCTCCGTCAGCCGTAGCTTTGATTGTTACATTCACCTCTGTAATGTAGAGCGTATTGCCATCATCATCCTTAGTGTCAATATACAATGTGTAATGATTTAATCCTTCAAAACTCAGTGTTGAAGCATCAGTCAGCTTTAACAATCCTGATTCCGGATTGATTACAAACAGGCCGTTTTCGTCGTTATCAACAATTGAATAGGTGAATGCCTTTCCTTCCGAAAGGCTTCCCGTTGTTACATTACCTATTTCATATGATTCAGTAATCCCGTTGCCCTGTGGTATGGCTATTTCAGTATACATATTTTTCGCTGCAACAGGCCAGCCGGATATCCCTAAAATTTGAACTGTGATAATTGCCTGGCTACTAAGGTTACCCGAGCCATCGTCCTGTACTTCCACTGTTAGATTAAATGTCGACGTATTGAGGTACAATGGTATTTTATTACCAAACACGTATAATTTACCAGTGATTGAAATTAATTTAAACGCTTGATATTCATTACCGGAAATAATAAAGTAATTCAAAGATTGACCTGCATCGGGATCGGAAGCAGCTACGGTACCAACTAACTGTAAACTTTGAGTAGATAGAAAGAGCGAACATGTCTGATTCAAAATTACCGGAAGTTCATTTACATCCGTCAGATTTACTGAGATAGTAGCCTGATCTGAAAGGCTACCTGATCCATTGTCCTGAACCTTAACCACAAGTAAGAAGGTTGGATTCGTTTCAAAATTAAGCGCTGAACTGTCATTTACTGTTAGTAATCCTGAAGTAGAACCAATTTGGAATGCATTTAAGGTATTTCCTGATTGTATTGAATAAGTCAGGGATTGGCCTGCATCAGGGTCTATCGCAACAACTGTACCCACAGATTGACCATTGGGTGTATTTTCAGCGACACTAAAAGTCTGGTTGCTGATCACCGGGGGCTGATTTACATCGGTTACATTCACAGTCACTGTCGCCTGATCGTTTAAATTTCCTGAACCGTTATCTGTAACGACCACCGTGAGATAAAACTCAGGGGTTACCGAAGCATTCAAGGCAGAACTATTTGCTACTGTCAAGATACCGTTTGTCGAATTCAGAGCAAAAGCGTTATTTGTATTTCCGTTCAAAATCGAATATGTCAGCGACTGTCCATTATCCGGGTCAGTTGCTGTTACCTGACCGACCTGCTCTCCATTCGGCGTATTTTCCGATACACTGAATGTCTGGTTATTGATTTGCGGAGGTTCGTTTACATCCATCAGGTTTACTGTCACGTTTGCCTGATTAGAAAGACTGCCCGTGCCGTTATCCTGCACTTTTAATAAGAGGGTAAACGTAGGAGTAGTTTCAAAATTGAGTGCTGAACTATTATTCACCTTCAGTTGTCCCGATGGTGAATTGATCTGGAAAGCATTATTAGTATTACCTGAAATAATTGAATAGGTTAATATCTGCCCTGCATCCGGATCACTTGCAGATACTATACCTACCTGTGTACCATTTGAAGTGTTTTCAGCAACACTGAAGGTCTGGTTACTGATCTGAGGAGGTTCATTCACATCCGTCAGGTTCACTATGATGTTCGCCTGATCTGAAAGACTGCCTGATCCGTCGTCCTGTACCTTTACTACAAGGGTGAACGTTGGGTTCGTTTCATAATTTAAAGCTGAACTATTGTTCACTACCAAAGCACCTGATGTCGATCCGATTTGGAAAGCATTGTTTGTGTTTCCGGAAATGATCGAATAGGTTAATGTTTGGCCGGCATCAGGATCGGTTGCTATTACCATCCCTACCTGTGTACCATTACTCGTATTTTCAGGAATACTAAAGGTTTGTGCATTAATTTGTGGAGGATTATTTGTCCCTGAATTATCCATCCATTCGTAGGAGCCTTTGTCTGGTGAGGGACCCTGGGGAACTAGTGTCCCTTCAAAATCACATGGTAATCCTAGTTCGTAACCCGAATTAATACATGGGGATGTACTTTGTAAGTGAAAATCACCATTTGTATAATTCACAAATTGCGGGTTGGCTACGATGCCTCCTGTTTCTGAAGGAGGATTGGTTACATTGTAATAGCAGTTGTTGCTGTGTGTTCCTGATCCTCCCCATGCTGATGGACTGATGTAGAAAATATTATTCCTGAATTTTGTCGCCGAACAAGTGCTTATACTCCGTGTCGTCGGGCTGATCAGGATATTGTTATAGATTTCTGCTCCTGCATCATCCCAGATACACCATTTGAAACCTGCATGATAAATGTTGTAATAAATCCTAACACCCTGGGCTGTACTTGCACAGCTTGTTCCCCTCAATGTAACATTATTAAAGGAATAGAGATCGTTGCCATAGACGTCCACACTTTCCGTGTGTTCAAGGTAGATACAACCTCCATCCGAAGGGTCATTCAGTCCTATCAGATGATTATAACGGATGATGGCTCCTTTTACACGGGTACTTTCGCTAGCACCATTCATGATAATACAAAATTTATTTCCCGGATCGGTCGAGCGATCGATATAGTTGTATTCTAATACCGGATAATTACAGGCTCCGGTGGTCTGTATCCCGTCTCCTCCACCGTCTGTTGAGTTTATGTGTGTGATATGATTATAGGCAATATAAATATGGTGGGTATTTCCCATCAGGTAGCCATCCAGTTTAACACTGTCTATCACAATGTGTGTCGAAGAAATGTAATCTCCATTATCTGTATGGATTGCTCCACCACTTCCACCACCTATTATTACTAAACTATCAAGTTCAAGGTTTGTCCATGTTCCGTATGTACCTCGAGCCCAAACGGCTGCATAACTGTTTGGTGCACGGAATTCAATGTTTTGGATTTTCCAGTGGTCGAAACTCCAAATATAGAACACAGCACCACCTGTTGAGCTTTTGATTACAGGCTTAGCCCCTGTTCCGTAAGCGCCGATGATTACATTGCTGACTCCATTCTTCTGAACCTGACTGTTTCCCCAGTTCGACACGGTTCCCCTTTTTTGTAAATAGGTCTTCCCCGCTGCAATCGAAAAGTCAAACCATGAATCGTACGGATGATCTATACTTCCGTTTTGTCCAGGGTCTCCCCCGTTTCCCGGATCGATATAGACAGTTTGAGAAAAAATTGATGATGAGTATATAAAAGTAAAAAATATCAGTAATAAAAAAGTGAATTTAATATTAAAGAAATTTGCTATCAAAGAACAATTGCGATTTGTTTTCATACCTAGTAGTCTTTAGAATTATTAGTTAGTACAAGTTCTGAATCTTTTTGATCCAGTGTAGTCGGTCAAGGTTGTAACACAATTGTGCCAATTTGTATACGGCATCCATTCATTTGATATGGTGGGAACTAAAATTTAATTTCTGAATTCCGATGACAAAATGATTCTACGATACCGAATAAGTTTATCCGATATCGTAGAAAATTTTTATCATGATTTGAGAGAGATCATTATTTCGAAAAGGGGATAGATATCCGATCTTAATAATTGATTTACAAATATTTGTGCTTACAAATATAGTGTCACTGACAATAAATCGACAATTAAGCACTCAAATTCTTAAAAAAATGACTTTTGGGCAAACTTTTAACCAACAATTTACATTAGTTAAAGCTATCCAAAAGTCATTTAATAACCTGTACAGATTCAGTTTGCTATTAGGTGATCACTAAATTTGAAAAAGTATTAATGTTTGATGAATTTTTTTACAAATGTTAAGTTCCCATTTCTGATCCGAACAAAGTAAAGTCCTTTGCTAAGACCTGATACATTTATCTTTTTATTATAAGATCCTGAACCAGCTGCTTCTTCAAACTGTCCAATAATTTCACCAATATCATTTGTTAAGGAAATTTGAACCTTCGGAGAACCAATATTTTCCAGATGAATATTTAAATAATTATCTGCCGGATTTGGGAATATTTGAATTCGGTCATTTTCATTAAGGGCATTTATTCCAGTTGCAACAGAGTCATTTTGCTGATCCGGATCCTGGTCAAAAATATCCAACAATGTCACCGTAATAAGGCCATAATCGATAAGATTTCCTTCACCGTTGTCCATTACTCTGATTAAAAGATGGAAAACCTCTTGTGTATTATAATCAAGGGCCGAACTGTTATTCACAAATAATTTACCGTTAGAAGAATTGATATAGAAAGCATCATTTGTATTACCTGCTTGAATGTTATAAGTCAATGTTTGTCCGTTATCCGGATCTCCAGCTATAACATTTCCAACAAAATGACCATAGGGAGCATGTTCCGGCACAGTAAGCGACTGATTGTTAACAACGGGGGGTTCATTTACATCAGTAAGCAAAACTTTTATCAATAGCAGCATCCACAAGATTTCCCAATCCATTATCCTGCACTTTTACAACGAATATAATTGATGGATTTATTTCATAATTAAGTGCCGAGCCATTATCTACCGTTAATATTCCGGTAGCTGAACCGATCTGGAAAGCATTATCCGTATTTCCCGACTGAATTGAGTAGGTAAGAGTTTGGCCTTCATCTGGATCAGTAGCTATCACAGTGCCCACTTGTTGCCCGGTAACCGGGTTTCTTGTATACTGAAATTTTGATTGTTTAACTGCGGTGGCTCATTTATATCATTCAGAATAACCTTTATCATTCCTGTACATGCTAAATTTCCAATACCATTATCCTGAACTTTTACAACTAGTAATATGTAGGCTAAATTTTCAAAGTTCAGGGCTAAACTATTATTTACCTTCAAAATCCCAGTAGATGAACCAATTTGGAATGCATTGTTCGCATTCCCCGCATTAATGCTATATGTAAGTGATTGCCCATTATCCGGATCTGATGCCAGAACAGTACCTACTTGTTGACCGTTCGGTGAATTTTCAGAAATAGTAAAAAACTGGTAATTTAATTCGGGTGGCTCGTTAATATCAATCAGTTCAACCTTGATCACTGAAACATTCGACAGTTCAGACTCCGTTATCCTGTACCTTTACAACAAGGGAGAAAATCTGAATGTTCAAAATTTAATGCAGCGCTGTTATTGACTGTAAGTAACCCAGTCTGATGAATTGATATTGAAAGCACTGTTTGTATTTCCTGATCAAAATTGAATAATTCAACGACTGACCGATATCAGGATCAGTAGCGATAACCGTCCCTATCTGTTGTCCGTTAGGGCTGTTCTCTGCTATATTGAAAGTCTGTGGATTTATTACTGGCTGTTCATTTACATCTGTCAGGTTTATTGTGATATTTGCCTGATCCGATAACATCCCAGCACCATTATCCTGCACCTTTATTACGAGCGTGAAAGTCGGATTCACTTCATAATTCAAAGCTAAACCATTGTTAACTGAGAGAATACCCGTTGATGAAGCGACATGAAAGGCATTTTCAGTATTTCCTGACAATATTGAAAAAGTTAACGTTTGGCCATCATCCGGGTCGGTAGCTGCTATGGTCCCGACTTGTTGCCCGTTCTCAGTATTTTCGGGAATGATGAATGTTTGATTATTGATTTGTGGTGGCTGATTCATATCGACAACATTGACAGTAATTATTGCCTGTCCGACTAAATTCCCCGCACCATTATCAGTAACTGAAACCATCAGGTAAAAAACCGGATTTATGGAATTATTGAGTGCCGAGCTATTAGAAACGATTAATATACCGGAAGATGAATTTAGCGCAAATGCATTGTTCGTATTTCCACTAAGGATTGAAAACGACAAAGATTGTCCGTTGTCCGGGTCGGTAGCTGCTACTGTTCCAACCTGCTGACCATTGGCTGTATTCTCCGGCACACTGAATGTCTGGTTACTGATCTGAGGAGGTTCATTTACATCCGTCAGGTTCACTGTAATGTTCGCCTGATCTGAAAGACTGCCTGATCCGTTATCCTGTACCTTTACTACAAGGGTGAACGTTGGGTTCGTTTCATAATTTAAAGCTGAGCTATTGTTCACTGACAACGCACCTGATGTCGATCCGATTTGGAATGCATTGTTGGTATTTCCGGAAATGATCGAATAGGTTAATGTTTGACCGGCATCAGGATCGGTTGCTATTACCATTCCTACCTGTGTACCATTACTCGTATTTTCGGGAACACTAAAGGTTTGTGCATTGATCTGTGGAGGATTGTTTGTCCCTGAATTATCCATCCATTCATAGGAGCCTTTGTCTGGTGAGGGTCCCTGGGGAACTGGTGTCCCTTCAAAATCGCAGGGTAATCCTAGCTCGTATCCCGAGTTAATACATGGGGATGTGCTTTGCAAATGAAAATTTCCATTCGTATAATCCACAAACTGCGGATTGGCTATGATACCTCCAGTTTCGGATGGGGGATTGGTCACATTGTAATAGCAATTGTTGCTGTGTGTTCCCGATCCTCCCCATGCTGATGGACTGATGTAGAAAATATTATTCCTGAATTTTGTCGCTGAACAGGTGCTTATACTCCGTGTCGTCGGGCTGATCAGGATATTGTTATAGATTTCTGCTCCGGCATCATCCCAAATGCACCATTTAAATCCTGCATGATAGATATTGTAATAAATCCTTACACCATGAGCTGTGCTGGCACAGCTCGTTCCTCGAAGGGTCACGTTGTTGAAGGCATAGATATCGTTGCCATACACGTCCACATTTTCCGTGTGTTCCAGGTAGATACATCCTCCATCAGCGGGGTCATTCAAACCTATCAGATGATTATAACGGATGATGGCTCCTTTTACTCGTGTACTTTCGCTTGCACCATTCATGATGATGCAGAACTTATTCCCCGGATCGGTCGACCGTCGATATAATTATATTCTAATATCGGATAGTTGCAGGCTCCGTTGTATCCCATCTCCTCCTCCATCTGTTGAGTTGATATGCGTAATATGGTTGTATCCGATGTAAATATGGTGGGTGTTTCCCATCAGATAGCCATCCAGCTTGACACTATCTATCACCACATATGTCGACACTAGTGAATCCCCGTCATCCAGATGGATCGCTCCCCGGTTCCTCCTCCCTTGATGACAAGGCTATCTAATTCAAGGTAGGTCCAGCTCCATATGTACCTCGCGCCCATACAGCTGCATAACTGTTCGGTGCCCTGAATTCGAGGTTATGGATCTTCCAGTGGTTAAATCCCCAAATATAAAAAACAGCTCCGCCTGTTGAACTTTTTATTACAGGCTTGGCACCTGTTCCATAGGCCCCGATGGTCACATTGCTGATCCCGTTTTTCTGTATCTGGTTGTTTCCCCAGTTCGATACGGTTCCCCGTTTTTGTAAATAGGTCTTCCCGGCTGCAATCGAAAAATCAAACCATGAGTCATACGGGTGGTCGATGCTCCCGTTTTGTCCTGGGTCGCCCCCATTCCCCGGATCAATATAGATTACATTCTGTGAAATAATGGTTGTATATGAGAATACAGTTAGCACAATAATGGCTACCCTGATAAAAAGATTTTTCATGATACTCTTTGTTTAGTAAGTTTATAGTTTTTGTTAGTTAACTATTTAAATTTCAGCCATAAAATGAATTTTAAATAATATATAATCACCGACTTTGTGATAAAGATTTAGTACGTATAGAAAATTTTGATCCGTAAATTTTGTTTAATAATTAAATCTCCGGTTCGTGAAAATGTCACATAAAATTTATCCTTATTGAATCAAGAAATCAATGATCATATTACTTGCAAATTAAATTAAAAAAAGAATTCCAAAATAAAGATTATTTTTATTTTTTATTAAACAAACAGATTTTCATTATTATATTGATTATAAAATATATATAAACTTTATTAACTTTAATTATATCAATTATTAACATAATATTATTCTCATTTTGGGAAATTAAATTTGGGATGTGAATTTCTGTAATATTTTCGTTTTGTTATTCACTTTCATGCAGAAGCACAAAGGAAGGATAGAGTTATACTATATAAATTACCTTACCATATTATATGGCTCTGAAAAATGTACAGTTTATAACCAGGAGTGTTTCCAAGTCGCTATCAATCACAATAAAATTCATATATAATCAATGAATCCTATATAAACTAAACTTGATTCGATTGATAATCTCACCAACAAAGTGTGATCATAAATGCAAAAAAAATCCCGGCATCAACCGGGATTTTTTTTATTTAATTAAAATCAATTTTTTCAATTTGCATGCGGAACCATTCTTGAATCTCATTAAATAAAATCCCCTGCTTAAGGTTGAAACATCCAAATTATCCTTTACATAACCCATAAATTCTACATAATCTTTTTCATATAATATTTCGCCCGCGGTATTTATTATACTTATTGTTAATTTGGAATCGTCCATATTCTGTACATCAACAACTAAAGATTGTCTTGCCGGGTTTGGATAAATGTTACATTCCATTACAATCTGATGGTCCTCCGGTAGTAAACCCGGATTGTTATCGTCCTGATCATTATTGCCGCTCACTATCGCAACACTTATATTAATATTAGCCGTTGAAAATAAATGTTGTTCGGAGTTATCTGTCACCGTTACATCTATGTGGTAAGTATAATTGGGATTATGATGGAGGTTCCAAGGCTCTACTAACCGCAGGAATCCTGTATTCGGATCAATTTCCCACAATCCCTGATTGTTTCCCTTTGTGATTGCATAGGTAATATTCTGTCCTATGTCAGGATCGTTCGCTTCGATAGTATCTATATCAACGATATTATTGTTCAGATCAAAACTTAATTGATTTGAGTTAACCTGAACATTAAAATCTTGCTCAGTAATTGCCGGCGGTTCATTTATATCAATCAAATTAACTGTAATTTCAGCCTGGTTTGTAAGGCTACCTGCTCCATTATCAACAACCTGTACTATAAGATTGAATTCCTGAATATTTTCGTAATTCAAAGCTTCGCTGTTATTAACCTTAATGGCTCCGGTATTCTTCAAAATTCTGAATGCACCGTTATCATTTCCTGAAATAATGTAATAATCGAGTGATTGCCCATTGTCAGGGTCAGAAGCGACTACATTTGCAACGTTTTGATTGTTCGATAAGTTTTCTTCAACAGAATAAGTTTGATCATTGATCTGAGGCGGTTCATTTACATCTGTCAGGTTAATCGTAATATTCGCCTGATCCGATAGTGTTCCTGCTCCATTATCCTGTACTTTTATTACGAGTGTGAATGTTGGGTTTGCCTCATAATTTAAAGCTGAACTGTTATTTACAGCAAGTATTCCTGTTGCTGATCCGATCTGGAACGCATTGTCTGTATTTCCTGACTGAATTGAATAGGTCAATGTCTGGCCGGCATCAGGATCAGAGGCGATGACTGTTCCTACCTCCTGACCGTTCGCGGTGTTTTCTTCAATAGTGAAAGTCTGATTGTTGATTTGCGGAGGCTGATTCACGTCCGTTACATTTACTATAACTGTTGCCTGGTCCGTTAAATTCCCGGAGCCGTTGTCTGTAACTTCAACCATCAGTGTAAACACCGGATTTACCGATGAATTTAAAGCAGCACTGTTTGATACCGTTAACAAGCCTGTTGTGGTATTAAGTTCAAAAGCATTATCCGTATTCCCTGTCAATAGTGTGAAGGCAAAGATTGTCCGTTGTCCGGGTCACTGGCTGCAACTGTTCCAACCTGTGACCAATAGATGTATTTTCTGCCACATTGAAATTTTGATCACTGATCTGAGGAGGTTCATTCACATCTGTACAGGTTTATCGTAATATTCGCCTGATCCGATAGAGTTCCTGCACCGTTATCCTGAACTTTGACCACAAGGGTATAGGTTGGATTTGTTTCAAAATTTAATGCTGAACTATTGTTTACAGTCAAAGTACCAGAAGTTGATCCGATCTGAAAAGCATTGTCTGTGTTACCTGATATAATTGAAAACGACAAAGATTGTCCGTTATCCGGGTCACTGGCTGCTACTGTTCCAACCTGCTGACCATTGGCTGTATTCTCCGGCACACTGAATGTCTGGTTACTGATCTGAGGAGGTTCATTTACATCCGTCAGGTTCACTGTAATATTCGCCTGATCCGAAAGACTGCCTGATCCGTTATCCTGTACCTTTACTACAAGGGTGAACGTTGGGTTCGTTTCATAATTTAAAGCTGAACTATTGTTCACTGACAACGCACCTGATGTCGATCCGATTTGGAATGCATTGTTGGTATTTCCGGAAATGATCGAATAGGTTAATGTTTGGCCGGCATCAGGATCGGTTGCTATTACTATTCCTACCTGTGTACCATTACTCGTATTTTCGGGAACACTAAAGGTTTGTGCATTGATCTGTGGAGGATTGTTTGTCCCTGAATTATCCATCCATTCATAGGAGCCTTTGTCTGGTGAGGGACCCTGGGGAACTGGTGTCCCTTCAAAATCGCAGGGTAATCCTAGCTCGTATCCCGAGTTAATACATGGGGATGTGCTTTGCAAATGAAAATTTCCATTCGTATAATCCACAAACTGCGGATTGGCTATGATACCTCCAGTTTCGGATGGGGGATTGGTCACATTGTAATAGCAATTGTTGCTGTGTGTTCCCGATCCTCCCCATGCTGATGGACTGATGTAGAAAATATTATTCCTGAATTTTGTCGCTGAACAGGTGCTTATACTCCGTGTCGTCGGGCTGATCAGGATATTGTTATAGATTTCTGCTCCGGCATCATCCCAAATGCACCATTTAAATCCTGCATGATAGATATTGTAATAAATCCTTACACCATGAGCTGTGCTGGCACAGCTCGTTCCTCGAAGGGTCACGTTGTTGAAGGCATAGATATCGTTGCCATACACGTCCACACTCTCCGTGTGTTCCAGGTAGATACATCCTCCATCAGCGGGGTCATTCAAACCTATCAGATGATTATAACGGATGATGGCTCCTTTTACTCGTGTACTTTCGCTTGCACCATTCATGATGATGCAGAACTTATTCCCCGGATCGGTCGAGCGATCGATATAGTTGTATTCTAATACCGGATAATTGCAGGCTCCGGTTGTTTGTATCCCGTCTCCGCCTCCGTCTGTTGAGTTGATATGTGTGATGTGATTGTATGCGATGTAAATATGGTGGGTGTTTCCCATCAGGTAGCCATCCAGTTTAACACTGTCTATCACTACATGGGTCGATATTAGTGAATCACCGTCATCCATATGGATCGCTCCGCCACTTCCTCCTCCTACGATGACAAGGCTGTCTAGTTCCAGGTAGGTCCATGATCCGTATGTGCCACGGGCCCATACGGCTGCATAGCTGTTCGGTGCCCTGAATTCGAGGTTATGGATCTTCCAGTGGTTAAATCCCCAAATATAAAAAACAGCTCCGCCTGTTGTACTTTTTATTACAGGCTTGGCTCCTGTTCCATAAGCCCCGATGGTCACATTGCTGACCCCGTTTTTCTGTACCTGGTTGTTCCCCCAGTTCGATACGGTTCCCCGTTTCTGTAAATATGTCTTGCCTGCTGCTATCGAAAAATCAAACCATGAGTCATAGGGGTGGTCGATGCTCCCGTTTTGTCCTGGGTCACCCCCATTCCCCGGATCAATATAGACTGTGTTTTGTGCAAAAATAAGTGTAGTATAAAATAATATTAATAGTAATGTTAAAACAATAAATTTGAATCGTAGTGGTAGGTAATTAGTTTTAGAGTAGACTTGTCCAGTTTTCATACTTTTTTTGATTTGAATTATTAATTTCTATAGTTTTCAACCGTTTACACATATAGTTTTAGTTGCTGCAGAATTAATAATTATGCCAATTCAAAAAAAACAAACACATCTATCTCATATTTAGCAATTTATATTTTTTTGATTAAATAAAAACCACATAATTTTATCCGTATTAGTAATAAAATATATCCGATTTCACATATATTAAAGATTTTAATGTGGGGGAATCAATTTTCGAATGATTCTCTGTTTGGAATGATCAAATTTTAAGTGGAATTTAACCTTCTATTTTCCGCGAAGATCAGAAATAGGAAATCAGCATTACCAACAGACAGGAAATCAATTATTTTTGAATTCAAAAGCTCCAATATCGGGGTTTTCATTTTCAGGTACTGAAGATCGGCTGTAATCACTGGTCAAATGAACATTTGCCCCTGCATCAATACATGGAGATGATTTTTGAAGATGAAAATTGTCGTTTTTAAAATCAACAAATATGGGATCTCCAATTACTTCACCAGTTTCAATTGGTGTGTCATTCACTTTGTAATAACAATTATTACTATGTAACCCTGACCCACACCATGCTGAAGGGCTAATATAAAAAATATTGTTTTTGAATCTTGTTTCTGAACAAGTATTAATGCTCCGGGTTACAGGACTGATAAGGATATTGTTATAGATTTCTGCTCCAGCATCGTCCCAGATACACCATTTAAAACCTGCATGATAAATATTGTAATAAATCCTAACACCATGCGCCGTAGCTGCACAGCTTGTCCCTCTCAGGGTTCTATTTTCGAAAGAATAAAAATTATTTCCATAAACATCAACACTTTCAGTGTGCTCCAAATATATACACCCCCCATTTACCGAATCGTTAAGCCCAATTAACTTATTATACCTGATAATGGCACCTTTTACCTTTGTGCTTTCACTTGCTCCGTTCATTATAACGCAGAATTTATTTCCGGGATCCGTGGAACGATCGATGTAATTGTATTCCACAACAGGATAATTGCAGGAACCGGTGGTCTGTATTCCGTCGCCACCTCCGTTTGTCGAATTGATATGTGTGATACGGTTGTATCCTATATAGATATGGTGTGTATTACCCATCAGGTAGCCATCAAGTTTAACACTGTCTATCACTACATGGGTCGATCTCAGTGAGTCGCCGTCATCCGTATGGATAGCTCCGCCGCTACCGCCTCCCACAATGACAAGACTGTCAAGTTCCAGATTGGTCCATGATCCGTATGTGCCACGGGCCCATACAGCCGCATAGCTGTTCGGTGCACGAAATTCGATGTCTTTGATTTTCCAGTGGCTAAAACCCCAGATATAAAACACCGCACCATCCGTTGTGCTTTTTATTACGGGCTTCACTCCCCTTCCATAAGAGCCGATGATTACATTGTTGACTTCCTTTTTTTGAATCTGTTTGTCTCCCCAGTCAGAAACAGTGCCCCTTTTCTGAAGGTACGATCTTCCACTGCTTATCGTAAAATCAAACCATGAGTCAAACGGATGATCGATACTCCCGTCTTGACTACGATCATTGTGGTTACCCGGATCAATGTAAACAATTCGAGGTATTGGATTGAATGCGTTTCCAAACCAGAAATATCCAGCTATAAGAAGTAGCGCTCCAAAACTTAAAACATATGTTAATCTGTTTTTTTTTAACACTGCGATTCTCCTTGTTCTGAAAATAACACAATTTTTTCAACTATCATGTAAGCCCAATATCCCTTCTATGAAACTTCTAAGTCAGATATTTTTACTGATCCTACAATTTTTTTCGGCTTCGAAAGATTCTTTTTAAAAAAGGCTTTTTTTGATCTGAATAATAATATTTTGAAGGATAATAATAGCTATTGCTCCTCTTCCTTATCTTCATATCATTCACAAGCAATGCAACATTTTTAATATTTTTATTTTGAATACTGGATAAATTATTCTGAAGTGCTACTTTGCGTGTATAATTTTCTCTGATAACAGGAATCACTATATCTGCATAATCGAATAACAGGTAAGTATCGGGTATTGAGCCAAGGGGGGCTGTATCAACGATGATAACTTCATATAATTCCTTAAGATCCTTAAATATGTCAAGCGTCTTTTCAGAAGCAATCAATTCAACTGGATTTGGTGGAATAGGCCCTGCAGAAATAAAATCCAGATTTGCATATTCACTCTTCTGAATGATATCTTTTATTTTTATTGAATCATCAATAAAATAAGAGGAAAGCCCGATTTTGTTATCCAGCCTGATTTTTCTGTAAATATTTGGCTTACGAAGGTCAAAGTCGATGATGATGGTCTTTTTCTTTAAGATAGCGAATGTAGTGGCTAAATTAAGTGAACAAAACGTCTTACCTTCACCGGGCATCGATGAGGTAAGTAAAATGACCATATTTTCTTTGCCTTTTGTAAAATATTTCAGATTTGTCCTAACATTCCTAAATGAATCGGTAATAGGTGATTTTGGATACTTTTCAATTAAAATATTTTCTTTTGTTGTATTATGAATTATCTGACCCAAAATAGGAGTAGTGGTCATGTTTTCAATGTCTTTCGTATCTCTTATCCGAGTACTAAAGAAATCTTTTAATATTACAATTGAAAAAGGAATAAATAAACCCAATACCAAGGCAATTAAATAATCCAGCTTTTTCTTGGGATAAATAATTTCTGCCGAATAATAAATAGCCGGATCGATAATTTCATAGTCAGGGGCATTCGAAGCTGTTGCAATCTGAGCTTCTGCCCTCTTTTCGAGTAGAAAAGTATAAATTTCATCGTTCAGTTTGTATTTTCTTTCTATGCCGACGAGTTGCTGTTTGGTTCTTGGCAATCTGGAAATTTGCTCATAGTATTTTGACAACCGGCTGTCAATCTCCTGTAATGCAATTTTGTTTTTATTTAAATTATAATTTGTGTTTTCGATAATGGAGTTTCGTAAATTCGTTATTTGACTGTCGAGTTGTTTCAAGAAAAGATTTTTAGGTTTTTTGGGATCATAATAATTTAACCGATCATTACTTAGCTCAGTAAGTTTACCGATTAGCTGATTTATAACCGGATCATCCACTTGCATTGAAGAAGGTACGGCAAGTTTTGAGAAATCATCGTTGGTCTTCAAATAATCAAGTATATAATCATAGTATTTTTGAGTGATAACCAGTCCTGCTTTTTGATTTTCAAGATCATTTACATTCTCCGATAATTTTTCACCTTGTAAATCAAGGTTTGTAACTTTCTGGTTCGATCGGAAATTCTGGAGTTTTGTTTCAGTGTATTTTAATGAATCGGATATTTCTTCTATCTGGCTATCGATAAATGAAATCGTATTTTTTGCATATGAATTTTTCTTTTTTAAATTCTCTTCAAGATAAACACTTGTAAGTGTATTTAAAAAATCTGTTATTTTCTCTGGATTCGAACCTTTCAATGAAATCTCGATATATGTAGATTTCGGTGAAAGCGTAGATACAGTAAGGCTTTTTTGATATAGCTCAGTGAGATAATTTAGATGATTAAAAGCGAATGCAAGCTGAAAGTCGGGGTATTTAAATTTATGCTCACTGTCTTTAAGGTATACCGTAAATTTATAATTATCATTGGTAATTTCCTCACCGAATTTATATTGTCCTCCAATAACCAAATGTTTTACGGTTTGTACAGTCGTGTTTTTTATGTAATCAAAAAGCTTGACATCATCCCCTTCTGCCTTCAATACAAATGTGGAATCACTTAATATTTTAATACGTATTCCATAATCAACAGGTTGTACGTGGGTTCTGTCGAAAAAAACTTCCACAATAGCATCACCTTTATAAAGGTCTTTGGTCGATTTAAAGGGTAATTTTAAAAATGGAAAGACATCTTCTTTGACATAGTATGAAATTTCGAGGTTGAGGTCCAATATTGTTTTGTAAATTAATGAATAGGATTTCAGTACATTCATCTCCTTCTCTACGTCTTCATTGCCGATGAGCATTTCAAAACCCTTATTCAGATCTTCCAGAAAAGCTTTATTATTACTTTTGATAAGGACAAGTGAAGTTTTATTGGTATACCTGGGTGATGTAAATTTATTAAACAAGAAAGCAAGAATGAGCAACATTATTATTGTTGTCAAAAAAAAGTACTTATACCTTAATAGTTTTATTATTAATGCCTTATAATCTGGCTGATTTTGAAATATTTCTCCGGGTTTAGCCATTTATTTTATCCTGGGTTATTTTAACAATAAATAAAATGTTATAATTGTAGTGAGTGTGTATAACATTGTTGAGTAATCAAAACCTTTCAATCTTCTAATTTTAGCTCGTATTGGGTTTATAACGATAATATCGTTTGGGATGATATAAAAAAAGTTTGATGCAACAATGTCTTTGGTGGTCAAATCCAGATAATGATAATTTACAAGATTATTTTCCTCACGGATAAGAATGACCCTGCTTAAATTCCCGAAATCCGTGACACCTCCGGCATAACTAATCGCCTGAAAAATGGTAATTTGATCCTTATAAAATGAATAGACGCCAGGATTGTTGACTTCGCCAAGAACAGAAATTGTATTATTTACAAATTTGACCTCAATCGATACATTGGTGAAATACTGACTCACCTCTCTTTGTATTGTATCCTGCACCTGGTTAAGAGTCATGTCTTTAACGGATATTTCACCGATAAATGGGAAATTGATATTTCCTTTTTCATCAACCGAATAGCTTATTAGGTTAATATCGCTTGTGTTGCCACCTCCTCCGCCTGAACTGAAAACTTTGGACGTTTTATCATCTGTTGAAATAATTTTAATGTAGATATTATCAAAGGGTTGGATAGTTTTTTCCGGGCGTACACTTTTATATGTATCCTGTTTCTCTGCTCTTTTTTCCTCCCGTAAATATGTTATTTTTTTCTTTGGAATACAAGAACTTAAAACCAAAATTAAAATAAACAAACAAAAAAACTTTAATAATGATAACCTTCTGCTAGTAGTAACAATCATGGTATAAGCAATATAAAGCACATATTAATACTGGAAACACCTTACTAAGTTACAAAATTATGAATTTTAAATTCAGGTAACCTGTTTAACTGTGTAAAATTAGTCAAATGCAGTTAAGATAGGATATTAATTCGAAAGATTAGGAACCACTCCCTTTAAGGATGGTTTTTATTGTTTTGATAAATAAAAGAATATCAAGTTTATTGGACCAATTGTCAATGTACTGGAGATCCATCTTCATCCATTCATCAAATGAAATATCATTCCGGTTCGGCTTAATTTGCCATGTACATGTTATACCCGGTTTCATCGATAGCCTTCTTAGCTGCCAACGTTTATATTGTTTCACTTCCGATGGAATTGGAGGACGCGGACCAACCAGGCTCATATCACCTTTAAGCACATTATAAAATTGAGGCAGTTCATCCAAACCTGACTTTCGCAAGAATTTTCCTATTTTGGTAATTCTTGGATCGTTTTTAATTTTGAAAACAGGACCGTCGGCTTCATTTGCCTTTAGTAATTCAGTTTGTAAAGCCTCTGCATTCGGCACCATAGTCCTGAACTTAAACATATAGAAGGTCCTTCCCCTCAAACCTACACGTTTTTGCTTAAAAAATACCGGGCCTTTTGAAGTAAGCTTTATTGCAATTGAAATTAAAACAATTACAGGCATCCAGATCAACAGAATGAAAAATGCTGCTATAAATGAAACAGTGTTTTTTAGCTGCAATGCAAACTTATCGGACGAAGTATTATCGAATGTAAGAAACGGCATTTCATCAAAATGATTAAGATGTGCTTTGGTTGCCGACATGCTGAACAATTGTGACTGCATTCTGAACACTACACCGACTTCTTCACAATCATGTAAAATACTTTTTAATTTGGTCTGATCAATGTCATTTTTGCAATAAATAACTTCATCTATAATATCTTTATCAATCAGATTTCTGAGATTGACCCTTTCAGAATGCACTACAATAACATCCTTATATTTTTTATATAGGTTGCTCGAATTTGTAATGATGTATTTCAGAATGTAACCCCACTCCTTATTTTTTAAGATTTTCTCAATAAAAAGCTCAGATGAATCGTCAGCTATTAAAACCAGATTTCGGGAATTGTATCCTTTGGTCCGGAAATATTTCATCATCTTGTAAACACCAATGCGTGTTGTAAAAAGACTGATCAAATTAATTATTCCAAAAAAGAGAATAACCAAACGGCTAATGTTATTTAGCTTAAATAAAAAGACAAATAAGAAAATCACCCCAAGTCCGAGGACAATCACTTTAAAATAGGAAGCTAATATTACTGAATACGTTTTTGTACGATGCATTTCGGTCATATGCAATGACTTTAGCAAAACAAACCAGGTCGGAACAATGAGTAACCCAACGATAAGATATTCATTCTGTGCAATATAATTTGTTTCGAAAACGAATGAACGAATCATGTATGCAAAGAGGAATGAAATTACCGAAAGAATTACATCAAAAACACCGAAAATGTTGTTTATCTGCTGTTCCCTTTCTTTTATCATAGTTTTAAGCTTAGGTACTTATTTTTTTTCCAATCGAAAGTGGTAGATCAAAAATCGTACCTTTGCATTAAAACAACTGCTACCATTGGTTTTCATGTTTAATTTTCATCATAATATTCCAAAAAGTGGAAATTTTTATTTTAAAGGGAATGTTTATCAATATAAATACGACCTCCAATTATTAAACCAATGAAATCCTCCGATTTAATTTAATGGAACAGTTTTGATTGTTATAGCTCGTTGAAATTGGCGTAACAGTCTGATAACTTATAATTTAGAATACTTGATATTGGCTATTCTTATGAAAACTTAATGGCTGAAGTAATAAATGACATTGTTATTTCCAACGATATTTTAACAATAAACTGAATCATTATTGATCATAATTTTTTTTCGTTTCTGTATTAGGCTATTTATTTCAATTGATTTAAAACATAACATTCACTGCCGCTTTTTGCCAGTAAAAAGCTTTATTAATTCAATTGATAGCAATTACAATGAGTGACACCAAACATTAATTAAAGAAATTAATAAGGGTCATCAGCAGGTTTTAAAAACTTTAGTTGAAAATTCCCAAATTGAACCAAAGTTCATCAAAAGGTATTATACAAGATTACTTTTTCACTTGTTTTTATCTATTATGGCTGCCCAGAAGCCAGAATTGCTCATTTGGTTTTATAATTAAATTGGGATGGAATATCATTATCTCCAAAGAAATTCTAAATGCATTGATGTGTATTCTCATTTTAAAAAAAACCTTAAAAATTATAATGGATTGTAATTCTGAGGATACTTATAAAAATTGTGTAGCCTAAAATTCAATGAGTACGCGCCTTTCCCTTGTACTGTTTATTTATTAAACATATGTTGAATATACTTACACCGTTCCCATCTTGTTGTTATTCTGATTATTACATAAATAAAACCTGCCGACTGTTTAAATATTCAACACTTCTGGCTTCTAAATTTATTGCACAAATTCTTATAACCACTTGATATATTACACCTTACAATTAATTTTTTATTTGGTACTATAGTTGAAACCAAGCTTTTAATTCAAATAAAGTTCGTATGAAATATTTCCTTTTACTCATTGATAAAAACTTAAAGTCATGAAAAAGACATTCTTTCTTATCGTAAGTGTTTTACTCTTATTATCCGTTGTTGCCTTTAGCAAAAAAACAAAGGAAAAAGAAGGCACAAAGCAAGTCAATACAATTAATATTGTATGTTCTCCCGACTTATATGACCTGACAAACCAGTGGTCAGAAAAATACAAAGCGTTAAATCCCGGTATAAAAATCAATGTTGAGAAACTCAGTACTGAAGAAATGACCGAAGCATTGAATCAGGATGGTGATTTAGGTTTTATTTCCGATCAGTACTATCACAAGTTTGCAGACAAATCCATGTGGAAAGTAGTCGTAGGACGTGAAATCATTGTCCCGGTCATTAATATCAATAACCCATTCCTTGATCAGATTTTAGAGCAGGGAATTTCGCCTGATCAGTTGAAAAATATTTTTAAAAGCCCTGGTCAGCAAAATTGGAGTTTAATGTTTGACAACGGACAGGATGTTCCGTTGAATTTCTACCTTACTCCAGATAAGACAAACAAATCAATGGTTGCTGATTTCCTCGGTTTAATTCCATCAAAGATAAACGGTAAAGAAATTCAAAGCAATCAGGATGTGATTCACGCAGTTCAATCTGATCCTTTTGGTATCGCTTTTTGCAATTTAACTGATATTGTCAGTGCCGGCAGTCATAGCTTAGTAGAAAACATCAGGTTGCTTCCGATTGATAAAAACGGAAACAGACAAATTGATTATTTCGAGAAAATTTATGACAATGTGAATGAATTTACACGGGGAGTTTGGATCGGGAAATATCCAAAATCATTAATCAGTAACATTTACTCTGTTTCTATTGGTCTCCCGGGCAATGAAGCTGAAACATCATTCTTAACATGGATTCTTTCTGATGGTCAAAAGCTGCTCGACGCCAACGGTGTTAGTGAACTTGTAATCAATGAACGCAATAGCAAAATCGATAAATTAAGTGAGCTTGAACTGTTCAAAGCATCGAACGAAAATAGTTATGCTGCACAACGAATTGTACTTCTTATTTTGGTTCTGGTGGTTGCGGGTTCACTTATTTTGAGCTTGTCAATCCGTCTTAAAAAAAAGCAATTAAAAGAACATCAAAATAATCCGTCCGGAATATTCAGTACAATTGATGAAAATTCTTTGGATATTCCAAACGGTCTATACTACGATAAATCGCATACCTGGGTTTTTATGGAAAAAGACGGTATTGTCAAAGTAGGTATCGATGACTTTCTTCAGCATGTTTCCGGTAGTTTTACCCGGATCATAATGAAAAATCCCGGGGAGAACGTAAAAAAAAGCGAGGCAATCTTATCCCTCGTACAAGATGGTAAGCATTTAAATATTTATGCGCCGGTTTCGGGAACAATAAAAGAAATTAATGAAAATCTTGTCACTGATCCGTCAGTGATCAATTCTTCGCCCTATGCTGATGGCTGGATTTACGAAATTGAACCTTCAAACTGGCTTCGTGAAATCCAGTTTTTGAGAATGGCAGGCAGATACAAAGAATGGTTATCGACTGAATTCACAAGATTAAAAGATTTTCTGGCCGGTTCAACAAATGGGAAATCTGAAGAATATACACGGCTTGTATTCCAGGATGGCGGGGTTCTTAAAGATCATGTCCTTCATGATTTCGGACCCGAAATATGGGAGGATTTCCAAAAAAATTTCATTGACACATCCGAATTAAAATGAATATGTTAACAACTTTCCCTAACAATTAAATTTTGTAGTTATGAGGATAGATCGAAGAAACTTTTTCAGGGTGCTGGGTGTTACAGGTGCAACGCTAGCCATTGGAAAAGATGTAAAAGCTACGCAGGATAGTGGAGACGAGATCGAATTCAATGCGATTCTTTACGACTCGACCCGGTGTGTAGGCTGCCAGACATGTGAATATTCATGTTCCGAAGCAAACAATTTACCCGAGCCTGTTGGTTCTCCAGAGATTGGCGTCATCAGGAAAACTGATGAAACCAGGAGAACTGTTGTAAACGTTTACGACACTTCCAAAGGGGAGGTTTATGTGAAACGACAGTGTATGCATTGCAATCAGCCGGCATGTGCTGCTGCATGCTTAACTCAGGCTATGCACAAGACCAAAGAAGGCCCTGTGATCTGGCGTGGCGAGAAATGTATGGGATGCCGGTATTGCATGGTTTCCTGTCCGTTTGATGTTCCTAAATTTGAATATCACAGCCCGAACCCAAAAATTACCAAGTGCAGTATGTGTTTCGAGCGTCAGCAGGAAGGAAAACTCCCGGCCTGTGTTGAGAATTGCCCTGCAGAAGCATTGGTATTTGGTAAGCGCAGGGATCTGATCAAAGAAGCCCGTAAACGGATTGTCGAAAATCCTGATCTCTACTACGATCACATTTATGGTGAAAATGAAGCAGGAGGAACCGGATTTCTTTACCTCTCCCCTGTTCCGTTTGAGGAACTGGGATTCAATACAAAAGTTCAGCAAAGTTCATATCCTGAATTATCAAAAGGATTTCTATACAGTGTCCCGACTGTTTTTGTTCTCTGGCCTGCAATTTTGTTAGGTATTCAGGAAGCTACAAAAGATAAACAATCTAAAACAGAAGAAGAAAATGAGCAATAGTAGTATTACAATAGCAAGAGATCCGGAAGATAAAAACCTTTGGAAGTTTCTGTTGAGTGAACTGAAACCAAAGGGCAAAATTTTCACCCCATTCAACATTATTTCCATTCCAATCATATTATTGGGAGTTATTCTCATTGTGATCCGCTTTTGGAAAGGAATCGGGTCAATAACTAATCTTA
The DNA here is from genome assembly GCA_963764475.1 of uncultured Bacteroidales bacterium. Lineage (GTDB taxonomy): Bacteria > Bacteroidota > Bacteroidia > Bacteroidales > JAADJA01 > JAADJA01. The sequence goes on from CAVXTE010000030.1 coordinate 55,751, forward strand.
CACAGGATGTGCCGTGGGGATTATGGATTGGTTTTGACGTGGTAACCGGCGTAGCATTTGCCGGAGGAGCTTACGTTTTGACTTTTATGGTTTATATCCTGAATATGAAGAAATACCATTCCATCGTCAGGGTGACTGTTTTGAATGGTTTTCTGGCTTATGTTTTTTATGCAGGAGCTTTGCTTCTTGATCTGGGGCGTCCGTGGAATGTTATCAATCCGATTATTGGCAATAATTTCGGCACAAGTTCGGTGTTGTTTCTGGTTGCCTGGCATTTTCTTTTATATATGGTCGCCCAGTTGATCGAATTCTCTCCTGCTGTTGCAGAGTGGCTCGGCGCTCAGCGTGCACGAAAAATACTGTCGAGCATGACGCTTGCAGCTGTGATTTTCGGGATAACATTGTCAACACTTCACCAATCCGGTTTGGGAGCCCTCTATCTGATGGCAAAAGACAAAATCCATCCGCTTTGGTATTCTGAATTCATACCCATCATGTTTTTTGTTTCCAGTATATTCGCAGGACTCTCGATGGTTATCTTTGAGGGTTCTATCAGCAATAAAGTATTTTCAGACCAGATAAGCGAAAAAAATCACAACGCTCACAACAAGATCATCCGTGGATTGTCTAAAATATGTGCAGGTACCATGTTCGCTTATTTCTTTCTGCAGGTTCTGGTATTTGTTCATGGAAAACATTGGACACTGTTGAATACACCAATGGGTTACTGGTATCTGACCGAAATGATCGGCTTTGTATTTCTGCCCATGATGTTATTCTATTTCAGCTATCGCAGGAATAATATTTTATTGATAAAGATAGCCTCCATCATCACCATGGTCGGCATCATTATTAACAGGCTTAATGTAACCGTAATAGGATTTAAATGGGATGCCGTATCGCATTACTATCCTTCATGGATGGAAATAGCTGTAACACTGGCTGTCATATTAACCGAAATATGGATTTTCCGCTGGGTTATCAGACGGATGCCGGTACTTCGTGACTCGCCATCCTGGGTGAATAAAAATAAATAGTTTGAATAATTATTGTTAAACTTAATACTTAATAAAATGGACGGATTTAGCTATACAAACATATTCGAGACGAAAGGTATTGAATATATCATCATTATTGCCTTCCTTGTCATTTTGATCCCGTTCTGGATTGTTCTTAACCGGCCTGCCGTCGTACAAAGAATTCAGAATGTGCTGAAGGTGCTCTCAGCTGCTGTATTACGAATTCCTCAAGGTTTATTCTACTGTAAAAATCATACATGGGTTTACCTCGAAAAAACTGGTGCTGCAAAAGTAGGTATCGATGATTTTCTGCTGCGAATTGTCGGCAATGTAAATGTGAAATACCTGATATCACCTGGTGACAAGTTCAATAAAGGTGAAATTATTGGTGAAATCATGCAGGATGGTAAACGGCTTAAAATTTCTTCACCCATTACGGGAGAAATTCTAAATCTGAATACATCCTTAATGGAAAACTCAGGTATTTTACAGGATGATCCTTATGACAATGGCTGGATTTGTACAATAAAGCCCTCAAACTGGAGCGCCGAGACAAATTCATACTACCTTGCAGAGGAAGCAACGCAATGGATAAAAACGGAAATTGAACGGTTTAAAGACTTTCTTGCTGTGTCACTCAGTAAAAATTCTGCTGAACCTAATTTGGTGACATTCCAGTCAGGTGGTGAACTCAAACAAAATATTCTGGAGGAATTGGATAGTCAGGTTTGGGAAGATTTTCAGAAAGCATTTCTAAGTTGATGAAATAATTGTTTAAAAATTATACAATATCAATATATATTTAGTATTTTGCAATCAAACAGATAATTTCATCAATTTTAATACTGATGAAGGATCAAAAACAATGAGGTTGTATGGGCTTTCTCAGTAAAACCGGGTTTAAGAAGACCAGAATTTATGCTTTCTACCGAAAGTATTTACGATTCCGGTCTTCGATTTATGGTCGTGTAATTTATATCATTACCATTTCTTCAGTTATATTGTTTGTTTCGTTCGGCATTATTTTCAGGTCGGTTTATGAAGAATACCTGAATACAGTCATCCGGCAAAATGGAAACAATGTAGGATCGATTGTTGAAGGAGCACTTTATTATTCGATGCTCAAAAACGACAAAAGCTCGCTTCAAAGCACGCTGGATATCATCAACACAATGCCAGGGATTGAGGAAGTGAACATGTACGACAACCAGGACAGCCTGGTGTATTCATCGTTTAATTTTGATACGGCAACCCAGAGCAATCCCGACTGCAAAAGCTGTCATTCAGATATCGGTTCGATGTTTCCCGGAAAGGAGAAATCATACAGGATCATAACCCAAAGAAGCGCCTGCAACATGAGCAAAAGCGGTAACGGCCACAGGCAGTTAATGATCCGGTCGCCGATTTTTAATGAAAAATCGTGTTACCTGAGTTCATGTCATGCTCATAATGAATCGGATGAAGTACTGGGTTCGTTGATCATTAAATTACCATTGCACGATCTCGATTCGGCGGTTACGAAATCTTCTAAAGATTTCTTTCTGCTGGCGGCCATTGCTACTTTATTCCTGATTTCTTTTCTGATCCTGTTTACACGGAAAAAAATCAAGGACCCACTCAATGCTATCATCAATGCCAGTGAAGCTGTGGCTAAAGGTGACAAAACCATGCGGATAGAAATAAAACCTGATCTTTTGGATGATATGCGGTTGGTTTCGATGGCGTTTAACAACATGCTCAATAACCTGAACCTTGCGAATAAAGAGCTTGAAAACTGGTCGCACCAGCTCGAATATAAGGTTCAGAAAAAATCTGAAGAGCTTTCGGAAATTCAAAATGAATTGATTCATGTCGAACGCATTGCATCTCTCGGAAAGCTTTCATCTTCGGTTGCCCATGAGATCAATAATCCGCTTTCGGGAGTGCTGACGTATACAAAACTGGTACATAAAAATCTTAGCAAGCTCGACGTGGAAGGCAAAGCAAAGGATTCCATGTTGAAATACCTGAAAGTTATAGAAGCCGAAACGAAACGGTGTGGAGACATTGTAAATGGGCTGCTCGATTTTTCCAGAAAAGATCAGCAAAATTTTGAAAACAAGCCTTTACACAAAATTTTGAAAGATACGTACGATTTGATGGCCCATCAGATGAAGATGGCGAATATAAATTTTTATACCGATTTTTCAGCCCGCTCTGATTTGATTTATTGCAGTGAAAACCAGATAAAGCAGGCCTGTGTTGCTATTTTGGTCAATGCTTCCGAAGCAGTATCCGAAAACGGGGAGATTTTGATAAAGACACTGAATCCTGATGACAGCCACGTACGAATCGAAATTTCGGATAATGGTGTCGGTATAGCTGCTCAGGATATACCGCATATTTTTGAACCCTTTTATTCCGCCAAACAAAAGGTAAGTGGGATCGGACTTGGGTTAGCCATCGTTCATGGCATTGTTCAAAGCCATAAAGGAAAAATCGAAATCGACTCCGAACCGGGAAGAGGAACAACACTTTCCATCATTTTACCATTGATCAGGACTTAAGAAATAAATTATGACAAAAAAAATTTCACTATTGATCGTCGACGATGAAGAATCGGTAAGGGATTCTTTGTATAATTGGTTCATCGAGGATGGATATGACGTAGATTGTGCCGAGAATGCAAAGGAAGCCTTAACTCTGATTGAATCGAAAAACTACAATATCATCCTTGCCGATATTAAAATGCCCGGCATGGATGGTCTGGAAATGCACAGGAGGATCAAATCACTGAACAAAGAGGCCATCGTCATTGTCATGACTGCATTTGCTTCGGTAGAAACCGCAGTACAGGCGCTGAAAGACGGAGCTTACGATTACGTGACCAAACCTTTTGATCCGGACGACCTGTCCCATCTAATCCGCAACGCAACGAACCAACTCAGTCTTCAAGCTGAAAACGAAGTACTGAAGGACAAGATCATCTCCCTCGAAAACATTGAATACATCGTCGGGAACAGTAACGCCATGATCATGGTTTTGAAGGATGTTGAGAGTGTAGCCCAATCCAATTCATCGGTTATCATTACAGGCGAAAGCGGAACAGGAAAAGAACTGATCGCAAGGGCAATTCATTCCAATTCGTCACGAAAATATTTTCCATTGGTCAGCGTGCATTGTGGAGCTTTATCAGAAAGCTTACTCGAAAGCGAACTCTTCGGGCATGAAAAAGGAGCTTTTACAGGAGCTATGTTCAACCGAAAAGGGAGATTCGAAATGGCTGACGGAGGGAGTATTTTTCTCGATGAAATTGCCACTATTTCCGCTAAAATGCAAATCGAACTACTCCGGGTTCTTGAATCGAAAACATTTGTCAGGGTCGGTGGAAACAAGGAGATAAAATCCGATTTCAGGGTTATTTGCGCTACGAACCGCGACCTGAAAAAACTGGTTGAGAACGGCACGTTCCGTGAAGATCTGTACTACCGGCTAAACGTTGTGAATATTATGGTTCCACCCCTCCGTGAAAGACGCGAGGATATTCCGATGCTGGTCGACCACTTCATAAAAAAATACTGTAAAGACATGAGCCGTGATAAGATCAGTATCGATCAGGCTGCAATGAAACGCCTTGAAGAATACGATTTTCCGGGCAACGTTCGGGAACTCGAGAACATGATCGAGCGTGCCATTGTAATCGGAAACGGAAAGGAAATTGTCCTTAAAGATCTACCATTGGGGAAAGACATTATAAACAGTTCGTACGAAAGCCTGGATGACCTTGAGAAAAAATACATTCTCGAAATTTTGAATAAGTACGACTGGAACATTTCCCGGTCAGCCAGATCATTAAAAGTTGACAGGGTGACCCTTTACAATAAGATCAAAAAATTCGGCCTGAGATCGCTGAAGCAATCCTGATTCAAATCAGGGAGGATACATTTAAAGTAAAAATCACGTATTCATCAGAGGAAGCATTTATTGGACAAGCAAAAAATCTTATTGATATCACACGGGCAATTCGAAAATTATTTTCTCGAAACAATTGCTGAAGATATAACGCATGAATTTCTATACCCGGTTCAGATTGAGGAAAGCCATGCCGACCTGAGCGCATTTTATGAACCTACGCGCCGGCAATACGATGGAAATATGTTATTAAAATATCTGAACTCCACTTCCGGAGTCAGTTACTTAAAAACGATCGGATTGTTCCGCGTCGACCTGTTCATCCCTATTCTGACTTATATTTTCGGACAGGCGATTTTTAAAGGAAAAACAGGAATTGCTTCTATTTACCGTTTAAAAAATGAGCAATACGGAATGAAAAAGGATGAAGATCTGTTGCTTGACAGATTTAGAAAGGTTGTGATCCACGAACTGGGCCATACTTTCGGTCTTCAGCATTGTTATATTCCAAGTTGTGTGATGCGATCAAGCACATACGCTGAAGATATCGATCAGAAAAAGAACGGACTTTGCAGTAAATGCAAGGCTGAGATAACGTCCGTAGCTTGATTTTCTGAACTACTCAAAAACCAACAATAACAAATTGATTCATTTAAAAAACCCACCTGCAACTTCATTGCATCTAATAGCTTAACTGCAACTCTTAACAGCGACTTCCTGAAATCAACTATATAATTGCTGAAAAGCTGAATTTCAAAATTGAAAAATTTGAAAAATTGTGCTACCTTTGTTTCGTTATCGCTGAATAATTCTAATTGCAAATAAATTGAAGCTTTTCATCAAATACATGGTATCGATTCGCTGCAAAATGATTGTGAAGTCGGAGCTGGATAAACTCGGACTGCATTATGTAAAGGTGGATTTAGGTGAAGCGGATATCAGAGATACCATTACTCCTGAACAGCGTAACCAGTTAAAAACCGCTTTACTGAAATCGGGGCTTGAACTGATGGATGACAAAAAAGCCATCCTGATCGAGCGGATAAAAAATGTCATTGTGGAGATGGTTCATTATGAAGACGAACTGCCCAAAGAAAAGATTTCCATCTACATCAGCGAGAAGCTAAGTCATGACTATACCTATTTAGCAAACCTTTTTTCAGAAGTAACGGGAATCACCATTGAACAATATATTATCGCTCACAAAATTGAGCGCGTTAAAGAATTGCTCATTTATGATGAACTCAATCTTACCGAAATATCCTACCGTCTGAATTACAGCAGCGTAGCCCATCTATCCAACCAGTTCAAGAAAGTTACGGGGTTAACACCAACCTATTTCAAACATCTCAAGAACAAAAGACGCAACAATCTTGAAAATGTGTGAATGATGTAACTTTTATCTGAAATTGTGTAATGCTTTCCGGAATTAATAGCTCCACCTTTGCTCAGTGAAAATTAATTCACTATCAGAGAGCAAACTAAGATGAGAGCATTAAAAATTATCATAATCAAAATGTTGTTTTTTTCTGCAATTGCAGTGCAGGCGCAGATGACAGTAAACGTAGATACAGGTTCGCCTCCGCCATGGGGCCCGGTCGGGTATACAGATGCCCGATACTATTACCTTCCGGATGTGGAATCATATTATGATGTTCATGCAACCATGTTTATTTGTTTTGTGGAGGGAGCCTGGGTTCACAGGGCTCATCTTCCCTCGCGGTACAAAAGGTATGATTTGTATAAAGGTTATAAAGTAGTGATAACGGATTATCACGGCAGCGCTCCCTATGCAAATTTTAAAGAACATAAAGCCAAATATGCCAAAGGCTACCACGGTCCGAAACAAAAAACGATTGGTGAGAAACCGGGTAAAGAAAACACCAACTCAAAAAATTCTGACAATGGCAAAAGACGCAATAAAAATGCTAAGGATAAAAATAATGGACAGGGGACCGAAAAAAACAATAGGAAATAAATCAAAAAACTACAAAATGGAAAACCTGGAACTCGAAAAAGCAAAGGCACACATCACGGTTGAAATAATCGAATATTTAACAAATTCAGTGGTTAGTAAAACGATACTAAAAAAATCGACAGGAAATATCAGTGTAATATCATTTGACGATGGGGAAGGCCTGACAGAAAAAACCTCCCCTTTTGACAGTTTCGTTCAAATAATTGAAGGTAAGGCTGAGATTGTAATTAGCGGGAAATCAAATTTGCTACAGACAGGACATTCCATAGTGATACCTGCTCACGCACCCAGCAATGTAACTCCTAACGGTCGTTTTAAGATGATTCAAACCGTGATAAAAAGCGGATACGAATAAATAGCAATGGTTTGAGTATCAGTTTTCGGTTCAACTTAAAAGAAAATGTGTGAATTATGTAAATTTTTTACAAAATTGTGTAAAGCTGAAAACAATATTCATGTATAATTTTGTATTCATGTAATCAAAAGAATGTTTCATTCAATTCATTACCATGACATCAATAGAATTCAGCCACAAATTAATAAGTCTTGGAGATAACCTGAAATATTTCGCCTACTCTTTGACTTCAAACCCTGAAGAAGCAGATGACCTCATACAGGAAACCTATTTAAAAGCGATTGTTCATAAAGACAAGTTTGATCCGTCAACAAATTTGAAAGCATGGACATATACCATTATGAAAAACACGTATATCAATAATTACAGAAAAGATAAAAAAGGGAAAGCAATCATTGATAATACAAAAGATATCAATTCCCTGAACATTTCAAGTCAATCCAGTTTAGCTACACCCGATTCAATATACAACCATTCTGAACTTGAAGGTATTCTCAATGATTTGATTGATGAGCACCGTATCCCTTTTCAAATGCATTTTCAGGGATATAAATATAAAGAAATTGCTGTTGCTTTAAATATTTCGATAGGAACGGTAAAAAGCAGAATATTCTTAAGCCGAAAGAAACTGATGGAAAAATTGAGGGATTTCCAAAATTAGAACTTTGTAAATCTGAAAATTGCATTATCCGATTCGATTAATCCTGATAGACCCACAAATACAATCCTGACTATGAAGGATTTCCTCCATTTAATAAGGCGGATATTTTAAACTAACATTATTAATATAACATGGAAGCAGAGATACGAATCACAGGCACTTGACTAAAAAATGCTTGTTATAAACTCCAAAAAATTGTTAAACCCTAACATTTGAAAATGTGTGAATTATGTAAATTTTTTACAAAATTGTGTAACGAATTCCGGAGGTAATTTATTTACTTTTAATTTTTATTTTAAAATATCGTGGGATTGGAGTAGCATATAAATAGAAAAATCCTAAGAAAATATATAGCTTTTATTAAATAAACAGTAGTAATCGGCAGTATCGTTTTTTCAGATTTAAACTTAAACATTCTGCTTCATTTTAATGCTCACATAAAATCAACGAAAATGAACGAAATTTTGACGCTCAAACAATGGAATGTACTCCGAATCCAATTAAAACAGAAACACCCAGAACTTACTGATGCTGATTTGCCGTATTATGAAGCCGAAGAAGAGGATATGATGTGCATGATCGAATACGAGCTTCAATTGCTTCATAAAAAGATGCAGCATACAAATCATGCTAATTAGCATATATTCCCATTGAATAGATATTGTCAATATAGTGGGAAGAGTTCAATCTGACATTAAATTGGATGAAGTTTCATGGCATCTTTAAAAACTAAAATTGCTATTATCGGTGCAGAAAATGTTGGATGCACCAATGTGAGAATTGAGAATTCACGTTTACCTGTCTCCACGCTAATCAACGACTATCATGGCATCAGTGATGTTGGTTTATGTATATCCCCAAGTGTAAATAAAATTGGGATAAAATATTATCCGAAGCTCGATTTATCACTTCCTGCGCAGGAGCAGCTTTAACATTCATCTAATTCATTAAAGGAAATCACTACGGCAATTGGTTTGTTATACTTTTCGAATGCAATCTGATTAATATGCATAACGTTTATGAAACATAGGAAGATACATATGGAAAGTACAATTAAAAAAAATTGGTCAACCCTAATACTCTTCAAATACAACCTATTTAATAAAAGTCAGACACATGAAAAACAAAAAGTTTGAAAAAGTAATCATTGCCCTGGATTATGATCCTACCGCACAAAAAGTGGCAGAAGCAGGATTTTCATTAGCTAAATCAATGAATGCAAAAGTGACATTGTTGCATGTAATATCAGATCCGGTATATTATTCCTCGCGAGAATATTCTCCGATAATGGGATTTACAGGATACATGGAATTGGGGCCATTATCAATCAACGCTGATGGACTGAAAGAGGCGTCTCGGCAATATCTTGAAAAATCGAAACAACATCTTGGTGATAAAACTGTCCAGACACTGGTAAAAGAAGGTGATTTTGCTGAATCTATTTTAGAGACTGCAAAAGAGGTACATGCAGATATTATTGTTATGGGCTCTCACAGCCGGAGATGGCTGGATGAAATACTCATGGGAAGTGTTACAGAAAAAGTTTTGCGTAACACCTCTGTACCAGTTGTCATTATCCCAGTCAAACAAAAGAAGTAAAAACTCTTGTAAGAACTGATGTTGCTTCTCAAATAGCATCATAAAAAACTGTATGTGTAATCATGAAAGAAAAAACAGACATAAGAAAACCAGTTTACAGTTTCTTGCCCACGGATTTGGAGGGCTTCGATTCTCTGGTAGAGCTTGCTCTGGATTTGCGATGGTCATGGGATCATTCAGCCGATGAGGTATGGCGTCAACTTGAACCTGCACTTTGGGATGCAACACATAATCCATGGGTTGTCTTACAAACAGTTTCCCGCGATCAGTTTCAGTCGGTAATGAATGATCCGGAATTTCGTAAAAAGATTGATTTCCTTCTGAAATTTAAGAAGGATGCAAATAAAGCACCAGCCTGGTTCCAACTAAACCACCCACATTCTTCTCTGACTTGCATAGCTTATTTCAGCATGGAATTTATGTTAAGCGAAGCGCTCCCGATATATTCAGGTGGACTGGGAAACGTAGCCGGTGATCAGCTTAAAACTGCAAGTGATTTAGGTGTACCTGTTGTAGGCATCGGGCTTCTTTACCAGCAAGGCTACTTTCGCCAGGAAATTGATATGGATGGGAATCAGCAAGAATTTTATCCATATAATGACCCCGGGCAATTACCGATTAAACCTTTACGCCAGCCTAACGGAGAATGGTTACGTCTGGAGATTGCCCTGCCTGGAAGCTCTTTATGGTTGCGTGCCTGGCAAGTTCAGGTTGGCAGGGTAAAACTTTATTTGTTGGATAGCAATGATGCAGCCAATTTTCCTGTCCATCGGGGAATAACCAACGAATTATATGGCGGTGGAACTGAGCTTCGGCTTAAACAGGAATTGGTGCTCGGCATCGGAGGATGGCGTTTGCTCAATGCGCTTGGCATTCAGCCCCAGGTATGCCATCTTAATGAAGGACATGCGGCCTTTGCTATATTGGAACGTACGTATCGTTATATGGAAGATACAGGTCTTAGTTTTGATGTTGCCCTTGCCGTTACAAGGACCGGCAATCTCTTTACAACCCATACGGCAGTCACGGCCGGATTCGATCGTTTCTCACCCAAACTTATTGACCAATACCTTGGTAATTATGCTGAGCAGAAACTTGGAATTACACGGAACCAATTGTTAGCCCTGGGACGAAGGGATCCTGGTAACGATTCGGAGAAGTTTAACATGGCTTATCTGGCCATCCGGGGAAGCGGTGCAGTAAACGGGGTGAGCCGGCTTCACGGAGAAGTTAGTCGTCAACTCTTTGAACCACTATTCCCAAAATGGCCTGAGGATGAGGTACCAGTCGGGCACATAACCAATGGAGTTCATGTGCCGACTTGGGATTCCAAAGAAGCAGATGAAATATGGACGGAAGCTTGTGGAAAGGACCGATGGCTGGGGATGAATAAAACACTGGAGCAGGATATTCGAAAAGTTTCGGATGAAAGGCTTTGGGAAATGCGTACCAATGCAAATAAGGCACTCATCAAATTTGCCGGTGAACATATTTCGAAACAATTACCCGGTTCAGGGAATTCACCCGATTTGACGGAACAGGTAAAACATTTTTTTGATCCCAATATCTTAACACTGGGCTTTGCAAGGCGTTTTGCAACCTATAAGCGACCCAATTTATTGCTCCACGATCCGCAACGTTTGTTCCGGCTGTTAACAAATCCAAAGTTTCCTGTACAACTTATTATTTCCGGCAAAGCTCATCCGGCCGATCAGGAAGGTCAGAATATGATTAAAGAGTGGATACAATTTATCAGGCAAAATGATGTCCATCCTCCCGCAGTATTCCTTAGTGATTACGATATGCATGTTTCTGAAAATCTTGTTCAGGGAATTGATGTCTGGATCAATACACCACGTCGTCCCTGGGAGGCCAGCGGTACCAGTGGTATGAAAGTGCTCGTCAATGGTGGAATTAACCTTTCTGAACGGGATGGCTGGTGGGCTGAAGCTTATTCACCAGAAGTAGGCTGGGCGCTTGGAGATGGAAAGGAACATGGTGACGATCCGTCATGGGATGCCTTCGAAGCCGAACAACTTTATAATCTACTTGAACAAGAGGTGGTTCCGGAATTTTACAACCGCAATAAAAAGGGTATTCCTGTTAAATGGATAGCCAGAATGCGGGAAAGCATGGCACAACTGACGCCACAGTTCTCCGCCGACAGGACGGTGCGGGAATATACTGAGCAGCATTATCTTCCTGCTGCAGCAGCCTATCTTGAGCGCTCTGCCAATAAGGGTGAAAAGGGAAAGCAAATGATGGGCTGGTTGCATAACCTTGAACAAAAATGGGGTTCAATGCATTTTGGTGAAGTAAAGTCCGCAACTATTGAAAAGCAGCTTAAATTCGACGTAGCGGTTTATTTCAATGATATTGACCCGGATTCAATAGAAGTTCAGCTATTTGCCAATGGATTTAAAGGGGAAACACCTTTCGTGCAGAAGATGACGCGCGGTAAAAAAACTGAAGGCAAAAACAACGGGTACATTTACCACGCATCAATAGCTACAACACGTCCTGCAATGGATTATACTCCACGGATAATACCGAGTTTCCCAGGTGTATCAGTTCCGCTTGAAGCTGCTTTGATCCTTTGGCAACATTAATCTTTATTTATGCTAAATACAATGAAAATGAAATATTCAATTCTGTTTACAAAATTGTTTTTAGAGATAAGTGACGTCTTACTCTGCAACGGTTGAAGACACGAGTTGAACATATACGCTGCCTGATTTTTAAAATTGAACTCTTATAAACTGTGAGTGTTGGTATTACCCGCCCGGATTTTATGGATAGCAGTGTTGGGAACACAAATCGGAGCTACTTTAATTGCTGTTTACGGAATATTCATGACACCGCTTGGCTGGGGTTGGGCAGGCTTCGTTTGGGGATATGCATTGGTCTGGTTTCTTATAAACGATCGCATCAAACTACTTGCTTACAAGATTTTCGATCCGATAAAAAAACACAAGGTAATTTGAAGCAAAATATCGCTGATCGTGACTAATATAAAAGTTATAAGTTCACCACAAGGGAAATACCGAGCAGGGCTGAGAAAAGGCAGTGCAGGTGATGAAGAATGAAGAATCTCAAAAATTGAGATCAGGGAAAACAATACTTCACAACCTGAATTTAAATTCATTAATAAAATACGAATAACATGAAAACAAAAAAACATTTAGGCATCTGGATGGATCATTCAATAGCCCATTTATTAGAATTAAACGGTGACTCAATAGAAAATAAAACCATTATTGCGGAGGTTGGAGAACAAGATGAAGCACTTAGCACACGAGATGAAACTCTGATACAAAACAAAGAACAAAACGAACTCTCCGGTTTTTTCAATCGACTAAGCGAGGTAATCATCAATTACGATGAAGTACTCTTGTTTGGACCAACGAATGCCAAAACTGAGCTGGTAAACATTTTAAAGTCAGATCACCATTTTGATGAGGTGAGAATAGCGGTGAAACCGGCTGATAAAATGACTGTAAATCAACAAGAGGCGTTTGTTAAAGAATATTTTAACACATCTGAATAAAAGCCCAGGATGGAAAGCCCATGGGGCAGGACTGGCAAACATGGAGCGCTGCATTATTTCTTTATGCTGTAAAATGCGTGGAAGAAAAAAGAACACCCTTTTTTGATGAGATACGCAGTCGTTAACAGATTCGAAAATTCCGCTGTAATCCACTTATTTATAACTAAACATTCAGGTATATGTGCAGCTATCAATTCTTCAATTTTACTAATTTCCCTAAGATTACTGCAAGCTTAACATGTAAGGAAAAACTTTACATTCCTTTCCTTGTTTTTTTTATATAACATTAAATAAACTCATGAATAAATAAATGAATTTCATAGACTATTATAAAATATTGGGGATCGATAAAACAGCTACGGTAAAGGATATCAAAAATGCCTACCGGAAATTAGCCAGGAAATATCATCCCGACTTGAATCCGAATGATAAAGATGCGAATAAAAATTTCCAGCAAATCAATGAAGCAAATGAAGTATTGAGCGATCCCGAAAAACGCAAGAAATACGATCAGTACGGACAGGACTGGAAACAGGCCGAAGAATTCGATAAGGCAAAACACTATCAGGGGCAATCGTCAGGGACCCGTGGAGCAGGATTTACGGGTTCACAACAGGATAGTGATTTTTCCGATTTTTTCGAATCCCTGTTTGGGGGGGCAGCCAGGTCAGGCAGAAGCAGGCAGGTGAGATACAGGGGTGAAGACTATCACGCCGAATTACACCTCGAGCTTATCGAAGCATATAAAACTCATAAGCAAACGTTGACCGTAAATGGTAAAAACATACGGATAACGATCCCGGCAGGAATTGAAAACGGACAAACAATTAAAATAGCCGGGCATGGAGGACCCGGAATAAATGGTGGACCAAATGGTGATTTGTACATTACATTTTCAATAGCCAACCACCCTAAAATTAAACGTTTGGGAATCAATTTATATACTACTATAGATTTAGATTTATATAAAGCCGTCCTGGGAGGTGAAATCACAATAGATACCTTAAAAGGAAAAGTAAAACTAAAAGTAAAGCCAGAAACACAAAATGGGAGTAAAATAAGATTGAGAGGCAAGGGATTTCCAGTTTATAAAAATGAAGGGCAATTCGGGGATTTAATTGTAACCTGGGCAATTAAAATCCCGACAAATTTAACGGATAGGCAAAGAGAACTATTTACCGAATTATCAAAATCTTAATTATTAAAATATAGATCATGCAAACGGAATATTTAATAGCTTTAGATGAGTTTTGTGACAAATACAATATTGAAATTTCATTTATCAGTTCGTTACAACAAACAGGATTGATTGAAATTACTGAAGTTAAAGAAACAGAATTTATTGATCAGGGACAGCTTCAACAATTGGAGAAATTTATTCGGTTATATTATGAGCTGGGGATTAACCTTGAAGGTATTGAGACCATTTCATATTTGTTACAGCGAATAGAATCTTTACAGGATGAAATTATTAAGCTCAAAAACAGGCTAAGTCTTTATGAAACAAATATATGACGGGAAATATCCGGAACGAATTCACTGATGGTTTGTATGTTTATTCGGGGGATCAAATTAACATTTAATAGTTGACCTTATTTCTTAAATCCTTTTAAAAAAGATAAATACCAGCAAGCTCGCCTAAATTCAATATTTTTTTCACTTCAAAGGAAGTGGTTAAAATATATCAGAATGAAAAAATATTACATGATGTGTGAATTATGTAACTCTTTTCAAAAATTGTGTAACGATTTTCGGGGTCAGAAGATGTACCTTTAGAAGGTTTAGAAAGTTCATTTATTATAGTAATATTATGAAGGTACTTATGTTCGGTTGGGAGTTCCCTCCACATATTTCCGGTGGTTTGGGAACAGCTTGTTATGGTTTGACAAAAGGGTTAGCCTCCTTCAATGATATTGATTTAACGTTTGTGATACCAAAAGTATACGGGAATGAAGACAAAGTTAATATGAAACTGATTGGTGCAAGCGATGTTAAACTCTCCGACAAAACAGTATTAAAGCAAAAAGCGCTGGAATTAAAAACGTTTAATGATTTTGATCAAAAAATTTCAGCGTATATATCACCCGGGCAATATGAAAAGCTTTTATCAGAACAAAAGAAGGAAGTTAACGATAAAGTAATAAATACACCTTCGGGGAAATTGGACTTTACAGGAAAATATGGGATCAGTTTATTTAATGAAATCTCACGTTATGGAGTTGTGGCTTCAGAAATAGCAAGAACGGAACCTCACGACGTTATCCATGCCCATGACTGGTTAACCTATCCGGCAGGAATTGAAGCAAAAAAAGTGTCTGGCAACCCGCTTGTCGTGCATGTACATGCTACCGAATACGACCGGTGTGGTGAAAACCATAATAAAAAGGTACATGAAATTGAGCGAAGGGGAATGGAATTTGCCGATAAGGTAATAACCGTGAGTGATTTAACGCGCAAAACGGTGATCAGCAAATATAAGATAAACCCATCAAAAGTAGTAACAGTCCATAATGCAGTAGAGCCAGCAAATAATGGCATCATTCAAAATATATGGAAAAGGGGAACAAAAGATAAAATAGTAACATTTTTAGGAAGGATTACTTACCAAAAGGGTCCAAAATATTTTATAGAAGCTGCTTATAAAGTTTTACAAAAAATGGATAACGTGAGGTTCGTTATGGCCGGCAGTGGAGATTTAATGGAGGAGATGGTGAAATATGTGGCAAAGCTAAAGATTGCAGACAAGTTTCACTTTACCGGATTTTTGAAGGGTGATGATGTTTACAGGATGTTTGCCCTAAGCGATTTGTATATTATGCCATCGGTATCCGAACCCTTCGGAATCTCCCCTTTGGAAGCATCACAAAGCAATGTCCCGGTAATCATCTCAAGGCAATCTGGTGTTTCAGAAATAATCACCTATGCCATAAAAGTCGACTATTGGGACGTCGACGCCATGTCCGATGCTATTTATGGGATACTAACTTACCCTTCCCTGGGAAAGCATTTAAAACAAAATGGGAAACACGAAGTGAATAATTTAAAATGGACAGATGTTGCGGTCAAAGTGAAAGAGATTTATTATCAGGTAGCTTACAAAAAGGCAAGTTAATACATAACGTCAAACTTTAAATTAATCATCATGAGCCTAAAAAAACAATTCCGGGAAAAAGAGCCTGTCTGTAAAGTAACATTTATAATGTCTAAGGACACAGCCGGTTCTGCCAAACGGGTTAATCTGGCAGGAGAATTTAATAATTGGGACACGAAAAGTATCCCGATGAAGAAAAGCAGAAATGGTGACTTTTCTGTTTCCATCGACCTCAAAACAGGCAGGGAATACCACTTCAAATATGTCATAGATGGCAATACATGGATAAACGAGCCCAATGCCGATAAGCAAGTACCTAACGCATTTCAAACTGAGAATTCCGTGATTATCGTATAAACCCCAATTCCCGGGCATTTTAACTGCAAAAATCACAAAACAATTCTTTTTGAGAAAGATGTAGTTTGAGTAAATGTGTGAATTATGCAAATTTTCTCTAAAATTGTGTAACGCTTTTGCTGATATGAGTGACTACTTTTGTTTATTACCAATTGACTTCCTTGAATGAAGATACATTGCTTACCCATTTAGTTACCTTGAAATATCTTGTTTACTTATTGTCTTCGATCTGTGAAGAAAGCAGGCATAGTTAAAAGGAATTGTATGAATTAGTAGTTAATCACGATCATTAAATTGATTTGTTATGAAATGGATGAGTTTTAAACGTAAGGACAAGCTAACCAAATTTATGGTAGATTCCTTTATAAGCAATTATATACCCGATAATCCCCTGCTTTATTTCAATAATATAATAAATAATTGCTATGAAAAAATTCCAATGAACCAGGACAATGATTTTAATATCGGATCCTATAAACCGGGCGTAAGTTATCAACTTGTGAATCAGAAATTACAATCTATTTATAAAGTTAAAAAAAACATAGACAGCAGTGCGAGTATAGAAATTATAATGGGAATGGACAATTTGGCAGATGTATACAGGATTGCTGTCTATTATTTTCTGAACAAGTCCTTGTTCGCCGTGGCATATAACTTTCCGTTCATCAGCCAGGATGAAATAAAAGTTGTTAACAGTATGATAAATGAGAAATATGGAATAAAGAATGCAGAAGAACAGGTAAAACCGTTATTAATTAAAGGTAGGAATAATGTCGTTATACAGGTTCAGAATTTTGTTTCGCTTTCCTATAAATTTATTCATTTTACTTCATCCATTACAGGTATCATTACGAAATCATTTGAAAATATGAAAAATCTTGAAGCATTGGAGTTCCATAATATAAGAAGGACCTTTTTGGCTCAAGTCTGAAGTTGAACAATACACCGCCTCTTTAAAATTTTCAGATCTGATTAGCCGCAGAGAACTTAGAGATTGTTTAAAATTCTATAAAAAATTTGACAGTATCATTTTTGCCACTAAGTCGCTAAGACACAAAGAAAACACAAAGATTCGAAAGTAAATAGATCCCCTGGTGAAACTTTGTGTTTTCGTGGCTTTGTGGCATCAAAAAAACAATAGTTTTATCATTTTTAAACAATTTTTAAGCTTCAAAATTGCTGATTTTAATTTATATAAAAGTTTTCATTGCAGGATATTCAGCAGCATTTACCTCAATTCACGGGCATTTTAACTACAAAAAACACAAAACATCTCTTCTTTAGGAAGGATGGATGTTGAGCTATATGTGTGAATTATGTAACTTTTCTCTAAAATTGTGTAACACTTTCGCTGATATGAATGACTATTTTTGTCTATTACCAATTTATTGCCATGAATGAATGATACTTTACTTAACCATTTAAGTTACACTGAAATATCTTGCTTACTTTTTGTCTTCAATTCGTCAAAATGCCAGGGATATTACACAGTGAAATGATTTGACTAATAGTTGCTCACGATCGTTAAATTGATTTGATATGAATTTTCTAGGTTTTAAACATCAGGACAGGTTGACCAAATTTATGATTGATACCTTTATAAGTAATTATATCATCGAAAAGCCCTTAAGCTATTTCAATAATATGATAAATACCTGTAATGAAAAAGCGGAATTAAACCAGGATCTGGCTTACAATATTGGAGCCTTTGAGCCGGGTGTAAGTTATCAATTTGTCAAAAAGAACGTCAATATCATTTATAAAGCAAAAAGAAAATTAGACTCCGAAAACAAGCTGGAGATTGCTATGGCAATAGATAATTTGGCAGATGTATTCAGAATTTCGGTATACTTTTTTCTGAACGATTCTTTGTTCGCTATGAATTATAACTTTCCATTCATCAGCAAGGACGAAATTGAGGCCATTAATAATCTGATCAGGGAGAAATACGGGATTGATAATATAGATGTGAAAGTCAGTCCGAAATTAATAAAAGGTAAAAATAGTGTCGTTATACAGGTCCGGAATTTTGTTTCCCTTTCCTATGAGTTCATTCATATTACCCCCTACATTACCAATATCATTTCGAAATCATTTGACGAGGTCGAAAATCGTGAAGCGCTGGAATTCCAGAAAATAAGAAAGGACTTTATGGAGAAAGTCTGAATAGAATCAAAACACAGGTTCATAAAACAGTGGAATCTGATCACTTGCTCTAACGGATGCTTACGGCTGTGCAAACAATCATTTGCACAAAAAATCCTGATTTTGAGAATTCGGTGGTTACAAAAAATCACATTCCAATTTTCAGTAGATGGCTTCATATTTAGTAAAACCTGTGAATTATGTAACTCTTATCTATAATTGTATAACACTTTGCCGAAAAAAAGGATGGACCTTTGACGAATAAAAATCCCTTCATAAAACAGGTGGTTCGTTTTTGGACAAGAGCTTTGAAGAAAATATAACCAATTTTTGAAATGCTTAAGAAGAAATCATCATGAAAAAATCAGGAATTAAAAGTTCCGGTGGAATTAATTACAGTGAAGAAAGTAATTTAACCGAAAACATAATCAACACTGTACGTGAACCTTTACTCGTTTTAAACAAAGAATTAAGGGTTCTTAATGCCAGCCGTTCGTTCTATGATTTTTTTAAAGTCGACCCGGATGAAACAATTGGTAAACTCATCTATGATCTGGGAAACAAACAATGGGATATACCTAAGCTGAGAGATCTTTTAGAAACAATCCTTCCCGAAAAAACGACTTTCGATGGCTATGAAGTTGAACACATGTTTTCAACTATCGGTAAACGCATCATGCTATTGAATGCCAGGCAAATTGAAAGAGACGTTGGAAATGAAAAGATCATTTTACTTGCCATTGAAGATATAACTGAACGTAGATTAGCAGAAGAATTGCTCAGTGAAAAGAACCGTATGACCAGTGAATACCTTGACATTCTTTTGAACTACGCGCATGCCCCAATCATTATCTGGGACTCTTCATTGGTTATAAAACGTTTTAACCGCGAATTCGAAAAACTGAGTGGTTACAGTTCATCCGAAGTAATAGACGAAAAAATTGAAATTCTTTTTCCTAAAGAAAAAATCGATTTTATAATGGAATTGCTTCAACATCATCTGAAAAAAGAAACGATAGAAGTTGTTGAATTAGATATTTTAACAAAAAATAAAGAGATAAAAACCGTTCTATGGAATTCTAAAAATATTCTTGATAGAGAAGGGAAAAATATTGTTTCAACGATTGCACAGGATATTACCGAACGCAAACAAATGGAGAATGTGGTTCGTGAAAGCGAGGTCAAATCGCGAACCATTCTTGAAGCAATTACAAGCGGGGTTATGATTGTTGATCCGGAAACGAACATTGTTATAGAAGTAAATTCGAGAGCCCTAAAGCTGATCGGGAAAACGAAAGAAAAAATCGTCGGAACCGTTTGCCACAATTTCTTCTGCCCGGCAGAAAAAGGGAAAAACCCGGTTTCAGATGCTGAGCAACTGATGGACAACAAGGAATGTGAATTAATAAATAAAGATGGTATAAAAATTCCAATTCTAAAAACGGTAACACAAATAAATTTGGGTGGCAGAAGACTGCTTCTGATGAATTTTACAGATATCACTGAACGCAAACGTACTGAAGACACATTGCGCGAAGAAGAATATATGCTGTCTCAATCTCAGCGCCTGGCTCATATCGGAAGTTGGAGCTGGGAAATGAAAGGGCCATTCAAATGGACAGACGAAACGTATCGTATCTATGGAGTATCGCGGGAAACTTTCGTCCCAACTCCGGAGTCATTGATGAATCTGATCCATCCTGAGGATCGCCAAACTATGCAGAATTGGTTTCAATCGAAAGGCCCCGAACAATCAATCCACAATATTGATTTCCGCATTCTATTACCGGATGGTTCTGTCCGTTTCATTAACGGAACCGGTGATGTACTATGCGACGCTGAGAACAGACCAATCTACATGGCCGGTACAGTTCAGGACATCACCACCCGTAAATTGGCAGAGGTGGAACTTCAAAAAAAGGAAGATAAATTTCGCAGCATTTTTGAGAATATACAGGATGTTTATTATGAAACTTCAATGGATGGAACAATCCTTGAAATCAGTCCGTCCGTTAAAAATGTTTCGAAAGGGCAATATCAACGGGAGGATTTGATCGGTAAATCGATGTATGGAATTTATGCTGATCCGAAAGATCGCGATATTCTTATAGCAACAATGAAACAAACGGGAAGTGTAAATGATTATGAAGTTCCGCTGAAGAACAAAGATGGTTCGTTTTCTTTTGCCTCCATTTCTGCAAAATTAAGTTATAACCCTGAAGGGCAGGCTAAAAAAATCATTGGCAGTTTACATGATATTTCCGATCGTAAAAATGCGGAAATAAGGTTAGGTGAATCTGAAAAACGATACCATAACCTGTTCAGAAACGCTCCTGTCGGCATCTATCAATCTACTCCGGATGATCATTTTGTCACAGTCAATGATGCCCTTGTCAGAATGCTGGGCTACGATTCAAAGGATGAACTGCTTAAAAAGAAAATTTCGAAGGATGTATATTTTGATCCTGAGGAGCGGACAAACCTGATATCAAAATTTACACCATTTGGGTCATCATTCAACCACGATCTACGCTGGAAAAAGAAAAACGGTGATCGGATGTTGATATCCCTCACTTTACACATCGAAAAGGATGAATCGGGTAAAACACTCTATTATGAAGGTTTTGTAGAAGATATTACTGTACGCAGGCAAGCTGAAGAAGCAATTCTACGAATAGCGAAATTTCCATCAGAAAACCCTCAGCCTGTTGTTCGGATAAGCAGGGATGGTCGTTTGCTTTATGCCAATAAGGCCACTGAAAAATTCTTAACATGGAAACTGGAAACAGGAAAAATTGTTCCAACAGTTTTACTGGATTTCGTTTCCAATATTTTCAAACATAAGATATCCAATGAAATAGAAATAAATCATAATAAGCGAATATTCGCAGTCACTGCAATTCCGATTTTGAAGTCAGATTATGCCAATCTTTACTTTCAGGATATCACTGAACGCAAAGAAGGCTGAAGAAGCTGTGCAGAAAGCAAAAGAATATGCAGAGAACCTGATTAGAAACAGCCAATGCCATTGTCGTGGGATTGGATTTGAGAGGGAATATTACAGTCTTTAACAAAGCTGCGGAGGATATCACTGGCTATACCCTTTCCGAATTACAGGATAAGAACTGGTTCGAAACCATCGTACCGAAAAAGTATTATCCCAAAGTGTGGGAAGAATTCGAGAAACTTTCAACCAAAGGTGTCGTCAGGAATTTTGAAAATCCCATGCTGACAAAGTCTGGTGAAGAACGTCATATCTCCTGGCAGAACAACGAAATAGTTGAGAATGGGAAAATTACTGGAACCATCTCATTTGGTATTGACATTACCGAGCGGAAACGAAGCAGAAAAAATCCTGCGCAAAAGGGAAGCCACGTTGGATGAGGCTTTGAAAATTGCCAGGCTTGGCACCTGGGAGTTCGATGTTGACCGCGATCAGTTTAAGTTCAACGATCAGTTTTATTCACTCTTGCACACAACAGCAGAAAGGGAAGGCGGTTATTTCATGTCTCCCGGGCAATACGCCGAAAAATTCCTCTACCCCGACGACATAGCAATCGTTGTTATTGAAATTCAAAAAGCGTTGGAAACGACCGACCCGAACTACATCTACCGGTTAGATCATCGCATAGTCTATCCGGATGGTGAGACAGGCTATTTAAATGTCAACATTCGTATTGAGAAAGATTCAAACGGCCGCACCGTAAAGACATTTGGAGTGAACCAGAACATCACTGAACGCAAGCAGGCGGAAGAAGAGATCGCAATGCTTGCCCACTCTTTAAGAAGTATTAACGAATGTGTTAGTATTACTGACCTGGAAGATAAAATACTATTTGTCAACGAATCATTTTCGAAAACGTATGGTTATGATCAAAATGAACTGATTGGAAAGCATATAAACATGGTACGTTCTCAAAATAATCCAACAGAGTTTATTGAGAAAATATTACCTGCCACACTGGAGGGAGAATGGCATGGTGAATTGTGGAACAAACGAAAGGATGGCAGCGAATTTCTGTTGCATCTTTCAACAACAATAATACGTGATAAAGATGGCAAACCTTTGGGTTTGGTTGGGGTTGCATCCGATATAACCCAACATAAAAATGCCGAGAAAGAACTTATTGACGCTAAAGAAAAAGCGGAAGAAAGCGACAAGCTGAAAACAGCTTTTTTGGCCAATATGAGCCACGAAATCAGAACACCAATGAATGGGATTCTGGGTTTTACCGAGTTGCTGAAAGAACCATTGCTTACGGGTGAGGAAATAGCAGGAATATCATTACTATTATCGAGAAAAGCGGACTACGCATGCTCACTATTATAAACGACATTATTAGTATATCAAAAATAGAATCGAAACAAATGGAACTTTCTATTTCAGATACAAATGTGTACGAACAGGTTAGGGAAATTTACAACTTTTTCAAACCGGAAGCCGGCCATAAAAAATTGCAATTATCTTACAAAAATTCATTGCCCGCAAACGTGGCTATCATAAAAACTGACAGTGAAAAAGTATATGCTGTGCTTTCCAATCTTGTAAAAAATGCCATAAAGTATACAAATTCAGGTTCCGTCGAATTTGGCTATGAGAAAAAGAATGGAGACATCGAATATTTTGTAAAGGATACAGGGATAGGCATTCGTGAGGAACAAAAAGAAATCATATTTCAAAGGTTTAGACAGGGAAGCGAATCATTAAACCGAAATTATGAAGGAGCGGGATTGGGATTGTCGATTTCAAGAGCTTATGTCGAAATGCTTGGTGGAAAAATCTGGGTGGAACGCAATTGCGATTTATTTCCTGCAAACGGCAACCCGGAAGAAAAAGGCGCTACATTCTTTTTTACCATACCCGTGTTATCCCCCGATAGAGGCGAAAATCGTAGCTCCAACGGTTATATCAGATAATATTTCGAGGAATCAGATCGGGAATCTAAATATCCTAATTGCTGAAGATGACCTTGCATCTACACTATTAATTTCAAAATTGGTTGAAAAATTTTCCAAAAAAATATTAAAAGTAACAACTGGCATAGAGGCGGTCGAAGCCTGCCGGGATAATCATGATATCGATTTGATATTGATGGATATTAACATGCCGGATATGGACGGGTATGAAGCTACCGCGAAGATTCGCGAATTTAACAAAGAGGTGATCATTATTGCGCAAACGGCTTATGCATTATATGGTGACCGGGAAAAAGCATTAGAATCCGGATGTAATGACTATATCGCTAAGCCTATCAATTCAACCGATTTAGTTAAGTTGATAAACAACTATTTTAATTAATGCATTGCAGAATCAAATTGTAAGAGGTTGAGTCAAAGTGCACCTAAACTTATTGAAGCAGGCAGGTAAGTGACAAGAACAGCCAAAGTAAATCGAATAAAATGGAAACATTCATTACATCCAGACTGACAGGTGGAAACAGAGTTTTCCGGTCAAAAATTATTATTGATGAACTTGGGGTGACACTGAAGGACCCCGGATTGTTCAGCGGAAAAGAAAAAACAATACCTTACATAAGTATTTCTTCTGTTGACATTCATTGTCCATTTGTAGGATTTTCTACAATTAGCATCGAAACAACCGGCGATGGAAAAATAACCGCACACGGATTCACAGCAGAAAAAATTAAAAGAATGAAAGAATTAATCCTTGACAAAATATAAAATCAAATGTCAGAAGATTGCGGTTTTAATGCTCATTACACACTCAGACATTACTTTTTATATGGCAGGTTTAAGTATTGCAAGCCTGGCTCCCACCATACTTGGCTAAACCCAATGAAATCAACATTATCTGCCTAAAAATAACTTAAGCATTGCCAGGGAACAATTCTGTGAAATGTGTGAATGATGTAACTCTTATCTATAATTGTGTAATGCTTTCCGCTGATTATAAACCCACCTTTGTATCGTGAAAATATTTTCACCAGTTACAGAAATAAAAAAATTTAAAAATGAACACTACTGAAGCAAAAGGAAACTGGAACGAGCAAAAAGGTAAGCTCTTACAAAAATTTGCCATCTTAACTGACAATGATCTGATGTTTGTTAAGGGAAAAAAAGAGGAGATGCTGGGAAGACTTCAAATCAAGCTTGGTAAAACAAAAGAAGAATTGCACAGGATTATCGAAGGGCTTTAATCCCCCATTCGATTTGTGCTATTCAGGATCAGGTTTCTTGTAATCGAACCTGTTCAGGATAACCGAATTTGCCTAAAGGTAACCTTATAAGTCAAATGTGTTGACGGGATATACAGGCCGGTTTCGATTATAATTCAAATCTTCTTGCCGGAATTTAGTAATCTTAAATACAAAGCATACTAATCATGAATAGAGCAGAAAACAAAATCGTCATTGTAACAGGTGGCGCCTTAGGAATCGGCCGGGAAACCTGTCTTTTATTAGCAAAAGAAGGTGCAAAAGTTGCCGTAACGGATGTCCTTGATAAAGAAGGAGAGGCATTAACTGAAGATATTAACCATTCCGGAGGCACTGCAAAATTCTGGCATCTTGATGTATCCAATGAAAAGGAAGTTGAAAAAGTTTATGCTGCAGTAGTGAAAGAATTTGGAAAACTTGATGCAACTGTTAATAATGCAGGCATTGCCGGGGTTGACAAGCCGACACATGAATTAACTGAAAAAGAATGGGATACTGTAATAAACGTGAATGTTAAAGGCGTTTTTTTCTGTACCAAACATGCAATTCCTCACATGCTAAAATCCGGCAGTGGAAGCATTGTAAACCTGTCTTCAATTTATGGCTTAATCGGGGCCGGAGATTTGCCTCCTTATCATGCTTCAAAAGGAGCCGTTAGATTAATGACAAAAAATGATGCGATAAGCTATGCAAAAGAAAATATAAGAGTCAATTCCGTGCATCCGGGTTTTATTTGGACACCCCTGGTTGAGAAATTAGGCAAAAACGATCCCGGATTCAGGAAAAACCTTGACAGCCTGCATCCGTTAGGACATGTTGGCGAAGCAATAGATATTGCCTATGGCATACTTTATCTTGTGTCTGACGAGTCAAAATTTGTTACGGGAAGCGAATTGGTTATTGATGGCGGTTATACTTGTAAATAAAGGGTCAATAAAAACAACATTGAGTAAAAGCTTTAAAACATTTGGGATTAATTTGCTTGTAAAGCAATATTCCCGAATCAGCATTTCGCGCAGGCTGGTGGGTGCGCATGTTCAACTCCCTAAAGTTGTAACTTCAGTCGTACGAATGGAAGCAAATGTTTTATCATGAAAAAATTCACTCCGGTTATTAAAGTAAAGGGATTTGCAACGAAGCAATCCAGGAGACTGAGTGAAAAAACATTGGAGAAAACGCAAATTGCAAGCATTTTTTTTGCAGAAGTTGCCACTGTTTTCCTGTTTATAATGGTGCTCATAAAAGAATCATTTTCGCGCGATTTTGAATTCAGGGAATTTTTTCGTCAGTGTTTTCAAATTGGTTATAAAACGCTGCCCTTGGTTTCAGTTACCGGAGCCATTATGGGGTTGGTGCTAACAATTCAATCGCGCCCGGTACTGGTTGATTTCGGTGCAGTCTCACTGCTTCCGGGAATGGTATCCGTATCACTTATCAGAGAAATGGGACCGGTAATTACTGCATTAATATGTGCCGGGAAAATTGGTTCGGGTATGGGAGCAGAACTGGGTTCAATGAAAGTAACCGAACAGATAGAAGCCATGGAAGTTTCATCCATCAATCCGATGCGGTTTTTGGTTGTTACCCGGGTGGCTGCAGCAACGCTCATGATCCCTTTGCTGATATTATATGCCGATGCACTCGGTATTTTGGGAAGCTGGGCAGGTGCAAATATTAAAGGGAGTGTAAGCTTTGTCCTGTTTTTCTCACAGGCATTTGCCCATATCGATTTTATTGATTTTCTGCCTGCGGTTGTAAAATCATTTTTTTTCGGGGCAGTAATCGGGTTGGTCGGATGTTATAAAGGATACAATGCCGGACGCGGGACCGAAAGTGTAGGGGTGGCTGCAAATTCTGCCGTGGTGATGGCTTCCCTGCTGGTGATAATTATAGATCTGATAGCAGTACAAATAACTGATATGATGATGTAATGAATACAAAACAAACAGAAACTTAAAATAATGCTCACCGATAAAACAAACATGAAGAAACGGTGATTGAGATAACAAATCTCAGGAAATCATTCAACAATCAGGAGGTTTTAAAAGATGTTTCTTTAAAGCTTTTTAATGGCGAAAACTTGGTGGTACTTGGCAAATCGGGCAGCGGTAAATCAGTTTTAATAAAATGTATTGTCGGGTTATTAAATTCTGATGGCGGAACAATCAGTGTATTTGAGGAAAATGTAATGGCTTTACACCGAAAAGAATTGAACGAGCTGAGAAAGAAAATTGGTTTTTTATTTCAAAGCGGGGCATTGTATGATTCCATGACGGTGAGACAAAACCTGGAATTTCCTTTGCGGAGAATAAGAAAAGAATCTTTCAGAAAAAGAGATTAAAGAAAAAATCGCTGAAGTTTTGGAAAATGTGGGTTTGCCTGATGCATTGAATAAAATGCCCTCGCAACTTTCGGGCGGTATGCGAAAAAGAATAAGTCTGGCACGAACCATTGTTGTTGATCCGATGATAATGTTGTATGACGAACCTACTACCGGGCTCGACCCGGTGACATCCGATGAAATAAGTTTACTCATCAACGAAGTTCAGAAAAAATATAAAACATCGTCCATCATTATTACGCATGATATTGCTTGTGCCCGCGCAAATGCAAACCGGGTTATTATGTTACTGAACGGTGAAATTTATCAGGAAGGAAGATTGGAAATATTTGAAAAGTCGACTGACCCTAATATAAAATCATTCTTCAATTGAAAATCGATTGTTCAATATTAATAAAAACAAAGAGTCATGGATACACATACTGAAAAATTTAAAGTAAGGTTAGGATTGTTTATAATTGGAGGAGTGGCATTTGTTTGTACTTACCATATTCATCATCGGGAGACAGCAGAATTTATTTAATCCTGTTTTCAAACTTACTACAACTTTTCATAATGTAAGCGGATTACAGGTGGGAAATAATGTACGCTTTACCGGAATTAATGTTGGCATTGTTGATAACATTAAAATAATTAATGATTCAACGGTGCAGGTTGATATGTTGATTAAAAAGGATGTTCAACAGTTTATTAAATCAGACTGTGAGGTTGCCATCGGTTCTGAAGGTCTTATTGGCGACCGCCTGCTTATTATTTCCTATGGAAGTCCCGATGCCCCGGTAGCCGAAGACGGACAGCAACTCACTTCCAAAGAGCCGGTTGAAACAGATGCAATAATGGCAAGTTTGCAAACATCGCTGTTAATGCAGAAACAATTACGCAGCAACTTGCTGAAATAATGATGAATATTAATAGCGGACAGGGCACACTGGGCAGGTTAATACAGGATTCTACCATTGCAGAAAATATAAATCAAACCATTGTAAATTTTAAAAAAAGTTCGAAAGGATTTGATGAAACAGTAGGATCATTAAAAGAGGATGCATCTGATATTATGGCAAGTATTGAAGTAACAACAGCCAATGCCGAAGTTTTTTCAAAACAACTTGAAGAAATTATGCTGAAAGTAAACGATGAAAACGGAGCATTTTCTAAAATCATTCAGGATACGACCCTTGCGGGAAATTTGAGTCAGACAATGATAAACCTTAAAAGCAGTACACAGGGCCTGGATGAAAATATGGAAGCCCTCAAACACAATTTCTTTTTCAGAGGATATTATAATAAGAAAGCAAAGGCTGAGGCAAGACTTAAAGAAGCGGAACAAAAGAAAGCAGACGAAGAAAATGAAATGGAAGAACAAAAATAATACGTAAATGATCTGATAAAAATCGGTGATGATGGATAAAAGGCGGAATGATATAACTGTTCAAGCAAATGAGGTTCAAAATTATTTTCATACTTTTTATTATATCAGTTTTAACCTGTGATTTTGCATTTGCACAACAACCTGCGGTTAAAGCCGATTCAACCCATCTTTATGAGAATATCGAATCCTATTCCAACCGGAGTAAATTCACCAGGTTTATGTATCGGTTATTTTTTAAACCGGTTGCCCCCAGTTCAAAAAATAAGAAGGGCAAAAAGAAAGTTTATAAAAAACTGATACAAAAACCATACAGCTCCTTTGAAGGGAAAATTATCCGGCATATTAACATCGTAACGCTGGACCCATTTGGGTTTACAATTGGTGACACCATCGTACCACCACGAAACTTTTTAATTAATACGGGCAATAAGTTACATGTGAAATCTCAGGGTATCACCATTCGAAACCTTATACTTATCCATCGAAATCAATCATTCGACTCATTGCTTGTAAAAGAATCTGAACGATTGGTGAGAAGCCAGAATTATGTGCGTGATGTATCTTTTCGCGTTAAAACTGTTTCGAAAAACTCCGATTCAGTTGACATTTTTATACGGGAATCAGATAAATGGAGCATCATTCCGGTAGTAACTGGTACCGGTTCCAGGCTTACAATTAAATTAACCGACAATAATTTTTTAGGGTTTGGACACGAATTTAAAAATTCATACACCTGGTTCTATAATACCGGAGATGATGCCTACTATACAAATTATTTTATTCCCAGCATCCGCAATACCTATATTAACACAACTGTAAATTATGGTACAGACGAATTCAGGAATTTTACCAGGAGTGTATCAATTGACCGTCCGTTTTTTTCCCCTTTCACAAAGTGGGCAGGAGGTGTACAATTTATGGAACAACTTCGCAAGGATTCCATTCATACCATCGATTCGCTGATTATTCTTCAGCGATTTAAATTTAATGCACAAGATTATTGGGCTGGTAGTGCCATTCGGATATTTAAAGGGAACTCGGAATATAATCGCACAACTAATTTTATTTCTGCTGTGCGTTTTTTACGACTTCGCTATATCGAAAAACCAAGTGAAATGAATGACACGCTGCATATTTATCGTGATCAGAATTTTTACCTGGCAAGCCTGGGTATCTCAACACGAAAATATGTGCAGGATAAGTATATTTTTAAATTTGGCTTTACGGAAGATGTGCCCGTTGGAAGAGTTTTAAGCCTGACAGGCGGTTATCAGGAAAGAAATAATACCGGCCGTTTATATTTCGGAGCACGTTTTTCTTATGGCAATTATTATCCGTGGGGATACCTGAGTTCGAACTTCGAGTACGGAGCCTTCTTTCGTTCGACAATAGCTGAACAGGCCATTTTTAAAGCAAATGTAAATTATTTTTCAGGGTTATTTGAAATTGGGAAATGGAAATTCAGACAATTTGTAAAACCCCAGGTTATGATTGGCATAAACCGGTTCTCCTACGAAAAACTGACCATCAACGACGGATATGGCATTGATGGATTCAACAGTTCTGTATTATCAGGTACCAGCCGTCTTCTATTTACTTTGCAAACACAATCATACGCCCCATGGAATTTTGTCGGATTCAATTTTGGGCCTTATCTTATTTTTTCACTTGGCATGCTTAGCGATGCAACCACAGGATTTAAAAACAGCCCGATATATTCACAAATAGGACTGGGTGTTTTAATTAAAAATGACTATCTGGTTATAAATACATTTGAGATATCTATTTCATTTTATCCATTAATTCCAGGCAATGGACAGGATATTTTTAAATTAAACTCATTTAAGACGACTGATTTCGGCTTCAGGGATTTTGAAATTGGAAAACCTGCGCCGGTGTTATACCAGTAAAAAAGACACAAAATATGCTTCTTTCGCCCCTCAGGCTTTTCCGATATATGTGTGAATCATGTAACTCTTTTATTTAATTGTGTAACACTTCCCGGGAATAATGAACCCACCTTTGTACCGTGAAATAATATCATATCTGTCCCGCCAGAAGCGGAAATATTTAAATGTTTATTAAATGATTATAACAAGAAAAATAAATACTGTATTAGCGATGCTAACAGCAGTAATTGTGCTGGCAGCAGCCAGTGGATGTAAAAAAGATAGTACCACCCCAGCTCCAACTCCCGCCAGAAAGACTACATATAGCCTGAAGGTAAAAGATGTACTGGGTGTAACCGGCACAGCCATTTTTACCGAAACCAGTGGCACTACGGCTACCATCGATATAGAATTGACCAACGCTCCTTCGGGAACCCATCCGGCTGAACTGTGCATGAATTCGGCAATTGAAGGAGGTTTAGTTGCTATAACATTGAATCCGGTTGATGCAACCGGTAAAAGTTCAACAGTTGAAACTTCGATGACTTACACGCAACTAATTGCATACGACGGATTTATCCAAGTCCTTAAAAGCAGTACCGAACCCAATGTAATTTTAGCACAAGGCGATATAGGTGGTAATGTGATAACTACAACCAACAAAACCTATACACTGGATACGATAGGTTCATTCGGAGTATCGGGAACAGCACTATTTGAAAAAAGAGTCAATGGAAATACCCTTGTGACCATTTCTGTCACGGGCGCTATCGCCGGTGAGATTTATCCGGCAACAATTAACCTGGGTTCAATCGAAACTGTGGGTGGCGGACCTGTTGTAAAGGCACTGAACAATGTGGATGGAACTACCGGCAAAGGGTATACGAACATCAGAAAACTTGATAGCGGTGTAGCTATTACGTATGATAACTGGTTGGTATACGATGGTTATATGAATATTTATCAAACAACGGCAAATCCAGGCAATATTATTTGCCATGGCAACATAGGTTCGAATTAGTCCACAATTGCTAAGACTGATAGCTCTATTTATAAAATTTAAAAAATACAACTATGAAAACTTTTGCGAAAAACAAACTGCTGATTGTAACCATACTTATAAGTATGTTTTACACTTGTAATTTAATTGCACAGGACGCCAAGGCGATAATTTTTAATGACGCCCGGAAAGCCTATGATCTGGCCATTGAAAAGCGGGCAGAAATATTATCACCTTCAAATTTTGATGACGGATTAAAATATTATGAAAAAGCCAATTCGGCTTATGAAAGCAACGACAAACTGGCTGATATTAAAGAATATTTGAAGGAAGCTGTTAATTATTTCCAGAAATCAACCAGCGAAATTGATGTAATGGAAGTTCTTTTTGCTGAAACACTGAATTCAAGAGATGATGCACTTGATGCTGAAGCGGATACCTACGAAAAAGAATTATGGGAGGATGCACAAAATAAATTTAAAGATGCAACCCACGAGTACGAGAAAGGGAATTCAGATAAGGCAAAAGACAAGGGTAAAGAGGCATATGATTTATACCGTAAGGCAGAACTTGCAGCTATTAAATCAAATTTATTCAACAATGCCAGGGTATTAATTGCCAAAGCAGATGATATGAAAGCTGAAAAATATGCACCCAAAACCCTGGCAAAGGCTAAAAAAAGTCTGGAGGATGGTCAATCAGCTTTGGAAACAGAACGTTATGATACTGATAAACCACGTATGCTTGCAAAAAATGCAGAATACGAAGCAAGCCATGCTATTTATCTTGTAAATTATATTAAGAAGATTGATGATCAGGATAAGGAAATTGAAGATTTAATCTTAAAGGGTGAATCGTATCTTACGCAAATTGGTGATGTCACTGGTATATCGGTTAAATTTGATGAAGGTAGCAGCGTTGCAGCTGAGAAAATTTCGGCGAATGTAGTCGTCCTGAAAGACAGTATTTTCAGACTGAGCCATAACCTGAATATCTGCGAAGCAACCAATGCTAACCAAATAAAGCAAATTGCTGCAAATGCCCAACAAATTAAAGCGATGGGTAGCGAGCAACAGGAACAAATTGCTGATGCCGCGATTAAACAACAACTGCTTGAAACTCAAATAGCTTATGAACAAAAGGTTGTTCAGAAATTTGATGAGGTTTTTAATATGTTTGATATGAATGAAGCCACTGTGTTTCGCCAGGGAAATGATATAATTTTACGAATGACCGGTTTCAATTTTGATATCGGTAGCGCCGAAGTGAAACCTGAAAATTATCCCTTACTTGCAAAAGTTCAAAAAGCCATAAACATATTCTCCAAAAGCCAGATTGTTATTCAGGGTCATACAGATTCTCAGGGAGGGGATAACACGAATTTAACTTTATCTCAAAAAAGAGCCGATGCTGTTAAAGCATATATGATGGCAAATATGCCGGATTACGACGCAGTCAAATATTGCAGCTATTGGATATGGCGAAAGTAAACCCATTGAAAACAATGAAACAAAATATGGAAGGTCACTTAACAGGCGTATTGATGTTGTAATTAAAGTAAAAAGAGCATTAGATACTGCTGACGCAACTACGAAAAGCATGTAAAATGCTTAATGGTAAAAACAAAAGAAGAATTGCACCAGATTAATACAGCGCTTTAATCATTGGCTTATTTTAAAAGATACCAATTAATGGAGCATTTGTTAATCGGTACATTGAGAAACAAACAATAAAAATTCTAAAACAATAAAACAAACAAAATGAAAAAGACAATTTTTAGCCTCGCTATAGCAACGATTGTAGCAGGAACAATGATAACCGGTTGTCAGTCGACGACCGAAAAAACGGAAAACTCAAATAACCAAATGCAAAAGTCCATGAATGATGATGATGGATCGCAAATGGAATCAAGCACAATGACCAAGGATTCGATTACTGATTATCAAAAATTCAAAAAAGAATCTGAAGAAAAAATAAGCGCTTTGGAAAAAAGCATTGCCGAATTCAAGGTAAAAATTTCAACCGCGAAAAAGGACACAAAAGCCGAATACGAAAAGAAACTGGCCTCGCTCGAACAAAAGAACAACGAGCTGAAAAAGAAGCTGGAAGATTATAAAGACGACGGACAGGATAACTGGTCAAAATTTAAAAGCGAATTCAACCATGATATGGATGAGCTAGGTAAAGCATTTAAAGATTTAACAGTTAATAATGTCAAATAACCTCGAATTAGATCGTTAGTGGATTGAAAATTATTAATAATCACTTAAATAAAACAAAATGAAAGTATTAACTTTAATTTGGCTATTCCTCCTTTTAATGATAGGAACTAATATATCTGCGCAGGAAACACAATCAGTTGAAAAGTATGGGAGCACACTAAACCTGGGATTAGGAATAGGATACTACGGGTATGTAAGTCATTCAATACCGGTTTTTCACGCTGACTTTGAGTTCGATGTGGCAAAGAGTTTCACGTTAGCCCCGTCTGTCAGTTTTTATTCGTATCGCAGCGATTACTATTACGGAAATCCACATGACAAGTACAGGTATTATTACCACGAAACGGTCATTCTTGTTGGTGTGAAAGGCACTTACTATTTTGATGACCTGCTTAATGCAAATCCAAAATGGGACTTCTATCTGGCCGGATCGCTGGGTTTTGCAATTTCAAATTCGCGTTGGGATAACGGTTACCCCGGTGATAAAGATTATTACCATAATGCCAACCCTTTGTACCTGGATCTGCATATTGGTTCAGAATACCATTTTAATGACAAGCTTGGGGCATTTCTTGATTTATCGACAGGGGTGTCAACAATTGGTTTGGCCATTCACTTTCATAAATAGACTATCATGAGAATCCGGCTGATAACATTTACATTTCCTTATAGCACACTTGAATTTTTAACATCACATAAAATTGACTATATAAACTATGAAAGCAATAATATTGCATATAATACTAGTTAACCTTGCCCTTGGGTTTTCCATTCTACAACCATGCTTTTCGCAGAAATGGGGAGGAGATGGTCATGCTGTCACCCGGACCTCCTGGATAGTAAATGTTAACGGAGGATTGACCTCATACTTTGGCGATTTAAGCCCTAAAAATCCAGAAATCTGGGCCAAACTTGACAAAGAGAGTGGACCGGCATTGAGCATTGTTCTCACCCGGAATATTTTTCGCAATGTAATTGGTCTCTCAGGCCAGGTGGTTGGCGGAAAACTAAGAGGTCAGGATGGGAATATTTCATTTACTACAGACCTGGTCGAATATAACATTCATGCCCGCATCGATTTTGTCAGCCTTTTTATGTTAGGAAAGTCTCATGCCTTTGGTGTAGTCGGTTATGCTGGTGCCGGTAAGTTTTTGTTTTCAGCTAAAAAAGTGGTAACGGATGAAGGTTCCGTGAAGACTTTCAAATATGATACAAGTGTACCCGAATTTGTTTATTTTTTCGGAATAGGCACTTATTATAAATTGAATTCAAATTTTGGTATTACTGCTGATTTTTCAATACGCCAAAGCCGGAACGACCGGTTGGATAATTATGTAAAAAACAATAATTACGATTTTTATTCCTATAGCAGTGTGGGGGTAAGTTATTACATAACGACCATTAAATCTAAACCGCTTAAGAATAAAGCCAGGCTGGCAAATTCCAACTTCCGGTTTAGATCGTCCTCCCGCGTTGGAAAACTTTAAAACCCGATCAATAGCCAAGGATTAATTTACAACCTTGGTATCCCGATTCTGTTGAAAACTGATCCTCACTTTTTGAGGATCAGTTTATTTTTTATGAATTGGAATGAATGGATATATTGGTTTTCGAAATGAGGATTTTATTTTTCCCCAGTAGCTTAGAATAATTGATAACGTCTTATGCTGCTAAAATAAAATTAATTAACTGATTTATAGTTTGATAAATCTTAGTGAACCTTCGTGTTTTTGAGACTTTGTGGCAAAAAAGAATATTGCCACTCCCAATAGCAATCGGGAGGTACAAAGGCTCTAAAATGCACAAAGTCAATATGTAAAAGAATTAAACCGCACAACCCGTTAATTGATAAAAAAATGGGCCAAATTCATGAAAGCATATCGTTTTTGAAACGCCCGTTCCATTCTGAAAATAAAGTCAATCCTGATTTGGATTTTTAAACTCTGATACTGTAAATGTGGCTATTCATTCCGATTTAATTCGAACAGAAAAGGATTTAAAGTTAAAATAAATTGAACCTGCCAAAAACCTATAACCAAAGCTGAAAGTACGCAATAGCTTGCTTAACAATAAAAACAATGTATTTATTAAAGTTTACTATCAAGTTATTTGTAATTAAAATGTAACATTCCTTTCATTAAAGAGTAACATCATTTAGATAAAAAGTAACATCTTTTTAATTAAGGTGAAAACAGGATCCTTATTAAAATCGAATATGAAAAACAAACACTTGTAGCAGACAAAAACAAACCCGGAAAAGTAGCATAACTTTTCGCGTTGTAAAACATTTTTAGAAAATGGAGAACAATGTTTCGTATGCAAAAATTAAATTATTTAAACCCTTAAAAAACAATCTTATGAAATTTTTAGTATTTATCGTGGCTATCGCGATGGTAGCATTTTTATCAAACAATGCAATGGCTCAATCAGAAACAACAGATGCCGGCGCAAAAATTCTTACGGCAATGACTATCACTGAAACTGCTGATATGCATTTTGGCACAATGACAGTTCCAACTGAAATATCAGAAGTCGATTTAGCAGTTGGTGGTACGGTATCTGTTGCATCAGGCACACTTACCTTACTTGCCCAGACACCTACAAGTCACGCAGCAGCTTATGACATTACTGGTGACGTTAGTGCATCCTATGCAATTACCTTACCGGAAAACGGTGTTGTTACCATAACTGAAGGTGCTACACCAATACCTGTTAAGGACTTTATTTGTTCATATGGTGACAAAACAAGTTCGCTTGACGGTAGTGGCGATGACAACTTTACTGTTGGCGCGACTATAGTGTTAGCTGATGCTCAACCTGCAGGCACTTATATAGGAACATTTGATGTATCAGTAGATTATAACTAGACATTAAGTTATTACTTAAGAAAGGGGAGTCTTTTGAGTCTCCCCTTTTTTAGTAAAAATGAAACCTGCCGGCTTATTAATTTTCATTATTCGATACACTATTAATTAAGTGAAATTTCTAACAGATCATCCCCATTTTGAATTGAGGAAATTGTTTTTGATAATATCACTTATAAATTAAACAATATGAAAAAATCAACCATAATATTACTTGTAACGATTTTCGGCTTTAGTATTAATTTATCGGCACAAGGTGATTTGTTAATTACACCAAAGCGCGTTGTTTTTGAGGGAGATAGGCAAAATAAAGAAATGCTTAATCTGGCAAATCTCGGAAGCGATACTGCGGTGTATTCTATTTCTTTTGTTCAATACAGAATGAATGAGGATGGTAGTTTTACAGTAATCGAGGAAGAAGATTCCTTACATATGTTTTCCGAACCTTATTTACGAATATTCCCGCGTACCGTAACTTTAGCTCCAAGAGAACCTCAGGTTATTGCTTTGCAATACAGAAAAAAACCGGACATGAGGCCTGGAGAATACTGTTCGCGCCTTTTTTTCAGATCAGAAAAAAAAATAGTTCCACGTGGCTCAGAACCCATAAGCGATACTACAAAAATTCGAATTCAACTCACACCTATTTTCGGATTAAGTATTCCCATTATTATTCGCGTTGGCGAAGTTAATGTAAGTTCAACGTTAAGCGATTTAAAAATACAAGTTGAACAAGACAGAAATCTATATCTAAAACTTACTATAAACAGGACTGGTAATATATCTGTTTTTGGTAATATTTCGGTAGAATTCGTTCCTGAAGAAGGAAAACCTTACGAAATAGGCAGAGTAAATGGAATAGGAGTATATACCGATATTACCAGAAGAGAAGCTATAATAAAGTTAAATATAGCACCTGACACACCCTTGAATAACGGGAAACTAAAAATAAAATACACAACTAACGACCCCCCAAATAAAGAGATCTATGCTGAAGCGGAGCTGGAGCTTTTTTAGCATGAAAATTTGTCAAAATCCAAAAGTGTAAAAGTTTGAATGAGTTTGTCATAACAATGGAGGGCTCAGGATAAGCAGATTAGAATAAAAAAGATTATGAAAGCCTTATTTAAAAATGAATGTTTTTTTAAAATGTTGTTTTTTACGACAGGTATATTTTTTTGCACAAATTTATCTTTTGCCCAACCACCATTACCTCAACGCACATTAACAGTAGCGGCTACCCAGGCTTTGCATTTTGGTACTTTTTGCATTACAGGAAGTGGTGGGGGAACAGTTACAGTAGGCTACGATGGAAGCCGAAACTCCACTGGAGATATAGCCCTGTTAGCTATTTCGCCAATAGCTACACCTGCTATTCTCGAAGTAATACTGTGTGAAGGTCGAAATGTAATCATAACTTACAATGCAACAACTACATTAACAGGAAGCGCAGGCTCACTGTCGTTAGAGATTGGACCTACAGAAAAAGGACCCAGTGGTTCTATTTTCCCAACCAATGGCAATTGCGACTTTATTAATCTGCTACGCGTTGGCGGTACACTTACTATCCCTGGCACAGCTCCACCCGGAATCTATTCTGGTAATTTTAATATAACATTTAATCAGGAATAATCATGAGCAAATACAATTACATCGGTAAATTTTCAACATGCCGCATGTTGCCTGCCGATGTTTGTTTGTTCATACGAGACTTTCTTCATTTGTTTGCCATTGCAAGGCTATCTGTATTTACCTGTATTCTTAAATGCTTTTTAGTTTTGTTATTCTTCTCTGTTTTATATGAAAATAAATTATCAGCCCAGGATAAATTGAACAATGAAAGTCCGAATTACTTTGCTTATAATTCGATAGATAAAAAGGAGAAGGAAAAAGAGAAGGAGAAGGAAAAGGAAAAGGAAAAAAAACCCCCCTCATTTGTTTACGATGAAATACCAGTAATTCTAATGATTAAAGGCTATG
Organism: uncultured Bacteroidales bacterium; assembly: GCA_963764475.1. Lineage (GTDB taxonomy): Bacteria > Bacteroidota > Bacteroidia > Bacteroidales > JAADJA01 > JAADJA01. The sequence continues at coordinate 94,235 of CAVXTE010000030.1, forward strand.
GCAATTATGATTTAGATGTACTTTATACAAATAAAGATTCGCTGTTTGTTAATGTCGAAGATTTATTTCGCATCCTTATGATTCAATGTACTGTAGGGCAAAGAGGCGACAGCCTCGCTGGCTTTGTTGATGATGAAAGCAATCTCTATTCTATTAATTATAAGACCAGGCAAATAAAAGTGGGTGAAAATGTATTTGCTTGCAAAAACGGGCTGGTAAAGGAAATGGGCATGTTGTATTTAGAATCATCAATACTTGACGAAGCCTTTGGAATAAGCCTGACTTTTAATTTCAGATCATTATTTGTGGTATTAAAATCAAATTTTGAATTGCCTGTTATCAAGCAGCTGCGCATCGAAAAAATGCAACAGAATATGTCAAAGCTACGTGGCGAAATAGTAGCAGATACGATATTGAACAGGAACTATCATTTATTTAAGTTCGGGATGCTCGATTGGTCAATAGCTTCTACACAGGTACTGAATGGTTCTACAAGAAGTAGATTTGGATTAGGCCTTGGAGCCGAATTATTTAATGGCGAAGCTACTGCCTCAGTAATTTACGACAATATACAAGGGTTTAATGATCGCAATTTGCATTACCTGTGGCGTTGGGTCGATAATGATAAAAAATTAATAAAGCAGGCACAAATTGGTAAAATTTTAACGCAATCTATTGCTTTCATTTACTCCCCAATTATTGGTGGAGTTATCAGAAATACACCAACTACTGTAAGAAAAGCAAGAGGATATTACACGATAAGTGATTACACAGAACCGAACTGGACCGTTGAACTTTACATAAACGATGTACTGGTTGATTACACAAAAGCAGACGCTTCGGGTATGTATGTTTTTGAAGTTCCAAATGTATATGGTTTTACTACCGTAAAATTAAAGTTTTATGGAACAATGGGAGAGGAACGTACAGAGGAACGCACCGTAAATATTCCTTATACATTTATGCCCGCAAAGGAATTTGAATATGGCATAACTTCCGGAATAGTACAAGATAGTAGTTTAAGTCGTTTTGCAAAAGGAGAAGTTAATTATGGCGTAAACAGAATATTAACAATAGGTGGTGGATTTGAATATTTATCATCCATATCAAACAATCCGTTTATTCCATTTGTAAAAACATCCATTCAGCCATTAAGTAAACTTACCTTAATTGGCGAATATGCTCATGGTGTAAGAACACGAGGATTGTTGAACTATTATTTTTTTAAAAATGCATCCGTAATTATTGATTATACAAAGTATGTAAACGGTCAACAAGCCACTCAATTCAGGTATCTTGAAGAAAGAAAAATTATACTCTCCATACCTTATAGATTTAAAAAGATTTCAGGTTTTTCAAAATTAGATTATACGCAATTTGTATACGAAACATTAAAGTATAATCAGACTAACATTATGCTTTCGGCCTATTATAAACAATTTTCTTTAAACTCAGCGACTCAGTTAAACTGGACAGATCGTAACCCGGCCTACATACTATCCAATTTATCGCTATCATGCAGGTTAAAAAGAGGGTTTACATTTCGTCCTTCAGCTTTGTATAATGTTAGCCAAAACACATTAACCTCTTATAAATTAGAACTCGAAAAAAAGATACGTAAAGGCTATTTAGAAATAAGTTACCAAAGAAACATTTTTTCCGATGATCATATTGTAAGTATAGGCTTTAAATATGATTTATCATTTGCACGAACAAATATTACTGCCATACATGGTAATGTGATGGATGCTATTTCGGAAAGTGCATATGGCAGTGTTGCTTTTGGAAGTGGCAATAAGCAGGTATTAGCGAGCAACAACTCATCGCTTGGCAAAGGAGGAATCTCAATTTATCCATTTTTGGATTTAAATAATAATGGAATTTTTGACCAGGGTGAGAAAATGGTAAAATTAACTTCTGTAAATGTGTATGGTGGAAGTGCAATCTTTAGTAAAAAAGATTCAATTATAAGAATACCAAATCTCAATGCATTTATAAGTTATAATATAGAATTTGACGACAACGATCTGGGGAATATAGCCTGGCGCTTTAAACACAAAATTTATGAAGTACTGATTGATCCTCACCAATTTAAACGCATTGACGTTCCTATTGTTTCTGAAGGCGAAGTTATAGGTATGACGTACATGAATTATAACAATTCGTTAAAGGGAATTGGAAGAATTTTAGTCGGCTTCTACAAAAAGGATAGTCGTGAGTTAGTTGCAAAAACACTTTCGGAATCGGATGGATATATTAATTATTTAGGATTTGAACCTGGCGAATATGTTGCCCGGATAGATTCAATACAATTGGATAAATTAGGGTTTGTTTCAGACCCACCTCAAATTAAATTTACTATAAAAACATCGGAAGAAGGCGATATTGTTGAGGGGCTTGATTTCACATTATATTCTTTTCATGAAAAGATTATTGTGGATACAGTCTACAAAGTTCAATTGTTGGCGTTGGGACAGCGTTTAAAAGAAAACGATTATTTTTCAAAACTTTTGTCAGATATCCCTAACCTCACTATTGAAGAAAAAATGGGTGAAGACGGATTTTTCCATTACAGTGCAATGACGCCCTTTAATGGAAGAGTTGAAGCCCGTGAATTCCAGCAGAAGATAAAGGATTCCAAATGGGAGGATAGCTTTGTTGCAGTTTATGCAGGAGAAAAACGTGCTGATAAGGAATTTCTTCTCAAATTAGAAAAGCAGGGTATAAAAACGCCACCAGTTCAAGCGCTCCCCGATGCAGAGAAAATAGAGATTGTGGCAGATCATTTCAAAAATGTTTCGATCATTCTGGATGCTGAAGTTATGAGACCAGGTGACACCTTGTACAAAGTACGTCTTTTGGCTTTATTCGTCTCGATTAAGGTTGATGGTTATTTTACACGCATAAAAACAGATGTCCCGGGATTAACTATAGAAGAAACCCTTGGGAAGAACGGAATTTACAAATACACTACGGGTGCCTTCCGGGGCCTTAATCAAGCTAAAGAATTGATGGGAATGATTAAAGAAACCGGTTGGGCAATATGCTTTATAGAAGCTTATGAAATGAAAACTATCGATGAACCAATTTATAAAATTAAAAAGCGTAAAACACTAGAAAATTGAAAAGATGTCAATGAATAGTCGAATAATATATTTCAGTAGTATGAAAGTGAAATTAGAAATAATTCAGGGTGCGCTTGTAATGGCCTTGATTATATTATTTTCAACATCAATTAGCAATGCAGAAGCAGGAAAAACTACTGTATCGGAAAACCTGAGCAGAACAACTACCTGGGTTGGATCATCGGTTCAGGCAGTTGCCAATAATGCAGGAATCAATTCGGGAACAACAGCGCACTGTCAATAAAGTGCCAGTAAATGAAGATCAAATTCACGTAGTATGAAAATCCTTACAAAGAACCAAAGGGCTTTAATATCATCATTGAAGGGAGCAATGCCGCCAGTCGACTTTTCTTTTCTGAAAATTACATTCTGGAAATCATGTGCTTTGGTCGTAATTCTTGGGATACTGTCAATACCTGGATTTGCTCAATCCCTTGTTTTTTCCTCGACCAATCCGGCGGTTTCTGCCGCAACCCTGGCTCCTGGATCTGTAAAACAGCCTATTTACAGAGCTGTTTTAGTAGTAAGGTGGTGGTGGTGGTGGCAATTTAACTCAGGTTACATTTACACCCAGTGGAACTTTTACAGCTTCCGATATCAGCAAGTATCAATTCTGGTATAGTACAACGAATAATCTATCAACAGCTATCACTAATGGCCCGGATGTAACAACAATTCCAGCTTCAAATAATTTAGTGACATTTATCAGTCTATTCTCCATACTTTGCAAATGCTACATATTATATGTGGATAACTGCTGATATTTCAGCAAGCGCAACAAACGGCCATACTTTAACTGTCGCTGCGCTGACAACAAGCAATTTTACAATTGGTCCCGGAACAAAAAGCGGCACAATGTATATAGGCGGTACCCAAACTTTTGGCTCAGCATCGCCAACACTTAATGTATCAACAACAACACTTACAGGATATAGTTATTGCGTGGGGTCAGGTCCTTCAACTTCTCAAAGCTTTACAATCAGTGCTTCGAATTTAACAGGTTCCGGAAATATAACCGTTACAGGACCTACTAATTATAACGTATCAACAAATAACACGAACTTTTATACTTCCGTAACTTATCCTTTTGCAAGTGGAATTATTACAGGGCAGCCCAAAACAGTTTATGTAAGATTAAAAGCCGGCTTATCAGCAAATAATTATAACAGTGAGAATATTACATTTTCCGGTGGTGGATTATCATCACCTCCTGCAGTAAGCAATAGCGGAACTGTAAACGCAATCCCGGCAACACCGACGGCAGGAAACAATGGGCCCTTATGTACAGGGAGTACGCTCTCACTCACAGCATCAACTATTTCAGGGGCAACTTATTCGTGGACCGGTCCCAATAGTTATACTTCATCCTCTCAAAACCCAACGGTAAGTACAAGCGCAACAACTGCAATGACAGGTACATATTACGTAACTGCCACGGTAAGCGGATGTTCAGGTTCTGCCGGAACAACCGCTGTAACCGTATCCACTGCACCAAATATATCTCAAGTCCCTGCGAGTTCTATTTTGTATTACAAATTTTCAGGAAATGCCAATGATGCTGCCGGCACGAATAATGGCACACTTCAAAACAATCCCACGCTGACCACGGACCGGTTCGCAATTGCCAATAAAGCCTATGTTTTTAATGGAAGTTCACAATATGTTTCAACGGCGAACTCTTATGTCAACCCGACCAATTTCACAGTGTCAATATGGTTTAAAACAGCGACTACTTCAGGTGGAAAACTAATTGGATTTGGAAATGTACAGACAGGGTCAAGCGGTTCCTATGACCGCCATATTTATATGAACGATGCCGGCCAGATATATTTCGGTGTTTATCCCAATAGCGTTGTTACCATTAACTCCCCCCTTTCTTATAATGATAATAAATGGCATCTTGCCACCGCCACTTTATCGGGCACATGCCGGTATGGTTTTATATATGGATGGTGCACAGGTTGCCTCAAATGCTAACACAGGCGCTCAAGTTTATACAGGCTACTGGAGGATAGGGTACGATAATACCAATGCCTGGACATCGCAACCCAGCAGCTTCTATTTTAACGGAACGCTGGATGATGCATTAGTTTACCATACTGCATTAAATTCAACGCAAGTTGCAACTTTATATAATTCTCCTGACGGAGCAGGGAACTATGGCCCTGTTTGTGTAGGATCAAGCCTTAATTTAACAGCGACAACTGTTAGTGGTGCTACTTATTCGTGGACAGGCCCTAACGGTTTTACATCTTCTTCACAAAATCCATCATTCACCTATTCTTCTGGATATGAAGGTATTTATTCTGTACAAGTAATTTTATCCGGAGGGTGTTCCTCAACGGCCTATACCGCTGTATCCACTGCGGTATCACCTCCTGCTTCTATTTCCTATGCTGGTTCTCCTTACTGTTCAGGCGGCGGAAATGCAAGTGTAACATTATCAGGTACCACTGGCGGAACATTCTCTTCGACATCGGGATTGTCGATTAATTCTACAAGCGGAGAAATTAATGTTGGCAGCAGTGTTCCTGATACATATACTGTTTCTTATACTGTTACAGATGGCTGTACTACCAGTAGTCACTACATCCGTAACAATAAACTACACCCCGATAATTACCGGTACAAGCCCGGGTTCGAGAACAGGGCCGGGAACAGTTGTTTTGGGTGCTTCTGCAAGTGCAGGAACTATTAACTGGTACAGCACTTCGACAGGAGGGTCATCTTTGGGTACAGGGACATCTTTTACTACACCTTTTATAAGCACAACTACTACCTATTATGTTGATGCTACCTATAACGGATGCACAACTTCAACACGAACTGCCGTGCTTGCTACTGTTGTGCCAGTTCAGCCTACAGGTCCTGCAGCCAGTTGGAATTACCTTACACAAGCCGGAGTATTGGGAACTACCTATAGCTGGATTGACTGTTCTTCAGGTTCAACTGTAGTTAGCGGTGATGATGCTCAGGCGCAGATGAACTGGCCTTTTGATTTTAATTATTATGACAACACCTACACCACATCCAGCAGCTTAAGCGTTGCCACCAATGGATTCATTCGCTTTGATAATGTTGCAAGTACGGACTATACGACAGCATCTGCCTATAATCTTACTTCTACCGCAACCAACTTAGGGCAAATCATTGCCCTGGCTCTATATGATGGAAAAGTAGGAGATAATGGTGGTTGGGTAAGATCTTTAGTAACCGGTACTGCACCAAACCAGATTTTTACGATTGAATACAATAACCTTGAAATTGACTACAATGATAACAGATATGCCGATGTGCAGGTGAGTTTTTTCGAATCCATCAACAAAATAGTTCTGAAGTTTGGGGCCGATAACATCATTAGGAGCGGCGTGGATATGGGGCTTCACAGTGGTGTAAATACTTTTTTTAACAAATGGCAGGAAGTGTATAGCGGGACCAATAATACCTGGATTGAATATACACCTCCTTATGTTGAAGTTAATGCAACAGTGGGTACTTCACTGGCCTATTATCCGACACTTAAGGATGCCTTTGATAAAGTTAACAATGGTACACACAAGGGGAATATAACCATAAAAATAAAAAATAACACAACAGAACCGGTTTCGGCTGTTCTTAATGCCAGCGGTACAGGAGGTTCAAGTTATGCTTCTTTAAACATTTATCCCACTGTAACCGGTCTTTCAGTAAGCGGAAACCTGGCAGCACCACTTATTGATTTAAATGGGGCTGATAATGTCGTTATCGACGGAAGGTTAAATGCTACAGGAACAACAAAAGATTTGACAATAAACAATACAAATACATCAGCAACAGCCGGGACATCTACGATTCGATTTATCAATGACGCTACAAATAATACCGTTAAATACTGTAGCCTTAAAGGATCGGAAACAGATGCAACCAGCGGGATTCTTTTCTTTTCAACTACGACGGTCAGTATTGGAAACGATGGCAATACCATAAGCAATAATAATATAACAAGTTCAGTTACGGCAAATCGTCCCACAAACGCAATTTATTCAGCAGGGACAAGTGGGAAAGATAACAGCGGGAATTTAATCAGCAATAATACTATTTACGATTTTTTGAAACGTAGTGCTGCTTCCAATGGGATTCTGCTTTCTTCGAATACCACTGCATGGACAATTGATGGAAATAGTTTCTATGAAACAGCCTCTTTCATTCCTACAGCAAGTGTGACTTACAATGTCATACAAATCAGCAATACTTCCGGAAATGGATTTATTGTTACAAATAATTATATCGGAGGAAATTCGGCACTTTGCGGAGGAACAGCCTGGACGAAAACGAATGCAGCCAATAATATTTTCACCGCTATTAATTTAAATGTTGGAACCACTACTGCCAGTTCTGTTCAAAACAATACCATTAAAAACTTTAACTGGAGCAATTCCTCCAATGCCACCTGGTCAGCCATTGCTATAACAGGTGGAAATGTAAATATTGGTACAACAACCGGAAATACAATTGGTGCAGCTACAGGGACCGGATCGGTTTCCGTTACAGGAGCAACAAACGGGCAGAATGTTTACGGAATAAATATTACAAGTACAGGAACGGTCGATTGCCGGAATAATACAATTGGTTCTATCACAGCTCAAAATGGAGCAACATTATCGGGCAATATTTTCGGTATCAATAAGTCTGCCACTGCCGGAACTACCACTATCAGTAACAACTATATTGGTAGTACTACTACTGCGAACAGTATCAATGCCAGTTCAGCAAGTACCGCAAATGCTCAGGTTGTTTATGGCATATACAATGCCGGTACAGGAACAATTGCAATTTCAAATAATACTATTTCAAAACTTAACAATGGGTCAACGAACACCACCGTTGGAACATTAGGCGTAGTAAATGGAATTACTTCTTTAAATGGAGCAATTGCCATCTCCGATAATACTATTTACGACTTGTCTATTGCAAATGCCAACACAGATGCAACCAATAGTGCCTCAGTTTGTGGTATAGCACTCACCGGAACTACAAACCCTAAAACCGTAACCGGAAATACCATCTATAATTTATCAAACACTTCTGTTTCTTTTGCTGGAAATGTAATAGGGATTTATTATGCCGGGAGTACCACGTGGTACGAATACTATTTCAGCAAATTTCATTCACAGTCTGATGGTTACAGGAGCAAGTTCAACAGCAGCAAATATAGTTGGTATAAAAATAGCTTCAGGAGTTACTACTTATTCCAACAACATTATCAATCTGGGTGGAAATACCAGGACAACCATTTATGGGATTTACGAAACAGGTGCTGCAGGTAACAATAACAATCTCTATTTCAATACAGTTTATATCGGCGGAAGCCTCGCTTCAGGAAGCACCAATAAATCGTATGCTTTATATAGCAATGCTTCGACCAATGTTCGAAATTTCAGAAATAATATTTTTATGAATGCCCGCTCAACCACTGCAGGGGCAAGCTTGCATTTTGCTGCTTATTTTAATTATACGGCAAGCACAAACATAACACTTGACTATAACAATTATTTTGTGTCTGGTACCGGAGGTGTAATAGGTTACTGGAATGCAACAAATAAAACAGCACTGCCAATTATTACAGGGCAGGATGCCAACAGTTTAAATATTGATCCTGGTTTTACAAATGCCGGAGGGACATCGGTTGAAGATTATCATATTTCTGCTTTATTACCAGGGGTTACAGGTACTGGTATAACTATCGATTTTCATGGGGTTACAAGAGGTGTTATACCGAATATGGGTGCTTTAGAAGCACATGATTTTATTTGGCAAGGTAATACAAGTACAGATTTTGCTACTACCTCCAACTGGCAAGAAGGAGCTGTTCCTCCAAATGGCGCAAGTATTTCGTTTGCTGCTTCACCTGCAAATAATTGTACCTTAGATGCTAACCGGACTTTGAAAACAATTACCAATGCCCAAAGTGCAAAGAAACTTGTTTTGAATGGTAAACAGCTTACTATTACCGGAAATTTAGCCTTTAGCAATGGCGCTCAAATTGATGCCACCGCAGCCTCATCAGCAATGATTTTTTCAGGAACAGCGGTTCAAAGCATTCCTTCGGGAGTTTTTGTGAGTAATACTATTGATGCGTTAACTCTGAACAACAGTTATGGATTGACCCAAAATGGAGATTTGACGCTGACAACAACATTTACACTGACAAGCGGTGCCTATACGATTGGTGCAAATACCTTAACCATTAACGGTGCTGTTTCCACGACTTCGGGTTCTTTAACCGGTGGAAGTTCCAGCAATATCATTGTTGGTGGCAGTGGTAGCAAATACAATATTGCCAGGTGTTATCGCTTAATAATTTAACACTAAACCGCGCCAATGGAATTACTACCGGAGGCGCCGTAAGTGTTGCCGGCACACTGGCGCTGACCAATGGAACCTTAACTTTAGGAGCCTATACGCTAACCATTTCGGGTAATTCACCAACCCGCACAAGTGGAACTGTAAATGCCGGCAATGCTTCTTCTACGGTCGTGTTCAGCAATTCATCAGCAATTACGCTGGTAGCATCATTGTTTACAGGAAATATAAATAACCTGACCATCAACGGTGCAGGAATTACTGCCAGTGGCGATTTAAGCATAATCGGAATTCTGAATTTACAGAGCGCTAATCCCTCTGCAACAAAGGGTAGTCTCGCTATGGGTATATACACCCTCACCATGGGCGCCAATGCCAATACAACAGGAGTTGGGGATGTCACCGGTATTGTAAAAAGAACAAGTTTCGTTGCCGGCGTTAGCTATTCTTTTGGAAATCGGTATAGCACTATGATTTTTCAGAATACAGGGACACTCCCGACAGAGATGAGCATCAGGATAAGTATAGGTACTGCACCATCCTGGAAATCTGATGCCATGCTGCGGATTATTGAACCCATACAAACAGGTGCAAGTGGTGCGTTTTCAACAAACAATCTTAACTACCTTGATTCCGAACTCAACGGGAATACCGAAGCTAACCTGACTTTATGGAATTGGCAACCCGGTTATCCGGCTCCGGTTGAACACGGTGTGTCTAATATAAACACGACACAAAATTGGATAGGCTCTGCAAATTTCCCTGTTGAAATTCTTCCCTCCTCTTTTGGTACCGAATATATAAGCTTTGCTAATACACAGACTGTTCTGAATACCTGGAATGGCTCAGCCAGTACCGATTGGAATAATTGGATTAACTGGACAAAAGGAGTAGTTCCGGGTTCAACGGATGATGTAATAATACCTGATACAGAACCCCTATTGTATGAACCCACAATGCCTGCAAGTACTACAATAAATTCTTTGAATATTCAAGCAGGTGGTGTGATAAATGGAGGTACAGGCACTGTTTTTACTGTTGCCGGCGGATCAGGTGCATGGGTTGAAAATGGAATATTAAATCCAGGTACCAGTACGATAGTTTTTACGAATGCTGCTGCAACCATCTCCGGTACAACTAATTTCTATAATGTTACCATTAGCAGTGGTGCAGGATTAACCCCGGGATCAGGCAGCATAATGCGGATTGCCGGTACAATAACAAACAACGGAACCTTTCATGCCGCATTGTTGCCAAACACCGTTGAATATAATGGTACAAACCAGGCAATAATTATTCCCAATGGTTCAATTCCCGGATATAATAACGTAATCCTTAGTGGAAGTGGCACCAAAACATTATCCGGAGCTTATATGATTATTACCGGAAATTTTTACATCACGGGTACAACAACAGTTGTGGCTGCAGCCAATGTTGATATAGCAGGAGATCTTACTATTGAAGAAGGCACTACTATTGCAGCAGGAGCTTACACCTTCCAAATTGGTGGTAATACTACCAACAATGGAACCTTTACGGCCTCTCCCGGCAATACTATTGTTATGAATGGAACATCGCTTCAAGCCATGTATGGATCTTCAACTGCAAACTTTTATAATTTAACTGTCGACAATAACGCCGGTGTGGTTTTTTATAAAGATGTAAACGTATATCAAACCCTGACCCTTTCCAATGGAAATATGATAATTGGAGAAAACACCCTGGGAATTAATGGAACTATCAGTCAGACCTCAGGTTATATCGAAACAAGTACCCTCTCTTCATTGAGCTTTGGCGGAACAACAGCCATTACTCTTTCAGGCAATTTATTTTACACCCCGCCTTCCATTAACAATCTGACCATTAATCGTACGGGCGGAGTTGAACTATCCTGCGATTTTACAGTAAATGGAATTGTCAACCTGCAAAGTGCAAATCCAACAGATGTTAAAGGAACACTTGACATGGGAACCTTTACCATGTTAATGGGACCAAATGCCATAAACACCGGAATTGGTGACCTGACTGGTAAAGTCAAAAGAACCACCATTTTAGCGAATACTGAATATACTTTTGGAAATCAGTACTCCAGTGTTACGTTTCCGGCAATTGGAACACTTCCTACCGAAATAACAATGAAAATTAGCATTGGTGTGGTTCCAGGTTGGAAGGCAGATGCAATACAGCGGGTTTATGATATCAGTCAAATTGGAGGAAGCGGAACAAAGGGTACTATTAAAGCTCATTATCTGGATAGTGAATTAAATGGCAACGAAGAGGTTAATATTAGTTTTTTCAGCTATATTTTTCCAAGCACAACCTTATTAGATCGAGGGAGAACTGAAATAAATACCACTGCAAATTGGATTACATTAAACAATGCCGATTTCGGTAATCTACCTCCTGCATTTGGCGTGATTGAACATGGATTCGCCGTATCAACCTCCAATGTAATAACCTGGGATGGATCAGAAAGTACCGATTGGTTCGATCAATACAATTGGACACCTGCCGAGAGTCCGGATTCTACAAAAATAATCATCATACCCGATGCCTCCACAACACCACACGACCCAATTATGGCTGATGCAAGTGTTGATACAGTATTTAATTTGACAATACAAGCTGGTGGGATATTATCTGCAGGAACCGGGACGCAACTTACAATCAGGGGGGCAAGCGGTGCGTGGAGTTGTTACGGAACTTTTAATGCAAGTACGGGTAAAGTGATTTTCGATCATGGTGTACTATTAGACATCGTAACCGTGGCAGGTACAACTAACTTTTATGACATAGAGGTAGGTGCCAATACGACCATGCAACCCGTTGCGGGATGTATTTTAAGAATTAGGGCGCTGGTTCAGCCGATATGACCAACAGCCAGGTTGATTTCTCAACCATCAATAACACAGTGGAGTGGAACGGTGTAAATCAAACGATTGTCTATCCAATTGGTATAGGCGATAATAGTGGATTTTACAACCTGATACTAAGTGGAAGTGGAACCAAGACGATGCCTGATACAACCATGATAGTCAAAGGTGATTTTACAATATCCGGTACGGCTTATGCAATAGCTGCAGATTCAATGATTGTGCATGGGAATACAACAATAGATAATGGTGCAACTTTTGCTACTGGAAGTCATCACCATTTCTTTAGCGGTAACTTTGAAAACAATGGAACATTTACTCCAACGAGTGGCGGGATTGTTTCTTTCAATGGCACATCAGCCCAAACAACTATCAGGAAGCTCCACAACCAGTTTTGATAATTTAACCATCGCAAATCTTCAGGGTATAACCCTGGAGTCCAATATAAATGTAAATAATGTGCTTACATTCAATAATGGAAATTTAAGTGTTGGTGCAAATACATTGGGAATTAATGGAACGATCAGTAAACCTTCCGGAGATATTGAGGTTAACAGTACTTCATCCTTAACTTTTGGCGGAACAAGCGCCATAACAATAAATGATAACCTGTTTAATGATAATCCAACCATAAACAATCTTACTGTTAATCGCTCCGGTGGAGTTACATTGGGAAATGAAAGTATCACTGTGAATGGCACTCTGACTTTAACATCCGGCACACTCGCCATCGCTGCTAATACATTGACCTTAACAGGAAATTCTCCTGTACGAACCAGTGGTAATATCGATGCCAGTGATGCATCAGCTAATCTGGTCTTTGAAAATGCGACAGCAATTACTCTTCCTGCATCGATTTTTAGCGGAAATGTAAATAACATGACCATCAATGGAGCAGGTGGCGTTTCTGCCGATGGTGACTTTACATTGGATGGAATCCTGAATTTACAAAGTGCCAATCCATCCTCTGTTAAAGGAAGTTTAGATATGAGCAGCTATACGGTGACCATGGGTACAAACGCAACAACGATCGGACAGGGCGATGTTACAGGTATCGTCAGGAGAACAACGATCCTGGCCAATACAACCTATACATTTGGGAATCAATATACACTCAATAAACTTTCCAGATGTTGGAACATTGCCGACCTCAATGAGTGTGAGATGTGAGTATTGGCAGTGCCCCGGGCTGGAAACCGGGAGCTGTTCAGCGAATTTATGCAGTTATTCAAACAGGAGGCAGTGGTACCTTAGCCCTGGCAAAATTGCATTATCTCGATTCGGAGTTGAATGGAAATATTGAAGATAATATTGTGGAGTGGTTATATTTGTTTTCAAGTGGTGATCTTTTAGAGCAGGGTCGTGCAAGTTTCAATGTATATGATAATTGGATTTCGATAGCTAATGTAGACATGGGTTTAATGTCCTCTTATTTTGGCGATGTGGAAATTGGAATAGGTGAATCAGAATTGACATCCCTTACCTGGAACGGATCGGTCAATACCGACTGGTTTCAAACAGATAACTGGACCCCAAACGGGGCGCCGTCTGATAATACGGTTATTACCATACCGGATGCAGGCACTACAACCTTTGATCCAACTATTCCAGCTATAGCAACATGCGGAACAATCACCCTTGAAAGTGGCGGAGTATTAAACTCCGATGATGGAGCCCTGTTAACAATCAATGGTGCAGAGGGTGCATGGAGTAACCTGGGAGGAACATTTAACGCTGGTACGGGAACGGTAATTTTTGCCAACGGCAACGAATCAGATACCGTTACAATTGCAGGAACAAGCAATTTCTATAATTTAACGGTAACTGATAAAACAAGTGTTTCAACCTGATACAAACAGCGTAACCAATATTGAAGGAGCATTCATAGCTGAACAACAGCAGTGGTATTCTCGATTTTCGTGCAAATCCCAATACAGTTGGCTATAATGGAGGTATGGGACAAAACGTAATCAATCCGGGCGGTAGCTACGGCTATTATCATTTAAGCTTTAGCGGAAATGGAACAAAAGTACTTCCCGCATCTTCTGTAATAATTCTTGGAAACTTTAGTATTGATGCAGTTATCTCTGCTACCGGAAATACACTTTTGATGGCCGGAACAATCGCTCAAAACATTGGTGGCGCTACTGCTTCAACACTGAATAATCTAAGCATTGACAATGCCAGCGGTGTTACCCTTACAAATACTGCCACGACAACTATTTCAGGAAGCTTGCTGATAAACAGCGGAAAGAAATTTGAGATTGCTGCTGCACAAAAACTTTCGGTAACAGGATCAATCACTAACAATGCTGGTAATATAGGTTTTGTGCTACGATCTGATGAAACAGGTACTGCATCGCTCGTGCATAATACTGATAATGTGGCGGCAACTGTTGAGCGCTATATTAGTGGCGTTGCCGAAGACTGGCATTTTCTTTCTTCACCTGTCGCTGCCCAGGAAATTAGTGGCTCATGGTTGCCTTACGGGACTTATGGAAATGGAACAGGGTACGATTTGTATTTATGGAATGAACCGAGCAGTTGCTGGATATATAAACTGAATACTACCTCAACTATAAATTGGAATACGGTACATTCAGGAGCTGATTTTGTTGAAGGCCGTGGTTATCTTTATTCAGTTGAAGCTATCAATCCGGTAAAAGAGTTTGCCGGTAATTTAAATAATGGCAGTATAAGTTATGGACTTACTTACGCCAGCGATACTGTAAGTCTTAAAGGATTCAATCTTGTTGGCAATCCGTATCCTTCATCAATTGATTGGATGGCTGCTTCGGGTTGGAGCAGGGATATTCTTGAAACCAATGGAGGTGGAAAAGATATGTGGATATGGAATCCGGATGCTAATAATTATGGTGTTTATAATTCAGCCGATGCCGGTGGTGTTGGCACTAATTCGGTAAGCAGATACATTGCTCCCATGCAGGGTTATTTTGTAAGGGCTTCAAGTGCAGGAAGCCTGAGTACGGATAATAATGTTCGTGTTCATGATGGAGCTGATAACTGGCTCAAGCAAGGTATGCAAGAGATCAGCACAATAAGCCTTTGCATTAAATCTGATGCTGGTTATGGATCTGACGAAATCAGGCTGAACTTTGGCTTTACTATCAATGAAAAAGGCGCCCGGAAGCTTTTTAGTAACAAGCTGGCGGCACCAAGCCTGTATATGACTTCCCAGTCAGATTATTTATCAGTGCGTTACCTTACAAATACTGAAGAAAACCCGCTTGTTCCAATAAGCTTTGTTCCCGGCGTTAATGGTGATTATACTGTAAGTTGCAATTTTGATTTAAATAAGTTTGATATTGTAATGCTTGAAGATTGTAACACACACTACATACAAAACATGAAAGCAAAAAATACATATAGTTTTAAAGCTGACAGAGCAGATGATTCAGAGCGATTTATTTTACATTTTGGAGCTGCAGATGGTAATTTTGGCAAGCAACTGCCGGCAAGAATTTATTCAGATGGAAATAATTTAATTGTCGATCTTTCATTGGTCACTAAAGAAACAACCTTAACAGTGTGTGATCTTATGGGCAGGATACTGGTACAGGAGGAATTTACTGGTGAAACTCAGCACACGATTACTATTAATTCAAGCACACAACTATTAATAGTATATCTTGAAAATCCAAATGGCAGTCTTTCTAAGAAAATATTTTGGAAACAGTATTGACAGAAAAAAAGGCACGACTCTTATTTTGTGGATAAACAGAAAACACGGTAATAGTGCTTAAACTGTTGATGCCAAACAAGTTTTTGAAAACATTCAATACGAAACTCTCAATAAACAGTTAAAAAAAACCAAAAACTTAGCCTTAACAATACCTAAAACAGGACCAACCCTACCCTTTTTTAAAATAATTTAAAAGAAGCAAGTCTGATAAGATGTGTGAATGATGTAACTCTTTTTTATAATTGTGTAATGCTTTTTAAGACAGGTGTTATAACCTTTGTAGATAAAATATTGCTACAAATTTAAATTTACAGTCATGCCCATATTAACTATCTTACTCGTTGTTTTGGTCGTCGGAGTAGCGCTCTGGCTGATCAACACCTACATTCCCATGCAGCGAACAATAAAAGGTATTCTCAATGTAATTGTTGTGGTCGTTCTTGTAATATGGTTGCTAAACGTATTCGGTATACTTGACAGATTGCAGTTATAATAAGGATATAGTGCGCTATGCAAATAAAGTATCCTTAAAAAAATGTCAACAATATCATGAAAGAACAGCAGAAATCAACGCTAGAAGAAGCATTAATCGCCTCTGAAATTCGCTATCGTCGCCTGTTTGAGTCGGCAAAAGACGGGATTATTATTCTTGACGCTAACACAGGAAAAATTGTTGATGTGAACCCGTACTTATTAGAAATGCTCGGTTATTCGCACGAAGAATTGTTAGGTAAAGAACTCTGGGAAATCGGCACGCTTACAAATATTGCCGGATCAAAAGAGGCATTTTTAGAATTGCAAAATAAAGGATACATCCGGTATGAAGATATGCCGTTGGAAACAAAAAACGGTAAGCATGTCGAAGTTGAATTTGTAAGCAACATATATTTTGTTGATAGTACAAAAATTATCCAGTGCAACATCCGTGATATTACAGAGCGGAAATTATCTGAACAAAAACTTAAGGAAAGTGAAGCACGATACCGCTTGCTTTTTGAGACAAGCGCCGATGGTATCCTGATTGCAGATGTTGAAACAAAGAAATTTAAATATGCAAATCCTGCGCTATGTCAAATGCTCGGGTACACCGAAGAGGAATTAACAACATTGGGGTTGTCAGACATTCATCCGGAGCAAGCCTTTCAACACGCCATTGCCAAATTCGAATCCCTGACACATGGAGAAAAAAACCTTGCCTCCGACATTCCCTGTCTCAGGAAAGACGGCAGCATCATATATGCAGACATCAACTCAACCTCCATTACTATAGATGGCAGAAAATACAATGTGGGCATTTTCAGAGACATCACCGAACGCAAACGTGCCGAACAGTCACTTCTTCGCATCAATAAGGCAGTGGAAGGCTCGGGTGAAGCCATTTGCATGTCCGATCCCCAGGGGCATCACTTCTATCACAACAAAGCGTTTACCGAATTTTTTGAGTACACGGTTGAGGAGATTCAGGCAGCAGGCGGAGGCACTGTGGTTTATGTGAACAAGGATGTTGGCCGTAAGGTATTCGACACAATTATGGATGGCGGAACGTGGAACGGAGAAGTGGAGATGTCATCAAAGAGGGGGCGAAAATTCACCGTATTGCTGCGTGCTGATTCGATAAAGGATGAGAATGGGATAATCGTTGGACTCGTGGGAATTCATACGGATATTACCGAACGCAAGCGCACTGAAGAATCGCTTAGGTTTTTCCGGATGATGATTGATAAGTCGCAGGATGCTATTGAAGTGATTGATGTGGAAACTGCCCGCTTTATAGATGTTAATGAAAAAGCATGTAATGATCTTGGCTATAGCCGGAGTGAACTTTTGAATATGGGTGTATTTGATATTGATCCAAATCAAAACATGCATGATTTTCAAAAAATGATATTGAATATTGAACAGTCAAATTCTATGACAGTGGAATCGTTACACCGCCGAAAAGACGGCTCTATGTTCCCGGTTGAGATAAATATTGCTGTAGTTAAGCTTGACAAAACATACACTATTGCCATTGTAAGGGATATAACCGAGCGTAAAAAATTGGAAACGAATTTATCAAATGCGGCTGAACTAGCAAAACTGGGTTATTGGGAATTTGATGTTAAATCGGGGAATTTTATTTTTGATGACCAATATTACAGACTAATTCACGGGTCATCGACTGAAATTCAGGGTGGTAATATAATGAGTGCAGAAGAATTTGTCAGAAGACTTGTCCATCCCGATGATTCGAAAATGATAGCTAAAAATTTACAGGAAGCAATCACATCAACTGATCCAGAATATTTGGGACATGCAGAAACAAGAGTATTTCGTGATAACGGAGATATCACATATGTAATAGTTCATTTTAAGGTGCTAAAAGATCAATTTGAAAATCCACTTACGGTTTATGGAATTAATCAGGACATCACCGAGCGCAAAAAAGCCGAAGAGACATTGAAAGAAAGCGAAGAGAATTTTCGATCAATGTTTGAAAATAATTCGGCAGCAATGGCTATAATTGAACCGGATACGACTATGTCAATGGTGAATGATGAATATTGTAAACTTAGTGGTTATAGTAAACAAGAAACTATTGGCTCGAGCTGGACTAATCTAATACCACCGGAAGATATTGAACGCTTAAAAGAATTCAACCGCAGAAGAATGATAAATGCCAGTGATGCACCCGATAAATATGAATTTACAATTTATAATAAAAAAGGTGAAATCAGACATGCCCTAATGTCCGTCATGTTTTTAAGAAATAAAAAATTAATAGCCTCATTTTTAGACATTACTGAACGCAAACTGGCTGAAGAAGTACTAAGCGAAAGTGAAAGAAGGACAAGAGCGCTGCTGAATGCAAACCCGGATATGATATTCCGGGTGAATCGTGAGGGAATCTTCCTGGACTACAAAGCCGATAGTGCAGAACTCTATGCACAAGCCGAAACATCAATCATCGGCAAAAAGAACAGAGACATCACACCCCCTGAGTTTGCAGATTTGATCGACAGATACATCGGGCAAACCCTGGATAGCGGTGAGCTTCAGGAATTCGAATACCAAATGATATCTCCGAAGCGTCGGCTTGCGTGATTATGAAGCCCGTATGGTACCAAGCGGCAAAGATGAAGTAATAACGGTAGTACGCGATGTTACTGAACGCAAGAAAGCCAAAGAAAAATTAAAAGAAAGTGAAGAAAAATACCGCCTTTTAGCTGAGTCCTCGCCTGAAATGATTTACCTCATTGATACAAAGGGATGTGTTACGTATGTAAATAAAGTTGCCGCTGCACAATTTCATACACCGGCCAGGGAACTCATTGGGAAACACCTTACAGATATTTTTCCACCCGATTTGGCCCATCAGAATCTTGCGAATATTCAGCATGTAATTGCAACAAAAAGTATCTTCCAAAACGAAGTCGAAATCAGTCTTTCCTACGGGAAGCAGATGGGTCGATACACGGTTAGCTCCGGTTATTGATGAAGAAAATCACGTTATTGGAGTGTTAGGATTATCGTATGACATCACAGAGCGTATTCAGGCTGATGGAGAAATTCGCCTTAAAAACGAACAACTGTTAAAACTTAATGCCGAAAAAGACAAGTTCTTTTCCATCATTGCCCACGACCTTCGTGGCCCACTGGGTGGGTTAATGGGATTATCCGAAGTAATGGCGGATGATTCCCAAAATTTTACACCTGACATAAAAAAGGAACTGACTTTAGGATTTGAGCCATTCGGCACGTAATATTTTTAATTTGCTTGAGAACCTGCTCGAATGGTCGCAAATGCAGAGCGGACACTTAGAAGTCAGGCCACAAATGCTTCGTTTAAAGAAAGTATTGAATGAATCTATAAAAGCAGTAATTGATTCGGCAAAAAATAAGGACCATAGAAATAGCTGTGGAAATTGCCGGAGAACAGAAAATTTTTGCAGATATAAATATGCTTCAAACCGTCATCCGCAACCTGGTTTCAAATGCTGTGAAATTTACACCCAAAGGAGGCAAAATAACTGTTTCGGCAAAAACAACCGGAGACAAAAACATTGAAATATCCATTAACGATACGGGTATTGGAATGAACCAGACAACAATTGGTAATTTATTCCGTCTGGATGTTCAAACAAGCCGGAAAGGCACGCAAGGCGAACCCAGTGCAGGACTTGGGTTAATACTCTGCAAGGAATTTGTAGAAAAACATGGTGGGAAAATTTGGGTGGAAAGCACCGAAGGAGCTGGTTCAACCTTTTATTTTACGATTCCATATCATAGTGGACCCAAAATAAAAAATGTCAAAAAAAAGGGAGTTCCGGCTGATCGAAAAGTGAAGCAGCTTACAAATCTGAAAATATTGATTGCCGAAGATGATGATACGTCGGAAAAGCTCATTTCAATTATAGTCAGAGGGATTGCAAAAGAAATTCTCAATGTAACTACGGGTCTTGAAGCGGTTGAAGCATGCCGAAATAATCCGGATATAGATTTGATTTTGATGGATATTAAAATGCCGGTAATGGATGGAATTGAAGCCACCAGAAAGATTCGTGAGTTTAATAAAGAGGTGTTTATTATTGCACAAACGGCCTATGGTTATAAGAGTGATTGGGAAATGGCACTGGCTGCAGGATGCAATGACTATATTTCAAAACCAATTAAACAATCAGTTCTTCGCAACAAAATAAAGAATTTATTTTTACTGGAATAATATGGAAACATTCACAACATCAAGACTTACTGGCTAATTCCAACGTTCCTGATTTCTTCATCAACATCCAGAGCACACAAATAATTTGATCCCGCAGCCGCCTTGTTAGCTGACAAAGACAGCACAACATAAATTTCCGACTATATTATTAAAAAATTTGACCCTTTGAAATCGCGGGGTCAGTTTTTAGTAAGTCCAAACAGGCAAATCAAAATGATTCTTGTCCGAATCATAGCGGTTAAGAATAATCAACAAGGGTTCAAATGTTCTGGCTATTTAGTTCAAATGTGTGAATGATGTAACTCTTTTCAATAATTGTGTAATACTTTCCGGAACAGATAGCCTGACCTTTGCTATCGTAATCATTTAATTACGCCCGTCCCGCAGGAAGCGGGAAACATTAAAAACATAAACACATGGGAAACTTACTTTATTTCTTAGCAGTTATCCTCCTAATAGGTTGGGCAATCGGCGTTTTTGCTTTCAGTGCTGGTGGTATTATACATGTCCTTCTTGTTATTGCAATTATTGCAATAATTTTCAGGGTCATTCAGGGAAGCACAAGAAGAACTTAATTTCATCGTATTAAACAATGATTTAAAATTAAAAGTATGAGTACAGCGAAAGTATTGTTGGGTGCATTGGTTGGCGCTACTGCTGGTGCATTGTTAGGGGTTTTATTTGCCCCGCAAAAAGGTTCGAAGACCCGAAAAAAAATATCTAAAAAAGGAGAAAACCTAGCGGAAGAATTAAAAGAAAAATTTAATGAGTTTCTGGAAAATGTCTCTGAAAAATTTGAAGAGGTAAAGGATGAAGTTTCTGAATTTGTTGAAAAGGGTTCAACCAATTCCGAAGAAGCTAAGAAGACCTGAAAATCCACGGGGTTCGAAAAGTTTTCAAGCTTATTTAACAGTTAAACTGTGATGGGAAAGGGAATCCTTGTAACCCATTAAACTCATTTCTTTCATAAAATCAGGGAAAAATAGTATAGGGTGAATTGATTTGCGGTTATGCCGAGGCATTATTTGGGGATTTCAGTTGCACCTGAAAAAGGGTTGGATATACTGAATAAAATATCTAAAAAGAAGAAGTCATTGTAAATGCTTTTTAAGATAAAATTGAAAAGGTCAGGTTAGCAATTTCTGACTGTACAGAGCAGAGAAAGACCAAATCAGAATTGGGTACCTCCCATAACTATTTTGGTAAAATAACCTTAATTCCACCCAGAATTGAAATGGTTTTACGGTATTTAAACACTATGAAAGTGATAAAAACAGTAACATGGAAAAAGAAATGTTAAGAGCCAAATCTCCTTCTTCTAAAGTTAAGAGATCAATTCATGCTTTATCACGCACGTTTGATTTGCCGGCCTTAGTTGAAAAGATGAAACAAAAACCTGCCTGGGTGAAAAAGGAACTTAATGCAATGATTCTTCTGAAAAGTACCGAAAAGGAGATTGTACTCGCTACATTGCATGAAGGGACGGAAATCAATTCTTTTCAGTCAAATGATTCAATTACCCTTCAAATAATTGAGGGGAAATTAAAATTTCGTAACCGAAAAGAATCTGTAACGCTTGATAAAGGTCAACTGCTTGTTGTTCAGGAAAACATGAATTTCAGTTTAACGACCGGCGAAGAAACTGTGTTTCTTTTGACCATTGCAAACAGTGCCCTGCAACGGGCATAAATCTAAATCTACTGGTGTTTTTACAATCGTTTAAAAAAAGAAGCAATGGAAGACAATACCAAGTTAATTGAATCACTACTTGAACGAACTGCTGAATATAGTAAAACAAGCTTTGAGTTAGGAAAGCTTAAAGCCCTCGATAAAACATCGGATGTCATTTCCTCCGTTATACCACACTCTATCGTCTTTTTCTTACTTGCATCATTTATGCTCTTTTTGAATTTGGGATTGGCTTTTTGGTTTGGCAAAATCTTTAACAACTACTTTTATGGGTTCTTCCTGGTAGCTGGATTTTATGGTATTATAGCGATTGTTTTCCATTTCTTTATGCATAAATGGCTTAAAAAAAGTCTCTGTAATTATTTCATTAAACAGTTGCTAAAGTAAAATCGAATGCAAAACATAACCACCATCTTCGAGCTTAAAATAGCAATTCAATCATTAGAAGCTGAACAAGCTGTAAAGGAGAAGTTACTGAGAGAGCAATTCTTACTGACTTACGATAGTTTAAGACCTGTTAATCTTATCAAGGGCACAATAAAAGATATTATTTCATCGCCCGATTTGTTGGGAAACATTTTGGGTAGTACGATAGGCTTAGCTACCGGTTATCTTTCGAAAAAAATAGTTGTCGGCACATCTGACAATAAATTCAAAAAGCTTATGGGTTCTGTCCTGCAATTTGGTGTTACAAATCTTGTAGCCCAGCACCCTGATCCGATAAAATCATTCAGCCGCACTATCTTGAAAAATATTTTCCGCAAAAAGGAAAGGGTTCCTAAAAAACCATGACAGAGAAAGAATTTAAAATCCCACTATATGCAAAGGCAACCATTTTTTTAATTGGCTTATTTGCCTTTTTTACGTTTTTATACATCGCTAAAAACTTAGTTGTCCCCCTTGTTTTCTCAATTCTTATAGCCATCTTACTCCATCCGGTTGTAAATTTTTTTGTACGAATGAAAATAAACAGGGTAATCGCTATTGTACTTACGTTATTACTTGCTTGTTCTGTCATCATTGCGTTTGGTGGTCTTCTGATTTCGCAGGCAAGCCGGTTTACCGAAACATGGCCGATAATGGTTGATAAATTTACAACGATGATCAACGAAATAATTTCCCAGGCTTCAGGTTATTTCGACATAAACCCCCACAAGATCGATCTTTGGATAACAAAAACCAAAGGTGAACTCATCAATACAAGCAGCGCTATCATAGGCAAAACAATTGTCACCGTCGGTACCGGAATAGTGTTGGTGTTTTTAGTACCTGTTTATATTTTTTTCATATTACTTTACCAGCCTCTTTTAATTGAATTCATTCGAAGGCTATTCGGTAAAAGTTATCACAGTCAGGTGAACGAAATAGTATTGCAGATCAAATCAGTTATTCAACGCTATCTCGTAGGTCTGGTTATCGAAGCTGTTATGGTAGCAGCATTGGATACCACTGCTCTTTTGATACTTGGAATTGAATATGCCTTTCTGCTTGGTATTCTTGGCGGATTGCTCAACGTCATTCCCTATATTGGTGGGATTGTGGCAGTAGCATTGCCCATGATGGTTGCTTTTGCCACCAAATCAACAATCTGGTATGGTTTTTACGTTTTGGCAGCTTATTATTTTATCCAATTAGTTGACAATAATTATATTGTTCCAAAAATAGTTGCATCTAAGGTAAAAATTAATGCACTATTCTCAGTTATTGTAGTCATTGCAGGGAATGCGTTATGGGGCATCCCGGGTATGTTTCTTTCCTTACCGCTCCTTGCCATTGCAAAACTCATTTTCGATCATCTCGAACCCTTAAAACCCTGGGGATTTCTATTAGGGGATACGATGCCCCCGTTGTTAAAAATTAAACCGATATTAAAGAAAATAATAAAATCTATATGACAGAGGTCAAAAAAGAACCTATTTTACTCAATAAAACAAATTTAGAATTTGAAAACGAAGGGGTTCTAAATCCCGCATCAATTCGCGAAAGCTTCCTTTATTTAATCTGTTTATTATTTTAACACACATAATTTGTTTAACAAAAATCAGGGATACCAATTCCAGACAATTGATTAAAGAAGTGCCGATTATAGACTTCTGTGATTGATCAAAAACGCATCCCATGTGAAAATGTGTGAATCATGTAACTCTTTAATATAATTGTGTAACGCTTTCCTGAATAGATTAAAGGACCTTTACCATTGTATTCATTTTTTAGACCTGTTAAAAAGGAAGCAGGAAATTAAATAAGTTTTTAGTCATGAGAAATATGCTTTATATCATAGCAATATTATTGGTCGTCGCCTGGGCAATCGGATTTTATTTTTATAACGCCGGAGGCATGATAAACATTCTGCTTGCTCTTGCACTTTTTGCATTATTACTGAGGATTTTGATGGGAATAAAAAGCACTTAAAAATAGTCAGATTTTTTTTTAATTATTACGGTCTTTGCATACTGCTTTGTTTGGCAGAACCCTATTTATTTACTATGGGGCAGCTGATACACATGTTGCCTGCGTGTCAGTGAGTTTATCCGCATTATTGGCAGAATTATTAACTTATACGAACAGTGATGAAAAATAAAATCGATTCTCTCAATTTTGATGATAATATGCCGGATAAACTTGAATTGTTCGGTATAGAAAATGTCATTCAAACCACGATCAGCCAGGAAAACCATATCCAATATCCCCATAAGGAAAATGCAAATGATCTGGCTGAAATCCTGTTTATTACCTCCTATCCACCGAGGGAGTGCGGTATAGCAACCTATTCACAGGATTTGATAAAGGCGCTTAAAAATAAATTCAGCAATTCATTATCTGTTAAAGTTTGTGCGCTGGAATCAGGGGATGTCAATTATCCATATCCTGAGGAAGTAAAATATATTCTTAAAACATCCCAGGTTGCCGGATATGAAAAACTAGTGTCGACAATTAATAATGACAGTCGCATTAAAATTGTATTGATCCAGCATGAATTCGGCTTTTTTAAATTTCAGGAACAAGCATTCATAAAATTCTTATCCGAAGTTTCAAAACCCGTTGTTATTGTTTTCCATACGGTTCTGCCTCATCCCGATGAAGCATTAAAGTCAAAGATAAATAATATTGCAAGCGCCTGCGAGGCCATTATTGTATTGACCCATAATTCGGCTGGGATTTTAACAAATGACTATGGGTTGCCGGATCAAAAAATATCCGTGATAGCTCATGGTACCCATTTGGTCCCCCATTTAAGTAAGAAATTTTTAAAAAGAAAATATGGACTAAAAGGCAGGAAAGTCCTGTCAACGTTTGGCCTGCTAAGTTCGGGAAAGAGTATTGAAATTACATTGGAAGCATTGCCGTCCATTATAAAAACCAGCCCCGAAGTAGTATTTCTGGTAATCGGCAAGACCCATCCTGAAGTTGTGAAGACAGAAGGAGAAAAATACAGGGTAATGCTTGAACAAAAAGTGAAACAATATGATCTTCAGGATCATGTGATATTTATTAATAAATATGTTCCATTGCCGGAATTGCTCGAATATTTGCAGCTTACCGATATTTACCTGTTTACCTCCAACGATCCGAATCAGGCCGTAAGCGGCACATTTGTCTATGCCATGAGCTGCGCTTGCCCAATTATCTCCACCCCTATTCCTCATGCACGGGAAATATTAACTGAGGATACCGGAATTATTATTGATTTTGATAATTCACAGCAACTAGCTGATGGCGTTATCCGGTTGTTTAACGATGAACCATTACGAGGGAATATCAGTTCAAATACGCTGGAGAAAATTGTCTCTACTGCCTGGGAAAATTCTGCTGTGGCACATGCAATGCTGTTCGAAAAAATTGCCGGAGAAAAAATTGTGCTGCAATATAATCTTCCGGCCATCAACCTGAACCACCTGAAAAAAATGACTACTGATACCGGGATCATTCAATTTTCAAAAACCAATCAACCCGATATCAGTAGCGGTTATACCTTAGATGATAATGCCAGGGCACTGGTAGCCATGTGCATGCACTTTAAACTGACTGGTGATGAGACGAGTGTATATTACATTGCAAAATATCTCGACTTCATAAAATATTGCCAGCAACCGGCAGGGAACTTTTTAAATTATGTAGATAAGGATAATAATTTTACTGAACAAAACAATGCTGTCAATTTGGATGATGCCAATGGAAGAGCCGTTTGGGCCCTGGGATATTTAGTGTCATTATCAAGCCTGATACCCGGGGAGATTATTTTTGAGGCCAATGCAATCATTCAAAAAACAATTCCTCACATAGAAACAATGCTTTCAACACGGGCTATGGCCTTTGCTATAAAAGGATTGTATTTCTATCATAAGAGCATAAAACTGCCTGAACATCTTAGCCTCATAAAAACACTTGCAAATCGTTTGGTTCAGATGTATAAACATGAATCAGTTAAAAAATGGGAATGGTTTGAAACCTATCTTACCTATGCCAACAGTATATTGCCCGAATCTGTGTTATATGCCTGGTTATTAACCGGAGATGTTGTTTACAAAGACGTAGCCAGATCATCGTTTAATTTTCTTTTATCGCAAACCTTTAATGAAAACGGGATAGAAGTAATTTCGAATAAAGAATGGCTGCAAAAGGGAGAGGAAGCAGGGTGTTGTGGCGAACAACCCATTGATGTTGCCAATACCATAATGACATTAAGCAGTTTTTATGACGAGTTTTGGGATAAAAGCTATCGCCTGAAAATGGAAACAGCCTTCAACTGGTTTTTGGGGAAAAACCGGTTGCATCAGATTATTTATAATCCTTGCACCGGAGGTTGCTACGACGGGCTGGAAGAAACACATGTGAACCTCAATCAGGGTGCAGAGTCAACAGTAAGCTATCTGATGGCAAGATTTACGATTGAAAAGTATAAAAATTCACATAACCGACTTAAAACTCAATTGCGAAATCGTATCATGGTGCATAAAAAAAACAGCGAATTTGTATATTCGACCATTGATAAAAATGAACCGGATACGCATTTATTCATTTCATAACAGTACCGGAGGTATTATACATATTTTTCTTGTTATTGTAAAAATTGCAACACTAACCAAGTTTCAAAAATAGCATATGATATGACAAAGTGCTAATTGTAAATAATTGAACCGCAGGAGTACACAACATTTGATAAATATCCATCTCGTTAATTTTCTTCGGCGTATAAAAAAGAGGCTATCGTTATCTTAATCACTTTTGTTGGATTTTTTTATTGGTAAATGCTGATTGCTTTATTCTTTGAAAAGGTATACGATATCAAGATTTTGTTTGAGATCTGTTATTAGAATATTAGAGATGATTATCTACTAATTAAGCATTTATGTATATGGTACAGATATTGCACACTAGAATAAGCACATGTAAAAATTGAAGGTCTAATTTGATTTACAATGCAAGTTAAAGTAACAAGAAAAGACGTACTATTTAAACCGGACCCAACCCGGGTAATAGCCCGATATATAAGTTATTCTGAAAGTAATAATATTCGGATTATCTTAAACGTCCTTTCCATGTCGGAGCTTGATGTAGATATTGCTGTTAATCAGGTATTAAGAGGATATTCGAAAAGACATAGAAGAATTTCAAATATATTTGAAAAAAACTTTATAAAGCTGAAGAATGATTTAGCATCAAAGAATATTATTCCAGACGCACTGAATCAGAACCGGAAGCTGTTGATTGGCTCCTATTTTACGATGGAGTATTCCATTGAATCAGCTGCATTTTTTAATCCTTCAATAGTAGAACATCCTGATCAGACTGAATTACAACAGGGTGAAAAAAGGATAATTATGAGCTTCAGGGCTACCGGGGAAGGCCATATATCTTCGATTGTTTTTCGTTCGGGTGTGCTTGATATGAATAATGAAATGAGTTTTGAGCCCCGTGGGAGAATGCTGGATGAAGCTGAAACCATCAGGCATCATTTGTATGATAAAAAATCTTTTCAGGAAAAGTTGGAAAATATGAAATTTTATGACAACACCTTACCTCCTTCAGTAATCCTGGACCAACTCGGAGATGAATTCACTTATATCGAATTGCAAAAATGCGTGGAAGAGGCCAATAATACTTTTCCATTCTCAGAGGTAAAAACCCTGACACTAAAACAGATCATGTGGCTTGCTTCATCACATTACGAAATTGAATTTTCCCTGGATACATCAATGTCAGAACGGGTTATTTTTCCTGTTATGAAAACTGAAAAAAATGGTATTGAAGACGCCCGTTTTGTCCGTTTTGTTGATGATGACGGAACCGTAAAGTATTTTGCAACATATACAGCATATGACGGATCCGTAATTATGCCCAAGCTGATCGAAACAAATTCTTTTTACAAGTTCCAGATTTCTCCGATTAATGGTGGCTTTGGTATGAATAAAGGAATGGCAATTTTCCCCAGGAAAATCAATGGGAAATATGCTATGCTGGGCCGTATTGATGATGCCTCCATCTACATTTCATTTTCGGATGATTATAAAGTCTGGAATGAAGCACAACTTATTCAGGAACCAAAGTACCCATGGGAATTTGTTAAAATAGGCAATTGTGGTTCACCGATTGAAACTGACGAGGGTTGGCTGATTATTACCCATGGGGTCGGACAAATGAGGGAATATGTTCTTGGTGCCAGCTTATTCGAATTAGATAATCCAACCAAAGAAATCGGTAGATTAAAAACTCCAATGATGATTCCCAACATGGAAGAGCGGGAGGGATATGTCCCCAATGTACTCTATTCCTGTGGCTCTATGTTGAATAACGGAGAACTTGTGATTCCCTATGCCATGTCCGATTATGCCTCTACATATGCTACTGTTAATTTAAAGGAACTTCTGAGTGAGTTGAAGAACTCCAAATAGTATCCCCGCAAATTATTAAACTTTACAACAGAATTATTCACTATAAAAACCAGATAAAAAACATTTCAATTCCTTGCATTCTCATCCTTGATTTTTAGCATGTTATTTTTATCAAGCGTACCAACCAGAAAACCTGAGGTTTCAAAAGCCAAAGTCGATAAGCTACAAAAAGATCAGCACGAAAACGCACCATCAACTGAATGAGTGCAATACGTAAAGAACCAATGACTTAGGCGGGTAAATCCGATATTACATACAGTTGGGCTTTGTTCGTTTATCCTAATTTATCAAACGCTTCAAAGCCTTATTGTTTTTTATTATTTGAATTTTATGCTTATTCATGTATAACTAATTTGGATTCAGTTACCTTTTAGAAAATTTATATAAAATGTGTGAATTATGTAATTCTTATCATTAATTGTGTAACACCTGAAGGTGCGATTTAACCTAATTTTATCAACATTATCGGGCTGTATCTATAATCTCAAATAAAATTTTATATTGATGAAAAATTTACTTTATGTTATCGCCTTTTTACTGATCGCAATTTGGGCCATTATTTTTTGGGGATTTAATCCCCCTGAGTATGTTCATATGCTGCTCGTACTTGCCGGATTTATAATACTACTCAGAATTGCGCTTAATAAGCAATTGTCGAAATAAATGATGCGTGCTGATAATTGATATTGAACGAAAATTTTAAGTAAGTAATTGATTAACCAATTGTTAAACTAAACGACATGGATTCAAACAGTAACCAGGACAACCTTAATAAGCTTAAATCCAAGCTTAGAAAAAAATTCCCTCAATTAACAGAAACTGATTTACAAAATCAAGAGGGTGCGGAAGAAAGTATGCTGAGAATGGTGGAATATAAACTTCGAATGACAAAACAGCAAATGCAGGAAATAATTGAAAAGTTATAGCCTGAATTCTTCCTGAAAAATAATTTATTATAAAAATTAAGGAACTTGAAATGAATTATTTATATTTATTAATTCCACTTGCAGTTATTTTAATTGCAGGAATAAGAATTGTTAGACCCACACAAAGAGGTTTAATCGAAAGGCTTGGAAAATACCATAATTATGCTAATCCCGGATTTCACTGGATTATTCCAATTATCGACAGGTTATTTATGGTAAATATAACCGAACAAATGGTAGATGCCGAGCCTCAGGAAATAATTACCAACGACAATTTGAATGCAAGCGTCGACGCCCAGGTCTATTTCAGGGTGAAAGCCGATGAAGAAAACGTAAAAGGATCGACCTATAATGTGAATGATTACAAATGGCAGATCGTTAACCTTGCTCGTACTACACTGCGTAATATAATCGGTACCCTCACACTTAAATCGGCCAACAGCGAACGCGGGAAAATTAATGCCGGACTTTATGAAACATTGCATAATGAAACGCAAAACTGGGGCATTGAAATCGTCCGTACAGAGCTGAAGGAAATTGACCCGCCTAAAGATGTGCAGGAAACCATGAATAAAGTAGTAAAAGCTGAAAATGAAAAAATTGCGGCTATAGATTCTGCGACTGCGGCCGAAACTGTCGCCGATGGGATAAAACGCGCCTCTATTAAAGAAGCGGAAGGGTTTAAGCAATCGAAAATATTGCACGCCGAAGGAGAAGCTGAGGCCATTAGACTGGTAAACCAGGCGGCAGACAAATATTTTATCGGAAACGCTCAATTATTGCGGAAGTTGGAAGCAATGGAAACATCGCTCGAAAAGAATGCAAAAATTGTTATTCCAACCGGGACAGAATTGGTAAACATTATCGGAGAGATGGCAGGAATAATCCCACTGGCCCGAAAACAAAAAGAAGATTAATTTTTAAATTATAATTGCATTTTATAGGCGAATCTGATTGAGGTTTAGTTAAATATAACCATTGGCTAAAGGTCGGCTGTGAAAAGTATAAATCTTTTAAAGTTAATTACAATCAGAGTCGTAAATCACACAATTAAATTATAATACCAATACTGGCACCTTCATAATATAAAAGCCTGTTAATAAATATTTAACAGGCTTTTGTGCGATCCCAGGAGGAGTCGAACCCCCAACCTTCTGATCCGTAGTCAGACGCTCTATCCAATTGAGCTATGGGACCCGATATACGTAACGAATAAATCTGTTCTTTTCTGGAAATCGTAACAAATATACCCTTTAATCGCGCCGCAAAATTATAAAATATTATTACTCAGCATAAAATTTTCTTACAGCATGAACGTTTAATGGCTTACTTTTTTATAACTTGGTTTCACACTATTTTTGCTTTTTCACACTGTAAGGTTAAATTGACTGATGTCAGGCTGAATAGATTGCCGTATTAAACAGATGATGATGATTGTACCCTTTACTATTCCGGACGATGCGATGCGAATTATAAATAAATATTTTCCGGGAGAATCGATAGCCCATAAATTTTATTTCACACATTGCGTTAAAGTCACGGAATTGTGTCTGAAAATTGCTGACAGCAAAAATGAAATGGATTTTGACAGGCAGGTTCTCATTAAGGGAGGTATGCTCCACGACATAGGGATTGTAAAGACAAATGCTCCGGAAATCGGGTGTTACGGGGAATTTCCATACATCGCACATACATACCTTGGAAGGAAAATTCTCGAACAGGAAGGTTTGCCGGAAATCGCACCTATATGCGAACGGCATATCGGCCTGGGATTAACCACAGAAGATATTATCAAAGCGGGTTTCCCATTGCCTCACCACGATATGTTACCAATAACCCTGGAAGAAAAATTGATTTGTTACGCGGATAAGTTTTTTTCCAAATCGGAAAAACATTTGGTAATACCAAAATCGATTGAATCGATCCGTAAGAAAGTTTCAAAATATGGCGATGATAAGCTTGAAAAGTTCGAGGAGTTGGCGGTGCTTTTTGGAAATCCTATCGAATAAAATATTTCTGCTGATTATAAAACACAACGGGGATCTCATCTTAACGATAAAATCCCCGTTCATTGCCCAATTGCCGTAGCATTTGCACAATGCCAAGTTACGGTTATTGTGGTTTGCTATTCCTTGCGCGGCCTTGCGGCATTGCTGGTGTTTAGCCTGGTTCGCCTTTTGATCGCCGTTGCCGGTTTTCATTTTGTGAACCGCAACTCTTCACGTAATCTGCAAACGTAGTTCCGTGTGGAATTCTGTTTACTGACTGAAACCGGTCTGTTTTGCCTTGCGGCAATGTCTTCCGGTTTCCAGACCTTTCAAGCTGATACACAATTGCTAAGTTCCGAAGATCTTATTAGTTGTAATCTGAATCGTTTGAAAGTTCCCCTTGATGTTTGTTTTATATGGTTTGCACCGCATACTACAAACAGGTTGCATTCGTCTGAACCACTTGATTTCAAAGCTGATTTATCAGAGGTTGGCAACCTAATGCCTGTCCTTCAATAAACCCGGGTAATTCTTGATCAGCCGTTACCGGCTTTTCAGTCTGTTACCCCTAACGTTCCAAGTTACCTTTTATCCCTCGCTTGGTGAAACAAAAATACAACAATGCAATCTCCAGAGTCAAGCTTTTATCGTCATATTATATTCACACGTTTTGCACAGAGGTTATTAACATTTGTTAATAACTGAAATGAGTATTTCCTTGTGAACAAGAAAATCTATTTCTCTTTAAAGACAGGCAATCCTGCAGAATACGTACGATAAACCTTAATATCAGGCACAGAATCAATGGGAATAGTCATAATATCCTTATCAAGCACGACAAAATCGGCGAATTTGCCTGGTTCAATGCTTCCCTTCCTTTTTTCATCAAAGCTCCCTTTGGCTGCCCAAATGGTCATTCCCCGAAGGGCTTCTTCTCTCGACAGGGCATTTTCTGATTGGAATCCGCCTTCCGGCCAGCCTTTCAGGTCCTTTCTTGCAACTGCAGCATAAAACGTGTAAACAGGATTGATGTTCTCGATCGGGAAATCTGTGCCAAGCGGTTCCCAGCCATTTTCATCCAATAATTCTTTGTTAGCATATGCACCTTTAATCCGTTCGGGACCCAATCTGTCTTCGGCCCAGTACATATCAGAAGTAGCATGTGTCGGCTGAACCGATGGAATGATGGAATACTCGCCGAATAATTTAAAATCTTCAGGCGCAACAACCTGTGCATGTTCGATGCGCCAACGCAAATCGTTTTTACCTTTTAAAAATCCCGAATACAGTTGAAGGATAAACCGGTTGGCACCATCCCCTATTGCATGGGTATTTACCTGGAAATTATACTGTAAGGCTATTTGGCAATATTTTTTATAAAAATCTTCCTTAAAAAGAAACAGGCCCATATTTCCAGGATCATCGGAATAAGGTTCGATAAGCCTCGCACCTCTTGACCCTAATGCACCATCGGCATAGAGTTTTATAGATCTAACTGTCAATTTATCTGTTTGATAAGGACCTTTCTTTATGTAATATTCAACGTTTTCTGAATTCGGTGTAAGCATTGCATTGATCCTCATTTTCAGGGAACCTTCTTGCTGCAGTTCATCGATCAGCTTAACCGTATCCATATCAAGGCCAGCATCTGTAACCGAAGTAAGGCCTACAGCAAAACAACTGTCCTGTGCAATCAGCAATGCTTTTTTTATAAATGCTTTATCCGGCTTCGGAATGATCTGGTTAACGAGTTCCATTGCATTATCCAGTAGCAATCCTGTAGGCTTTCCGTTCTCTACAAAAATTTCTCCGCCATTAACTTTCGTTGTCGCTGTTATTCCTGCTATTTCGAGTGCCTTTGAATTAACAATCGCCGCATGTCCGTCAATCCGAACAAGGTATACAGGATTATTGGGAAAGGCTTCATCGAGCGGATTTTTTTGTCGGAAATTTCTGATCTTCCCAGTCATTCTGATCCCAGCCCCGTCCTTCGATCCATTCCGTATTATATTTCTTATGATGTACTTTTAATTTTTCAATAACCTCTTTATAGGATTTTGTTCCTACGAGATCAATCCTTTTAAGCAAACCATAACCGTAACTAAAAAAATGACAATGTGCATCATTGAATCCCGGATAAACCGGTTTTCCCTGTGCATCAAAAACTTCTGGGGATTGAAAGTGATTGAGAATATTCTTGTTTGATCCAGTGGCTATGAATTTCCCCTCTTTTATAGCAAATGCCTGAACGGTATCGAATTTTTCATTTACTGTGTATACTTTCCCGTTTAAAACGATCAGGTCGGCTTTTTCTTTAAAATTGCTGCAAGCGCTCATAACAATAAGGGCTATTAAAGTTATTAAAATTCCATTCTTCATAATCACCGGTTTTAAGCAAAAATAATAAGAATTCATGATTCGCAACATTTCATTAAAAGATCCGATCTCACCTATTTACTCGCAAATTACAGGAATTGTGTATTTTTGCACGTGTATTAACAGCCTGTTCTATCGCTCCGGGTAATTCCGGGGAGGAAAGTCGGGACAACACAGAGCGCCGTACTTCCTAACGGGAAGGTCCCGCTTGATGCGGGAACAGCAAGTGCCACAGAAAATAACTTCCCCGCAAATACGGGGTAAAGGTGAAAATGTGAGGTAAGAGCTCACGTCCTGTCTTGGTGACAAAACAGGAGGGTAAACCTTACGGGTTGAAAGGCCATGTATATTCTGAATGTTCTTTTTTTTGCAATTAAAACTGGGAAAAAAGGAACAATTAAGTTGCTCGCTTAAATGTCGGTTCTGACAATCAGGAGGGGTTGGCTGCAGGATCCTGTCAGTAATGACAGGACAAGATAAATGATAGAAACTCTGCTTTATTGCTGGAGAACAGAATCCCGCTTACAGGGCTGTTAATATATTTTTATTGGAATTTTATCGGAAACTCTGTTTAATCAATCAGGACAGGGTTTTTCACTTTTTCCTTTAAAAGTGCAAAGTTAACAACCTCAATCATCCGGTCAACATAATGGAAATTCAGCCCATTCCGATAAATTTCACGGATATCTTCGATATCCTTTTTATTTTCTGCAGAAAGAATAATATCCTTAATTTTTGCTCTTTTGGCTGCCAGAATTTTTTCCTTAACCCCTCCTACAGGTAAAACTTTTCCTCTCAGTGTAATTTCTCCTGTCATCGCCAGTTTAGGATGAACCTTTCGTTGTGTGAACGCAGAAGCCAGCGCGGTAAACATCGTTACACCTGCTGAGGGACCGTCCTTGGGAGTTGCTCCTTCGGGTACATGAATATGGACATTCCACTTTTGAAAAACATCGGGATTAATATCAAGAGATTGGGCATGCGATTTCAGATATTCCAGGGCAATTGTAGCAGATTCTTTCATTACGTCACCCAAATTTCCTGTAAGTGTGAGATTACCTTTCCCTTTACTGAGGCTCACTTCAATGAACAATATTTCACCCCCGACAGCAGTCCAGGCTAATCCGGTTACCACACCTGCAACTTCATTTGAAAGCCCTCTTTCCCTCTGGAATCTCGGTGGGCCTAATATTTTTTGTAGATCACTTGTTCCGATCTTGATGGCATATTTTTCTCCTTCAACAATGTACTTGACATTTTTCCGGATAGTTGTCGCAATATTTTTTTCAAGTGTCCTCACTCCTGCCTCACGCGTATAATCTTCTATAATCTTTTCAATAATATCTTTACTAAATTGCAACTGACTCTTCTTCACTCCATGTTCTGATAATTGTTTCGGAATAAGGTGGCGTTTTGCAATTTCAATTTTTTCTTCGATAAGATAGCCGCTTACGTCAATTACCTCCATCCGATCGACGAGAGCCGGATGTATCGTACTCAACGTATTTGCGGTTGCAATAAACATGACTTTTGAAAGGTCGAAGTCGACCTCCAGGTAATTGTCATGGAATGCAATGTTTTGCTCAGGATCAAGGATTTCGAGTAATGCAGCCTGTGGATCACCACTGACATTAGCTCCCATAATCTTGTCGACCTCATCCAGAACAAAAACCGGATTTGACGATTTTACCTTTTTCAGGCTTTGCAATATCCGCCCGGCATAGCACCGATATATGTCTTTCTGTGGCCCCTTAGTTCAGCCTCATCCCTCACACCTCCAAGTGACATCCTGATATACTTCCGGCTAAGGGCACGGGCAATGGATTTACCGAGTGATGTTTTTCCAACTCCCGGAGGGCCTACCAGACAAAGTATCGGGGCTTTCAGGTCGTTTTTAAGTTTGATAACTGCCAGGTGTTCGACAATTCGTTCTTTCACTTTTTCCAGCCCATAATGGTCCTCATCTAAAATTTTTTCAGCCCGTTTAAGGTCAAAATTATCTTTTGTATATTCATTCCAGGGTAAATCAACGAAAAATTCAAGGTAATTCAGTTGCACAGAATAATCGGCTGCCTGCGTATTCATTCGCTGAAGCTTTTCCATTTCTTTTAGAAAAGTCTCTTTCGAATCTTTCGACCACTTTTTTTTCTCTGCCTTTTGCCTGAGTTCCTTTATATCCTGTGTTCCCGGAGCATCTCCCAATTCCTCCTGGATGGTCTTCAACTGCTGATGTAAAAAAAAGTCGCGTTGTTGCTTATCGAGGTCAACCTTCACCTTGTTCTGAATCTGAGTTTTCAGCTCAAGCAATTGCAACTCTCTTGTCAGTGCGGACAATACCTGCTTTGCACGATCATGAAAATCAGATATTTCAAGTAATTTTTGCTTATCCTTTATTTCGATGTTAAGATTCGAGGAAACAAAGTTGACCAGAAAAACAGGACTTTCAATATTTCTTATTGCAAAGGCCGCATCAGACGGAATGTTCGGTGATTGCTTTATTATTTGTATCGAAAGATCTTTGAGCGATGCCATTAACGCATTAAATGCTTTATTTTTAACCAGGTTTTCCACTTTATCATATTCCGAGATTCTGGCTTTAAAGTAGGGGTCAGTTTGAACAAGTTCGTGTAGTTCGAAACGTTTTTTCCCCTGAATAATCACTGTCGTGTTGCCATCAGGCATTTGAAGAATTTTGATGATATTGGCAACTGTACCTATCCTGTTCAGGTCGGTGATGTCAGGTTCTTCAACTTCAGCATCCTTTTGAGCAACGACGCCGATCAATTTTTTTTCCCGGTATGCATCTTTTATCAGTTTAATGGATTTGTCCCTTCCCACGGTGATGGGAATTACAACACCGGGAAATAATACGGTATTCCTCAGGGGTAAAATCGATAATATTTCAGGTATTTTCTCTGCCTTGATAAGCTCCTCATCTTCGGAAGATAATAAAGGAATGAATTCTGTTTCGCTATCTAGCATATCAGAAATCATAAACATATTTTGATCTTTGTACTTCATATCCAGTTTTCAGTCAGA
The DNA here is from genome assembly GCA_963764475.1 of uncultured Bacteroidales bacterium. Taxonomy (GTDB): domain Bacteria; phylum Bacteroidota; class Bacteroidia; order Bacteroidales; family JAADJA01; genus JAADJA01. The sequence continues at coordinate 131,891 of CAVXTE010000030.1, forward strand.
TTGACAGATTATTCTACAAAAAAACAACTTACCAGCTAATAAAACATCACGACTAATCAATTAACTGTTTATATTTCAGGGTGTTGTTTTATTATTTCCCCAATTCAATTGTACTGTTGCTTAGTTGACAATATACATGCCAAAGGGGTCAAAGGTTACGGTTGGAAGCTGTGACGTCATAAACATTGATGAGTATTTCCTTTTCGGCTTCTTCGAATACTCTGTTTCTTCGCGCAAATACTGACTCAGCTACCTGAATAGCCTTGCGGATATTGTAAATTTTAAAACCTGCTGTACCGCCCCAGGAGAACGAAGGAATAAAGTTTCGCTGATAGCCCGATCCGAAAATATTAGCATTCACGCCCACCACTGTGCCTGTATTGAACATCGTATTGATTCCGGCTTTTGAGTGATCCCCCATAATCAGGCCGCAGAATTGTAAACCGGTGTCGACAAAGGATTTTTGAGAATAACTCCAGAGTTTGACATTATCGTATGAGTTTTTCAGGTTTGAATTATTTGTATCGGCACCGAGGTTACACCATTCGGCAATCACTGAATGGCCAAGGAAGCCGTCGTGTGCCTTGTTTGAATATCCGAACAAAACAGAATTATTTACCTCGCCGCCTACTTTGCAATATGGACCTAAAGTTGTCGGGCCATATATCTTGGCAGCCATTTTTATGACTGCATGCTCGCACATTGCAAAAGGGCCTCTTATCACAGCATTTTCCATTATTTCTGCATCTTTCCCGACGTAAATCGGTCCTGCGGATGCATTCAAGATTGCAAATTCTACCTTCGCTCCTTTTTCTATGAATACATTTTTCTCATTTACCACTCTGTTGGTTCCGCTGATCTTTTGACTTTTTTTGCCTTTAGTGAGAATTTTAAAATCATGAAGGAGGGCTACTTCATTCTTGTTGAAAATATCCCAAACTTCATTGATTTTCAAAAAATCATTAGTCGTATCGATTTCTTCGATGTTCGAAATATCCATTTCTCCTGTATCAGCTAAATCCTCTTCTTTTATGTGAAGGGCAATAATAAATTCATCAGTAACCAGGGCATGGTTAGGTTTCAGGTTTTTAATCTCTTTAACCAGTCCTTCGTTAGGGCACACAGAACCATTGATCAAAATATTATTTTCAGCCTTTACAATCGGATATTTGATGCTTAAATAAGTTTCAGTAAGGGAGGAAGTTTTTACTTTCAAGTAATGTTCCCATTTTTCCCTGATGGTAAGAATTCCGATCCTGATATCCGCCACAGGCCGCATAAAGGTTAATGGGAGAAGGTTATTCCTGCTTTGATCATCAAACATTATATAATTCATAGATCAGCTCTGGTATTAAATGAAAAAATTATATTAACCAGACAATAATACAAAAAATATTGAATAAAGTTTGATTTGTCCGGTCAAATTTATAAAAAAAGCCCTCATCGTAAAACAAGGGCTTCCTATCCATATTAATTTACTGTCAATCAACCTTTTGTTTGTTCTTATCCAAATGTTTTTGATATCTGCTTTTAAACTTATCAACACGTCCTGCCGTATCGACCAATTTCATTTTTCCGGTAAAGAACGGGTGCGAGGTGTGTGAGATTTCAAGTTTTACCAGAGGGTACTCTTTGCCATCCTCCCACTGAATCGTTTCCCTCGTTTTAACCGTAGATCGTGTAAGAAATGCGTAATCGTTCGACATATCTTTAAAAACCACAAACCTGTAATCCTTTGGATGAATATCTTTCTTCATTACTAAATAACTTTAATTTTTGGGAGTGCAAAAGTATAACTATCCGGCAAAAAAACAAAATTTGATAAATATTTATTTAATTTATAAAATAGTGAAAATATAAAATCCCCAGAATAGAAATCAGGATGATGGCAATGATGACAATGATTTGAAACCTGATTATGGATCTGCTTTTTGCTCTTCTTTCGTTTTCTTCTGAAATTTTTTTGAGGAGATGACGGATTCTGATAAATGCCGTATCACCCTTTACAATATAATCATAGGCTCCATTGCGCATAGTATCGACAGCAATATTTACATCATCGGAGGCTGTAAGGAAAATGGCCTGCGTTTCAGGAAACCGTTTTTTCAACTTCTTTAAAATATCAAGCCCTGTAAAATCACTTTCGAGAAAATAGTCGAGCAAAGCAACATCCGGCTTGAAATCAAGGTTTTGAATTGCATCACTGCCTTTTGTAAAAGCCCTTACATTCGAATAACCCATTTTTTCAAGCTCCTTGGTTATCAGGTTCAGATATAGAATATCATCCTCTACGATAAAAATTGATTCGGGTCGTGCCATTATACAATTTTAACTTTGATTTTTATTTTTTGAAACTTAAAATCCACTTTAATTAAATGTTCCTAAATAGTTTGTCATTCTTTTATCAATGATCCAACCATTTCCTTATCCCCAGTTCGAATTTGTATGCAATAAATTCCAGGATCCATCTCATTCGTATTAACTTTGACATTTTGTTGCGAACCTTTAACATTGATTTCTCTAACCTTTTGGCCCAAAACGTTAATAAAGGAAATTTGAAAATTCAGTGGTTCAAAGTTAATAAATTTTATATTTACATAATCATGAGCCGGATTCGGATAAATTACGACATCCCCCACATTAGCCATTTGATGTTGCTGAACGTCTACCGAAATGCCGTTTAAAAAATTTACTCCGGTGTTATCCGGATCGAGCCAGGGTTTAAGTTGTGTCGTGTCGTTGCTTCCATTTGATTGCCAGTGGTACGAAAACTTACCGAAATAGTCGGGAAGAGTTTGTGTACTGCAGGAAGCCTGACCACCTGTAAGCGTACCAATGATCCGTCCATTTTCATCAAATAGCGGACAGCCGGACGAACCAGGTTCTGTAACTCCCCAGTTATTTGCAGTTTGCGACCAGAAAACCTTCCAGTGCGATGGTAATCCATTGGAATTCCAGCTCGATGTAACAGGGGTTGTTGTATACGTAGAAATCTTTTTAATATCACCTTCCGGATGCTGAATTGTCACACCATTTGTACCGGGCGAATTTGATAACGACCAGCCATTGAAATACGGACTATAATTTTCAGGTACATTATTTTTAAGTATCACCAGGAAAAAATCCGATCCGTCCGTCCCTCTGTGTCCGCCACTGGCAACCTTTGTAGCACCTGTAAGGAAAAAAGCCCGGGCTCGGTAACCGGATTATCACATCCTGAAGTCTCGTAATTGAAATAAAATACCCATTGGTTGATATCAGCCGCTGATGCATAATGGGAATTCTGAAAGGCACAATGATCGGCCGTAAGCAGGTATGGTGTCTGATCATTCCTGACATTATTGATTAATGATCCTGTACACCAGAATTCGGATTTTGAAACTTTTACTTTTATCCGAATTACTCCCCTTTTTTCGTCCTGCCAGCTATCTCCTTCGGGCGAACAATTGACGTTTACTTCACATGGATCGGAACCTCCGAAGCCTTTTCCCGCAAAATATTGTGGTATATCCCGATAACCGTATCCAAGTTCCGAAATCTGCAATGCAAGCGAATCTTCAGTGTAAGAAGGAACATCCAGTTCTATTGTTACATCCTCTCCATAAACCATTTCGGTCGCAAAAAGCCTGCTACTATCATTGTTCAAATATGTAAAAGCGCCCTTTAATTGCTGTTCGTTTTTATCATACAAAAACATTTTGACACCTGG
>CAVXTE010000031.1:0-10405 GCA_963764475.1 uncultured Bacteroidales bacterium
TATTGCAGGTATCATACAGGGAACTGGTCAGGTTATTGCGCAGATGAAGGTAGTTTGGCTGTTCCATGTTACAATAATTATCCGGATGATATGAGAGCATCAATAAAATACGGTCCTTTCTCCTGGCTGATGCTACAGATGCATATCTGGATTTTTACTGGTGGTTAAATTCTGAATCCTCCTATGATAAACTATCGGTTATGGCATCGATTAACGGATCGAATTTTTATGGTGTATCATGGTCAGGAAGCAGCGAATACTGGAGTGAGTATTCCTTTGATTTGACGGATGTTTATACATTGGGTAATCTTTGTGGGTATTCCCTGTCTGAGCATAGTCTCATGACTATGCCCTGTCTGAGCATAGTCTCATGACTATGCTCTGTGGTGTAATAATCTCATGATTATTATTGCAGCAAATCAATTTCCATTTGTGTATCTATATTCTCACAATAATTTCGTGCACTGCTGTATAAATATTCCTCCTCTCTTTCAACGATGCCTGCCCTCACAGGATTTTGATGTATATAATTAAGGCGCTGATCTATCATTTCATTTGTACTTAATTCAACAGCATGATTTTCATGAGTCCAAAATTGATATTTTGAATTCCTTTTATGTTTTCTGGCTGCGAAAGCCATTTCGCTTAATAACCACTTTTTCCTGCTTTCAGTACCATTTTCAATCTGATCAAGAATTTTATTGGCTGTGTATTTCTTCATATCTCTGATTGTATCCGACAGTGTTCCATTATTTGATTTTACAATCAGATGAACATGATTTGACATAATCACATAAGCGTAAATCTTCAGATGCTTATGTTTTCTGCAATAATTCATGGATTCGATAAAGATATCGCGATATGATTGTCGAGTGAAAACATCAAGCCAAAAAACAATCTGAAAAGTCAGAAAATAGACTGCAAAGGGATCCTTAGTTTTGTAAGCTTCAGACATAACAGAACCGGTTTGACATGCTAAAATAATAAATATTACGAAAAATCTGAAGATTTTGACACCAAACGGCGTAGTCAGGAGACTACGCCGAGAATGAGAACAAAAATCCCATATTTAATCACCGTATCTTTGCATTAATCGTTTCGTTATCTTGTTAAGAGATTCAATTGCAATATAAACATCAGCTAAAGATTGTAAGGCCGTATAAAAGAAATATCTGTACCATTTTTTAAATTCTTTGATTCTTGCTATAAAAATTATTATTATTCCCAACCTGGAGCAAGGTGCCTTCTGCAGTTATAATTTTCATCCAAGTACTGCAAGTATTTCTTTTTCCCCACAATCTTTTAACTTTTATCTTTTTCCTTTTATCTTTTATCTTGCCCCTCACGCTCCCCAATTCTCCCGATCCAAACTCCTGTACTGTATCGCTTCCGCCAAATGTTCAGGTTTGATATCTGCAGATGCATCCAGATCGGCAATTGTTCGGGAAACCTTTAATATCCTGTCATACGCACGGGCGGAAAGGTTCAGTTTTTCCATGGCGTTTTTCAGCAAGGTCATTCCGGTTTCATCGAGTTTACAAATCTGCCGGAGTTGTTTGCTTGTCATTTGTGCATTGCAATAAATTCCTTTCGATTGTTCGTAGCGTTTTTCCTGTATTTGCCGTGCTGCCACCACTCTTTCCCTGACGGATCCACTCTTCTCCCCTTTCCGCTCTTCCGAAAGCTCACGGAACGGAACCGGAACCACTTCGACATGAATATCGATGCGGTCGAGCAAAGGGCCGGAAATTTTGTTCAGGTAACGCTGAACCACACCGGGCGCACAGGAACAATCCCGGTCGGGATGGTTATAATATCCGCACGGGCAGGGATTCATGGAGGCGACCAGCATAAAACTGGCCGGGAATTCAACAGTAAGTTTTGCACGCGAGATCGTAACGATGCGGTCCTCCATCGGCTGGCGCATCACTTCGAGGACGGTCCGCTTGAACTCTGGCAGTTCATCGAGGAAAAGGACACCGTTATGCGCCAGTGAAATCTCACCCGGGATGCGGAAATGTGCCTCCTCCCACCAGTCCGGCATCGCTGATGGTATGGTGAGGCGAACGGAACGGACGCACGGAAACCAGGGCGGTATCCTTGCTCAGTTTTCCGGCTACCGAATGGATTTTTGTCGTTTCGAGCGCTTCATACAGATTTAAGGGTGGCAGGATAGACGGAAGCCGTTTTGCAAGCATTGTTTTCCCGGCTCCCGGAGGTCCGATAAGAATGACATTGTGACCGCCGGCAGCAGCAATCTCCAGTGCCCGCTTGATGTTGTCCTGTCCTTTTACATCCGAAAAATCGAATTCATAATCGTTCAGGCTGGCATAAAACTCTTCGCGTGTGTCGACCCTGGTGGGTTCAACGGAAGATTCACCGTTTAAAAAGCTGATCGCCTCCAGGATATTTTCCATTCCATAGACATCAAGATCCTTAACGATCGCAGCTTCTCTGGCATTTAGCTTCGGAAGAATGAATCCCTTGAACCCCATTTTACGTGCTTCGATGGCGATGGGAAGTGCACCTTTAATGGGTTGCAGGCCGCCGTCGAGTGAGAGTTCGCCCATGATAATGTAATCGCTGATCCGTTCATTGGGTATCTGTCCGGAAGCAGCTAAAATCCCGATGGCAATGGGCAGATCGTACGCCGAACCTTCTTTTTTGATGTCGGCAGGTGCCATGTTTACGGTGATCTTCTTTCCAGGCCAGCGATAACCGATGTTGAACAGGGCTGCATAAATCCGCTGCTGGCTCTCTTTTACTGCATTGTCGGGCAGCCCGACAAGGTAAAATTTAAACCCGCGGTCAGCATTGACTTCGATGGTTATTATAATGGCATCTATTCCGATCAGGGTGCTGCCATAAGTTTTTACCAGCATACGTTTTGGCTCTTTTGCAAATTTAGCTTGCGACGTACAAATATATTTTAAATTCGGTTTATGCGGAAATTTTTGTCTTAAAAGTTGGCGGTCAACTTAAGCGGAGCTTAATAACTCTTTGGTTTATAGCCTGATTTATTAAGGATTTGTTGCGCATCGAATTGGTTCATCATGGCAGATAATGTTACATTTTGATTCTTTTCCATGTAACCGGAGATAATTTTCCAACCAATCCAGCCACCGAGCCTGGGGGGCGATGATTTGCCAAAAAAAGCGGTAAACGGGCCTTCAAGAATGAATTTCTGAATGTTTTTTGGATCCGGATCGTACAGCATTTTATTTTCGATAAGGAAAGCCCACACCATGCTTTCGTTTTTATTTGCCCAGTCGAGTTGTTCGCCGGTATAATCCAAAAGTGTAGTTTCAGGTATTTGGGGGTTCATCGCCTGTATAAAATAGAGGATTTTCCCTTCATTGATCATCAGGTCGATCAGGTCTGACCCGACTTTTTTGTAATTGATACCGGCTTTCGCAATTTGTTCGAAACTATCGCGAATAATATATTTCTTATCGAATTTCTGTATGATATATTCAGGCAACCCAAGTTCCTGGTAGCGTGGATAATCTTTTCCAAGATAAAGGTCGATGGCGATCACCAGGTTATTGTTGTAAAACTGTATCTTGTTTTCATAATCAAATCCCGATACATAAGAATAAACGGTTGGAATTTCGCGACCGGGGAAGTAATATTTATAATGGCGAAAGGCATCCGTAAATTCCGCTTCCAGTCCGCTCATATCGGAGAAGGTTTTTTCGCATTCCTCATTTACAGCGATAATAAGGGTGTCATTTAAATATGCAGCCAGGCTTTTCAATTTTAATGTGTCATCGAGGTCTCTGCCCAAAAAGAGTTTGTACTGCGGCTGCAGCCGTTTGAGTTCGGTCTTAAGGTTTTGTTTATCGATGCTGAAAAGCGCCCGGTTATACTGGTTGATTTTTACTTCTTTTAAGTTAACGTTGCTGACATTGATATCAAGCGGGCTTTTTTTGGTTCCGCACGAATAAAACAAAACAGCGAATGCCAGTATACTTACCGTAAATCCTTTTCTTAACATAATTCTTAGCATTGAACAGCTATAAAATGAAAATGCCAACCCGGGAATTGACATTTTCTATTATAATTTAAAACAACTTCTGCTTTATAATATTTTCCACCCGACACTGAGGATAAACACATTGTTTTTCAGTGACAAATCCTTGGGGGCATTATCCGGTTTATTGTAAATATTGTTTAAACCCAACTCATACCTGAGATCGATTGTAAGAACAGCACATCGACACCGGCACCCATTTGCAAGCCCCAGTTTATATCTTTCAAAGAAGATTTTTCAATCGGACTTTGGTCTTCAGGCTGATCCACGCCATCGAATGAAACTGCGAATTTTTTGTTGGCAACGATAGATGCGACCGGTCCTGCCTGTATACGGACTCCCACAGCAGGAACTTTAAGTATACGGTATCCTAAAAGCACGGGGATGTCAATCGTACTTAGCGTCATATCCTGTTTCACGTCAACAGATTTAGTTGGATTCTGTGGGTCAAGACCCATGCTTGAAAATTTCAATTCCCCTCTTTTCATGCCAAAGTAAATTTCCGGCTGTAAATGCAGCTTTTCACCTATCCTGACAAAGGCGCCAAGCTGATAACCCAATTTGGCCGCATTTGCATAATCACTTACATCAGTGGATAGCGAACTTACTGTTACGGCACCTTTGATGCCAAATCCAATCTGACCGAAACTTATCGAACAGGTCAGAACAATCATCGAGACTAATAATAATTTTTTCATGGTAACAATTTTTAGCGTTTCATAAAGAACAAAAGTAATATTTATGATGACTTCATGATATCAATATTTATAAAAAGAAAATTGCACTATGGGTAAATTTGTACTTTTGTTTTTCAAAGCATGGTATCCTATGACAAAAAAAATTGTTCTCTTTATCTTTAGTTTACTGTTACTCACACAGGCTTATTCGCAGATCAAACCTTTCCGGTTCGGATTAAAAGCGGCGCCCAATCTTGCATGGATCACACCCGATTCAAAAGGATATAAAGCAGACGGTTCGGCGCTGGGATTTTCCTGGGGATTTTTAGCCGATTTTACACTTACAGATAATTACTTTATTAAAACAGGGTTCAGTATGGATTTCCTGAACAGCAAGCTCTCATTTCCCTATTCGGAAAACATCAATAATGAAACCCAAACAGGAGAAATGCACAGAAAATATAACCTGCGTTATCTCCAAATTCCGCTTTCCATAAAAATGAGAACCAACCAATTTAACAAAATCGCCTATTACGGTGAAATCGGATTTGGTACTTCATTCAACATTCGTGCACGATCGCAGGATGAGTTTATCGTTAATGGACAAAGCAGTTTAAATGCAGACGAAGATATCAGCAATGAAGTCGCTTTTTTACGCGAATCTTTAATCATTGGTCTGGGCGTAGAATATTTTATCGATCAATCCACTTCACTTATGGCAGGGATTTCGTTCGACAATGGACTTACCAATATGCTAAAAGGTTATAATACTTTCGATCCGAATGTTAAACAAAAGGGGAAAATGTACTATTTCTCATTGAATGTTGGCGTCATGTTTTAATCCTCAGATAAAATCACGGAAGTGAAAATCGCTTTAGCACAGATAAATTATCACATCGGAAATTTTGAAAGCAATGAAAACAAAGTCATCCGGGCCATTCATGAAGCCAAAAAGCAGCATGCTGACCTGGTGATCTTTGCCGAACTTGCAGTTTCAGGATATCCTCCCCGCGATTTTCTTGAGTTCGATGATTTTATTGACCGCTGTCTTCATTCTGTTGAAAAAATTGCAAAGGAATGCAGAGGCATTGCAGCCATTATCGGCTCACCAACACGAAATCAGGAAGTAAAGGGAAAGGATCTCCACAACACGGCCTTTTTTCTTTCGGATGGCAAGATCACTTTCCAGCAGCATAAAACCCTCCTTCCCAACTACGATATTTTCGATGAATACCGCTATTTCGAACCGAATATAAATTTCGAAACGATAACGTATAAAGGGAAAAAACTTGCCATCACCATTTGCGAAGACCTTTGGAACATAGGTGATGACTTGCTGTACAGGGGAAACCCGATGGATGAACTCTACAAACAACAGCCGGATATCATGATCAACATTGCGGCTTCTCCTTTTCATTATGAACAGGCCGAAACCCGTAAAAATATATCGCTTCAGAATGTTGCCAAATACAAATTGCCGTTATTTTATGTAAACCATGTCGGGGCCCAAACCGAATTGTTGTTCGACGGTGGTTCACTCGTCATTAACTCCAAGGGAGTCATTGTGGACGAATTGACCTATTTTGAAGAAGATTTGCGTGTTTATGATCTGGGTGAAGTGGAAGCGGTGAAAAACAAAACGGATAAAAAGAAACCGTCGAAAACCGAACTCATTCACGATGCACTGATCATGGGGATTAAGAATTATTTTCAGAAACTTGGATTTGAAAAAGCGATCCTTGGTCTCTCTGGCGGCATCGATTCGGCTGTAACGCTGGTTTTGGCGGCACAGGCTCTCGGGAATAAAAATGTTCATGCTGTTTTAATGCCGTCCGAATATTCGAGTAATCATTCCATCAATGATGCACTCGACCTGGTAAAGAATCTTAAAACAACGTACGACATTATCCCGATCAAAGAAGGTTATCAGAGTTTTTTAAACACGTTGGAGCCTTATTTTAAAGACATGCCGTTTAACATTGCTGAAGAAAACCTGCAGGCAAGGGTACGAGGGGTTGTACTGATGGCGTTGTCGAATAAATTCGGGTATATTTTGCTGAACACATCCAACAAAAGTGAAGCAGCAGTTGGTTATGGAACGCTCTATGGAGATATGAACGGCGGACTTTCGGTGCTCGGCGACGTTTATAAAACAGAAGTTTTTGAACTGGCAAAATACATCAACAGGAAAGAAGAAATTATCCCCGTAAATACCATAACGAAACCACCATCAGCCGAACTACGACCCAATCAAAAGGATTCGGATTCGCTACCGGAATATGAAATACTCGATAAAATCCTGTATCAGTATATCGAGAAGAGACAGGGGCCGTATGATTTGATAAAAATGGGGTTTGATGAAGCGATCGTTCATAAAACGCTCAAGCTGGTGAATACAAATGAATACAAACGCTACCAGACACCGCCAATGCTGCGGGTTTCACCGAAAGCCTTCGGAATGGGAAGAAGAATGCCGATTGTGGCAAAATACCTTGCCTGAAAAAATAATTTTTCTTAGGGAATATTTACATGTCCACAGCTTCAACCGAACTGATTTCAGGTATTGCACGTTTTACGGCCGCTTCAACTCCGCTCTTCAATGTCATAATGCTATAAGGGCATGAACCGCATGCTCCTGTGAGTTTAACATTGACGACATTTTCATCAGTAAGTTCCACAAAATGAATATCGCCGCCATCCTGCTGCAAATACGGCCTGATTTGTTCAATTACATTCTGTACTTTGCCGCTTAGTTCGGCTTTTTTTTCTTCCGTCATAACGTGAATTGAATACCTTTTAAATTTTTAGCCTTGTTTAATTTCAACGATTTTTGTCGGGTCCAGCAGCGAATTGCGGATCGCAACCTGCTGAGCAACATTTTGCGCCAACTCTTTGAAAGCATCCGAGACTGCATTGTTATCAGCCAGGGCAACAGGAATCCCTGTATCTCCTGATTCGCGGATACTCTGTACAAGCGGAATTTGACCAAGAAGTACAACATTCGATTCTGCGGCTAATTTTTTACCGCCTTCTTTTCCAAAGATATAGTATTTGTTTTCAGGTAACTCTGCCGGGGTGAACCACGACATATTTTCGACCAGGCCGAGCACAGGTACCTTAATCTCTTTTTGATTAAACATGTTGAATGCCTTTCTGGCATCGGCCAGCGCCACTTCCTGCGGTGTTGTTACAATTACCACTCCCGTAACCGGTAAGGTCTGTACCATAGTCAGGTGAATATCCCCGGTTCCCGGTGGTAAATCGATGATGAAATAATCGAGTTCACCCCAGTCAGTATCATTGATCAGTTGGGTAAGTGCATTTGTTGCCATAACACCACGCCAGATGAGTGCCTGTTCGGGTTTAACAAAAAATCCGATGGAAAGCAGCTCAATTCCGTATTTCTCGATCGGGATGATCATGTCTTTATCACCGACCTTCTTACCCATCGGTTGTGCATTTTCAAGGTCGAACATGATCGGAACTGAAGGTCCGTAAATATCCGCATCCAGCAAACCAACCCGTGCACCGGTTTTCGCCAGGGCGATTGCAAGATTTGCCGCGACCGTCGATTTACCGACACCACCTTTACCAGAAGCCACTGCAATGATATTCTTTACACCTTTCAGCATCGCTTCTGTCTGTTTACGACGGCTGGTGACCACTGAATCCATTTTTACCTGAACCTTGAAATCCTTGCCGACATATGTATGAATTGCATCTTCACAATCTTTCTTTATCAGGTTTTTGAGCGGACACGCCGGTGTCGTTAAGACAACATCGAAAGCAACTTTATTTCCTTCAACCGATATATTTTGAATCATGTTCAAGGTTACCAGATCCTTTTTCAAATCAGGATCGTGGACATGCCTTAATGCATCAAGTATTTGTTCTTTTGTCACTGTCATTTTATCTGCTAATTTAGATTTGGTAAAAATAGATATTTCTGATAAGATAGAAGGCAAACAGGAAACTTTTTATGTGAAGTAAAATCCGAAAAGAAGATGGGCAATACTCTATTTATTAATAGAGAAGAAAAACATTTACTTATCGATGATCACGTAAATATCTTCATTGTCTTTTTTCATCAGGTATTTTTCGCGGGCATATTTTTCGAGGCTTGAAGTATCTGTATTTAACAGATGGTAGACTGCAGAGTCTTTTTTGATTTCATTGCTGTAAAATTGTTTTTGACGGATCATATCGTTTTTTGAAGAAACAAGTCTTATCTGATTGATAAAATTATTCCTGTCGAAAAACAGCATCCAAACCAAAAAGGCAAGAACTGCAATGGCATATTTATTTTTCAGAAACGCAGGCACTTTGTCAAGCATGGATTTCAAGATTTAGGTGCAAAGGTAAAAAGCAAACGCAGGATTTTAACAGAAGATTGTGAAAATTATCAAACAAATGTTGTTTATAAAAGTTCCGGATTGTTTGAGCCATTTATAAACCAAGCTGATCATGGATTTCGCGCATGGCATCGAGACAAATTCCGACAAATTCAGGCAACGGGATTCCGATCTGTTCACATTCCATGATATGTTCCCGTTTGACGGAAGCCGCAAATTTTGGTTCTTTCATGCGTTTGACTACAGATTTGGATTTTACGCTTGCCAGTTTTTTATCAGGATAAACCAGGGTTGTGGCGACGATCATTCCGGTAATTGTTTCCCCGGCTGCAAGTGCGTAGTGAAATTCTTTTGACCGCTTTTCCCCTGCTGATGCCTCATTGTGCATCCGGATGGCATCGATGATGTCGGGATCAACACCTTTTTCACTCAAAATCCGTGCGGTTTCTTTGCCATGCCTGTACATATCTCCTTCAACCAATTCCACATCAAGATCATGAAGGAGTCCGGCAAGTCCCCATTTATCCGTGTCCTTGTTTAATTTAACTGCCAGCGCCCGCATCACTGCTTCCGAAGCATAGCAGTGGTTCAGCATATTTGGATTTTTAATATAGTGGTGAAGGATTTCGATTGCTTCGTTCCGATCCATTTCTCAGTTCACAATTTACATTCAAAATTTATCAATGTGCGTCGATGCCGTGAAGCATGTAAATGAGGTGCTTCAAAGTCTTAAAAACCTCAGCGAGGTATTCATTGACTGCTCTCACACTGCCCGGAAGGGTGTATACCAGTGTATTCGTCATCACGCCGGCTACTCCTCTGCTCAATAAGGCATTTGGTTTTTCGGTACCATATTTTATCCGGATGGATTCCATAATGCCCGGAATTTCCATGTCGATCACGTCTTTAACCACGTCGGGGGTAAAATCACGTGGCCCGATGCCCGTACCACCGGTTGTGATGACAACGTCGACCTGGCTATCCTCAGCTTTTTCGAGTAATACCCTCAAAGCCTCCGGATCATCCGGGATGATGGTATGCTCAATGTCGACGGCAAAATCATTACTCCAGAAATATTCGTAGGTCAGTTCCGCAATCCGTGGTCCGCTACGGTCTTCATATTCACCACGACTGGCCCGGTCGCTTAACGTGATCACCTGAACTTTAAAGATCTTCTTAATATATTCAACAGCGTCACCGGGTTTGATAATCCCATTTTTCAGGACCCTTGCAAAAATCCCTTCCTTTGGCATCACACAGTTCCCAACTTCCTTAAAAATGGCACACGATGTACCATGACATTCTTTACCTATCTGGGTGATTTCAAGTACTGTGTCACCTAC
>CAVXTE010000032.1:0-139273 GCA_963764475.1 uncultured Bacteroidales bacterium
ATATTCTGATGTGGGAGGACTTGCCAAAGCCAATCCTGTAAAAATCAATGGTATGAATGTAGGTCAGGTTCGTGATATGTACTTTTCAAATGACGGTAAAGCTGATATTATCCTTGAACTTGTTATTAGAAATCCGATTCCGGTACCGATAAATTCTACTGCTGAAATAGTAAGTTCTGATTTGTTAGGTGCTAAGGCAGTTGAAATAACACTTGGTGATTCTGATGTATTTGCCAAAACGGGAGATACATTACAGTCGGCTATACAAATGTCCATTAAAGAGGAGGTTAACCGGCAGTTGCAACCGCTAAAAAAGAAAGCCGAAACACTGATGAATTCGGTTGATACTGTATTAACAATGTTACAGGGCCTGTTCAATAAGCAAAATAGTGAAAATGTCGCGAAAAGTGTTGAACATATTGCAAACTCTTTCAATAATCTGGAAAGTACAACGGGAACATTGGATACACTTCTTTCCGGACAGGAAAGCAGAATTAAAAGGATCCTGGAAAACCTCGAATTGATTACAAGTAATCTAAATGGCAATGAGGATAATATTAATAAAATATTTGCGAATTTATCTTCATTCAGTGATACACTCGCCCGGCTAAAAGTGGCTGAAACCATCTACCAAATGCAAAAAACGATGACTGAAATGGCTGCTATTACCAAAAAAATAAACAGTGGGCAGGGAAGCCTTGGAATGCTTGTCAACAATGACTCGCTTTACCTCGACCTTCAAAAATCAGCACATGACCTTAATTTGCTTTTGGAAGATATCCGGATGAATCCGAAAAAATATGTGAAGGTTTCTGTATTTTAAAAAAATCCCGGCGAAATTATCACCGGGATTTCCAAGAGATTACGAAATTTTTATTTCCCGTGCCAATTTAGCTTTTGCTTCTTCTTTTTTTGGCAGTTCAATTTTCAAAACGCCTTCATTGTAAGATGCTTCGATCTTTTCAGAATCAACAGATTCGGGAAGTGAGAAAGACCTGCAAAACGAATTGTATTCAAACTCTTTACGCATGAAGTTTCCGTTTTTTTCTTCATTTTTTGTTTCTTCCTTCGACGAGATGATAAGAATGTCGTTTTTCAGCTCAAGCTTAAAATTTTCTTTGCCAAAGCCTGGTACAGCCATTTCAATTTCAAAGTTTTTATCATTTTCACTGATATTGACTGCAGGCAACGTGTTTTCAGCACGATCATCAAAAATGGTCGGGATTAAATTATTGCCAAAAAAATGATCCAAAAAGTCTGGTAAATACGTCCGTGTTTTCAATACTGGTAACATAAGTTGTTCCTCCTATTAGTTAATTTATCATTAATTAAAAATTACTACGGCAGGATCAAAATATATACCATCCGGAAAAGTCATAGCGAGTCAATCAATTTACAGACAAAATGGCTTTTTGTAAAAAAATAGTACTGCAAATAAGTGACAATGTGGCAGTTACTCAAAGTTCATCAAGACTCTGATTAATCAATTCAATCGCTTTACGAATCTCGGTTTCCGAAATAGTAAGGGGAGGAGCAATGCGAAATGCGGAGGGTTTGAAAAGGAACCGGTCTGTAATTAATCCATTTTTCAGGAATATTCTAACCAGTTTGTTTGCTGATTTCTCATCATTTAATTCAACTCCAAGCATCAGTCCCGTTTGTCTTATTTCTTTGATAGCAGGATGCGGCAGAAGGTTTTCTTTAAATATATTTCCTTTGGACTGAGCTTTTGAAATCAGATTATCATTTAAGATCACATTCAGATTGGCGATGGCAGCTGCACAGCAAACCGGGTGTCCGCCGAATGTTGTGATGTGACCAGGTTCAGGATCAAATGTCAGGGATTTCATGATTTCGGAGGAGGAGATAAATGCACCAATGGGCATACCGCCACCCATTCCTTTTGCCAGGGTCAGGATATCAGGGATAAAATCATAATTTTCAAAACTAAATAATCTACCCGTTCTTCCGAAACCCATCTGGATATCATCGAGTACGAGCAAGGCACCGGTTTCATTGCACCGGTCGCGCAATTTCTTTAAAAAACCATTTGCAGGCAAAATAATACCTGCTTCAGCCTGAATAGTTTCGGCTACAACACAGGCAGTTTTTTCGGTTATCAGTGAAAAATCATCAAAATTATTGAATTTCAAAAAACGAATATCCGGTAATAGCGGACGAAATGCATATTTCAGCGATTCGTTTCCCAGAATACTTAATGCACCTTGAGTCCCGCCATGATAAGCATTTTTAAACGCAACAATTTCAGTACGGCCCGAGTAACGTTTGGCCAGTTTCATTGCACCTTCATTTGCTTCACTGCCTGAATTGACAAAGTAAACCGTATTCAGATTATCAGGCAGAAGGTCGGCAAGCATTTTCGCAAGTTTCACTTGCGGGCTTTGGATGTATTCCCCATATACCATCAGGTGCATGTATTTTTGAAGCTGTTCTGTGACAGCCTCAACGACCTTTGGGTGCAAATGCCCGATATTGCTAACTGAAACCCCAGAAACCATGTCGATGTATTCCTTCCCTTCTGTGTCGTAAAGATAAATTCCTTTTGCATGGTCAATCTCCAGTCCCAATGGGTTTGCCGAAGGAATGCCAAGGTGCTTAAAAAAAAGATCTCTCTGACTGATCATCGTAAGGATATTATTTCTCAAAGATATTTAATATACATGGACAAAGAACGGATTTTTATACTTTTGAAAAATCAATCGGTATCTCATGAAAGACAAAGTTGTAATTATTACAGGAGCTTCATCCGGTATTGGAAAAGCATTGGCCAAAGAGTTCGCAAAACGAAAAGCAAAGATTGTCCTCGCAGCAAGAAACGAGGACAAACTTAACCAACTTGGAGACCAATTAAAAAAAGAATCGCCCGATATTCTTGTTTGCAAAACAGACGTGAGCAAAGAAGATGATTGCAAAGCACTAATAAACAAAACGGTCGAAAAATTTGGACGGATCGATATAATGATCAATAATGCAGGTCTTTCAATGCGGGCACTGTTCGAGAATGCGGATTTAGCTGTAATCCGTAAATTAATGGATGTAAATTTCTGGGGAACTGTTTACTGTACAAAATTTGCCTTGCCTTACGTGTTAAAGTCAAAAGGTTCTATTGTTGGAGTCTCATCGATTGCGGGATATAAAGGCCTTCCCGGACGTTCAGGGTATTCTGCTTCAAAGTTTGCAATTCAGGGTTTTCTGGAAGTATTGCGCATTGAAAACATAAAAAATGGACTACATGTGCTAATTGCATGTCCTGGATTTACCGCTTCCAATATACGCAATACAGCATTGACTGCTGACGGATCGCAGCAAAGCGAATCACCCAGGGATGAAGCGAAAATGATGCCGGCTGACGAGGTTGCTGAGAAAATTATTAGAGCCATCGAAAAGAAAAAGCACAGGATCGTTTTGACCACACAAGGAAAACTTACAGTTTACCTGAATAAATTCTTTCCAAAATTAATCGATAAAGCGGTTTATAACCATATGGCAAAAGAACCCGATTCGCCATTTCAATAAAGAACAATCGGAATTACTTCTTGTTTTTTCGTGATCGCGGGTGATATAAAAGAATAGCCTGACGCAGGAATTCCCTGTCAAGATGCGTATAAATTTCGGTTGTTGTGATCGATTCATGACCAAGCATTTCCTGGACAGCCCGTAGGTCGGCACCTCCTTCAATAAGATGGGTGGCAAAGGAATGCCTGAAGGTATGCGGGCTGATCGTTTTATGGATACCGACACGTTCAACCAGATCTTTAATGATCATGAATATCATCACCCGGGAAAGTTTTGAACCTCGTTTGTTTAGGAAGACAATGTCACTGCTGTCTTTTTTTGCATCCATATGATTTCGCACACTTTCAAGGTATAAATTAATATTATTCACGGCAATGTGACCTATCGGAATCAAACGTTCCTTATTTCCTTTTCCGATTACTTTGATAAATCCTTCTTTAAAATAGAGATTGGTAATTTTTAGATCCACCAGCTTCCGACACCCGCAACCCACAACTATACATTGTTTCGAGTATGGCTTTATTCCGTATCCCTTCTGGTTTACTCAGGTCAATTGCACCGATAATACGAATGATTTCATCGGGGCTCAGCGTATCGGGGAGCTTTCTGCCCAGCTTTGGTGCATCAAGCAATTCAGCCGGATTTTTTTTAATCATGTCTTCAAGCAGAAGATATTTGTAAAATGCCTTTATCCCTGAGATTATACGCGCCTGTGATGATGCGGATAAGCCCAGTTGGTTTATTGAGCGAATAAAATCCTGGAGGTCAGATAAAACAATTTTTTCAGGCGGGATGTCTTTTTGTAAAAGTTCTAAATACTGTACAAATTTATCAATGTCACGAATATAAGCCTCGATGGTGTTTTTCGAGAGTGATTTTTCCAGTTTCAGAAAACTGCTGAATCCATTTATGTAGCTTTCCCAGATCATATTGATGGCGCAAAATTACGATTAAAAAGTGCATTGTGAACCATCACACTCGATGCTGTCGATGCCTTCCATGAGTAAAATAAAATTATTTTAAAAAATTAGGTTTTTTCTCTGAATTAAAATACTTTTGCACCCCGAATTTTAAACATTTTATTTGAAATGGCTAAAAAGAGTAAAGACGCACGGATACAGGTCATATTGGAATGCACTGAGCATAAGAACAGTGGTATACCGGGAACTTCACGCTATATCACGACGAAAAATAAAAAGAATACACCGGATCGTATGGAATTGAAAAAATACAATCCGGTATTGAAAAAAGTAACAGTTCATAAAGAAATTAAATAGTATTAATCATGGCAAAGAAAGTTGTTGCAACCTTACAAACACAAGGCAAAAATTACGCTAAAGTGATTAAAATGGTTAAATCTCCAAAATCAGGAGCTTATGCCTTCAAAGAAAATGTGATGCATGTGGAACAGGTGAAAGATTACCTGGCAAAAAAATAAATTTCCTGGTAATGAATAAGGTAGAGAAGCTTTTTCCTGTTCGGGAAAAGCTTTTTTATTTATAAAATCGAAATCAATGGGCCTGTTTAATATCTTCTCACGAGAGAAAAAAGAAAAGCTTGACGAAGGTTTATCAAAAACCAAAGAGCACGTATTTACGCGCTTATCAAGGGCTGTTGCAGGAAAATCAAAAGTAGATGCCGATGTACTCGATGAACTGGAAGAAATTCTTGTTACTTCGGACGTCGGAGTTGAAACTACACTCAAGATCATTGAACGGATTGAACAACGTGTGGCACGTGATAAATATCTTGGAACGTCCGAATTAAACACCTTGCTGAAAGAAGAAATTGCATCATTACTTCAGGAAAATAATACAGGTGATAATTTTAGTTTTGCCCTTCCACTTGATCATAAACCATATGTAATCTTAGTTGTAGGTGTAAATGGTGTCGGGAAAACGACGACCATTGGTAAACTCGCATATCAATTTAAAAATTCAGGAAAGTCCGTTTTGCTGGGTGCAGCTGATACTTTTCGTGCAGCCGCTGTCGACCAGTTGGTTATATGGGCTAACCGGGTTGATGTTCCCATCGTTAACCAGGGAATGGAAGCCGATCCGGCTTCTGTTGCTTTTGATACGGTCAAATCGGCATTAGCGCAAAACACCGATGTGGTTATCATCGATACGGCCGGCCGGCTTCATAATAAGGTCAGCCTGATGAACGAGCTGTCTAAAATCAAAAGGGTCATGCAAAAACTCATTCCTGATGCACCGCATGAAATACTGCTGATCCTTGATGCATCGACAGGTCAAAATGCCATTGAGCAGGCTCGGCAATTCACAGCAACAACCGAAGTGAATGCACTTGCCCTTACAAAATTGGATGGTACGGCCAAAGGAGGGGTGGTTATCGGTATTTCCGATCAGTTTAAAATACCGGTGAAATACATTGGTATCGGGGAAAAAATGCAAGACCTTCAAATTTTTAACAGGCTCGAATTCGTTGACAGCCTTTTCAGTTAATTGGAATTTATTTCGCTAAAAAGCATTTGTGTGCATACGAAACATTTAAAACGGAAAATTAATGTTGTTTCCCTCGGTTGCTCGAAAAACCTTGTGGATTCCGAAGTTCTGATGGGACAACTGAATACCAGTGATTTCGAGGTTAGTTTTGAAAAAGATGAATATACTGATATTGCTATATTGAACACCTGCGGGTTTATCAATGACGCCAAACAGGAGAGCATCGATACCATCCTCAGGTATATTCAGGCTAAAGAAGAAGGAAAAATTCAGAAGGTGTATGTGATGGGATGCCTTTCTGAGCGATACATCGACGACCTGAAAAAAGAGATTCCCGATGTAGACAGGTATTTTGGAGTGAATAGCATAAAAGAAATAGTCAATGAATTGGGAATTGACTATAAAAAGGATTTGATAGGAGAACGGAGGTTGACAACGCCAAAACACTATGCATATTTAAAAATTTCAGAAGGATGTAACCGCAGATGTACGTTTTGTGCAATTCCATCTATTCGGGGAAAGCACATTTCGAAACCGGAAGACGAACTCATCGCAGAAACCAGAAGGCTTGTTGCCAAAGGAGTCAAAGAAATTATTCTGATTGCGCAGGACTTAACCTATTATGGCATCGATTTGTATCACGAAAACAGATTTGCCCATCTTTTAAATTCACTGTCCGGAATTAATGGTATTGAATGGATCAGGCTGCATTATGCCTATCCGGCCGGGTTTCCGCTGAATATACTTGACCTGATAAAAAGTAATCCCAACATTTGCAAATACATTGATATTCCCATTCAACACATCAATAACCGCATGCTTTCGCTAATGCAACGGGCGCATAACAGGGAAGAAACAATCAAACTTCTGAGTAAAATCAGGCAGGAAATTCCTGATATTACAATAAGAACTACATTAATCGTTGGCTTTCCTGGCGAAACAGACGAAGAATACAATGAACTTTTGGATTTTGTCAAGACATTTGAGTTTGACCGTTTAGGGGTGTTCACATATTCACATGAAGAGGGAACGACAGCATACAAATTGCCCGATAATGTACCCGAAAAAGTTAAACGGCAACGCATGGAAAAATTGATGGAGGTTCAGCAAAAAATATCCTATAACCGGAATCAACAAAAAATTGGCAAGATTTATAAAACTTTGATCGATAAAAAAGAAGGGGAGTTTTATGCCGGACGAACCGAATCCGACTCACCGGAAATTGATAATGAAGTTTTGATATCCGCAGATGGAGTGCAACTGGAGACAGGAAAATTTTATCCCGTAAAAATTACCAAAGCAAGCGATTTTGACTTATATGGTGAACTTTCAGGGAAATAAATGATTTGATTTGCGATGTCTATAATATCCATTGCCGGAATATTTTACGATAATGGATATTCCTTTCGATTTAGAATGTTGACAAAAATATTTTCTAATTATCAGCCAGCCAGCGTTTTAAAGTTCAATTCTGTTAAAGTAGTAAAGGTTTGAATTTTCTAATCAATTGTAAGACATTTAAAATTAAGTACTTGCTTTTATTGGCATGGCAATTGAATAACGTCATGCAGTTCTTTGATACGAACACAATATCAAAATGATAAATGTAAACTGATAATTTTTCATGGTGGTTAATTTTTATTTGTAAAATTTGGTTTTGGTTGGTTAATTAGGTCGGAAAACGCGTTTTTAACAAAGTTTTCTGACCTTTTTTCTTTTTATAAATTTAAACGGGCTAACTGTTTTTTCGATTGGTTATATGGTACTGTCAATAGATTACGTTTTGCAGTTTTATTTTTAGTTAATTTAGCCGTTCATTTATGGTTTCAGATTAGAAAGATTAATGCGAATTTGGCTTACCATACTTATTATTTTCAATTTTTTTTTATTGTCTAAAGGTCAGGATATGCTGGGTATTAGCAGCAGTAACTATGCCGGTATTTACGGAATCATCATTAATCCAGCCGGTATGACCAGTTCGAAACTTTATATGGATTACAATCTTATCGGGGCCAACTCATCATTTGACAATAATTATATTTATTTGCTTCGCCGCGATTATTATAAGTTATTGTTTCAAAATATTGCCCCCAACTATTTTACCTCTAAGGGTGAAGACCGTGCCTATAATATTTTCGCTGATAATAAAAGCAAGTATGGCTTTATGAGCGAACGTATCATCGGGCCTTCAGCAATGGTTGTAATCGGAAAACATGCTTTTGGTATATCGACAGCCATAAGATCGAATACTTCATTTCATAACCTTCCCAATGAAATTGCCATCTTTTTATACGAAGCCATTGATTATGATCCGCAACATGGCATCAGGTATTCACATGACAAGCCTATTCAGATCGGAACACTAACATGGTTCGAAACGAGTTTTAGTTATGCCTATAATTTTAAGCGATATAAGTGGGATTCATGGTCGTTCGGGGTTTCATTAAAGCCCCTTTTCGGCTATGCCGGATTCTATACGAATATCGATCGTGTAGATTATGAGGTATTCAGTGATACAACTGCTTCCATTTACAATGCCACATTCGATTATGCCTATTCCCTTCCGCTCGATTATACAAACACAGCATTTCAACAGAATCCCATGATAAAGGGTTCCGGTTTTGGAGGTGATATTGGAATTACCTATGAAAAAACCGCAAAAGGACATTCAAACAAGTTTTTCTCGCGGCTTTGCGAGCAGCCTTTCGAAGAATACAACTACAAAATCGGTTTGTCTTTTCTTGATTTTGGGTTTATCCGGTTTTCGAAAAAAGCAGTTAAATATCAATATGAAAATACTTCCACTTATTGGTTTGAACCCTACGATACGCTGGCAACTAATTCTGTAGAAGAAGTAGACAAAAAGATTGCAGCTTATTTTACTGACAGAGCTGAAAATGTTTCGGAAACCGATAAATTTTCGATGTATACACCTCCGGCGATCAGCCTGCAATTTGATTATCATATAAACAAACCGTTTTATATAAATTCTACATTTATTTATGGAGTCCATTTTGGCAAAGCATTTATCAAAAGGCCTTCTGTAATTGCAATTACACCACGTTATGAAACAAACAGGCTTGAAATAAGCCTGCCAATATCCATTTACGAATGGAATTTCAGTATGCCGCGTATTGGTTTTGCGCTTCGGTACGGGAATGTATTTCTTGGTTTTGATAAACTAAATACATTTTTTGGTTTCAGCAATTTTACAGGATATGACGCGTATATCGGATTAAGGTTAAATCTGACAAATAATTTCAGGATGAACTATATTAAAGGCAATTGTGAAAACAGAAGGCTGCGCAATATCGAAACATTCGATTACCGGAATTTTTAGGGAGTAATAATAAACTGAATCATAAATATAAAAATAGCACTTCTTTGTTTCGCTATGTCCTTTTCTTAATTTTGCAATTGTTGTTAACGGATTATTCAATTTTTACATAATATGAAAAAATATCAGTCCCTGAGTTATTTATTAATTGGTTTACTTATCATCACCGGGTGTAATAAGGCAGTAAAGTTTAATGAGCTTACGGAAAAGGAGGGTGTATATTATATTAATGACACGCCTTTTACGGGTACTTGTAAGGATTATTTTGAGGATGGATCGCTTAAAATGGTAATGGAATGTGAAAATGGGTTGAAAGAAAATAAATTCAGCTCGTTTTACAAAAATGGCAACAAAGAGGCATACGGATCATACATTAATGGGAAACGCACCGGTTTATGGCAACGGTATCATGAAAATGGAAATATCTACTTGAAAGGTGAATTTAGTGAGGATAGAAAAACTGGCTTATGGACATACTGGTATCCTGAATCTCAAAAACAATATGAAGGAAGCTGGATTGATGATAAGCAGGACGGCAAGTGGATTAGCTGGTACAAAGATGGCAAAATAGAGTCGGAGGTGAACTGGAAAGAAGGGAAACAACAAGGCCTGGAAATAAAATACTTCGTGAATGGCAATAAAAAAAGCGAAGGTTCATTTGATAATGGCAAACAAAAAGGTGAATGGCGTTGGTATTATGAAAACGGAAATTTGCAGGCACTTGAAAACTGGGATGATGGAGTACCTAATGGTGTTGTGATAAACTATTATAAATCGGGCCAGATGAAAAAACAGGGAAACTGGGTTGATGGAAAAAAACAGGGGGAATTTAAAGAATGGGACGAAAACGGAAAACTGATCAAAACAGAATACTATGAAAATGGGAATTTAGCAGTAAAATAACCTAACCTGATTACAGTGTAAAAAAAAGACCCGGTTTACAGGCCGGGTCTTTTTTTATTTTTACTGTACGATTAATTTAATTTGAATAATATCGGCATATTGAACTGAACCCTGACAGGCTTACCTCTTTGTTTACCAGGAATCCATTTCGGCATATTCTTAATAACACGGACGGCTTCTTCGTCGCATCCGCCGCCGATACCCCTTAACACCTTAACATCCGTAACACTTCCATCTTTTTCAACGACAAAAGTCACAAATACTCTTCCTTGTATACCGCTTTCCCTGGCCATCTGAGGATATTTAATATTTTCATTCAGATACTTGATACGGGCAGCGTCTCCTCCCGGAAATGATGGCATAGATTCGACAACCGTAAATATCTGCGCTTCTTCCTGTTCCTCATCATTATTTGATTCTACAGGGACGTACTTCTGTACTTCTGTTTCCTGATCGGCTTCAACATCAATATCTATATCATCATCAATCTGGACGTCATTCTGAACAATCTGAATTATACTTGTTTGCTGGGGTGGTGGTGCAGGTGGTGGTGGCTCATTCTGCTGTGTAATTTCAACCATTTCTTCAGGGACATCATCAGCAACCCTGGTAATAATATCCACCGAGGTCTTTGCATAACTTTTCCATTCGAAAGCTATCAGCGTTAGCAACAGCGCAACAACCAACCCTATTTCAATAAAAAATACTTTTTTATTTTCAAGGTCCGCATGTGGTGTCTTTTTTTCGTCTTTCATAGTCGTTCTTCTTCTTAATTTTTGAATTTAATTTCGGGCATCTAAATTACGAATTTTTTTAAACCCAAAATCACCATTTATATAACGAATCGCTGTATGATAATATTATGAAGGATTACAGTCGTTTGCCATTTGTTATAAGTGGTCAAACTCAGGATTCGATTAACTGGCTGTAACCTTTTGCATCAAACAGTTCGTTTACCTGATCAGGTTTCGTCATTTTGATTTTTACTATCCATCCTTTATCATACGGATCTGAATTAATGATTTCGGGATGATTGTCAAGTTCTGCATTAAATTCAAGAACTTCCCCGGCAATGGGCATAAATAAATCCGAAACAGTTTTAACAGCTTCAATGGTCCCGAACGTTTCTTCCTTATCGAGGGTTTCATTAAGCGTTTCTACCTCAACGAATACAATGTCGCCCAGTTCTTTCTGTGCGAAATCAGTGATTCCTACAAGTGCATTCTCACCTTCCACTTTTATCCATTCGTGGTCTTTCGTGTACTTTAAATTTTCTGGAAAATTCATTATGGAAATTTTAAATTCGACCCAAAAGTAGTAAATAATAATTTCACAGAACCAAGGTTATTTAAAATTTTTCAACCTCCGAATTCAGGTTCCAAATCTATTGATTTTTAGAAGGTTTAAGGGATATTTACTAACGTTATTAAATGTGATTTCTCTGGAATTATTCTTCATATATGAAAGTACACAATTATTAAAACTTAAAAATTATCATAGATCAAAACCAGGATCGTCGATTCCTATTGGGCAAGCGAGAACCGTAAACTTATTCCGCCTTTTGTAGTGGAATTCCGGTATTGTGAAGGCAGGAAAGGATTGGTAATGATTTTATCAAAGAAAAAACGGAGGGTCAGGCTTTGAGAAAGCATATAATCAATCGACGTACTTATCGAAACCACCTTCTGTCCTGCAGAAACCTGGTTTAAATCACTATCGATACTGCGTAAAACGGTTTTATTATTCCGGATTGAGAAATCTGTTTTCAGGTTTAAATCACTTTTGAATGTTTTACCCGCACCGCCACCAAAACTTGAAAAATTTATGGGAACTTCTTTAAACCTGTAACCCAACCCAAGTACAAACTCGTTGCTGGTAACCTCTGTAAGCTGGTTGTTTGAGAAACTCAATGATAGGTTCCGTGATTTTTTGAGCTCGAATTTAGCCAGTAAGCTGTTTTGCAGGGTCATATCGATGTTAATTAAGGGACTGAACTGTTCTGTTATGGTAACCATACTGAACTGATATTGCGGAAAATAATCTCCGTTGGTCGGATTAATTTTTGTTGGGACGACCACACCGTTAATTGTATCGCCGTTGAAATTGACATTTGATGCAAAAGAGCCCAGGTTGTAAGTGGATTTATAAGAATGATTCAGTGTGATTGTTTTAAATATTCCCTGTAGAAAAGGAATTTTTGAAAGCCCGCTGTAGGATATCCTCCAGTTTGGGATTGGGATTTTCGGGAATGGATCAAGACTGACCCGATCGGGACCTTTGTTTGAATAAGCTGCTAGAAATGCCGGAAGCAGGACGTATTGTGAACTTCTTCCATAGCCTGTCGGATATCCGGTAGTATCGTTGATTGATATGTCTCTCGGATCTTCATTTGCAACCCTATTTGCAATATCCAACCTGTAATTCTTGAAATTTTCAAAATATTTTGACTTTTCATTTGCAAGTGAACCTCCGAATGCCGTACCCCAGGTAATGTAGGACATAGAAAAAGTACCCGTCTGAGTCCTGTTGTTTTCGTTGAACATTCCAGACAACGAATCGAATACGTAATAGGATTGGACATTACTCGAATAGGACCTGTCGGCACTGATTTCAATTTTGAAATCTTTAAAGGGTTCAAGTGTTACTTTAACGTTGAAGGTGTTGTTTTTAATCCTTGCAAAAGCCGTATTCAGCCTGCCGTCAGTCGACAGCCATCCATCATGGTTAAAATAGGAAGGATCATCCGGCTGATAACCGAAAATAAACCGGGTTCCCGGTGCATTCTGTCCCCAGTTGTTTCCCAATGCCTGTGGTTCAAATTTAAACCCCGGCATTGTAGTCCCCACATTCTCCGAATACTGAAGCGAAACTTTTTTTACACTCATTAAAATTCGGAAGAAAGACTCGTAGGCTATTTTCCCATAATTTACTTTTGGCTTCGTGATTTTTGTACTATCCGTAGCTTGCTTGTTCTGTTTTTGTTGCTGAGTCTTTTTCTTTTGCTGTTGTTTTCTGGGAGGTTCATTAATTTTTTTCAGGAATTTCACTTTGTTGTAAAGCTTATTCAGATCGGCATTCCCATTGATATTCCAGTTTACATTATTTGCGACGGTATTACCGAGTGCATCCTGGATTGAGCGCGGTGAAGCTGTCCAGTTATAGGCTGTTGTATATCCAAAGGTTGATGTTACCCAGTCGAGAAGCGGTAACTTATTGATGGGAATATTGTAATTCAGCCCTGCGGTTTGCGAATATCTGCTTTTTGTCCCTCCGCGCCTCAATTCATCTTTCACACGTTGTCTTTTCTCGCCAGGAGTAATTGTATCTGTAGTACCGTCGCCGTTATAATCGCCTTCCCATATAGTTTTGTTTGATCCGGGATATTCGTCAATAAAACTTGCTGCATTGGCATTAAAATTAAAGGTCAGCGATTGGGCCAAATCAAATTTCAGATCATATATCCGGTTCCATGTCCATGTTTTATTGTAATTTGAAAAAGTAGGAATATCACCAAAGCTTTTGTTTCTAAGCTTTCTGACTTCGTACATCCGGTTCATATCGGTTCGAAACGAAAACATTTTGGGTAGTAAATAGAAATTAAAGTCTTTGATCAATTGAAATGCTTTGATTTTTGATATAAAACCAATTTTTTCAAACGGTTTGAAATTTTTCGGAGTGTTGTTAAAATTATAGCCCAATCCTCCCATATAGGTTTGCTGCAAATTGTAATCAATATCAATATTCCGGTGATAAACTTCTGCATAAGAATAGGACAGGTTGAAGTTCTCGATATCCCATATGTGCGATTTTGACTGGGCTCCGACTTTATCCTTCCTCATATTGATAAAATTGATGTTTTTTCGCTGAGTATAATCTATTGAAAGTTTTTTGATACTGTCCTGCTGGCTTTTCGATTCGTAAGAACTCAGTACATCCGATAGCTGAAGATCGGGATCAAGCGGATTAAATTTTGGCCTGATCCTGATTTCTCCGTAATCAAAATGCATCGGTATTTTAATTCCTGTCTTTTGAGGGAAAAATTTACCTAACTCCAGGTTGGTAGCAATATCAAATTGCGACTGTGCTTCCAGGGGAATTTCTGTAATTTTTTTATCGATGCTGGCAAACCAGGGAGAACTGTATGTTCCGCTTACGGTGAGGTTACCGAGATCGGCAAGATTTAATGCTACCCTACCTGTAGTTGCCCAACCCGATTGCTTGTTGAAATCGGCAAGACGAAGTTCATTCACCCATATTTCACCGCATTTGGGCTCGCCGTCATCATCGGGTGTTGCTTCTGTTTTTTTCGGGTTTCTTATACCGATCATGATTGATTTTACCTCACCAAGGCTGGGCGAGCCTATAATTGTGATCTTATTTCTTCCCTCATAAACGATATAGCGTGATGTCAGACTGACATTCGACCCCGGTTGCCGCATGGCCGTATTTCGGGCCAGCTTGTACTGTGCAAGTTGTTCAAGATCAACGTTGAACTCATTCGCTTCAGGCCAGATATCATCTGGATTCGTAGTATACCAGTTCGTAAAAGTTAGCGGTATTTCATATTCATAATAATTTTGGGTAAAATCGGATCCAAGCCTGATGAATACCGTCATATCTCCATACTTGACCACATCACTTGCTTTCGACTTTTCAGCATGAACAAACATTTTCAATCGCTTAAACTGCCTGAAGTCGAACTCTGTTGTTTTGTAGGCGGCTGCTACATCTCCGTCAGCAAGGTCACATACTTTCATCACCATCGACTGTTCATTGAGCCGTGTAAGATTCGTTGTGCCAATATTGATTTCACGTTCAATTCCCGGAGGTGTTACATAGTGAATGGGTTGCCTGCCACTGTTTTCTTCAATATTTACAGCCGATAAGTCGAATGATTTGGCATTGATGGCACTTGTGGTTACGTATTCTCCGGGGGCCAGTAAATCCTCACTCGATGGATACCGTCTCCATTCTCCACGGACAAGGTCGAGTGTAGCAAACCGGAGTACAACGGGTTTGGTAAAATCTTTAAAAAACATCCGCATAAACCGAATGCTTTTAAAATCAGTTATATTGCCCACAACCTTATCGGGTTCTCTAACAGGGATTTTAAACTGGTACCACTTCACAGATCCTGTTTCGCCATTTGCAAGTGTGATGTCGGTAGCAGTGAATTCATCCGCTATGTAGTTTTCACCTACATTCATTTTATCGGGTTTCAGGGCGATTCTGTACTGAAAATAGCGTTCACCTTCGCTCAGCGTATTGTCGTTATTTAAATCTTCGGCATTCGGTATTCTTGAATTTCCGGAATAATATGCTCCGCCTGAACTTTCTGGTGAGTTGCCTTCCGGGCCGTTATATTGTTTGTACCGTTCAAGTATACTCCCATAAACAGGTGAGGCATCGTAATCATCACCCCTGAAATTATGGTAGTCGTCTCCCGAAGGGTCAGAATAGGCTTGTTGATAAGCCTGAGATGTTTCACCGAAATAACTTCTAACGATATCCATATAATCGTAAGCTCCAGCATATTCCGATTGTGATGAGAAATAGGTTCGCTCGACTTCATCACGCAGACCGTCATAGCCAACATCCTGGTAAGGACGCGCTCCGGCTTCGTTTGAAAACGACTGGACAAGATCCAGCTTATTCGGAATCCGGCCCCACACTGTACGCGAAATATCCGATTCCTGAAAAACATCGGATGTCGGCAGTCCATGCTCATAACTCTTTCGTGAATCCTTCAGGATATCTTCCGAAACATCGCCAAGATTAAAGTATAATTCGCCCCCCGAACCATCGTTTAATGAACCGTCGGCAAAGGGATCCATCATCCAGAATTCAATGTACTCAATATTGGCTGCTTCGAAATCGGGCGTTTCTATATCGCGCATCATACCTCCCCACCGGGAGGCAGGATCGGCAAGCGTACCGTCTGGGTTTAACCCGGCAGAAAAACTGGTAGGAGTTGCATCGTAGTTATAAGGCCCCCTGTCCTGTGGATAATAGGCAACATTCAAAACACCGATATTTGTTGGCGTTCCGTTTGCAATTTCTTTACTTGGGAAGACTTCCGTTTCTAAGACCTGCCTTTCAAAATTGTCCGAAAGGTCATCATTCGTTACATTATCCGGCTTTAAATTGCTGTTGCGGTCATAAAAAACACTGGGGTCAATAATATACCATGCCATTTTTGCCCGGTTAAACCCATAGTAAATATTACTGGTATCTCCTCCATAGGTTGTTTCAGGAAATAAATCTTTTTGAAACTGCGGTGTACTTGATAGAAACCAGCTTGTATAACTGCGTAAATCAATGGTCGACTTCGTTCCTTCAAAATCATCGATATATGAAATACCTTCTTTCCCTACGGAACGGGAATGCCCGGGAATAAAATGTGCAAATTCTCCGCTGATCGCTACATTTGAAGGCGCAGAAGTGCTTATAAAGGGAAGTTTGTCAACCAGTTTGGTAATGAGCTGGGAAGTGGTTTGATAACTGTAATCGAGTCCCCAAATGGTATTTGATATCGGGTCGTCGCCATAATTGACTTTTTGTGTGAGCGGTCGTTCATGAAGGTTCATAATGGTTCCACCCAAATGAAAATCCTTGCTGACATCATAATCCACATGCGCCCCCATCAATCGTTTGGTCTGTATGCTGAACAGGGTGTTGCTTTCCATTTTGATATTGATGGGTGTGCCTGAATTTAAAACACCTTCATTTATGATACGAACGCGGCCAAGTGTGTAATCAACGGTATAATCCACATTTTCAACAAGCGGAACACCACCTGCTGTCACAGTCACTGAACCTTGCGGGACATTCAGTGCATTCAGTGAAATTTCTGAACCCGACTGCGATTTATAATATCCTGAAATCAGAAATTTATTTTTATCCGCATATTGCTGAGCGCCTGTTTTTGTTAAAGTATAAAGGGAATCGTAACAATATTTATTTGCCAGTTCGGGGTAGTCTTTTAATTTCTTTCGCAGATAGCTTCCAAAAGGCTCAAGTACGGTAAAAAATATTCTTCCGTTGGCTGAATTAATTGTCCCGCCTTGTGTCGCCGCATTGTCGATAAAATCAAATACGCCGTCGGCATAGGGATTCATTTGGGCATCGAGGTTATCGAGGTTGAAAACACTGATGAGCGGATTTCCTTTATAGGGACCTTCCTGAAAATAGCCGGTAGGAACTCCGTTTTCATCCCCGGAGTACAATATATTTAGTGTAAAATCTTCACGGTTTACCTGGTAGGCATTCAGTGAATAAACATTCTTCATCATCAGTTTCCACAACGGGTTGCGAATATTGACATACGTGCTTTTGAGCAACTTAACAACAAGCGTGTTGGCGCCTGTAATCCCTTCATCCGAAAATTCACCTACCTGGAAAACAGTGGAATCACCGATCAACTGATATTGATATGCAACGGCGAGTGTCTGATCCGAATTCAAAGCACTGTTAAGTGATATGAATCCCAGTTTGCTGTTGAATGTATATTCCGTTGGATTTAACCTCCGGGCAAGTTCTACTTTATCGAAATCCTCACCCTGTGTAAACCCTTTGGAAAGCAGGTAACTGTTCACATTGTTTATATTTCTGACTTTCGCTGTATCAACAAGGCTGAAGAGATTATTCGATTTATTGTTTGGTAAATGTTGGATGTTTGGATTAGGGGGATTAACTGGTTGAATTAGTTGTTTGTTATAAATTGTATCGTGTTCTCCGATATCCGTAAATGCTACAATATTCCTGTTTTGTGTTACGGCAGCACCGATGTTGGTCACCCAGACTTCGAGTTTTGTAATATTGATGCCCGAAGTAATGATCGGAAGGTCGGCAAGAGCACTCTCATAATTGGCTCTGAAATAATGGGAAAGGAAGAAATGTTTATTTTCCTCATATTCATCTGCATGCAGCAAAAATTCGGTTTGTTGAGCACCTCCCTGAACTGCAATGGTTGAACTCTCACTTTGCTGCTCCGAATAAATTGCTGTGACAGTCGTTTTCCCGAATTTGAGTTTGGATTTGATCCCGAACAAACTCTGACTTCCCGTGATCAGTGTGCTGTTTAACGGGAGACTCACATCTCCGGCTTCGATAAGTTGTAAAATTTCATCTTCATCGCCCTCGTATCTGAGATTGAGCTTGTTTTCAAAGTCGAATGTAGCATCCGTATTGTAATTTGTTTTGAACTCGATTTTATCGCCGATTTTAGCCAGCACATTCATCTGGATGTGCTCCTGGAAATCAAAATTGACCTGCCGGCGTTGTTTAACAGCGAGCGTAGGATCATCCCGGCTGTTGCCGAGAACCTGGAAGATAAGTTCGACCGAACCCGATGGCCGGATATCGATGGTATGACCTCCAAAAATCCGGTCGAAGGCTTTTCCACCTATATAAATAGAAGGGATAATTCCTGAACGTGTTCCCATTCCGGAAGCTTTGGATCGTTCCATCCAGTAATTTTCAACGGAATTCTCCAGTTCGTATTTTCTGTATTCTTCCAGGGTCATGTAGGTCGGTGGGCGGTAATCGATATCCCCGATTTTATGCCGGAGAATATACATGCCCGTTTCTGAGTCATATTCAACATCTGATTTTATGTTGGAAGGATTCTTCAAAAAAAGTGGAGAAGTATTCTGATTTCCGGTATATGGAAACTGTTCTTCTTCAGGGGGATAGGGAAGGTTCACTTTTTTTGTCGTGTCATTGCCAAAAATTGAATCGGGTGGGAATAAAAACTTATTGATTTTGTAATGATTATCAGCATAATACCTGTCGTTACCTTTATTGCCTGAAACAGCAGTAACGACAAGCATCAGTAGACCAATGAGTAAATTATTTCTGAAAATCCGCTCCAAATAAAAAAGTCTTTTCAAAAAATTAGAAAACTTTGAAAACTACCTAATCCCCCGCAGACCGACTTGAATAATTTTCAAAGTTTTACAATAACCTCGCACAAGCTCTATAGAATTTTTAATGCTTCCTTAATCAGGAATTCAACCGACAACTCCTTTCCCTCCTGTCGTGTGAAAATTTTGTCGAGTGCTTTGTTTGCTGCAACTTTATTGAACCCCAATACAGTTAATCCAGATAACGCTTCTTCTTTATTCCTATTGTGTGTATCCGATACTAAATCAAACGGTATTTTTCCTTTTTCAATCTTGTCTTTTAGATCGATAATGATCCGTTGCGCCGATTTTGTTCCTATGCCTTTAACTGACTGAAGTGCTGCAACATTGTTTTCGGCAATGGCCGTATAAATGTTTTCAGCAGTCAGCGACGATAACATCAGCATTGCCGTATTGTTTCCAATTCCCGACACAGAAATCAACTGACGAAAAAGCTGGCGTTCACGTTCATCTGAAAATCCATATAAAACAAACCCCACAGGTGTAGTCGCCTCGTTTTTTATCGTAAGATGTGTGAGTAACCTGGCGTTTTCTTTATCTTTGATTTCTGAGTAAGTATTCAGGGATATATTTACCAGGTACCCAATGCCCTGGCAATCCACGACAACAAAAGCCGGGTTTTTTTCTGTAAGTTTCCCTTCAATATATGCGTACATGGTGAAATTTTTTTAAAAATCGGGTTGTTAGATAAATGCCTAAAAACCGGTCGCTAAAATATAAATTTAATGAAATTGAATTCTCCGGCAATAAATTATTTGTAAACAATTTGAATTAGAAAAATTAGTTTGAAATAGTTACACATTAATAAAACTAATTATTAGTTTTGCCATCTTGTTATTTGGTTAACAGTTAAAAATAAACATATGGACTCGTTATTTAAAAAAGATGCTTTTAATTATCATTCACAGGGCAGACCCGGCAAGCTGGAAGTTGTGCCTACAAAACCTTATGCAACGCAGCGCGACCTTTCGCTGGCTTATACTCCCGGTGTGGCGGTGCCCTGTCTGGCTATTAAAGATAACATCGATGATGTTTACAAATATACCGCCAAGGCTAATCTTGTTGCCGTGATCTCGAACGGGACTGCTGTTCTGGGTCTGGGAGACATCGGCCCGGAAGCTGGTAAACCGGTTATGGAAGGGAAAGGACTGTTATTTAAAGTATTTGCTGACATCGACGTCTTCGATATAGAAGTGAACGAAAAGAACATCGACAAATTCGTTGAAACAGTCATTGCTATTGCACCGACTTTCGGCGGGATAAACCTGGAAGACATCAAAGCGCCAGAATGTTTCGAAATTGAAGACCGGGTGAAAGCCGCTTTAGATATCCCTGTTATGCATGACGACCAACACGGAACGGCCATTATTACTTCGGCGGGATTACTGAATGCATTAATAATAAACGGAAAAAAGATAGATAAAATAAAAATCGTAGTCAATGGAGCCGGTGCGGCAGCAATATCGTGTTCGAGATTATACATCAAACTTGGGGTGAAACCGGAAAATATAATTATGGTCGACAGCAAGGGTGTATTACATACTGACCGAAAAGACCTAACCGGAACAAAAAAAGAATTTGCAATAAGCAAAAATATTCATTCACTAGAGGAAGCAATGGAAGGTGCTGATATGTTTTTGGGTCTTTCAGTTGCTGGAGCATTGAAAAAAGAATTGCTCTTAAAAATGGCAAAAGATCCGATTGTGTTTGCCTTGGCAAATCCGGAACCTGAAATATCACCGGAAGATGCTTTGTCAATCAGGAACGATATTATAATGGCGACAGGCCGCTCCGATTATGTAAACCAGATTAACAATGTCCTTGGGTTCCCGTTCATTTTTAGGGGAGCACTGGATGTAAGGGCCACAGCTATTAATGATGAAATGAAACTGGCTGCCTCAAAAGCCCTGGCTGATTTGGCCAAATTACCTGTTCCGGAAGAGGTGAATATTGCGTTTCATACGACAAACTTAAAGTTTGGGAAAGAATACATTATACCAAAACCTACCGATCCGAGGCTTATCGTACACGTTGCTCCGGCCGTCGCCAAAGCTGCTATGGAGACTGGAGTTGCGAAGAAGCCGATCGAAAACTGGGATAAATACATTGAAGAATTGAATAAGAGGATTGGGATGAGTAATCCACTGATCCGTCAAATCAGAAACACTGCGCGTCGTAATCCGAAACGAGTTGTTTTTGCTGAAGCTGAAAATTATAAGATTCTAAAAGCTGCCGAGATTGTTGTAAATGAAGGTCTGGCTGTTCCTATCCTTCTTGGAAATGAGAATGTAATTAAAGGTATAATTAAAGCGAATGACCTTGAACTGGAAGGTATTGAAATTATGGACCCCAAATCCAAAGCCGAAAAACAACGAAGGCTTCAGTTTGCGGACCTGTTCTGGCATAAACGTCAGCGTAAGGGAGTAACGCTTACTTCAGCGCAGGATGCCATGCTTCACCGGAATTTTTTCAGCCCGATGCTTGTTGAAACAGGTTATGCAGATGCCATGATCTCCGGACTTACACGGAATTATCCGGATACCTTACGCCCGGCGCTGGAAATAATCGGTAAAAAGGAAGGAGCCAATATCGTTTCGGGGATGTACTGTATTATTGCAAAGGACGGCGCATATTTCCTGGCCGATTGCACAGTGAATAAAAACCCAACGGTGGAACAAATGGTTGAAATAACATTACAAACGGCTTTCGCGGTAGAACAGTTTAATATTAAGCCACGAATTGCTTTTGTTTCGTATTCGAATTTCGGTTCGAATGACGGTGCTATTCCTCAAAAACAGAGAGAAGCTGTGGCCATTCTTCACCGTGACCATCCTGAACTGATCATTGATGGTGAAATGCAGGTTAACGTGGCACTGAATGCTGAAATTCTAAACGAAACATTTCCGTTTTCGAAATTAGTCGGAGGAAAAGCAAATACACTGATTTTCCCGTATCTTACTGCGGGTAACATTGCGTATAAACTTTTACAGACTATGGCAAATCTGGATGTTGTTGGTCCGGTCATTAACGGGTTGAACAAATCGGTTCATGTTCTTCAGATCGGTTCCAGTGTGACTGAAATTGTAAATATGGTCACCATTGCCGTTCTCGATGCGCAATGTGTCGAAAAACGAAAGTTTAACAAAGACTGCAGGTGACGCTATACCTGATGATTTGTCAATGGAATGATGATGTACTATTGGCAAACAAGCCAAATGGGATATTCATTTAGATTGACTAAAATCCAAAATCAGGTCATGTCATTTAACAGCTGCACGCGCAGCCATCAAGTTGGTTTATATCCTGTATATTCTGGCATTGCCGCTTTTAAGTGAAAGATCGGTCAAAAGATCAGCAACATTTTTAAATTTGTTATTCAGGATCATGGCGGCAATAATATAGGGTTTGTTCGCCGCTTCAAGGTAGGTTTGAATGCGGTATTTTTCGAAGATTTCTTTCTGAACTTCCCCGTTCGTACAAGAAACGCCACTAATATCGGCAGGTAAACAATGCATATAAAGTGCTGAACTTTTTTTTGTCGTATTCATTAAGTCACCAGTACATTCCCAGTCTCTGTGTTTGGCATTCATTTCAAGTCCTTCCTTTTCAAGTTCATTCAAATGCTTGCTATCTCCTGATTTAATAAGCTCGGTGCGTCGTTTCATTATACTTAAAGGTGCCCAGCTTTTCGGGTAAACGACATCTGCATTCTCAAATGCCTCTTTCATCGAACCGGAAATTCTTAACGATCCCCCTGATTCATGTGCCTGTTTTTTCGCCACTTCAACTACTTCTGGCAAAAGTTCATAACCTTGCGGATACGCAAGTTCTACTTCCATTCCGAAGCGGGTCAGTAGTCCGATGATGCCCTGAGGAACCGAAAGCGGTTTGCCATAGCTTGGCGAGTAAGCCCACGTCATGGCAATTTTTTTCCCTTGTAAATCTTCTATCGAACCGAAATGACGGACCAGATGCAGCAGGTCGGCCATGCTTTGTGTAGGGTGATCGATATCGCATTGTAAGTTAATAATGCCGGGTCGTTGTTCGAGCACTCCCTGTGCAAATCCATCGTCAAGGGCTTGTCCAACTTCGCGCATGTATGCATTACCGATTCCCGGATACATATCATCCCTTATACCGATGATATCTGTAAAGAATGAGATCATACTGGCCGTCTCTCTGATGGTTTCTCCATGCCCGATCTGTGATTTGGATTCATCAAAATCCTGGACTTCCAAACCCAACAAGTTGGCAGCCGAGGTAAATGAAAACCGTGTGCGTGTCGATTGATCGCGGAAAAGCGAAACAGCCAGTCCTGAATCGAAGCATTTTGCCGAGATGTTGTTTTTGCGCAGTTGACCCAGTGCCTCGGCCGTGTAAAGCACCTGCTTTAGCTCGTCGTACGTTTTCTCCCAGGTTAGTAAGAAATCCTCATGGAAAAGGTTGCCCTTGAGCCCGGAAAGCTCCGAAGTCAACTGGCTGAATTTCATTTTCATAATTTAAAGTGAATTAAAATTAAATAAAAAAAGCAAATGCTGCATAAAATGCCGATGCAATTACAAGATCATCTATCGGTACTTTTTCATTGGGTGCATGCGCAAGGATTTCATTTCCCGGACCAAATCCAATGGCTGGTATCCCATAAATGCCATTGATCGTAACACCGTTGGTTGAAAAGGTCCATTTGTCAATATTCGGTGTTTTGTTGTAGAGGTTCTGATAAGCTTGTACTCCTGCTGTAACGATGGGATGATTTTCTGCTATCTTCCAGGTTGGATAGTATTTTTCCATCCCATAATTCTTACCTGTAAAGCTGGTCTCCTGATAAAATGGCACCTCGATTTTTGCGTCAAGACCTTGCAGGCAGGTTTCAATTTCCCTGATAGCTGATTCTTTTGTCTCTCCCCAGGTCAGCCTCCGGTCAAGATAGATACGTGCATAGTCAGCAACAGCACAAAGCGAAGGACTGTCCGACCTGAATTCAGATACCGTTACAGAACCTTTCCCTAAAAAATCGTCCGAAGTCAATTTTGTATTCAATTTTTCAATTTCAAGAGCCGCCCGCGAAGCCATATAAATCGCATTTTTCCCCCTTTCTGGTGCTGAACCATGGGAGGATATGCCATTGAATGAAATTCCGATTTCCATTCGGCCCCTATGTCCCCTGTATATATTAAGATTTGTAGGTTCGGTTAGAATTACAAAATCAGGTTTCAGCTTATCCTCTTCAATAATGTACTTCCAGCACAGTCCGTCACAGTCTTCTTCCATCACACTGCCTATAAAATAAACAGTAAGATCATCGGGGATTTGCAATTCCTTTAGAATTTTAATGGTCGTCACCATTGAAGCAACGCCGCCTTTTTGATCTACACTGCCCCTGCCGTGCACATACCCGTCCTTAATTTCACCTGAAAATGGATCAAATTTCCAATTATCGATATTTCCAACATCCACTGTATCGACGTGTCCATCGATAGCGATCACTTTTTTGCCGCTGCCGATTCGTCCGATGACATTACCAAGGCCGTCGATTTTTACTTCATCGGCACCACTTTCTTCCATTTGCCGCTTCAGTTCAGCCTGAACATCCTTCTCACTGCAACTCATCGATTTTATTTGGACCAGACGGGATAAACTGGCTGCAGTATATCCGGCCAATTCTTCAGAACGGTTTTTAATTTTATGGAACATTTTTAATTTTTTCTTTTATATTTAAGGGATCAAAAATATAAATTTCGCCTATTGTAAACATTTGTTTTATTCAACATATTGAAGCTTTAATTAAGGATTTTAAAATTTTTTATCATGAAATTGAAAATTTTTTTTCGCCTGATCGGATTATTGAAGATAAATTGATATATTTAGCAATCGAAAATCAAGCACTGGTCTTTTAGTTAATAAGTTCATTTTAAATGCTTTTTGAGGATACCTACAAAACAATTTCGACACAAGCCGAGGGGATATATAAAGAAAAGGGGAGCAAATTCATCGCATTTGCCGTTCCGGCCGATACTGAAGAAAAAGTTAAGGAGCACATTTCAGATTTCAGAAAGAGGTTTCACGATGCAAGGCATCAAAGCTATGCCTACAGGCTGGGATTTGATAAATCGGCATTCAGGATCAACGATGATGGAGAACCTTCCGGTACAGCTGGTCGGCCGATTTATTCACAGATTATTACACGGGATCTGACCAATGTACTTGTTATTGTCATACGGTATTTTGGAGGGATTAAACTCGGCGTCAGCGGATTGATAAGAGCATACAAAACTGCAGCAGACGCGGCCCTCGAAAATAGTGAAATTATTACAAAGACGGTACATGATCTGTTTGAAAT
This sequence comes from uncultured Bacteroidales bacterium, assembly GCA_963764475.1. Lineage (GTDB taxonomy): Bacteria > Bacteroidota > Bacteroidia > Bacteroidales > JAADJA01 > JAADJA01. The sequence goes on from CAVXTE010000032.1 coordinate 25,507, forward strand.
TGAATTTGAGTATGGGAATATGGAAGATGTCATGAAAATAGTTAAAGAAAACACACTCAATCAGATTTCTCATAACTATAATTTGCATTGTTCGCTTACGCTTAGTGTGAGGAAAGGTCAGGCGGAACAGGTTTACGAAAAATTTAACCAGATTAAGCAACTTAGAATAAAGTATTTACATTCGGTTTAGAGGGATTCCGTTAAGAAACCGTGCATATAAATAGTGAATTTTTTTAGATAATCAATACAAATAAAATTTTTTTTTTAACTTTTTTTGTTTGAATTTTGTTGACAATTCCAAGGACGCAACGGATAACTCCTATCGTCAAAATGCAAACAACAAAAAATTTAAAATTTAATAAATTGCTTTCATACAATTAATTGAGCATGAAGAAAAATTGTAAGGCAGTTTGGGATAATTGTCTGACAGTAATTCGGGATAATATTAGTCATCAGAGTTTTAAAACCTGGTTCGATCCGATAAAACCCGTAAAACTGGACGATAATGTATTGACCATCCAGGTACCCAGCCAGTTTTTTTACGAATGGCTTGAGGAGCACTACATTACGCTCCTGAAAAAGACCATCAAAAAGGAATTGGGAAATGAAGGCAGGCTGGAGTACAGTATCATCATGGAGAATTCGTATACAAATTTACCTCCCTACACTGTTAATTTCCCGACATCCAACAAAAAGGCTGTGGCAAATCCACCGGTTTCAATGCCAATCGATTTGAATAGAGGCTCATCGAAAGATATCCCAAACCCTTTTATTATTCCCGGCCTTAAAAAAATCAAAGTTAATTCACAGTTGAATGAAAATTATTCATTCGACAATTTTATCGAAGGCGATTGTAACCGTCTGGCACGATCGGCCGGTTTTGCCGTTGCCAGTAATCCGGGAAAAACAGCCTTCAACCCTCTCTTGATATATAGCAGTGTTGGCCTTGGAAAAACCCACCTCGCCCATGCCATCGGATTGGAAGTAAAAACGAATTTTCCTGAAAAGACCGTCCTGTATGTTACTTCTGAACAATTTACAAACCAGTATATTGAATCGGTAAAAAATAACAACCAAAATGATTTCGTACATTTTTATCAAATGATAGATGTACTTATTATTGACGATATTCAGTTCTTAAGTAAAAAAGAAAAAACACAGGAAGTTTACTTTCACATTTTTAATCAGCTTCATCAAAATAACAAACAACTCATCATTACATCGGATAAACCCCCAGTAGAAATGGAGGGAATGAATACAAGGCTGCTTTCGCGCTTTAAATGGGGATTATCTGCCGATTTGCAGGCTCCGGACCTGGAGACCAGGATTGCAATAATCGAAAAGAAATTATACAAAGACGGATTGGAGATGCCAAAAGATGTTATTGAATACCTTGCTTATAGCATCACTACGAATGTTAGGGAACTTGAAGGCGCTCTCATATCGATTCTGGCTCAGTCATCACTCAACAAAAAGGCGATCAACCTGGATTTGGCGAAAAAAATGATCGATAAATTCGTAAAAAATACGTCAAGGGAAATTTCAATAGACTATATCCAGAAAGTTGTTTGTGATTATTTTGGATTACCGCTTGAAACAATCAATTCAAAGACACGCAAACGTGAAATTGTGCAGGCGAGGCAACTTGCCATGTATTTTTCCAAAAAACTAACAAAATCGTCACTGGCCACCATTGGGCTTCATTGCGGAAATAAAGACCACGCTACAGTTTTGCATGCATGCAGAACCGTTAACAACTTAATTGAAACAGACAAACAGTTCAGAAATTACGTTGAAGAACTGGACAAAAAGATAACACTTTGAAATTCGGAATAAATTTAGTAATTTACCACCCGAATTTTAAGCTTGAAATGGAACCACTTTAATTGCTCTGTTTCTTTTTTTAACTTTTAGATTTATACGATCATGAATATTCTATTTCTGTGTCATGAAAATATGTGTCTTTCGCCGTTGGCTGAAGGAATACTAAAGAAAATTTACAGTAGTAACGATATCGAATTTCTTGTTGATTCGGCAGGTTTTGAGGCCTATCATATCAATGAACCTCCGGATCCCAGGGCCATAAAAATGGGTCTTGAGCATGGAATTGATATTTCAGATAAACGGGTGCGAATGTTCTCGTCTGGTGATTTTGACAAGTTTGATAAGATTTATGTAATGGATACGCATGCATTCAGGAGTGCAAGGTATTTTGCAAGGAATGCAGAGGATAAAAAGAAAATCGATTATTTGATGAACCTGTTAAAACCAGGTAAAAATGAGTCGATACCTGATCCTTTCTTCAGCAAGCCCGAATCGCGTAATCGCATATTCGAAATTCTTGAAAAAACCTGCCAGGAAATTGTAGCCCAGGCCATCGGAGAAAAAATCGCATAATTAGTAAATGCTGCAGATATCTTGGAAACCATCCCTGATCTGGTAACTTTAGAAAAGGCACTTGACCGTGTTCGGCCGTATATTCACCAAACTCCTGTTCTTTCGAGCGAGAACCTGAATAACCTGGTTGATGCAGAGGTGTTTTTTAAATGTGAAAATTTCCAGAAAGCCGGAGCATTTAAATCGAGGGGGGCTATAAACACTTTATTTTCGCTGGAAAGCCACGAAATAATAAATGGTGTTTGCACACATTCGTCCGGTAATCATGCAGCCGCACTTTCACGGGCTGCCGCGCTCCGAAAAGTACCTGCATACATCGTAATGCCGATAAATTCATCTAAGGTTAAAATCGAGGCTGTTAAAAACTACGGAGGCCATATCACGTTTTGTGAACCCACACTGGAATCGAGGGAAAAAACTCTTGAAGAAGTGAAAAGGCAGACGAATGCTTTGGAAGTACATCCCTATAATGATTACAGGATCATCGCTGGTCAGGCAACGGCAGCTATGGAGCTTTTTCATGAAATTAAAAATATTGACACCATCATAGCACCTGTTGGAGGTGGCGGACTTTTAAGCGGGACGGCACTTGCTACGCATTATTTTTCTCCTTCAACTAAAGTAATCGCTGCTGAACCTATGGGTGCTGATGATGCATTCCGATCCTTCAAAAAAGGGGAAATCGTTCCTTCAGTTAATCCAAAAACGATCGCCGACGGCTTACTTACCTCTTTGGGCTCACGCACTTTCCCGATCATAAAAAAATTCGTGAATGATATTGTTACGGTGAGTGAGGTGGGAATTATCGATTCAATGAAACTGATATGGGAACGGATGAAGATCATCATCGAACCGTCATCGGCGGTTCCGTTCGCGGCTTTACTTGAACGCAAATTTGATTTCAAAGGCAAACGGGTAGGTATCATCATATCGGGCGGGAATATTGATTTAACGAAACTGCCCTGGATGCAACCCTGATAATGGTCATTAAATCATGAAAAAAGGCAAACTCTATCTCATCCCCACTTTTTTGGCACCAACAGATCCGGATCGCATTTTTCCACGGTACAACCTCGAAATTATTGGTTCACTCGATACATTTATCATCGAAGAAATAAAAACTGCCAGAAGATTTTTAAGAGCAGTAGGTTATACAAAGGATTTTCAGGAAGTAACCTTTCATATCCTGAACGAACATACTCCCGAAGTAGAATTGGACACTTTCATCCAGAATACATTACAAGGAAAAGATACAGGATTATTGTCGGAAGCCGGAACGCCGTGTATAGCAGACCCGGGTGCAGAAATAGTGAAAATAGCACACAGGTTTCAGATTAAGGTGATCCCTTTAACAGGCCCTTCATCCATTTTACTTGCTTTGATGGCATCGGGCTTTAACGGCCAGAATTTTGTTTTTCATGGTTATCTTCCGATCGATAAAAAAGAAAGAATCGCAAGCATAAAGAAATTGGAACTGAATGCAACTAAATTAAACCAAACCCAAATTTTTATCGAAACACCCTATCGAAACAACCAAATGTTTGATGCGATAATTAACAATTGTCAATCTGAAACATTACTATGTGTGGCCTCTGATATTTCTTCCATAGATGAACAAATTAATAGCATGGTCATTAAAGAGTGGAAAAACAGGATTCCTGATCTGCACAAAAAACCAGCAGTATTTTTATTGTACCGGCAACCGTGACAAATACTATTTTTACTTTTGTTAAATCAAACCAGGGTAAAAATCTGGAGTTGAACAACGGAGTGATAATCGTTGAACATCAGGTATGCTAAGGAAAATTCTGACCCGGACCATCCTTGTGGTTTCATTTGTAAGCCTTTTTACAGATATAGCAAGCGAAATGCTTTATCCGATCATGCCAGTATACCTTCGCTCCATCGGATTCTCGGTTTTATTGATTGGTATCTTGGAAGGATTGGCTGAATGTGCCGCAGGACTGAGCAAAGGATATTTCGGAAATCTTTCAGATAAAAGAGGTATCCGGCTCCCCTTTGTAAAATGGGGTTATTCCCTGAGTGCTGTTTCAAAACCATTGTTAGCCGTTTTTACCTATCCTGTTTGGGTTTTCTTTGCCCGAACACTCGATCGGCTTGGAAAGGGAGTTCGCACAAGTGCCCGTGATGCCATGCTTAGCCACGAAGCAACCGAAAAAAACAAGGGAAAAGTATTCGGTTTTCACCGGGCTTTGGATACGGTTGGTGCAGCACTGGGACCTATAGTTGCACTTGTTTTTCTGTATTTTCATCCCGGAGAGTACCACTGGCTGTTCATCATAGCTTTTTTTCCGGGTATCATTGCCGTTTCATTGACGTTTCTGATCAAAGAAAAAAAAGTAAGCCAGAAAGTTAATGGCCAAAAGAAAATCAACTTTTTTTCCTATTTCTCCTACTGGAAAAGGGCATCTTCTTCATACAAAAAATTGGTGATTGGTTTGCTTGCCTTTACCCTTTTTAACAGTTCAGATGCTTTTTTGCTGTTAGCCCTGAAGTACAACGGATTTTCAGATACACGCATCATCGGATTTTATATTTTTTACAATCTTGTTTATGCGGGTTTTTCCTTGCCTGCCGGGGTAATTGCCGACAAATTAGGAATGAAAAAAGTGTTGATCACAGGGCTTGCGATTTTTGCAGGCGTTTATTATTTATTTGGATTTGCCGGATCGATATGGCAATTTGCAACACTTTACTTTTTTTATGCACTTTATGCGGCAGCCACCGAAGGCATTTCAAAAGCATGGATATCAAACATTACGCAGCAAAAGGAAATAGGCACCGCGATCGGTTTCTTCAACAGCCTTTCGAGTATTGTAGCTTTTGTGGCGAGTGCACTTGGCGGACTTGTTTGGTCACTCTTTGGTCCGACAGCCATGTTCGTTTTTTCGGGTGTCGGTGTTACCTTTGCTGTCGGTTTAATGCTCGTATTCCGGATCAAAGAACAACCTGATGAACTGGTAATAAGATAACCAAACCCCCATCAAAAATCAGCTAACTTTGCAGTTAAATTGAAAAGTTAAAATCGTAACATGGCAGAAAACAACAAAACCGGAGTACATGTCACTTCAGAAATAGGAAAGTTGGAGTCTGTGATCATCCACAGCATGGGAAGCGAAGTTGAAAACATGACACCGGAAAATGCTGAAAGGGCACTCTACAGTGATATCCTGAACCTATCTGTAGCGCAGACTGAATATTCCCAATTCAGGGATTTACTAAAAAAGGTCACCCGGGTTTATGAAGTAAAAGACCTTTTGACATCTGTATTGAGTCATGAAAATGTAAAATCGGATTTGATTGAAAAAGTCTGTACCCAATGCCTCGATCCTCATTTGAAAGGCTATCTGCAAAGTCTTGACCCAAATGAATTAGCACGGAAATTAATCGAAGGTGTGCCGCTGACCCGAGACAGCTTAAGCCGCTATATGAGTCCTCACCGTTTTGCCATAAGACCATTGCACAATTTTTTCTTTACCCGCGATTCGGCAGTTGCACTTTACGATGATGTGCTGATTGCGAAAATGGCAAGCCCGGTCCGCGAACGTGAAGCGCAGATTATGGAATCTATTTTTAATTATTATCCGGAATTCCGTATTGCGAATTCATCTACAGGAGAAACAGTCGCAAATAGCAGAAAAGTAAGCATTGAGGGAGGAGATGTGCTAATAGGCAGGGAGGATTTGCTGCTGATCGGGATTGGTGCACGAACAACGGCCGATGGGGTGGATGTGGTTATTGAGAAGCTGAAAAACAGAAAAAGGCGCCAATACATTATCGTACAGGAATTGCCAACCGATAGGGAATCGTTCATTCACCTTGATATGGTTTTTACCTTTTTGAGTTCACACGAATGCATGGTATACGAACCTGTCATCATGCAACCTAACCGGTTTAAAACCATTTTGATTACAATTGATAATGGAACGGTGACCATCAGCGAAGAAAAAAATATTCTTGAAACATTAGCAAGGCTTGGATTTGAAATTAAACCCATCGCATGCGGGGGAATTACGGATTCATGGACGCAGGAACGTGAGCAATGGCATAGCGGGGCAAATTTTTTTGCCATCGAACCCGGAAAAGTGATCGGATACAGCAGAAACACGTACACTATTGACGAACTTGCTAAGAATGATTATGCCGTGGTAAAGGCAGCCGATGTAATAAGTGATAAGGTTGATTTAAACGACTTTAGTAAATGCGTCATCACGATTGAAGGATCCGAACTGGCTCGGGGAGGAGGTGGAGCGCGCTGCATGAGTATGCCGGTAAGAAGAGCCGACATGGATTGGTAATCCCTGTGTATATTTTATCCGAACCATTTTTTGCATTGAAATATTTTTATAATTTCGCGATCGCAATTTAGTAATACAAACAAGCACAATTAACTATGGCAACAACCGCTGATTTCAGAAACGGTCTGACAATCGAAATGAATGGCGATCTTTTAACAATTATCGATTTCCAACATGTAAAACCGGGCAAGGGTCCGGCCTTTGTCCGTACCAAACTCAGAAGCCTGAAAAATGGAAAGGTATTGACAAATACGTTCAATTCCGGTGTAAAAATAGAAATTGCCCGCGTCGAAAGACGCCCGTATCAATACCTTTACAAGGATGACATGGGGTATTATTTTATGAACAGTGAAAACTTCGAACAAGTTACCATTCCTGAAGATATAATCACTGCAGCGCAGTTTCTGAAAGAAGGACAGGAGGTTGAAATTCTCTTCCATGCCGACACGGAAACTCCGCTTACATGCGATATGCCTGCTTATGTTGTTCTTACGATAACGTATACAGAACCGGGAGAAAAAGGAAATACCGCCACGAATGCGATGAAAGAAGCTACGGTAGAAACCGGTGCTATTGTGAAAGTTCCACTTTTTGTTAACGAAGGTGAGAAAATTAAAGTCGACACCCGGTCAGGAGAATATTCCGAAAGGGTCAAATAATTTAATTTCAAAACCTGTCGGTTCCTGGTAATTTTTTTAATTGTATGACCGGTTTTTGAAGGGGGATATTTTAAATCATTAAAATGAAATTAGATACACCACAAACATTGAAAGGCATTTCAGAAATGATCAATGCTGAATTTGACGGTGATCCGGATTTCATAATTAGTGGTTTCAATGAAATCCATATGGTACAGCCGGGTGATCTTACTTTTGTGGATCATCCCAAATATTATGAGAAAGCCCTTCATTCAAAGGCAACAACAATTCTGATCAACAAAAAAGTTGAACGGCCTGAAGGAAAAACACTGCTTTTTTCATCCGATCCTTTTTCAGATTACATGAAACTGGTGAAACGTTTTAGTCCGTTTGTTCCGGCAAAGAAAATGATCAGTGATTCTGCAAAAATCGGAGAAGAAACCATCATCCAGCCGGGGACTTTTATCGGTGAAAATGTTATGATCGGCAAAAACTGCCTGATCCATGCCAATGTCTCGATTTATGACCACACTGTGATCGGTGATGACGTCATCATTCATTCAGGAACCATTATCGGAGCTGATGCATTTTATTTTCAGAAAAGAAAAGATAAAACACTCAAATTTGAATCATGCGGCCGGGTAATTTTGAAGGATCACGTGGAGATTGGAGCCAATTGTACGATTGACAGGGGGGTTTCGGGAGATACCATCATCGACGAATATACCAAATTTGACAACCATATTCAGATCGGCCACGATACATTTGTGGGAAAACGCTGCCTCTTTGCCTCTGGTGTCCTGATTGCCGGGGTTACACATATTGGAAATGATGTAATCTTGTGGGGACAAGTAGTTATCAACAAAGACCTTGTAATAGGCGATGGTGCGGTAGTACTTGCCACATCCGGAGTTGGTTCAAACCTTGAAGGCAACAAAACCTATTTTGGAGCACCTGCTGAGATTGCCACGAAAAAATGGCGGGAGATCGCCCTGATTAAAAGACTACCTGAATTATTCCAAAAGATTAAATAGGTTACAACAAATGCCTGAAAGGCAAAAGGATCCATTCAAAAAACTTTTGTATGGTGGATCTTCTTACCCAGATATTATAATCAAATTCAATGCTGTTTAATAAGGTTTCGGTAATGTGCTTTTCAATTTGCCGTAGCGCATCGATATCCTTTCCAACCAGAGCAATTTCATGTTGAAACCGGAAACTTCTGTAATCGAAATTCGGTGAACCGATCGAAAAAACCTCTCTATCTACCATCATTAATTTTGCATGAAGATTATGGGGCATATAAAACAGCAGTTTGACCCCATTTTTATGCAATGGTCCCAGGTAATGATTTCTTAGGGTATCGATCAGACCCACATCCGAATGCCTTGGCATAATCACTTTTACATCCACACCTCGTTTTACAGCATCCGAAAAGGCTTTGCGCACAAAAAAACTGGGAAGAAAATAAGGCGTTTCTATAATCACCTCACGTTCTGCCTCTTTTATCATTTCAACGTATTTTTTGCGGATACGCTGTTTGGTAAGTGACGGAATGTCTCTGATAATCTCTATTCCATCATGGGTTATTTTGCGAATGTTTATCAGTTTTTCAAAAATATTCCGGTTATAAATTTCATAATGCTGAATGAACACCTTTTTAAAGGCAACTGCAAGCGAAGATTTTATCCGCATCATCGATTCACGCCAGTTGAGTGAGTAGTCCGTCAGGTTGGATGAACCGATATAGGTAATATCATCATCGATGATCATTAATTTGCGGTGATTTCTGCGATGGTTCTTTGTAAAAAAATCCCAGACAAATTTAATTTTCTGAAAATACCTTATTTCACCACCGTTTGAGGTCATCTCTGTGAAAAAATTCGAAGGAAGGGAGGTGCCCCATGAATCGACAAGCAGTTTTACCTCGACACCTTCACGGCTTTTTCGGGTAAGTGCATCCCTGAATTTGACTCCGATGGAATCGTTGTTGAACCGGTATGTTTCGAGGTAAATGTATGCCTTTGCCTTTTCGATATCATCGAGCATGGCATAGTAGAATTTGATCGGATCATCAAAAAAAGTATATTCCGGTTTTAATCTGTCAGGCATACCATTTTAAACATTAATAATTTATTTCAGTTCAGGCTGACTTTGTGCCTACGAAATTACGAAAAAAGCCATTATATATTTACAAACAAGATTAAACCAATCTTTTCATCAGCTCAAGTCCGAACCGATAGCATTTCCAGCAATTCATTATTCGGGTTGATGGTTCCCAACAAATATATACCAGGGTTGTTAATTTATAAATTGGATTTTCTTGATCAATGAGTTAAAATTAATGCACAATAACAATGAAAAAATCGAATAGCATACTCCTGATCATTGTTTTATTACTTAGCCTCCCGGAAGTGAGATGTCAGTCAACCAACGATCTCGAACTCTTTGCATCAGGTCTGACCGATCCTGTTTGTATCGCAAATGCAGGTGATAGTAGGTTGTTCGTAGTATCTCAGCCGGGATACATTTATATCATTTATGCTAACGGAAATGTGAATCCAACGCCATTTCTTGATATTCATGACAGAGTGGTATCGGGAGGAGAGCAGGGTCTGCTCGGTGTTGCTTTTCACCCTTCTTATGCGGATAGCGGTTATTTTTATGTGAACTACACTGGAAACGGTGACAGTACGCACCTTTCACGGTTTCAGGTTAATCCTTTAAATGCGGATTTGGCTGATGCATCAAGTGAACAGAAATTGCTTACGATATATCAGCCTTTTACCAATCACAATGGTGGTGACCTCAATTTTGGCCCTGACGGATATTTGTATTTTGGTCAGGGTGACGGTGGGTCGGCAGGTGATCCTGGCAACCGTGCACAAAACCTGATGCAGTATCTCGGAAAGCTTCACAGGATCAATGTGGATCAGGGCAATCCTTACAGTATTCCTGTTACCAATCCGTATTATGACAACCCTAATGCATTGGGCGAAATCTGGGCACTGGGACTGCGAAATCCCTGGCGGTTTAGTTTTGATCGACTTACAGGTGACCTATGGATAGCTGATGTCGGTCAGAACATGTATGAGGAGATCAACTTTCAGCCAGCCTCAGATCAGGGCGGAGAAAATTATGGCTGGCGGTGCTATGAAGCAAATACACCATACAATACAAATGGATGCAGTTCATCCGGGGAATATACGTTTCCGATTTATACTTATCCTCATTCGATGGGTTGTTCGGTTACCGGAGGCTATGTCTATCGTGGCACTCAGTTTCCAGGATTTTATGGCTATTACTTTTTCGCCGACTATTGTTCCGATCGTATCTGGACCATCCATAATGAAAATAATGAATGGGTTACTGAGGATTTCGGGCAATTTCCTGGAAACAATTTCAGTACATTCGGTGAGGATTTGCAGGGTGAACTCTATATTGCAGGGGTTACCAGCGGAAATATTTACCGGATTACAGATACTTCGGTGGGTGATGTAAATTCGTTTCGAAAAGATGAATTTCAAATATTCCCGAATCCGTTTACGGATAAAATTCGAATTGAAGCCAAAAGCGGCAGACTGTCCGGATTTAATCTTTCCATACTGGATTTGCAGGGACTATCTGTATTTGAAATAAGTGGAGCATCAGCTAATTCTGATATAAATCTGCAATTCCTTCCGGCAGGTATGTATTTCTTATCGGTGGAAAACAGGGACACCAAAATTTTCAGGAAGCTAATCAAAAATAATTAGGATAAAAGTTGAAATAACTGCTGATTTGATATTTATGATTAAGTAATTTAAAGAGCGTCTTTTGATTTTAGAACCACTATTCTTTTCGGATGTCTATTTTTTCACTATTTCTATTTGTTTTATATTTTACTTCTATCTGAAGTCTACCAGGCTCTTTTTTTAAGGATAGCCTTACATTTTATCTGACTTTCATCATCAATTAAAAAAAGGTTATTTTTATCCTCATAAATCGTGGAAAATAAAAGTAGAAATATTAAACCGATGAAAAAATTTCTGATTTGGGCCGGGTTTATCCTCTTGATCGTATTAAGCTGTTTTATTTACTGGAAGTATTATTTTACTTATTCCGAAGGTTTTCGTGCAGGATCTGCTTCAGAAATTTTCGTACCGGGGAAACATTTTCAAAACCTATGAAGGCGAAATGATATTGAGCAGTGTTGAAAGTAACCGAAATGTTCCGCTTGCATCTGAAAAGTTCTATTTTTCAGTGACTGAACCGCGAATTGCTTCAAAATTAAACGAACTTCAGGGAAAGGTGATTGTAGTTCATTATATGCAGAAAAACGGAACCCTGATGTGGCGTGGTGAAACTCCTTACCTGATCGATAGTGTGCGACTTGTAAAAGAACCGGATGAAAATATACCCGGGTATCAGTAAACTTTTTAAGGAAACAAATTCGGAAAGATAGCTATTTAATGAAATAAATAACCGATACGACAATCCCAATCGTAACCACCACCCAGCGTAAAATTTCAGGTTTTAATTTTCCCGCGAGCTTTCCACCGATCGAACCACCTATGAGGGCACTTACAGCCATGATTGCTGCCACAAGCCAGAAAACTTTTCCTGAAAAAACGAAAAACAATGCGGCTGCCACATTCACAGCCAATGAAATCAGCTGTTTTAATGCATTCAGCCGGACGAGGTTCTCTTCGATAAAAAGGCCCAGCGCTGCAAGAATGATAACACCAAGGCCAGCACCGAAATAGCCTCCATATATAGCAGATGGAACAATCGTGGCGATCGAAATGAATGAATCCTGCCCGGGTTTTCGTGAAGTAATCCTTTTTATGAGCCATTTTTTTAAGTTGCCCTGCATAGCGAGAATAAGAGATGCAAACAGGATGAGGTAGGGGACAAGTTCCCTGAAAATCTTTTCACCGGTCTGAAGTAGCAAAAAGCCGCCGGCAACCCCGCCAATAATTCCTGCCGGAATAAGAACCCCCAATCTTTTTTTCTGGCCTTTAAGGTCGCGTCGCTGGGCATATGTCCCACCAAGATAGCCGGGGCACAATGCTACGGTATTGGTGACATTCGCAACAACAGCCGGAATACCGAGTGCAGTCAGTACCGGAAACGTGATAAGTGTGCCACCACCAGCCAGGGCATTGATAATACCGGCAGCCAGCGCTGCAACACCAGCAAGGATAAAATCTGTCAACGTCATGTATCAGGATTCTTTGAAAGCCAATATTACTACTTTTTTACCAATGGAGAAAAAGAAGCATTTCAACGTATATTTTTTATCTTTGCCCGGTTTTATTTCCAATATTTAAACATGGCGAACACAACGGTTACCAATCGTAAAAAGGATTACCTGATACCCATCACCATTATTGGAGCCTTGTTTTTTATATTCGGGTTTGTCACCTGGCTGAATGCGACCCTCATCCCGTATCTCAGGATCGCTTGTGAACTGACTGCATTTGAATCCTTCTGGGTGACGTTTGCCTTTTACATCTCATATTTTGTGATGGCCATACCATCTTCCTATGTGCTCGAAAAAACAGGTTTCAAAAACGGAATGTCAGTCGGTTTAATAACAATGGCCCTGGGTACATTGATTTTTGTTCCTGCTGCAATAACCCGTACCTATGGGTTGTTCCTCACGGGTTTATTCGTTCAGGGAACCGGCCTTGCCATATTACAGACAGCCTCAAATCCATATGTAACGATTCTTGGCCCAATTGAAAGCGCAGCCAAACGGATTAGTATCATGGGAGTGGCCAATAAATTTGCAGGGATCATCAGTCCTGTAATTTTAGGGGCCATTGTGCTTAACGGAACAGATAAACTGGTGGAACAGTTAAAAAGCATGGATGCCGTTGCGAAAGCTGCTGAACTAGATACCCTGTCAGCCAAAGTGATATTTCCATATCTGGTAATGACAGGAGTGCTGGTTGTTCTGGCCGGCTTAGTCAGGTTTTCTGCCCTTCCTGAAGTAGACGTAAATTCCTCTGAGAACTCTGATAAACATGCATCCGGCAACGGAAACATCTTCGGATTTCCTTACTTGTGGCTCGGTGTTTTAACGATATTTGTATACGTCGGGGCCGAAGTCGTCGCTGTTGATACCCTGATTGGCTACGGCCATTATCTGGGTTTTGAATTTGCACAGGCTAAATTCTTTGCATCTTTTACCCTGGTTGCGATGATCGTTGGCTATTTTGTCGGAATCATCGCTATACCCAAATTCATCAGTCAGGCGAATGCCTTGAAATATTTTGCCGTGCTCGGAATTGTTTTTACAATCCTGGCAACACAGACGAATGGATATGCATCCATCCTGTTCATTGCTTCTCTCGGTTTTGCCAATTCCATTATGTGGCCCGCTATCTGGCCGCTTGCCATCGATGGACTGGGTAAGTTCATCAAAATCGGTTCTGCTTTGTTAATTATGGGGATAGCAGGAGGCGCATTAATTCCATTACTTTATGGCTATCTTTCGGGACTGGAGACGGTAGGAGGGCAGCAGGCCTACTGGATACTTGTACCTTGCTATCTCTTTATTATGTATTTTGCAACTTTTGGTCATAAGATCGGTAAGGTTATACCGCAAAAAATAGAAATTTAAAATTTATAACATACAAATTGAAAAAAATCAAATGAAACCTACTTTACTGATACTTGCAGCAGGCATGGGGAGCCGGTATGGCGGTTTAAAACAGGTTGATCCTGTCGGACCGTATGGAGAGGCGATCATAGATTATTCCATTTACGATGCGATCAGAGCAGGTTATGGAAAAATTATCTTTGTCATCCGCAAGAGTTTTGCCGATGCATTTAAAATGAGCTTTGATTATAAGCTGAGAAGTAGGATAGATGTTGAATATGTTTTCCAGGAACTCGAAAACATTCCTGTAGGCTTCAATTTTTCTGCCGAGCGAGAAAAACCCTGGGGAACAGGCCACGCGGTGCTTGTTGCTAAAGATTATATTACGGATCCTTTTGTTGTTATCAATGCCGATGATTTTTACGGGCCATCTGCTTATAAAATGATGGCTGACTACCTGAGTGGATCCATCAATACAACTCGTCCTCACTATTGTATGGTGGGCTATGGATTGCAGTACACGCTTTCGGAACATGGACATGTGTCGAGGGGTGTTTGCGAAACGGATAATGACGGTTACCTTGAAAGTATTGTTGAACGAACCCATATCGAGCGTGAAGAGGGCAAAATAATTTCTCAGTTTGATGACGATTCAAAAATGATCCTTTCAGGAGAAGAAGTCGTGTCGATGAATATTTGGGGATTTACACCCTCTTTCTTCCGTTCTCTTGAAAAATATTTCATGCAGTTTATCAATAAAAATGCAGGCAATCCGAAAGCGGAGTTTTATATTCCTTTTGTTGTGAACGAACTCGTCAAAAACGGTCGTATCCGGCTGAAAGTTTTGGAATCAAAAGATCGATGGTTCGGAGTAACCTACAAGGAAGACAGAGACTTTGCAGTCGAAAATATCCGCACATTGATCCAATCGGGTATTTATCCTGAAAAGTTGTGGGAATAAATTCAGCATGCATTTCGATTTATTATCAATAGTACAAAATTTTAGTATTACAGGACAGATCAGGAATGTAGTTCCCTATGGCTCAGGCCACATTCACGATACCTTCAGAGTAACAACAGATACGACAGAGTATTTGCTTCAGCATGTCAATCAGCATGTGTTTAAAGACGTGAAGGACTTGACTGCCAATATTATCAAAACCAGCGATTATCTCAACAAAAAAATGGTTGCCTCAAAAGAGGTGATGCAAACTCTGCACCCAGTTCCTTCCGTTACGCTTGAATATTTTTACATCGACAAATCAGGTAGCTTTTGGAGGATGTTTAATTTTATCGAAAACAGCCGCAGTATCAACCGGGTTGAAAATCCAGAAATCGCATTCGAAGGTGGAAAAGCTTATGGATGGTTCCTGAAAATGCTTTCGGATTTCCCAGCTCAATCGCTGAAAGAAACTATTCCCCGGTTCCATGATATTTATTCCCGGCTCGATAATTTCAGAAATTCTGTTCGTCTTGATGTTAGAAGAAGAGTAAATTTCGTTCAGGATGAACAAAAATTTATAGAAACACGTGCAGGTGAAATGGTGCTGGTCCATCAACTAGGTAAAGAAGGAAAGATTCCTTTGCGGGTTACACATAACGATACCAAGATCAACAATGTGTTGTTCAACGAAGAAAATAAAGGGATTTGTGTGATCGACCTTGATACGGTGATGCCTGGATATGTGCATTTTGATTTTGGTGATGCGATCCGGACGTTTACAAATACAGCAAATGAAGATGAGAAGGATTTGCAAACGGTGTCGTTCGATACGGAAATTTACAAAGCTTTTGCCCATGGTTTTCTTTCGGAGACAAAATCTATACTGAACCAAACTGAAATTGAAACACTGGCTTTTTCGGCAAAACTGATGACGTTTATTATCGGGCTACGCTTCCTTACCGATTATCTCGATGGTGATGTCTATTACAAAACCAACTATCCTGAACATAATCTGACCCGGGCTCGTGTGCAGTTCAAACTTCTCCAAAGTATGGAGTCGCACTTTGCCGAAATGAAAACCATGATCAGGAATGAAGCTGGAAAATAATGTTTTCCTTTCACCTATTTACTAATCCAAATCTTTAAGCAAAAGTCAGAATTGATTTTCTGATGATACCGATGGCCTCCATCAATTCTGCCTCTGAAATGACAAGCGGTGGAGCAAAACGAATAATATGGTCATGGGTCGGTTTGGCTAACAGGCCATTTTCAGCCATTTCCAGGCAGACATCCCAGGCCTCTTTTCCATTGGTCGGATGAATAATTATGGCATTCAGCAATCCCTTTCCCCGAACAAGCTCGATCATCGGTGATTTAATTTTTTTCAACTCATTGCGGAAAATATTCCCGAGATACTCAGCCCGTTCGGCAAGTTTTTCTTCTTTAACAACTTCAAGTGCAGCCACTGCAACTTTCGCAGCTACCGGATTTCCTCCAAAAGTAGAACCGTGTTCACCCGGTTTGATGCAAAGCATGATATCATCATCGGCCAGTACCGCAGATACCGGGTAAACACCACCCGATAATGCTTTCCCAAGAATTAAAATATCAGGACGTACATTTTCATGATCACAAGCCAGGAGTTTTCCTGTCCGTGCGATTCCTGTCTGAACTTCATCGGCAATGAAAAGGACATTTTTTGATTTACACAGGTCATAGGCTTTTTTCAGGTAACCATCATCCGGGACATAAACCCCTGCTTCACCTTGTATAGGTTCAACCAGAAAACCTGCAACATTCGGATCTTCCAGCTCTTTTTCAAGTGCAGGAATGTCATTGTAAGGAATTGTAATAAATCCCGGTGTAAAAGGACCGTAATCTTTCCTTGCTTCAGGGTCGGTTGACATAGAGACAATTGTGATTGTTCGACCGTGGAAATTATTTTCACACACAATGATCTTTGCCTGATTTTCGACAATGCCTTTCTTTTTATAAGCCCATTTCCGGCAAAGCTTCAGGGCTGTTTCGTCACCTTCGGCACCGGAATTCATCGGCAAAATTTTATCGTATCCGAAATATTCGGTAACATATTTTTCATAGGGTCCAAGGGAGTCGTTAAAAAATGCACGTGAGGTTAGTGTGAGCGTTTTAGCCTGATCCATGAGTGCATTTACGATTTTCGGATGGCAATGGCCCTGGTTAACGGCCGAATAAGCCGACAGGAAATCAAAGTATTTTTTTCCATCTACATCCCACAAAAATGGGCCTTTACCCCTTGCAAGAACTACCGGCAGGGGATGGTAATTATGTGCACCGTATTTGTCTTCAAGTTCTATAAAATCCTGTGATGTCTGTGTTTTAATCATCGCGTTTTCCTTTATTAAATTTCGTAAGAATGCAGCAAAGTTATGATTTTATAATTCAATGAACGAACGATTCAAGCAATTTTCTTTTTATAGAAAGTTAAACGAGTGATTAGAAAATGAAGAGAATAAATGTTGCAATGCGGCTTCCTGAAAATCACTATAAAACAGCTCGCATCAGTTCTATCAAATAATTCAGCGTGAAGGAAAACAACGACGGATGGCTTGTGTTTTCAGCTTGTTGTTGTGAAGTGATCGTACGATTGCCAGGTATAGTGTAATGAACATTCATTTGATTCAGCTTAATAATTGTATCTTTTAATGAAAGTGAATCAGAATAGCATGACCCTGAAGACACAGATTCACAGCACACTGTATTTTTGCCGATTGTGAGTGAATCTGGTTGAATTAGGTTATTAGTAAAATCCACAGTGTTGAAATTACCTGCTAATGCAAAAAGTTCTGATAAAAGGAATAAGAATGTCACATATTTTTTCATTTCAAAAATAATTTATCTGAACCGCAAGATTAACCTTTACCGATCATAAATTTTGCCCGTTTTTGTATTCCACAGAGAATATGAAAAATACATATTATTCAGCCAGGATCAGTGAGAAAAATTGTACGCCGCCAATCAATATTTGTCCGCACCCGGACACATTTTCCGTTATTCATTTTACAAGCAAAAAAGTTAACATTCAGGACGTTCAGGATTAATTGATGGCTTAATAAAAGGGCTTAAAAGTGATCAAAAAAAAATTTGTTTATTCTTGGTTTGGAAAATAATATTTATACATTTGCACAGCAATTAATAATAAAAAAGAAAGTATTATGGCTTACGTAATTAATGATGATTGTACTGCATGTGGTACCTGCATTGATGAATGTCCGGTTGAAGCAATATCCGAAGGTGATATCTATAAAATTGACCCAGACATCTGCACCGATTGCGGATCATGTGCCGATGTATGCCCGGTTGAAGCTATTCACCCGGAATAAATGGGGAGAGAATACATTGAATAAAAAAAGTCCCGTCAGGGACTTTTTTTATTGAAATTCTTTTTTCAGTTGGGCGGTCCATTTTTTCACCCTGTCGGCTGTAAGCTCGGGTTGTGAATCTTCATCAATGGCCAGCCCGACAAACTTCCCGTTTTTATCGGCCGAAGAAAAATAATATTTGTACCCTTTCACCGGCCACATCCCAACGACTCCATCTTTCTGAGGTAGCCTGCAATAAATCGTTCCCAAGGCATCAACAAAACTTTCCGGGTAATCTTTTTGATCACCCAGTCCGAACAAGGCAACTTTTTTTCCTTTAAAATCAATTTCTTCAATGTCGTCGATAAAAGTTTCCCAGTCGTCCTGCATATCGCCGATACCCCAGGAGGATGTACCGAATATAATGTTATCATATTTCGCGATGTCACCAGGTTTCGCATCACGGATGTTGTGCAAGTCGATGTTCTTGCCTCCCATTGCATCGCGGATCAGCTCTGCTACTTTCGTTGTTTTTCCGTGTGAGGAGCCGTAGAATAATCCTATCTTTTTCATAAGCTGCGTTTTTCAGGCTAAACTAGCTATTTTATCAAACGCAAAATTACACATTTTGATTTTGAAGGCGGGAAATTTGATTTGGAAGTAAAGATGAATGCTTTATTTTGCTATTTTGTAATCATACAGTAAGGAATTACAAACTCGCTGGAAGGGTTTTAATGCATCTCTAAAGTTTCATTAAATATGATCCTTTTACTGACGGTGTTGTGGAAGCAGATTGTCTATTGTAACCGCATAAACGTTAAGGTATCACATTCAGGTTTTTTATTTTCAGGATCTTTAAAAAAATTGTCAATTATGAATTCATTTCTTTCGGCGCTCATTTTAAAAAAGTACGTTTGAAAGGAACCACTTGAGGCAAACCAAAATAATGAAATACTGTCGCTGAATAATTTATAACTGTATGGTCCGGAATAGTAATCAGGAAGTTTATGTCCTTCAGTTATTCTGAACCCTCTTTTTAATTGAAAAATTGGATTTCGACCATCATATTCGGGTAAAAAAGCAATTGTATCCACACCTTTTCCTTTTTCGATCCATGTGCCAGTTATTGGACTTTTTTTAAGTTCATTTGTTTGAGAAAAAAGAAGGTTGAATGAAAGAATAATTACGAGATTAATCAGAAATATTAGTTTCAAAAACATTCTTTCAATGATTTTACTGTGTTTAGCCCTATTCTGCAAGGTTTTAATATTTCTTCGTCTCAAAAATAAGCAAAAGTCAATCATTGGAATATAATTCTTAGTTAATTCTTCAACTGCTTTTCCATTTTCAAATTATTCCGTTTATACATAATAATCATACAGATCATCTTCGGGAAATTCGTGGATAATGCGGGTTTCGATATTTTTTAATACAGCGGCTTTCTCCTCCTCAGAATAATTGATCCAGTTGACAGCTTCTATCATAGTTCGTTTACATCCGATGCAAATTTTGTTTTTATCATATTTACAAATCTGACGGCAGGGATTTTTAATCATCTTTGAGGTGTTTTTTAAGGAAGGATAGCGTGTCTGTCCGGTTTCATTAAGCTGATGACTGACTCACCTTCAGGATAACTAAAGGAAATCAATTTTTGATGCCTTTGTAATCATAACCGATGCTTTCGACAGCCAGCTTTATTTTTTCAAGATCGATACCTTCACCTTCCAGAACCACTTCCGAACGATCAGGATCAGCTACGGCCGTTTCAATTCCTTCAAGATTCAGAATGCTCCTTTCGACATTCATTTTGCAATGGTTGCAGGTCATCCCTTCAACCGATATTTTCATTTTTTCAACTTGTGAACTCATATCTGTTGTTGTAATTTCTGGTTCTTTATGTTTAAATAATTTCGAAATATAGCCGTTGGCGATAAGCAGAAGCAATAAAATACCAGAACCTGCTTTCAGCCAGTACGGCAGAAATCCGTGTCCCTGCATTTCGGTGACATTACTGAATACCAGGGTAAACCATTCACGCGGCAAAAGATTGTTTGTGATCCATCCAAAAAGCAATGCTCCGCCGATGATGGAGAAGAGGTAAACGAACAATGTCTTTTTATCGATGGCTTTTCCGATCAGTGCGATGGTAGCCGCGTTTGTTGCAGGACCGGCCATCAGGAAGACAAGGGCGGCGCCCGGCGAAAGGCCTTTCATCATAAGTACGGCAGCAATGGGTATCGATCCGGTGGCGCAAACATACAGCGGAACGGAAGCAGCCAGAACGATCAGCATGCTGATGTATTGATTATCGAGGTAGAGTGTAAAGAAATTATCGGGCAGGATGACGGATAAAAAGGCGGCTAACGCCAGCCCAATGATCAGCCATTTAGCAATATCCATCAGGAAATCATGAAAGGCATAGCGGAACATACTTACAATTTTGTGTTGCCTGACTTCAGTTTCCAAAAGATTTTTTGCCGGAGGTTTTTTTATTTCAGGGTCATTTTTTGTTGCGGCATTTGTGGCGACGCCTCCGACAATGCCGCTGAAAAAAGCAACTACAGGACGCAGGATGGCAAAAGGCAAACCCAGTAACGCATAGGTGGCAAGGATGGAATCGATGCCGGTTTGAGGGGTTGAAATAAGAAACGATACGGTAGATCCTTTGGATGCACCTTCTTTGTGGAAAGCAATTCCTGTTGGAATAACCCCGCATGAACACAACGGTAAAGGAACACCGAGCAGGGCTGCATTGGCAACCGATTTCAGGTTTCGGCTTCCCATATACTTCCGGATACTCTCTTCGGGCATGTAAATATGCAGCAGACCTGCAAAGAAAAACCCAAGCAGCAGGTAAGGTGCCATCTCGATGAGTAACCTGTAAAGTTCCGTAAAGTATTGACCAATGAATGTCATTTCCTGTTAATTTTCCGCAAAACTATTGAAATAACCACAGATTTCATTTTTTGTTTCTGCGGGGGTTGTATTCTTTTGCCGAATGAAAAATTATTAGAAATCCGGTATCTTGAGCAGCCTGATTCACGGGATATTGAAAGCTATATATCGCATTTTAACGTTAAGAAAATTTTAATGCCACAAGATCAGAAAGACTTTAATGAATACGAAATAACTATGTAAATCCTTCGTGTTATTCTTTGTGTCTTCGAGTCTTGATGGCAAAAAAATAAAGAAATTAAAACGGGTGAATAGATTTTATTAAAACTTGCTATTTGCTGAACGTCGCATAATCGTCTTCACATTGATTTGTGTTGACCGTAACAGGCTGACAATTTTAATGACCCTGTTTGTCCGTTATGACGAATACCATATTTTATTCGTTACTTAATTTTATGTTCAACATTTCTTGGCCTCTCAAATTTGACTAAATTTGGTTGCTGAACGAGTTCGAATAAATGATTAATGAATTATACATAAACAAAGCAGCAGAGATTTTACGTAAATCGAAGTATGTAATTGCTTTTACAGGTGCGGGTGTCTCGGTCGAAAGCGGTATACCGCCGTTCAGAGGTGAACATGGGATATGGAGTAAATATGATCCGGGGGCACTCGATCTTAATTTTTTTTACAAGCAACCAAAGGAATCGTGGATCGTGATCAGGGAGTTGTTCTACGATTATTTCGGGACGGCAAAATACAATCCTGCACATAAGGTTCTGGCAGAAATGGAAGAGAACGGGATGCTCAGATGTGTAATTACGCAGAACATCGATAACCTTCATCAGCAAGCAGGCAGTAAAGAGGTTTACGAATTTCACGGAAATTCTCAAAAGCTGTTTTGTACGCAATGCCACCATTATTATGAACCCCGTGATATTGATTTAGATTCTCTTCCTCCATTCTGTGAGGTTTGCGGAGGCCTGATCAAACCGGATTTTATTTTTTTTGGTGAAAATATTCCCACGGATGCCTTTGAGAAATCTTTAGATGCTGCATCAAAGGCCGATGTTGTTATTATTGTTGGAAGTACTGGTGAAGTGATGCCTGCAGCACAGATACCTTATTTTGCCAAACAAAACAATGCGATTATAATTGAGGTAAACACGGAACCCTCACGTTTTACACATGCAATTACCGATTATTTCCTTCAGGGGAAAGCCACGGAAACAATGATGGGATTGAAGAAAGCATTGTACGGGGAATAATAATTTATAAAATCTTAAATGAATACGGTAAATATAAAAAACAGGCTCAGTTTCCTTGCGATTACTATCCTGTTGCTGATGGGAAAGTTGACGTATACACAACTTTATTATTCCGTTCCTAACACAAAAGACGTTCAGGTTAAAGTTTATGATGAAGGAAAGAAAACCTATAAGTTTCCCTGGGCCGGAGGGATGAATTCATGTCAGTTCGGTGAAGTGGATATGGATCTCGATGGGAAAAAGGATTTGTTTGTTTTCGATCGCAATGGAAACCGTATCCTGCCTTTTTTAAACAAGGGAACTGTAGGTGCAACGAATTATGAATATGCACCG
Organism: uncultured Bacteroidales bacterium; assembly: GCA_963764475.1. GTDB lineage: Bacteria > Bacteroidota > Bacteroidia > Bacteroidales > JAADJA01 > JAADJA01. Next base: position 48,230 of record CAVXTE010000032.1, read on the forward strand.
GAATATATCGGAAAATTTCCGGAAATACATGATTGGATCGAACTGGTTGATTACAATGCTGACGGAAAGGAAGATATTTTTACGTATTCATACGACTATCCGGGCATCATCGTGTATAAAAACATTTCCGTTACTACTCTTGAATTCGAGCTTGAGGTTTATCCATTTTTGACTTCCTACCAGGGAGGAGGATATGTGAACATTCTTGTAACAAGTGTCGATTATCCGGCTATCACAGATATCGATAACGACGGCGATCTTGACATCCTTACTTTCTGGGGACTGGGTTCTTTTGTTGAAATGCATCAAAACCGGTCGATGGAACTTTATGGCACGCCGGATTCGCTGGTTTACCGGAAAGTATCGAATTGCTGGGGCTATTTCGCTGAAAATGCCGAATCCAACATCCTTTATTTGGATACCTGTATCGGCGGTAAAAATTGTAAAATAAGCCACCTGAATGAAGAAACGGATTCGATAATAAATCCTTACAGGCATACCGGATCAACTTTTCTTGCCATCGACCTGGATGCAGATAACGATAAGGATATTTTGCTCGGTGATGTGGATTACCCTAATCTGGTTCAGTTGATCAATGGAGGCAACCCAGATTCGGCACACATAGTGAGTTTGGATACCCTTTTTCCATCCTATAATAAACCCGTCAATTTATTCTCAATGGCGGCTCCGGCCTACATCGATGTGAATAATGACGGCCTGAAGGATTTACTGCTTTCTCCGTTCGATCCGAGCCTGAATAAAAATAATAATTACCATAGCAGTTGGCTGTACCTGAACAGCGGAGCCAACAACAATCCGCATTTTAATTTTGAAATGAATAATTTTATTCAGGATGATATGATTGATGTGGGTGCCGGTGCCTATCCTGTGTTATTCGATTATGATGGGGACGGTTTGCTGGATTTGTTCGTTGCCAATTACGGGTATTATATTTATTCCTATTATGGTTATGCCGGTGCATTGACATCGGTATATTATTCGAATATTGCATTATTCAGAAACAGCGGAACTATGCAGCATCCTGAGTTTACACAGATCACGCATGATTTCGAAAGTCTCTCTTCCAATCATCTTGTTGGGATTTACCCTGCATTCGGTGATATCGATGGAGATGCCAAAGCTGATATGATTATCGGGATGGGAGACGGTACCTTGTGGTTTTATAAAAATCTTGCGGCTACTGGTCAACCAATGGAATTTGGTAATCCGGTCATGAATTTCCAGAATATCGACGTCGGAGATTTCAGCACACCTCAGCTCTACGACCTGAATAAAGACGGATTGCTTGATCTGGTCATCGGAGAGGAAAAGGGAAATTTAAACTATTATCAAAATTCAGGATCGGCAACGAATCCTGTTTTTACACTCACGACAGATAGTTTGGGGAAAGTGAATGTTACCGATCCCCTTGTTTCCTATACAGGCTTCAGCACACCTTGTTTCTTTAAAAATCAAGCTAATAAAACAGAACTGATCACAGGTTCGGAGCAGGGTAAAATCTTTTACTTTAAAAATATTGACGGAAATCTTGGGGGAAAATTTCAGGAAAATGATTCCCTCTACCTGTTGATCGATAATACACCATTTTCTATGCAAAACGGCATTCGTACGGGAGCTGCCATCACCGACCTCGATCATGACGGTTTTCTCGATCTTGTTGTGGGTAATTTTTCAGGCGGACTGAATTATTACCGTGGCTTGGCTGCACCACCGGTAATCGGAATTAATAATCATTCACAAAAGAATGGCTCATTTTCAATTTTCCCGAATCCGGCTCATAATAGCATTTGCTTAAAATTCACAGAAAACGACATCCCGTACATTATAGAAATTGACATTTTTGACCTTTATTCGCAGAAGGTGATCTCAGTAAAAAAGAGATTTGCCTTACCGGTTTCAATCGATGTAAATAGTCTTACTTCCGGAGTTTATGTCTGTAAGGTGATGTTTGGAGATGAAAAGATAAAGACAAGCTATGTGCGCTTTATAATTTCCAGGTAAAAATTTGTTCGCTTATTCCGCTCAATAACAAGGAGAAATTCGCAAATTAAACACTATTATTATCTTCACTGTCTGCGCGCGATACTTTTAGAAATTTGGTTTCAGTGCATATTTCTGGTAGAAATCATCAATTACAGTTGCCGCTTCTTCTGCGGTATCAACAACAGAAAAAATGTTCAAATCATCCGGGGCGATCTTTTTTTCTTCCAGCATCCGTTCTTTTATCCATTTCATCAATCCATCCCAGTAATCCTTAGAAACGAGCACGATTGGGAAACGCACAAGCTTATGGGTCTGGATAAGGGTAATAGCCTCAAACAGTTCGTCAAGAGTGCCAAAGCCGCCGGGGAGCACGACGTATCCCTGTGAATATTTCATGAACATCACCTTGCGGACAAAGAAATGATCGAAATTGATAAACTTATCCGTATCGATAAAAGGATTTGGCATCTGCTCGAATGGAAGTGATATATTCAACCCGACAGATTTTCCACGTGCAAAATGAGCGCCTTTGTTGGCTGCCTCCATTATGCCTGGTCCACCGCCTGTAATAACACCAAATCCTTTTTTCGTGAGCAGATAAGCAATTTCTTCTGCAAGCCGGTAATCCTGTGCGTCGGCCTTGGTTCGTGCGCTTCCGAATATAGATACACACGGTCCGATCTTTGAAAGCTTTTCAAATCCGTCTACCAGTTCCGACATTATTTTGAAAACCGCCCATGAGTCTGTCGACATGATCTCATTCCATGTCTTATCCTTTATTGCTTCCCTGATCAATTCCTCTTCGTTCATTCCATTGATATTCATATCTCTCATATTTTAAATGGCAAAATTAACTAAAAGCCGTGTAAAAATTAAAACAGTAAAATTTCATAAAAGATCAGCCAAGTCAAAAAAAATATAATTTTGAACCCGATTGTACGAACATAAAAATAATTTGTTATGAGCGGAATGACGTTCGCAGAAAAGATATTGGGTGCACAGGCTGGAAGCATCGTCTTTGCCAGACCCGACATTATTTTATCACACGATAATACAGCAAGTATTGCCAAAACATTTGGCAAAATGGGCGGGGAGAAAATTGCCGATCCCGGTCAGCTTCTGATCGTTCTGGATCACAATGCACCACCGACGACAGCTAAACTGGCCAATGATTATCAGTTTATACGCGACCTTGTAAAGGAAAAGGGAATAACGAAATTTCACGATGCTGGTAAAGGAATCTGCCATCAGATTATGTCAGGTTATGCAAAACCGGGAATGATCATCGTTGGAAGCGACAGCCATACCTGTACGGCAGGAGCTTTCAATGCCTTTGCCGCTGGAATTGACAGAACAGAGACGGCTGGTTTATGGAAACAGGGAGAGACGTGGTTCAGAGTGCCGGAATCCATAAAAATTTCACTGCATGGAAAACTACCTGAAGGTGTCTATTCAAAGGACCTTTCGCTATGGATCATCGGTATGCTCGGTTCCAGTGGTGCCGATTACCGCTCCATCGAATATCATGGTGAAGGTGTAAAATCTCTTTCAGTTGCTGACCGGATGACGATAGCAAACCTTGCGTCCGAAATGGGGGCCAAAAATGCTGTCTTCCCTGCAGATGAAGTTCTGGATACTTATTTTGGAAAGAAAGTACCAGGTGTTTGGGCTGATGAAAATGCCATTTATGAGAGGGAAATAGAAATCAATTTAAATGAATTGTTTCCCGTCGTTGCTGCCCCACATCATGTTGATAATGTAAAAGCATTGTCGGAGGTGGAAGGTACAAGCATTCAACAGGCTTTAGTTGGTACATGTACCAATGGTCGCATCGAAGATCTTCGCGAAGCAGCTAAGGTTTTGAAAGGCAAAACACTCCCGCAAGACATGATTATGCTTGTCATTCCGGCCTCACGTGAAATTTACATGCAAGCGATGAAGGAAGGGTTGATTGAAATCTTTATGGATGCGGGAGCCGATGTACTTGCATCGTCCTGCGGGCCGTGCCTGGGTACCGGCCAGGGAATTCCGGCCGATGGCATAAATGTAATTTCAACGGCAAATCGTAATTTCAAAGGCCGTATGGGAAACAAGGAAGCCAGTATTTACCTGGCATCTCCTGCAACTGTAGCCTGCAGCGCACTTGAAGGAAAGATCACAGATCCAAGAGGGGTTTCACATAAAGATAAATTTCCTTATTCAGTAAAACAGAGCGGTACGGTTGAAATAAATAAGGGAGATGACCGCTATGAAGGTGGAGTTTGGAATTATGCTGACGTGGATAACCTGAATACCGATCAGATGTTCGCCGGGAATTTAACCTATGCTGTTTTGAGTTCCGAACCTGAAAAAATAATGCCTCACTTGTTTAAAGGATTTGATGATACCTTTGCCGAAAGACTAAAACCGGGTGATATTATTGTTGCAGGTGCTAATTTCGGTTGCGGCAGTTCGCGCGAGCATCCTTCTGTCGGACTTGCTTTCGGAGGTGTGAAAGCTGTTATCTGTAAATCGGTCAATCGGATTTTCTATCGTTCGTCTGTAAATCAGGGCTTACCGATAATTATCTTGCCGGAAGCTGTTGATACCTATAGGCATGGCGACCGTGTAAAGGTTGATCTGCAAAACGGGAGAATAAAGGTGGGCGAAAAAGAATTTGAGTTTGCACCTCTACCCGAAAAACTCATGAACATTTTTACTTCCAAGGGGTTAGTAAACTACATTAGAGAATTTGTGTAACAGACTATGATTTTTTTCGTAACCCTTTATAATTTAATTAATTTCGGGCGTTAATATTCGTAATGAGAAAATACATAAAAGGATTTTTATTAGTTGTTGTTCTTCTTGGGTTTTATTTTGTTCTTGCACATTTCTTTCCTAAAGATGCCGGTCGTTACCCGGTTTTTTTGATCCTTTTTCTGGCCGATTACTACCTCTATTCTTCCTATACAAAAATGATCAAATCGTGGAAGAAACCTGTTGCAAATTTTACCCGGATCATTTACTGGTTGCCGGCTATTCTAATCGGCGTTTTGATTGCAGGTTCTTTTCTTCTTAAAAGCGAGGAATCAAAGAGGGTATTCTTTACACTGGTCGGAGGATTCGTGATTGTCGGATATACTGCCAAGCTGATCCCGATGTTATTGCTATTGATTGCCGATGGTATCCGGTTTATAAAGTCCAGAAAATTCAAACCTGTTTCTTCGGAAAAACCAAAAGAAAGCAGTGAACGGAAAATCAGCCGTAGTGCTTTTTTGAGAAAGGCAGGATTGATAACCGGCGGTCTGATGCTGAGCAGTTTGCTGTTGGGCATGTTGAAATGGGTTCATGATTTTAAAATATGGAGGGAGCGTATCCATTTGCCCAACCTGCCGGAATCATTCGATGGTTTCAGGATTGTTCAGTTTTCGGATATTCATCTCGGAAGCTGGCTGTCAAAGGGTGATCTTGAAGATGCCGTGAAGGTCATCAATGAAATAGAACCGGATATTATTTTCTTTACCGGTGACCTGGTCAATTTTGCTTCTGCAGAGGCTTTTGAGTTTAAAGACATTCTTGCCGGGTTGACTGCAAAACATGGTGTTACCTGTATTTTAGGTAACCACGATTATGGCGATTACAAACACTGGTCGAGCCCGCTGGCGAAGGAAAAGAATATGCAGCAACTTTATCACTTCTATGATTCACTTGGGTGGAAACTCCTCAGAAATGAAAATTATTCTTTAAAACGCGGAGATGATGAAATTTCCATTCTGGGTGTCGAAAACTGGGGTTCATTCCGCCGGTTTCAGAAATACGGTGATCTTGAAGAAGCTTTTAAGGGCAGTGAAAATTCCCCGGTCAGGATATTGTTATCTCACGATCCTTCACATTTTGCCCGCAAAGTCAGAAACTTTCATTCGACTATCGATCTTACATTATCAGGACACACGCATGGTGGACAATTCGGTATTGAGATTCCGGGATTAAGATGGAGCCCGGTGGAATACATGTACAAATACTGGGCAGGTCTGTATTCGGTTCAGAACAAAATGTCAGGATCTCTGCAGCATCTTTATGTAAACCGTGGAATCGGATCGATCGGCTATCCGGGCAGGGTCGGTATACTTCCTGAAATCACCGTCATCGAACTTTCATCATAAAGATTTCCTGCGATTATAGTTTACTTCAACTTGCTACCATTAACTTTCAGATGGTCTTTTCTTCATCAGACAAACCCAAATTTTGGATGGATTTGTGTTGTGTGAATCAAATTTTCCTGATTTCATCGATATGATTTCAAAATAGGGTTCAACTGCCGAAACAACTTCAGTTGCCGTCCGCTTGGGCGGCCCGATCTCAAGCCTTCCGTCATCCACATTTCCTATCAATGATAACCACAATCCGTCGGAATCCATGATTTTATGCACATTTTTGGCAAAGAGCTTACGTTCATGGTTATCACTGAAAGTGTGAAAACAACCCCTGTCGAAAACAAACTTGTAAGGATTTCCAGGAACTTTCTCATTTAAAAAATCAAGATTTGCAAAATTAATTTCTGCATGGGCTTCTTCCGCTTTTTTCTTCGCTTGCTCAATCGCAGCCGGTGACAGGTCAATAGCGGTCACTTTAAAATTTTGATGTGCGAGCCAAATGGCATTATCTCCCGTGCCACACCCGATGTCAATGGCTTTACAGGGTTCAATCCTAAATTCAGCAACAACCTTCTGCAGAGTCCGGTCGGGTCTTTTTAAATCCCACGGCAAATCTCCACTGATATAGCGTTGATTAAATCGATCTTCCATAGTATACAATAAAATTTAAATGGATTATAATACAAATGGGTAACAACTTAAACCGGATTAAGTTGAACCTGAAATTGTTAAAAAATCTTACTTCAGGATAACTCCCTGAACCTGACAACAAATTCGCTTACCCTTGCTTCTTCAACAGGATTGATGGCCTTACCGTCTTTTTTGAAGTAGCTGCCGACGATCAGGCCATCAACAATTGGAAGGTATTTGTCAAGATTTACGGGTGTTGCACCGCTGCCAAGAAGAATGGGAAGGGAAGTATTTTGCCGAACCCGAAGGATGTCTTCCTTTTTCGCCTCCGAACCTGTCAGATCTCCCGAAACGATGATGGCATCGGCCAATCCCCTTTCTGAAAGGTCGCTTGTCTCCAGCTCAATACTGCGGTTGCCAAGCGGAGAAGCATGTTTTACGGCCACATCAGCAAAAATCAAAACTTTCGACCGGAGGTTTTTACGCAAACGCAATGTATTGTAAGCTTTTCCTTCGATAATGCCCTGATCCGTGATGGCTGCACCGGTGTGTACATTCACCCGGATAAACTGTGCTTCTGCTGCAATGGCAATGGATAAAGCGGCGTACGCATCATTACGCAAGGCATTCACACCGACCGGACCTTTGAAATCATGAACGATTTCTCTTGTTACGGCTGTCATCGCTGCTATGGCTTCTGCAGGAAGATTATCAGGATAAAAGGGTATGTCCCTGAAGTTTTCAACGATCAGACCGTCGACTTTATATTTCCTGAAAATAGAAACCTCACTCAATGCCGTATCAAATACTTCCTTCATGCTTCCTGAATATCCCGGTGAACCTGGTAATGGCATCAGGTGGATGCACGCAATCAAAGGCCTGGTCGAATCAAAAACGTCCTTTATGTTCATGGATTTATGATTTCAACCCCGTATAAAGGAATAAATTGCTGTAAAATCTTTATCACCCAAACCAGCTTGTTTTGCCTGGGCAAAAATTTCTTTAATGGCATTCGCGCCAGGTAGAGCAACTCCCTGCTCATATGCAGTAATAGCAGCCAGATGTAAATCTTTCTGGAGCCACCGGAGTGGAAATTCAGTGGAATAGTCCCCGGTAAGAAATTTATTTTTTTTAGAGCTGATCATCGGGGAGACGATCGGGGAACCTTCCATCAGATTAAAAACAGCTTCTTTAGTAATTCCTGATGATTCGGCCAGATGCATACCTTCTGCAAAGGCATATATTGAAAGGGCCATTACCAGGTTGTTTACTAACTTCATCGCTGCACCCTTTCCGCTTTCACCTACATGGATGTATTTCCTTCCCATTGCTTTCAGCACAGGATCGCAGTATTTGACAATACTTTTTTTGCCGCCGACCAGCAGAAGCAAATCCCCTTTTTCTGCAGGTATGAGCGATCCGGCAACCGGCGAATCGAGGAAATTAAAACCGAGGCTTTCAGTTATTTCCGCCATTTGTTTCGAAAAAGAAGGATTCACTGTAGAGCAATCGATCCAAACATTGCCCTGTTTCATTCCGGAAAGCAGGCCGTTTTCACCAAGAGCTACTTCCTGAACTGCTTCTGGTGTCGACAGCATGGTAATAATGATGTCGGAATGCACTGAAACGGCAGCCGGCGAGGCTTGCCAGTTAATCTTTTTTGATAAAATCGGCTCTGCCTTTGATTTTGTCCGGTTGTATACGTTCAGTGTAAATCCATTTGCAGCAAGGTTTAAAGCCATCCTGCTTCCCATCAAACCAAGTCCTATAAATCCAATTTTCATAATAATAATATTTAGTACAAAGATATTTTAATGGTAAACAAAAATCATAACGAGCCTGATAATAAATTGGTATATACCGGATTGTTATGTTTAAAAACCCTTATAAAATAAAAGGAATGACGGCTTTTCTTTTAGGCGGATATTCAGGAAATTTATTTATGTACCATTTGTGATGATCAAGCGCTCTCGGAATCAGATTGACCATTGTCCAGATAAAAAAGGAAAGCGTAGGCATGCACCACGTGAGCATTGCAAATCCTCCCCACTCGATGATTTCACCCAGAAAATTAGGACAGGAAATATAGTTGAACAGGCCGCCAAATGGAATTTTGTACCCGCCGCCATTGTTTTTTCTTAATCGTAGCAAAATCCGGTCGTGGTATTGATTTATGATATATCCCGATAAGAAGAACGTTACACCCAAAAGGAAACGCGGGTCGGTCAGCCATTGAACATTGAACTCTGAGGTGAGAAATCCCATCCAGTAACCGATAATAAAGCCATTGACAAGGTTGAAGAAAAACGCTGATGCAACGATTGCCATCGGCATTTTCTTTCCTTTGGTTTTGAGTCGTAACGGGAATATCAGGGTTCGGTGAACATAATGCAGCAGCCATAACAGGAAAAAAATAGTTATCGCTGCGTTATATAATCCATTTCCCTTAAAAACAAAAAAGATAACGAGAAAAAGGGCAGGGGACTCCATGATAAACCAGCCGACGCGGTTGTCTAACATCGGTCCCCAGTTTGATTTAGAATGCCTGCCATAGGGTGCCGTTACCTTGAGGATTAAAGGAAACATCAGGATTCCAAGAGCAATCCATACAATGACTATTGTATTGTATAATTTGAGTGTGATCATTTAGTTGATAAATCCTTTGGCTTTATAATATTCAAATGTGTCGGCAAGTGTTTCTGCTAATGGCCGTGGATCATAACCCAACTCGGTCCGAGCTTTTTGGTTCGAAATAAACGGATTGGAATTTTTCAAAATTTCGAGGGCATCGCGGGTGTAAAGCGGGTGTTCATTTTTAATGCTGGCATAAAGTTTTATAAACGGAAGCCCGATATGAGCAAGGAAAGCCGGTGCTACAAAAGATGGTGTTTTCCTGTTGCTAATCTTGCCAATCATTACAGAAAGATCTTTTAAATTTAACCAGGTTCCGGACAAAATATAACGTTCACCGACCCGCCCTTTTTCGGCTGCTTTTATTGCTCCATCAGCAATGTCACGCACATCAACCCAGTCGTATCCACCGCCTATAAGCATCGGTAGTTTGTTCGTGTAAATCTTGATGAGTGCCTGCCCAAGATAAGAAGGTTTATTGTCATACGGTCCGATGATCGCTGTCGGGGTAAGGACTACAGCAGGCAACCCTTTGGAAGCAGCTTCCAGCACTCGTTTTTCGCCTTCTGTTTTTGATTTCTCATAAATCATCCGTGTATCGTTTATCAGCGGACGGTTTTCGTCGAGCGGCTGGTCCAGCGGATGCGGGTTAAGGGTATGAATGCTGCTGAAATGTACCAACCGTTTTACCTTTTCATTGCGACACACATCGATCAGGTTTTGAGTCCCTTCTACATTGGTGCGGTAGACCAGCTCCTTTTCGGTTTCGTCAATTGCAATTTTTGCGGCCAGATGATAAACCACATCAGCCTGATTACAAAGTTTGGTCAGTGAATTTTTGTTAAGAACATCTCCATTTACAATCCGTACATTTAAATTATTAAAGTCATTTTCATCATCATGCAGAAGGACGGTAATTTCATGATCTTTTTCAATCAGCATTCTGCAAAGGCAATTCCCAACATGACCGCTGGCTCCGGTAACAGCTACTTTCATAATAGGGTAGGGGATTTAAATGGTAGATAATTTATTTTCATGCTGTTTAAAATTCAGCGCCAAAGTAAAATTATTTTTTTAACTTAACTCTTTCTTTTAAACATGCTGCCAAGCATACCCCATCCACCGCTCCCGATCAGAAACCCGGTAGCATACCACATCCCGTCATTGTTTTGTGCGTATACCGTCACATCATCCCGGAAGAACATAACGACCAGGTCGATGGGTGCAATAATACCCTGCCATAAACCACCCCAGAACCCAAAGGTCGTCCCGTGAAGGCAATCAGTAACAACTTCCTTGTTTGAACAGGATGATAATATAAGAATGCCCGCTATAAAGAGAATAATATGCGTAATCCTGAAATTGTTCTTCATCATATTGAATTTTTAAAAGGTGAATTTATTTATTGATATAACTGGATAAAACGATGAAACTCATTGTTTAAAACTGCAACGTCTGAATGAGATCAAAATAAATTGTTTTATCGTTCACTACAATGACAAAAGTAATAATTACCTATTTAACTCACTGAATAGAACAATTTAGACCCTACTATGGTTATTATCTTTAAATATCAAAAATCTTATGATGCATTTTTGTGTAAGATTCATGAATTATCAGAAACCATTCAAATTTTAGTAATTTTATACCTCCGTGATATTTACGTGATAACTACAAATTATTTTCGCATAAATTTTTAATTATGAAAAGCGTATTGATTATTGAAGACGACAGGGATATTGTTGATTTACTTAAGATTCATTTAAAAGATCTTGATTGCAATGTTGATGTTGCGTATGATGGAATAACCGGGGAACAGAAAGCATTGAATGAAAAATATGATCTCCTTATACTTGATATTATGCTACCGGGAAAAGATGGTATCGGGATCGCGCAGAAAATGAGGGCGCTTGAGGTTTATACACCAATTATGATGCTGACGGCACGTACAGAAGAAATTGATAAAGTTCTCGGACTTGAATCGGGAGCCGATGATTACCTTACCAAACCGTTCAGCATAAGGGAATTTATTGCAAGGGTGAAAGCAATTTTCCGGAGGCAGGAACATTTGAGCCAAAAGACTGACTCCAAAGATTCGGGTTGTGTAAATTTTGGTGATCTCGAAATCGATCTGGATAAACGGAAAGTAATGCTTGATGGTGAACGGATCGAACTCACACCCAAGGAATTTGATTTACTGGTTATGCTGGCCTCGCATCCGGGCCGAAGCTATAGCCGCGATCAGCTTCTTAATGATGTGTGGGGATATGAATTCAGTGGTTATGAACACACAGTAAATTCACATATTAACCGGCTCAGGGCAAAAATTGAACCTGACCTTTCCAGCCCGAAATTTATTCTTACTACATGGGGTATCGGGTACCGTTTTAATGATGAAATTTTAAAATCATGAACATAAGAAATATTGGCAAAAGCTTGTATTGGCGGATCAGTATATCTTTTCTATTGATATTACTCTTATTGGGTCTCGCCTATATTCTGATCACTGCAGTTGCAGCCGATCATTATTTTAAAGAAACTACTCAGCGGCTGAATGCCCACGTGGCAGAAAGCATGCTTCATGAGGTAACGCCCTTTGTGGATGGGAAGGTGAACGATGAAGCGCTTGGTAAGATCATGCACTCTATGATGGCTGTAAACCCATCGCTTGAAGTCTATTGATTGATCCTGGAGGAAAGATTCTTTCATTTGTGGTTCTTGATAAAAAGGTTAAGTTGACCCAAATCAGTCTGGAGCCGGTTCAAAAATTTATTAGCGATAAGGGAGAAAAATATGTTTTGGGTGATGATCCGAGAAATCCCGGACGGAAAACTATATTTTCGGCTACCGAAGTCAAACAGGATGGCAAATTATTGGGATATGTTTACATGGTGCTGGCAAGCGAACAATATGATAACATTGCTTCTGCACTTGTAAAAAGTTATTGGCTGAGGGTAGGTACCAATGCATTTATTCTCACCTTGCTCGCTGCGTTTACGATCGGGTTGGTTCTGATCTGGCAGTTGACAAAAAATCTTCGGTTCATTATCGGTACATTTAAACGATTTGAAAAGGGAGACCTCAATGCACGAATCCCGGAGAATAAAATGAAGGGTGAACTGGCAATCCTTTCAAGAACATTTAATAATATGGCCGACACCATTCTTCAAAACATTGATGAACTGAAAGAAATTGATAGTCTGCGCCGTGAACTGATCGCAAACGTATCACATGATCTCCGTAGTCCGCTGGCTGTTATTCACGGATATATCGAAACCATGATGATAAAGGAGGAAAAGCTTTCGCCAGAAGAACGAAAAAAATATTTGCAGATCATTCTCGATGGCAGTGAAAAACTGAAAAAACTGGTTGCGGACCTCTTTGAATTGTCAAAACTCGACGCAAAGCAAATAAAATTGAAAAAAGAGAAATTCTTTATCAACGAACTGGTTGCTGATGCGGCTCAGCATTACAAGGTTTTTGCTGAAAAGAAGCATATCTCCATTGATTCCGATATTTCGCAATCCCTGCCAATGGTTGAGGCAGATATATCTCTTATGGAACGAGTAATTCAAAACCTGATGAGCAATGCCATCCAATACACTCCTGAAAATGGAAAAGTAAGTGTGAAGGTGAAAAAGCTTGAGAATGCGGTTGAGGTTGATGTGGAAAATACCGGCGAAGGTATTGCTGAAAACGACCTGCCGCATATTTTCGACCGCTATTATAAAGTAAGTAAGGAAAAGACCGGGATTGAAGGTACGGGCCTGGGACTCGCCATTGTCAAAAAAATTCTCGATCTACATCAAATCCCGATTGAGGTAAAAAGCAAAGCCGGGGAAGTAACCTGTTTTTCGTTTGCTTTGCCTGTGAATTAGTTAAACACTTAAGATCAAAAAAATTTGGCCTCTTTGCAGGCCATTTTTTTTTATTGAATATTAAAATAGCATTCACCCGCCTTCAGGATTTTATAAAGTTAGATAAAGTTTAACCTTCCGTGATAATTGCGTGATAACCCCGACCTAATTTTGCCAAATAAACATTTAAAATTTAATTCGTTATGAAAAAACTACTGATAACATTAATCGTAATGCCGCTGATAATAATGTCAGCATGTAAAAAGGACAACCAGGATAGTATGACAACCAGTCCGCAACCGAAAGATCCGAATACGGCAGCTAAAGCTTCCATCGACAGGTTTAGCAGCAGTGCCGGGACATTATTTGTAAGGGATGCAACAAATGGTCTTTCCCGGGGCAAATATGCCGGTTAATTTCGACCAGGTACCATTTATTACCCAGGGATTGAGTCCGAATGGCGGAGCCGTAAGGTATTATAATTTTGACGTAATGCCAGAAACCGCAGCGCCTATCTATGTGTTGTTTCGTACAGGAGAATCAACACCTGTAGCTGACCAGTTGAACATTGTGAATGTGATACCGGGCGATGCCGGGTACAATGATTTCTGGCAGGTAAACAAAGTAACCGTCCCCGCAGACTATGTTGCAAACGTTGTAACCAGTTACCAGGAAATCATGACCAATGGCTATGCTATTGAACCAACTATGACACTGGTTAACTGCCCGATCGTTCCCGAAGGTTCAACAGCTACAATGCGTTATACCTCCAATGAATCGAATCAATTGGTCCGTGGCTGGTATAAAGGTAAAATAGTATTTTATTTCAGTTTTTTCGAAAAGGATTTGATGGCTACCGGAACAAACATGGTACCGACTGCTGATATTCTTGTGAGTTTTAATATTAATCCCGGTCAACCGGGTGGTGGTCCTCCTTCGGGATTTAAGACCGAATCGGGGACTATGCAAACACACAATGTAATCGCTGCCCTTCCTGAAGATTCTGGTTATTCTCCCTTCTGGGATGTGGATGTATACGATAACGCAGATTTTAACATGGTAATGGACTGGCAATCTGCTACAAATGCCACTGTACTCGGAACGGGTGTTGCACTGGTTAATTGTCCGGTAGTTTGGAAGCAATAAAGCTTAACTCGCTCAATGGTTCTTTATTGCTAAAGGCTGTCTGCATTGCAGACAGCCTGTTTTATTTTATTCATTTTTATGGACATGCACATCCATTTGCGGGAATGGTATGTTGAGCCCCTCTTTGTCAAATGTTTTATAGACCTTTTCATTCATCTCAAAAAATACAGCCCAGTAATCCGCTGCATTCACCCAGGCCCTTACCACAAAGTTCACCGAGCTGTCACCAAGTTCGGACAAAGCAACAAAAAGTGCAGGTTCTTTCAATATTCTGGAATCTGAATCACACAATTTCTGAATAACCGCTTTTGCTTTATCGGCATCGTCACCATAACCGATACCAAATGTCCAGTCGACTCTTCTCAAGGGTTCAGCAGAATAATTTGTCATCGATGAGGTTGATAAGCCACCATTGGGAATTATGATCGTTTTGTTATCAGGAGTTTTTAATATGGTATTGAAAATCTGAATTTGATGAACACTCCCCATAAATCCCTGAGCATCGATGAAATCGCCGACTTTAAACGGTTTGAAAATAAGGATCATGATACCACCGGCAAAATTCTGCAATGTTCCGGAAAGTGCCAATCCTAATGCCAGACCTGCAGCTCCTAAAATAGCAATAAAGGAGGTCATCTCAACTCCTATCATGCTCAGTACGCTAATAACAAGGACGACTTTAAGGAGGATACTAAAAAAACTTAAGAAAAAAGGTTTCAGTGAAGCATCTAAGTTTCGCTTTTCCATAATTCTTTTAAAACCCCGCATCAGGAGCTTAATGATCCAGCTACCTATGATCCAGATGACTATTGCCCCAATCAGTTTTGGTGCATATTCCAATGAAAGGTCAGTAAATTTGCTTAAAATTTGTTCTGTGTTCATGATAATAAAATTTAATTAATATGAATTTTAAATGTTGTATTAGTATTGATCACCCTGAAAAGGTGCGAAATAACCTGGTTTTGTTATTCCTTATTTGATGCTCTTTTCAATGTATGTAAGATAATTTTCGTTTGTAGCCCTTGAAAAAAACAGAATTCAAAAATAGATAAATACCTGAAATAGTTTAGATTTTTTACCTGGTTTCTTTTTACTGTTCATTAGTGTCCGGATTCCGGCTGTTTCAGGGACTATCGGAATCATTACGCACTACACTTTATTCAGGAATCATCTATCACCGATCACCAGGTCCTATCATGTCCTCAGGTAGGATGCTCCGTTTATATCAACGATACAGCCTGTCATGTATTCGGTTCCCGGCGAGGCAAGGTAAAGAATCGTCCGTGCGATCTCTTCCGGCTGCGCGATCCGTTTTAACGGACTTTGATTGATAATATCCTGTGAACGTTCTCCGACCATCGCTCCGGCGGCCATATCAGTCTCCACAAATCCGGGAGCAACGGTGTAAACATAAATCTTATGTTTTGCAAATGCTTTGGCAAACGACTGCCCGAATGAATTCAATCCGGCTTTACTGGCTCCGTACGCCGGGGCATCCGGTTCGCCGCGAAATGCACCGCGTGAGGAAACATTGATGATTTTACACCCGCCTTTATCCTTCATCTCTTTAGCTACAAGAAAGGAAAGATTTGCTGTTCCCGTAAGATTGGTTTGGATTGTTTTTTCCCAGGATTTTTGCCAGTCCTGATAATTCAGTGATAACACATCGAACTCTTCAAAAACCCCGGCATTGTTCACCAAAACATCGATCCGGCCGTACTTTTCAATGCATTGTTTGCTCATTTGTTCCACCTGTTTCGGATCGGAGAGATCTGCCTGGACCGACATGTGATTGCCTTTACCTAACGAATTCAGAACTTTTTGCGCGGCATCAGAATTTTTATGGTAATGAACGATTACATTGCCTCCGGACGTTGCGAACATTATCGCTGTTGCTTTTCCGATTCCTCTTGAGGCACCGGTTACGAGAATATTTTTTCCGTTGAAATCGAACGTCATTAAAATGAGATTTAAGTTAGCTTATCACCTTTACACCGCTGTTCGAGGTGAATGTTTTATAAACTTTTGAATAGTTGGGATTCGGGGAAAATTTCTTTTCCATAAAAGTGAAAATCTCCTCCTGAAGGTTTGCGGGGCAAAAGGCAATGACCGATGAACCGCCGCCGCTGATCGTACATCCGTATGCACCCATTTCAATTACTTTTTTCTTGATCTCCCAGTAGTCGGGAATGGCGGCTCCCCTCACAGGTTCATGTATATAATCGACAGAGATGGCCTTGCCGAATTCCACCAGGTCTTTGGTATGAATCGCATGAATTACCCGTGAACAGCGGGCCATTTGCTCTTTCAGCTTATCCTGCCCGATTTCATAGGTGATGAATCCTCGGGTAGTTCGCTGGCTTTTGCGGATGGCAGCAAGTACGACCGGGATTTCGGGCAATTCGAGTTTGAGAACATCGATGGGATTATAACTCTTAACAAGAACAAATCCGCCGAGGATTGCAGCCGAAACATTGTCAGCATGGGGTGATCCTCCGGAAGCCACCTCTCCTTGTCGCGCAAAATTTATCATTTCGTTATCCGAAAGATTGAGATTGAGCAGATTGTTCAGTCCGAATATCGTTGCGGCAGCCGATGCACCTGTTGTACCCATTCCACCTCCCGAGCACATGTGCTTGATGATGCGGATCACGAGACCTTCTTTCTTGTTTAACACTTTAAATAATTCCAAAGCTGCCAACCCTGCGGTGTTATCCGATGGATTGGTGGGGATATTCTGAATGTCGTTAATGATCTCGATGCTGATCTTTCCTGAATCATTCAGTTCAAGGTCGATTTCATCATAAGGTTCTTTCAAAGCCAGGGCAAAAATATCGTAACCAGGACCTACATTTGCGCTGGTGGCAGGGGCATGTATTTTCACAGATTTCATAATTATTCGTTTAAAAAATCTTCCGGTTTAATTCCAGCTTGTTTTAAAATGGCATGCAAAGTTCCTTGAGGCATATCTCCGGGATGATTAGGTATAGTTGTAAATCGCCTGGATTGCTCATTATACCAGATTTCGTGACTTCCCGCAGCCTGCCGGTAAAAAGAAAAACCGGATTTTTTTAACTTCCGGGTAATATCACGATATTTAAATCCTGCAAGCCGCCCCATTAATCAAATGCCTACGATGAGAGGATAATCAAATTTATCTTTTGCAGAATTCAGAATAACTTCCATTTCTGATCCAAGTTGAGCTTCAATCAATTTTTTAGCTACATCACGTGCTATTTCAAGTGTCTCCGAAATTGTACGACCCTGTGCTACTAATCCCTGGATATTATCAGATGTCGCTAAATAAACCCCTTCTGGTAACTTTTCTATATGAATATTTACTATTTTTTCCATCTCTTTATTTTCGTGACTCCAAAGATACGAAATAAACAAACTTACCTTGCTTTCTGAATGATTCAAGTAGTCCTTGAAAGGCAGTGTGAGTCCTTTTTTCTAAATTAATTTTCTTTCTTTCAGTATGGACATTAGAATTTTTGTTTTCTCTTCGCTTAAGGGAGTTAAGGGAGGCCTCAGTGAGCCATTAATCAGTCCCATCATTTCGAGTGCTTTTTTGGCACCCATTGGGTTGGATTCGAAGCGACAGGCTTCAAACAGCAGATAATATTCGTTATGTAATTTCCGTGCTTCCTCATGGTTGCCAGCTAATGCTAAATTGATCATTTTACCCATCACATCCGGAACAACATTACCGGCAACCGAGAAAGATCCTGCTCCACCAAATGCTACGGTCGGATATGCAGTTGTGTCTTTTCCCGTAAAAACCAGAAAATCATCATTATGCGTCAGGTAAAGGATCTTGGCCAGGTGATCGATTTCTTTTTTGCCATCTTTGGTAGCTACAATGTTGGGATGTTTGGCAAGTTCAGCGGTCATTTCAGGTGTAAGCTCCACTCCTGTGCGACCTTTCGAGCTATGAAGGATAATTGGAACCGGCGAAGCATCCGCTAATTGTTCGTAGTATTTTACCAGTGCTGAATGAACCGGCAACACCATAAACGGCGAAAAAGCAACAACATAATCCGCTCCCAGATCAGCATACATCTTAGCCCTGTCGATCGAAGCAGGCGTACTGGCAAGACACACGTCCGGAAGTATGGCTTTTTTGCCTTTTGCCTCTTCCACAACAATTTCTACCAGTCTTTTTACTTCCGCATCGGTCATCAATGTGTTTTCACCAGTCACTCCCAGCGGAGCGATACCAGCAACATCCGAATCTACCTGCCTTCTGACAAGTCTGCGTAAAGCTTCTTCATCGAGGGAATAATCGTTTTTAAACGGAGTGATCAATAACGTATAGGCGCCTTTTTTCATTTGTTTGATTTTTTGCAAAAATAAGGGAATATGTTTTCTAAAGTGCAGAAGGAATTATTTCAAAAGCATTTTTTGAAATCAAAAAGAGAGAATGAGATGCTGCCAATCAGGGATATCTGGATTTAAGCAGGCATCAGGATTCAAGTAAATTAATGCAAATTGTCTTTGGTTCAGTCATTTCTTGTAATGAGAATTTGATCCCTTCCCGTCCAAGCCCCGAATTTTTTATCCCTCCGAAATGGCATGGAATCGAGCCGGTAGTCGGTTGATTCGTTGATGATGACACCACCACATTCAAGCTGGTATGCAGCTTTCATTGCCAAATTAATATTGTTACAAAGAATCGCAGCTTGCAATCCAAATGGAAGACTGTTTGCCTTTTGAATAGCTTCGTCCATAGTTTCAATGGAATAAAGATTCACAGCCGGGCCGAAAACTTCTTCTTTATGAATGGTTGCATTTTCAGGTACATTTTCAAGGACAGTGGGTTCCATCAATGCACCTTTTCGATTTCCACCACAAACACAGACTGCACCCATCGCTACAGCTTCCTTTATCCATTTTTCAACACGCATGGCTTCCTGCTCGGTGATCATCGGACCCATATCAGTGTCTTCGTCCAATTTGTTGCCAAGTTTGTATTTCAAGGTTCGCTTTTTAAAACGATCTCTGAATTCCTTATAAATGCCTTTATGAATGTAAATCCGCTGGACACCGATGCAATTTTGTCCGGCAGCCCAGAATGCTCCCGAAACGCATGATTCAACAGCATAATCGATATCCACATCATCCCACACGATCACAGGGCTGTTTGATCCCAGTTCCATTCCGATCTTTTTTATTCCAGCCATCGTGGTTATCTGTTTACCTGCTTCAAACCCACCTGTAAATGAGATCATCCGGATGTTTTCATCTTTCACCAGAACGGGTCCGATCTCGATGCCGGGACCTGTGATTACCTGAAGACATTCGGAAGGTAATCCTGATTCGATAAATGCTTTAGCTAATTTAAGAGCAGAAAGCGGTGTTACTGTTGCCGGTTTTAAGATCACAGCGTTTCCCCCTGCAATAGCAGGACCTAATTTATGTGCCACAAGGTTCAACGGATCGTTAAATGGTGTAATAGCCAGAATAATTCCGACAGGCATTCGGTAAAAATAACCGACCTTGTTTTCACCACCCGGGAAGGAATCGAAAGGTATGGTTTCACCAAATAACCGTTTTGCCTCTTCTCCCGAAACACGCAATGTATTCACACAGCGGCTTGCTTCCTTGCGGGCTTCACGGATTGTCTTCGAACCTTCCCGCGCAATCGTAATGGCAAATTCTTCAAGCCTGTTTTCAATATAATCCGCCGTCTTGCTGAGAATTTTTGCCCGTTCGTGAACCGGCATCTTCCGCGAAATTTCAAAACCTCTGATGGCCGATTTTATTGCTGCCTGAGCATCTTCCCTGGTTCCTTTAGGAACAGTTTCCACAACCGAATGATCAAACGGATCGTACACGTTTATCTTTTTATCCTTATCGATCCATTTTCCACCTATAAGCATTTTCATAAATCTGTAAATTTTGTATGTTAATCTGCAGGTTGATTTCTAACTCTGAAATTGTATGGTAAAGCGAATATTTTCAATTACAGCATTTAAACTTAACTGCCGTATATTAAAAACTTCTTTCGTTGAGAAAAGTTTATCGGTTTAAAAAATAGATTACAGAAAGCTGATTTTAGACAGTTACGGTAGAAGGTTCTCCCTTTTCACTCCAACCGCGGAGATGGTAATATTTCCTGACGATTGAACGAAAGTAGTCTTTGTCTAATTTTTTTCCTCGCATAAATCCTGCTAAAGATTCTTCATTAAAAAATCTGTCTGGAATTGTATCATCTTCGTGTGTTCTTCCATTTCTCAGATTATACTTTCGTGCCAGGTGTGTCAGATTCGTTCCGACTTTAAGCAGCGAAGTTGCATTATGGTGTGAACCAGTAGCGGCATTCAGTAATTCAGCCAGTTTATCCAGATCCAGGGGAACGAAATCGCATATTACCAGGCTGTTTCGCACATTTACCGTATCAAGACCATCAGCAAGGGCTTGAGGAATATCATCAATTGTAAAGTCAGGTCCCAATTCCTGTTCAGCAATCCACAACCGTGTATGGCTTGCAAAATCAGCAACAGCAAACATTACACCCATGGTTAAAGATCCTTTCGGATTGATCCCTGAAAGTTCCATGCCGTATGTATTAATCGCCCATTCCTCGCTTCCTTTCCCAATTTTTTTTGCAGCGATCCGCGTTCCGTCGGCAAAAAGATCACCGATGCCTTTCCGGTATGCCATCATCTCCAGCAATTTCCTTTGCTCTTCTGCATTGCCCCACTCCATTTTTAATCCCTGCCAGTCATCGATCACTCCTTTTTCATAACATTCCATAGCGAATGAGCAGGTAATACCGGCACTGATCGTATCCATTCCCAGATCGTTGCAAATCTCATTAGCCCATGAAACATCCTTAATACTATTTACCATGCTTCCGGAACCGAGGAAAGCTGTTGTTTCAAATTCAGGGCCTTCGATTTCATGTCCGTCCCAGCGGGCCCATTTTGAACAGCGGATAGCACAGTTAAAACAACTTGTATCTTCCCAATTCAATTCTTCCCTTGCTGCTTCAGAACTGATTTTTTCAAAATCATCAAACTGCACCAATTGATAGTTTTTTGTCGGCAGATATTCATTTTGCTGACCACTGCGAACGCACTTCATAGTTCCTTTTATCCGTCGGAACTTTACACCTTCGTTGGAAGTAATTTCACGCGTATACTTCAGATTGACCTCTTTGAATTTTTCCTGGTCAAAATACTTAATTGGCGTATTTCCGTCAACCACAATCGCTTTTAAATTTTTTGAACCCATCACTGCTCCAGCACCACCACGTCCGTAATTCCGGTGTTTGTCAACCCCGATGCAGGCGATCCGTGACAGATTTTCACCGGCCGGGCCAATGGCCGCCACCCTTGGGTTAGTTCCTTTATGACGATCAATTAATGTATCATTCGAATAAAAAATCCCTTTACCCCATAAATCGGAGGCATCTCTGATTTCTACCTTTTCATCCGTAATGTATAAATAGACCGGTGTTTCCGACTTTCCGGAAATGATCATGTAATCAAAACCAGCTCGTTTTATGGCAGGCCCGAAATTTCCTCCTACATGGCTGTCGAGCACTGAATTTGTTAAGGGTGATTTTGTGACAAGCGTTGTTCGTGCACTTGTCTGTATTTTAGTGCCTGTAAAAGGCCCGTTTACAAAAATCAATGGGTTTTCAGGTCCCAAAGGATCAGGATTTGGAGCAATTTGGTCAAGTAAAGCAAACCCGAGTCCTTTTCCTCCAATGTATAAATCGGTGAGATTTTTTTCAGTTTCGCCTATAAAATGCTGTTTGATTGTTAAATCAACTTGCAAAAATTTACCTGTATAAGACATTTTTTATTTCATTAATAATAAATTAACTTCATTTTCTAAAATGGGAAGATGTCGTTTTATTATACTCCATAGCGTCTCATAATCAACACTATCATACCCATGAATAATATAATTCCTGACACTCACTATTTTCCTTTGATTAGAAATGGAAATAGAGCTATCGAGTTTTAAAATGCGATTTACTGCTTCACCAATTATTGTAAATTCTCTTTCAATAGCCATTTTTAACATCCTTTGTCTTTTGAAATCATCAAAATCATTGCAATCTTTTAGGTAGCTATTAATGGCAGAAATCGAAACACTTATATCATGCAAATACTTTTGAATTTCTTCTGTCATAAAGCAGAATTTTTGTACGATTGATTGATTTGATTAAATACGGATTTGTTAATGATTTTTCACTGATCAAATCAATTTTTCGATTGAACAGGTCTTCTAATTCAAACTTAAAATCAAAGAAATTATCCGCATATTCAAGTAAAGGAATTTCTTGAAAAGAGACCAGAAAATCTAAATCACTGGTTTCATTAAAAGCGGGTTTAGTAGCAGAACCAAATAGATATAACTTATCAACGTGATGTTTCTCACTGAACTTAGCTATTTCGGGTATCGCGTTTTCTATGAGTTTCTGCATATCTGTATGATTATAAATAATTAATTGAATGAATTACAAACTTACGAAATTCCATTGATAGCAAGCAAATCCGTCAATATTGCAAATCCCGTTTCTTTTCTACCAGCCCCAGGTCCAACGATGGTAACATCACCAAGCAAATCAGTTGTGAAGGTCAGTGCGTTTGTAGCTCCCATCACGCCTGCCAGAGGATGGCTAAGGTCAATCATTTCAGGAGAAACGGATGTGATCACTTTCCCGTCTTTCATTTCCACCGAACCGATCAGTTTCCAGCGTTTACCCTGCTTTTTGGCTTTTTCGATGTCGGCAGGGGTAATCTTTGTGATCCCTTTGCAGGGAACATCATCGATCTTGATTCCGGCACCCATCACTATATTTGCAAGGATAGTCACTTTTCCGCGTGCATCATGGCCTTCGACGTCACCGGTTGGGTCAGCTTCAGCATATCCTTTTTCCTGTGCGACTTTCAAAACGTCTGCATAACTCATTCCTTTTTCCATTTCGGTGAGCATGTAATTGGTCGTTCCGTTTAAAATACCCCTGATCTTCGATATTGTACATCCGGCCAACGGGCCATTTGTCAGATTGATTATAGGGGTACCGGCAACGACTGTTCCTTCGATCATGAACTTGACACCGTTTTTGTCAGCAATTTTTTTCATTTCAGGATAGTATAAAGCAGCAGGGCCTTTATTGCTGGTAACAATATGTTTCCCTGATTTCAGTGCTGTTTTTACATGATCAATAGCAGGACCTCCTGTTTTAAGATCCGTATATGTTAATTCACACCAAACTGTTGTATTTGATTTTTTTATCAGCTTCAGGTTATCCCAGTCCACTTTATCTTTTGTGAATTTCTTTTTGGATTTGGCTTCCTTCAACATTTGCTGAACATCGAGACCTTTGGCATTATAAACATTGCCGAAAACAGCATCTGCCACTGCCACGATGTCGAATTTAAATCCATATTTCTTTTTTAGGTAATCCTTTTTATCCAGAAGGATTTCAGTGATCCCCTGGCCAACCGTACCGAATCCAAGTAAACCTATTTTATGTTTCATATCTCTTGTTTGTTATAATTATTTTCTGATTAAAGTTGCTGAAGAAGCGCCACCCGCTGAGAAATCAGGAGAGGTGACGAAATACTTTTTACCGTCAAGGACTGATAGCCCCCTGTCCAAATCAGCGATGACATCATCCGGATGCTCACCACCAACACAAAGCCGGATGAGGCTTGCCGGAATATCGGCCAGCTTGCGGCCTTCCTCGCCTTGCTGTGAGTGTGTTGAAATAGCTGGAATCGTAGCAACTGATTTCACCCTGCCCAGATCCGTTGCACGCCAGATCATGTTGAATCCGTCGAATACATCGCGTGCAGCCTGGCCACCTCCTTTTACCCTGAAAGACATCAGGTGGCCATAGCGGTTCACTTTTTTACCGTACTGAGGATCAAACTCCGAATCGACGAGCACTAAATATTTCTTTGCCAGTTCATGCAGCGGGTGCGATTCAAGTCCGAGGTAATCGACCTGTTCGATATGTTTGTGATTCGAAAGGTACTCTGCAACTTTCATCGTTGATTTACTGAACTGATCAACTTTTGAGCGGATGGTCCTGACATCGTTCAACGCCATGATCGCATTAAACGGACTAATGTTCGGCCCATTGTCGCGGTTGGGTAAGAGCTTGATATAAGTCCCGAAATCGGCTTTCATGGCATCGGGGCCAATTTTCGAAACCAGATTTTTACGTGCAATAACAGCTCCACCGATTCCAAATCCACTGGAAGTGATTGTTTTTGAAATGGATTGAACCACGATGTCTGCTCCCAATGTCAGAGGCCGCATCAATGCAGGTGTGGCAACTGTAGCATCAACAATCACAGGAATCCCATGCTTATGTGCCAGTTCAATTACTTTTTCCAGATCGAAAAAGGCCTGACCAGGATTACTTGGCATTTCACCATACAAAAACCGTGTATTTTTATCAATCAGTTTAGCCCATTCATCAATGTCGTTCGAGTTGATAACCTTTCGCCATTCAATGTTTTTTTCCTGGTCTTTCCTTACAGCAAATTGCTGAAACGTTCCACCGTAAACCTGGCTTGTCGCCACAAAATTTATTTTCGCATCGGGATCTTTGGGGTCAACCACAAGAAAAGGATCTGCTGCACTCTGGATAGCACCCATCCCCGAAGACGTAGCACAACAGGATGTTTCGATATCGGCACCGTATCCTTCAAGTAAAGCAAGGACACCTTCGAGATAATACATCGAAGGGTTGGCGATCCTGGAATAGCACCATGTTGGAATTTCATAACCCAGCGCCGCTTCCATTTCGTCAGCATCACGATAGGCCTGTGAGGTGCTCATGTATATCGGCTCAATGATACTACCCTGGTTAAAATCCAGTGCTTCCTGCATCGAATAAATGCCATGAACAGCAATGGTATCGAATTTTTTCTTTTTCATCGATTCAAGATTGGCTTTGTGCCATGACATCGACCTTTTAGCAGCTTCGATGTAAAATTTTTTTCCTCCTTCTTTCATTTTTTTTCTTGTTATTTATGTTGCGGAATTATTTAACTCACTGAATAATGGGACATGCAAAACTATTAATTTGATACCATATTTCAAACATATTTGATGAGATGATTAGATATTTTCATGAAAATTTTAAAAAGCATAATGATTTTAGTTCATTTTGTATTATTATGTAATCAATTATAGATTAAAATCATTCGAAAACTATCAAAATCGCACTTTAATCGTAGCAATAATTTTTCCTAATTTCGCAGCCTGAATAATTAATAAAACATGGCTTTATGAAATACGACATCATCATTATCGGAAGCGGTCCGGGAGGTTATGAAACAGCGATCAGGGCTTCACAGCTTGGGTTTAAAACAGCCGTCGTCGAAAAAGCGGAACTGGGAGGCGTGTGCCTTAACTGGGGTTGCATACCCACAAAAGCACTGTTGAAAAGTGCTCAGGTTTTCAACTATTTAAAACATGCAGAAGATTATGGGGTTGAAATTAAAGGTGAAGCGAAAGCAAATTTCAAGGGAATGGTTGAACGAAGCAGGAATGTGGCCAATGCCATGAGTAAGGGTGTCGAATATTTGTTCAAAAAAAATAAGATTGATTTACTGAAGGGTAAAGGAAAAGTAAAGCCCGGAAAAAAAGTTGAGGTTACTGCTGAAGACGGGAAAAAAACCGATTACGATGCTGATTATATCATCATAGCGACCGGCGCCCGCTCAAAAGAGCTGCCTTCAATTAAACAGGATGGAAAAAAAGTGATCGGCTACAGACAAGCCATGAGCCTTGCCAAACAGCCCAAATCAATGATCATCGTCGGTTCGGGAGCCATTGGTTCGGAATTCGCCTTCTTCTACAATTCTGTTGGAACCGAGGTAACAATCGTCGAATTCCTGCCAACCCTTGTACCGCTCGAAGATGAAGAAGTGTCCAAAACACTGGAAAGAAGCTTCAAAAAGGCAAAAATAAAGGTTATGACTGCTTCCTCGGTTGAATCGGTGGACAGTAAAGGCAAACTTTGCAAGGTAAAGGTAAAGACGAAAAAAGGGGAAGAAACCTTAGAAGCCGAGATTGTTCTCTCTGCCGTAGGTATTAAATCGAATATCGAGGAAATCGGATTGGAGGAAGTTGGTATTAAAACCGAAAAAGACAAGGTAGTGGTTGATACATATTATAAGACAAGTGTTGACGGCTATTATGCCATTGGGGATATCGTTCCGGGGCCTGCACTGGCGCATGTCGCTTCAGCAGAGGGAATCTGCTGTGTGGAAAAACTGGCCGGCCTCGATCCCGAACCAATCGATTACGGCAATATTCCGAGCTGTACCTATACGATCCCTGAAATTGCTTCGGTCGGAATGAATGAAAAACAAGCAAAAGAAGCCGGTTACGAGATCAAGGTTGGGAAATTTCCTTATACAGCTTCAGGTAAAGCAAGCTCAGCAGGCAACAAGGAAGGTTTTGTCAAGGTGATCTTCGATGCCAAATACGGCGAATGGCTGGGTGCCCATTTTATCGGTGAGAATGTTACCGAAATGATCGCCGAAGCTGTTGCAGCCCGCAAACTGGAAACCACAGGACATGAAATTCTGAAGACCATTCATCCGCACCCGACGATGTCGGAAGCAGTGAAAGAGGCTGTTGCTGTGGCTTATGGGGAACCTATCAATATTTAATTTTAATAAGTGAACACAATCAGGAACAAACGGTCGAATCAACGTATACGTAAAGAATGGAATTAAAAACAACCGGATTAGATGATTTGCTGATCGTAAAACCAAACGTATTTCGCGACGAGAGAGGTTATTTTTTTGAATCCTTCCGGCTCGACAAAATAAGAGAAGCAGGAATATTGTTTGATTTTGTTCAGGATAATGAGAGCAAATCACAGAAAGGGGTTTTACGGGGATTGCATTTTCAAAATCCTCCGTTTGAGCAGGGAAAGCTTGTCAGGGTCGTAAAAGGAGCTGTACTGGATGTGGCTGTGGATATCCGGAAAAATTCAGCCACGTATGGAAAATGGATCGCTGAAAAAATATCTGAGGAAAACAAAACCATGCTCTGGATACCTCCCGGCTTTGCACATGGTTTTCTGACGCTCGAGGACGAAACCATTTTTCAGTATAAGTGTACAAGTTATTACAACAAAAATGCTGAAGGGAGCATTCGCTGGAACGATCCGGAGCTAAATATCGATTGGGGTTACAAGGATCCCATTGTATCGGAAAAAGATATTGTAGCACCTCTTTTCAGTCAGTTGGAAAGCAAATTTTAAATTTTGGGATTATTCAATGAAAAAAATATATCTTCTCCCTTTAATGGGACTTGGCATTTTACTGCTGGCAATTCTGTTTATTTATTCTACGGATAAAGAAAAAATCTCCGATAAGGATTATGAGCAGGCATTTCGCAATAATTATAAAATATTTTCTCCATCCATTCCATCAGCCATTGATTTTGCAGGAGAGGCAACTCCGTTAAACCTGATTTATGTCAGAGAAAATCTCGACAGAGAGTTGCTTGTAAACACTTACTGGCACACTTCAACAATTCTTCTCCTGAAGCGTGCTCACCGTTGGTTTCCTGTCATCGAGCCCATACTGAAAAAGTATAACATTCCCGATGATTTTAAATACCTTTCTATGGTTGAAAGCGGACTGACGAATGCAGTTTCACCCAAAGGCGCATCGGGTTACTGGCAGTTTCTCGATAAAACAGCAAAACAATACGGCCTCGAAGTGAACGACGATGTGGACGAACGATACAATGTTGAAAAATCTACGGTAGCTGCCTGCAGTCATCTTCTGGCACTGTACGATTCTTTCAAAGACTGGACGCTGGTTGCTGCCGCTTACAATGCCGGCGAGAAAAGAATATCCGACGCCATTGCAAAACAACAGATCGACAATTATTATGATCTTTACATCGGTGAAGAAACTTCGCGCTATGTCTTCCGTATTTTAGCCCTGAAATATATTTATGAGCACCCGGTTCAGTATGGGTTTTATATCCGGGAAGCCGATCTGTATCCCGTAATACCCACAAAAAAAATTGAAGTAAAAGAATCCATCGACGACCTCGTTGCTTTTTCCTTAAAACACAATATCAATTATTCCATTCTGAAGGAGTTCAATCCCTGGCTGCGGTCAGACCATCTACCTGACCTATCGGGTAAACTTTATACTATTTTAATTCCGAAAGACGGGTTTCCAGAGTATAAAAAGCTCGACAAAAAAATCAATGAACCCGATAAGATTTTTAACGATACGCTTAAAGTGGATGAGATAAACTAAGCCGAAATCATCGTATCTTTGCACGATTTTTTGAAATTTATTTCAGTGCGGCAGGAATTACATAAAGTCGAAGCAGAACAGGAGATACAAACAAACAACTACCTGGAAATTTACGGAGCGCGGGTACATAACCTCAAGAATATCGATGTTAAAATACCCCGCAACAAACTAGTCGTGATCACCGGTTTAAGTGGCAGCGGAAAGTCTTCGCTTGCTTTCGATACCATTTATGCCGAAGGCCAGCGCCGCTACATGGAAACCTTCTCGGCTTATGCGCGGCAGTTTATCGGGAACCTCGAACGACCGGATGTCGATAAGATCAGCGGTCTCAGCCCGGTGATCTCAATCGAGCAAAAATCGGTCAACAAGAATCCGCGTTCAACAGTTGGAACCATAACTGAAATCTATGATTTTCTGCGGCTATTGTATGCGCGTGTCGCCGATGCTTTTTCATACGAAACGGGTGAAAAAATGGTCCGTTATACGGAATCACAAATCATCAGCCTCATTAAAGAGACTTATTCGGGGAGAAAGATCGTGATTCTTGCACCCATCGTTAAAGGCCGTAAAGGACACTACCGGGAACTTTTCGAATCGTTCCGCAAACAGGGTTACCTAAAAGTCAGAGTCGACGGTACGATCAAAGAAATAACGTTTGGTATGCAATTGGACCGATATAAGGTCCACGATATTGAAGTAGTAGTGGATACCATACAGGTGAATGCGGAGGCTGAAAAACGGCTGCTTCAATCGATTCAACTGGGGATGAAGAACGGAAAAGGTTCAGTGATGGTTCTCGACACGGAGACGGATCAAATCAGGCATTACAGCCGGGCTTTGATGTGCCCGACAACCGGAATATCTTACAACGAGCCTGAACCCAATTCGTTTTCATTCAATTCACCTTACGGTGCCTGTCCGAAATGCAACGGCCTCGGGGTGATCACCGAAGTCGACCTCGATAAAATTTTCCCTGACAAAAGTAAAGGCATCAGGAAAGGTGGTATCGCTCCCATCGGCGAATACAAGCATAGCTGGATTTTCCACCAAATGGAAGCCATCGGTGAAAAGTACGGATTTACACTCGACACACCGATAAAGGATATTCCGGATGAAGCGATCGCTACGATCCTTTATGGTTCGAACGAAACTTACCACATCAAAAAGGAATACCTGGGCATCACCTCTACCTACACTTTGAATTTTGAAGGAATCGTTAATTTTATTACCAACCAGTTCAATGATTCACCTTCAGCCAGCATTAAAAAATGGGCCAACAATTTCATGAATACGATTGATTGTCCGGATTGCAACGGTTTGCGTTTGAAAAAGGAATCGTTATGGTTCAGGATCGATGATAAAAACATTTCACAGGTTGCCAACTTCGATCTGGTCGGGCTGGATACGTGGGTGGACGGACTGGAAGATAAATTCGACGAAAAGAAAAAGCTTATTGGCCATGAGATCATCCGTGAAATCAAGAACCGTATCCGGTTTTTGCTCGATGTGGGTCTTGATTATCTTGCCCTGAACCGTCCAGCCCGGAGTCTTTCGGGAGGAGAATCGCAGCGTATCCGGCTCGCGACACAGATCGGTTCGCAATTGACAAGTGTTCTTTATATTTTGGACGAACCCAGCATCGGCCTTCATCAGCGTGATAACCTCCGGCTGATCCGCTCGTTGCAAAATCTGAGGGACATCGGGAATTCGGTCATTGTGGTCGAGCATGATAAAGAAACCATCCTTTCGGCTGATCATGTCATCGACATCGGTCCCGGAGCCGGCGTACACGGAGGTGAAATTGTTGCCCAGGGTTCACCCGGAGATATGATAGACTGCCAAACCATCACCTGCGAATATATCCGTGGAAAAAGGCAAATAAAGATCCCTTCGGTCAGGCGATCGGAAAATGGTAAATTTATTGAGATCACCGGAGCTTCGGGGAATAACCTGAAGGATGTTCATCTTTCCATACCGCTGGGAAAGTTTATTTGCATAACAGGCGTTTCGGGAAGTGGCAAGTCGACACTCATCAACGAGACCCTTTACCCAATTTTGAGCAGGCATTTTTACCGTTCCGACCGAAAACCTTTACATTATGCTTCTATCAAAGGAATTGAGCACATCGACAAGGTAATCGATATCGATCAGTCACCGATCGGCCGGACTCCACGGTCAAATCCTGCCACCTATACCGGTGTATTCGATGAGATCAGGAAATTGTATGCGCAACTGCCCGAGTCGAAGATACGCGGTTACAAGCCGGGGCGGTTTTCATTCAATGTGAAAGGCGGACGCTGCGAGACGTGTGGCGGAGCAGGCATTCGGGTTATCGAGATGAATTTTCTGCCGGATGTGCATGTACAGTGCGAGGAATGCAATGGCAAACGTTACAACAGGGAAACACTTAGAGGTACGTTACAAGGGCAAATCGATCAACGATGTGCTTGAAATGACGATCGATCAGGCCGTAGAGTTCTTCGAAAACATCCCGGCGATAACACAGAAGATACGGACGATAAAGGAAGTCGGGCTGGGATATATAACCCTTGGACAGCAGTCCACGACCATTTCGGGTGGCGAAGCACAGCGCGTGAAGCTGGCTACGGAGCTTTCGAAGCGCGATACCGGCAATACAATGTATATCCTCGATGAACCCACCACCGGCCTGCACTTTGAAGATGTGAATGTATTGCTTCAGGTTCTGCAAAAACTGGTGAACAAAGGAAATACAGTTCTGGTTATTGAGCACAATATGGAAGTGATCAAAGTAGCCGATCACATCATCGATCTCGGCCCTGAAGGTGGCGACCGCGGCGGACTGATCGTTTGCGAAGGAACGCCGGAAGAAGTGGCGAAGCATCCCACCAGTTACACGGGGCAGTACCTGAAGGAGGTGCTGGCGGAAGGAGCACATTAGTAATTAGTGAATAGTGATTTGGTTAATTGAGTTGATTAGGTTGATTGGGTTAATTAAGAGTTCGCTGTTCCATCAGACCCGGCATTTTCAAATTTTCAAATCGGCACATTTTCAAATTGAGGATACTATCGTTTGCTTGCATTCGGAATGGTTAGCCCGATGACCTCGCCTTGTTCATAGCGGATAATGATTTCATCTTCTGTCATCTCAGAATGATCGGAATGATTGGGTTTTTTAAAGTGAAGGTACAGCGTATCGGCCTCCGGGTCATAATCCGACCATATATTTTTATGCCTGATAAACCACGGTAAAATTTTATTGATTACTTCTATTTCTGCTGTTTCCATATAATTTTCTTATGTTTGAATGTTTGCATTTTAGTTGAAGAAAATGCTGTTATTACAAATCCATCAACAGGACTAACTTCTCTGTAAACAACAATTATAAACATATTCTTCATACTTTTTATTTTAGCTACGCCGATCAACTCACCATAATTTCCTTCATAAATACAATCTGGATTTTCAATTGTTTCCAGTATTTCAAAATATAAACCTGCCATTTCTGGATGACCTGTAGTAATATGTTTCCATCTTTCTTCGCTCAACCTGACTGGTACATTATTTTTGGAGTTTGCAGTGATCACGGCCATCTATTTTCAAAACAAAAATACAATAAATGATTGAGATTTGGATGATTGGTTAATTAGGAGTTCGCTGTTCCGTCAAACCCGGCATTTTCAAATTTTCAAATCGGCACATTTTCAAATTGTCACCTGAATATGTATTTTGTATTTTTGTAAAAAAAACTTAGCGATGACTGTAATAGAACTCAAAAAAAGGCTGATCAGAAAAATCGGTCACACCGATAATGAGGAATTGCTTGAAGAGATGTATCGCCTGATCGAAAATGAGGAGACAGACTTCTCGGTTTATGAACTGTCGGAAGAGCAAAAAAGTGCCGTTGAAGATGCGCAAAGACAATACAGGGAAGGAGACATCCTGACGGATGAACAGGCAAACAACGAAATCGACGAATGGTTAGGAAAATAATCTGGACAGTCAGGGACAATAGTATGATTTTGTCATTCATATAAACGAGTTAATACTGCATGCTAAAAATACAGTCGCAATTAGTTTGATAGGACTAATACAAAGAGAAAACCAGAACAATAATTAATTAATTTTTTCTGTAGACGAAGTTTTTCAGAATGGAGATTAAGAAAGATATATATTTAGGCGATTGTAAAGAGAAATTGAAGAATATACCAGATAATTCGGTGGATTTAATCTTTACTTCTCCCCCTTATGCAGACCAAAGAAAAAAAACATACGGCGGAATTCGTCCAAATAAATATGTCGAATGGTTTTTACCAATTGCGAAGAACTGCTTAGAGTTTTAAAACCAACAGGTACTTTTGTTCTAAATATAAAAGAAAGAGTTGTTGAAGGTGAAAGAAGTACTTATGTTATGGAATTGATTCTTGAAATGAGAAAACAGGGTTGGCTATGGACTGAAGAATATATTTGGCATAAAAAGAATTCTTATCCTGGAAAATGGCCAAATCGATTTAGAGATGCTTGGGAGAGATTAATACAATTTAATAAAGACAAGAAATTCAATATGTATCAGGAAGAGGTCATGGTTCCTATGGGTGATTGGGCAAAGACAAGATTAAAAAATCTTAGTAATACTGATAAAATCACGAGATGAGTCAAAAGTTGGAAGTGGTTTTGGAAAAAATATTTCTAATTGGCTTGACAGAGAAATGGCTTATCCTACAAATGTTTTACATCTTAGCAACAGAATGCAACAATAAAAATCATAGTGCTGCTTTTCCTGAAGGGCTTCCAGAATGGTTCATTAAACTTTTTACCAAGGAAGGTGATACTGTTCTTGACCCATTTATGGGTTCAGGAACAACCAATATTGTTGCAAATCGTATGAAAAGAAATTCAATTGGAATTGAAATTGTTCCTGAATATTTTGAAATGGTTAAAAAGGAAATTCAAACCAGTAGAATTATATTTATTAGAACCAAAAATAAAATATGAAAAAACTAAATCTGAAAGACGTTACGCAGTACGTTGAGGATAATATAGGAACATTTCATCAAAAAAGAATATCAAGTCTTAATACTTTAAGCTTATCAAAAGTTCTAAAAAGAAAAAATCCATATCTGTTCAAAGCAAAATATGTATTAACTGCGCAGGAAATTGTTAAAGGACTTGTAGATGCACATATTTCATCAAACGAAGAAACTATATTTGGAGATTGGTTGGAAGGATTTAGCAATTTTCATTAATGAAAAAGTTTTTGGTGGCTGGAAATCTGGAATTACTGGAATTGATTTAGAATTTGACAATAGATGGTAAAAGGAATATCGTTACGATTAAATCAGGGCCAAATTGGGGTAATAGCAGTCAGATTTAAAAAAATGGTTGATCAATTTAAAACAGCAAGAAAAAGATTTGCAACAACAGGATTCAAAAATTAATATTGTTGCTATAAATGGTTGTTGCTACGGAAATCAAGGAACGGACAGAGAACAAATGATAAAGGAAATTATTATAAAATATGTGGTAAAAGATTTTGGGAGTTTAATTTCAGGTGAGCAGAATTGTATACTGGATTTATAAAACCGATTGGTCATAAAGCCGAAGAAAAAAACAAAAAATTTATTCAATCTTTAGGTATCTTAAATAAATAGATTTACTATAGAATTTCTACTAGATTTTTGTAAATATAATGGAGAAATTGAATGGGAAAAATTAGTTCGGTTTAACTCAGGTGCTGTAGGTTCCAATACATAAAAACAAAAAATTCCCTTTTCCCCAAGGTTTGCAACTTTCATGAACTAAACCCTCCACTATCCAACTGTCAAACCCATTACTTTTCGTCCGAAACCATCTGCCACCTCTGTCAACTGCCTTCCGGTAAAAAAGAATACCTCTGACTGACCTGTCAATTGCCTTCCGGTAAAAAGAAACACCTCTGACTGACCTGTCAACTGCCTTCCGGTAAAAAGGAATACCTCTGACTGACCTGTCAACTGCCTTCCGGTAAAAAGAAACCCCTCTGACTGACCTGTCAACTGCCTTCCGGTAAAAAGAAATACCTCTGACTGACCTGTCAACTGCCTTCCGGTAAAAAGGAATACCTCTGACTGACCTGTCAACTGCCTTCCGGTAAAAAGAAACCCATCTGACAGACCTGTCAAAGGGCTTCCGGCGTACGGGAATCGATTATGCCGACCTGACAATCAGTATTTTAACCTGTTTTTAATGGTTTTTCTGCCGGCAGCAATAAATGCAAGTGTTAAACTTTTCACAATTTTATTTGGATTTTTATGAAAACCATTTTACTTTTACAACAGATCAATTTACAAATCAATGTTTAACCTTATTATTAAAACCTTAAAATTATGGCATCACGCAGATTACCCCGTACCGTAGAAGAAATTTTGGACGCATTGCGCAACGCATTCAACAAATCCGAAACATTTACCGACAAGACAACCATGGCGTTCAGCCAGGCTACCTACACACAGTTGATTGCATTTTTACCCAATCTCGAAACCGAAGTAAGCGAGGCGCAAGCGGCACTTACCAGCCAGGCGGCCTCCACCCGCGCCAAGTTCGAAGCGTTTGATAGAGCAGGTATTTTTGTTTCGCATTTTTTCCAGTCGTTCAACAACGGCATCATCAGGGGCATGTTCCCGGCTACCGACCGGCCTTTTTACGGTATCGACATTAACGATACGAAGGTTCCGGTGATCAGTAACGAAAGCGATCTGCAGACATGGGCGCTGCGCATTAAGAACGGCGATGCCGACCGTGTGACCGCAGGCGGTAAACTTATGGCTATGCCAACCGCTGCTGAAGTGGATGGAGCATACACTGCATATACCGGTTACAGGCAGACGCAAACCGGTCTGAAGGATGCCTACGACTCAGAACAGGAGGATGTACATGCATTGCTGGATGAAGCCCGGCTGCTGGTAAAGGACATCTGGGACGAGGTTGAATTTACCTTTCGCCACGACGAAGCCTCTTCGCTGCGCCGTAAAGCCCGCGAGTGGGGCGTGGTGTATGTTGAAAACACTACAGGAACGGGTGGTGAGGAACAGACGTTACCTTTAACCGGTACGGTTGAACCGAAAACATCAGCTACCATTATGGAAGGCGGATTTGATGTGAACACTATGTTTGTTTTTACCAATACAGGTACCGTATCGCTCAATATTTATACAGCCAAATCGGCTGACGATCCTGTTCCCGGTTCCACTGTTGAGCTGCCGGCAGGTGCACAAAAAGAAATATTTGCGTCTGAACTCGGCGCCGAAACGAATACATTCCTTATGGTTTATAATCCCGACGATACTACGCAGGGAAGCTGGGAGGTGGAATTGGGGAATGAGGGGTAGATTGTCTGTTAATGGTTCAGAAAATACTTAACTTTATAAAATTATGAAAAACTTTTACTTTCTGACACTGCTGAGTTTTCTTTTCTTAAATGGTTACTCGCAAATACTTTACGAGGCCTCCATCGACTTTGAAACCAACAGTCAGCTTGCCGTAATTGACACAAGCCAGCCGGATAATGTGTGGCAGATAGGCATCCCGCAAAAAATATTTTTTGACAGTGCCTTTTCTACACCGTATGCAATAATTACTGACACGGTAGCTAATTATCCCGTCAATAATTATTCATCGTTCGAAATTAAAATATTACCCTCGAATATTTGCTGGGGTATTGGAAGTTTGTCCTTTATACATAAATATGATTTCGAGCAAAATAAAGATGGCGGCTTCATCGATGTAAAATATGATGATGACACAACCTGGACGAATATTATATTCGATTCGGATCCATTATTTACATATAGCAATTCTTTTTACTCCAATGCCGATACAATAACGGGTAATATACGCGCTTTTACAGGTACTTCGAATGGATGGGTTGATTCCTACTTCACATTGGATTTGGGAAATTGGAGTTAAATCCTACTTTCATGACTCATTAACGATCCGGTTTTCGATGAAAAGCGATACAATTGATACTAACCAGGAAGGCTGGCTTATTGATAATATTCATTTGGTATTAAATGATTGTACCGGGGGTATTAACACAACCGGACAATTGTCAGTATATTCCCATATTTTCCCAAATCCTGTGGCTGATGTTTCAACCCTTGAATTTGAAAATAAACCGGGCATTCCGACCATCATTGCTATTTATGATTATTTGGGAAAAGAAGTAAAAAGAATGGAGACTACAGGAAGCAGTGCCATGGTTAGCAGGGCTGAACTCAGCAAAGGAATCTATCAGTACAAACTAATCCAAAACGGCCGGAATATTGGTTCAGGCAAATTCGTAATAGTAAAATAACACCCCGCTGCCGCAAGTTTGCAACTTGTGGCTCCGCTGATTTGGGCTTGCAGCCCAAATTTCCAATAATCAATGAAGGAGGTTTTTGGCTGCCCCTATAATTTTAAGCTATTTCATTGAATAGGAAAGTCAGGTGTTCCGACAAGTATGTCATAAACAAAAATCAAATCCACCTCCTCACCCGCTGCTTGTAAGCCGCGTATTCCCTCCCGAATTTGCGGTGGAGGTACTTTTCTTCCCGCTTGATAACCCATTGCTGGATAATGATGACGAGTACCGGTATGAAAAGGAATGTCCACAGGTTGCCGAAAAAACAGGCAAAGCCGCAGTATATTAGCAGCAGCCCTAAATACATCGGGTTTCGTGATACGGAATAGATGCGGTCGGTTTGCAGCGAATTAGCGGGACGGATGGTGACGATGGTATTCCGTGTCCTGAAAAACTGGAAGCCACCTGAAAGATCGAAAAAAATACCGGCAGCAATGAACAGGTAGCCTGCCGAAAAGGAAACCACTACATCGATCCTCCCGGCGTTCAGCGGTATCATTGTCTGCACGAAAACCGACAACAGGAATATGATTAAATAAATCAATGGCGGCGGGAAATAGACTCCAGGATGATTCTGGTTTTTCATAACAACTTATTTAGAACAAGGCCAACCCGGCTGAATCGGCAGAGCAAGAAATGGCCTGAATAGTCCCCTTCCACATCCATTTTCAATGATCTCAATGGAAATTGCAACGGTTTTTTAGTATTCATTCTATTCGCTGATTTAAATTACAAATCAGAAAACAATTAATCCACATGCAATTTTTTACATAAACAGCATTTTAACACAACTTTAACAACTGGATGCAAAAATCAGGGATGATGTTAAATTTTCATAAACCCACGGCAAAACGGTCACGATCCCTCAAACTTTTTAGGAACCAAAGTGTTTGAGTATAAAACGCATCAACAGACTTAAAGTGGAAATTAATCATTAAACACCTAATCAAAATGAAAACAACTAAATTATTAGCAGTTCTTATATTTTTACTTCCCGGATTATACACCAGCCTTCAGGGCCAGGTAGGAAGGGAAAATCAGGACATGGGCGGACCGGATACGGGAATCCATAAGGCGGTTTGTGTATTGTATCCCACCGAAGGAAACAGCGCTGTTGGCGTTGTTAAATTCGAACAGGTAAAAGGAGGCGTAAAAGTAACGGTGGATATGCATGGCCTTACCCCCGGCAACCATGGTTTTCACATTCATGAATACGGCGATTGCAGTGCACCTGACGGAACTTCCGCCGGCGGGCATTTTAACCCGGAAAATGTGCGGCATGGTGGTCCCATGGATAAAATCCGTCATGAAGGCGACATGGGAAATGTATTTGCCGATGAATCGGGAAATGCTCATTTGGAATATGTTGATTCCAAACTTTCATTTTCAGGAAAGGAGTCGATTATCGGAAGAGGAATCATTGTTCACCAGGGTGAAGACGATTTTAAGACACAGCCTACCGGTAATGCGGGTCCGCGTGTAGCCTGCGGGGTGATCGGTGTTGCAAAAGAAGAATAGGAAGAACGGTACTCCTTAAGCGTTTCAATACCATTTGAAAATTCTGAGGCCAGCACCAAAAAACACAATTCCGGTAATCGTAAGGATCAGAAACGGAACAGTGACCTGCTGAAATCCTGCTCCCTCAATGAATATACTCCGGATGCCATCGGCTAACATGGTAAGGGGAAGTATACGGATAAAGCCAATGCTCCAGTCAGGAAAGTTGTGGTAGCTGAAGAAAATTCCTGAAATTACCATCATCGGCATTACGATGGCATTGATAAAACCATTGCCGATCTCCGTGTTTGAAGTATGCGATGAAATAAAAATCGCAATTCCGGCAAACGCAATGTTACCGGCGATAAAAATGAGAATGAGGGCGAGGATATTTCCTTGTATCGTTATGCCGAACACCAGCCATGCGAATAACAGGAGCAACCCGGATTCGATAAAGTTCATCCCGATCCTTACTGTGATCAGTGCGATCAGGAAATAGGATTTTTTCATCGGTGTAGCCACCATTCTTCTTAGTAGCTTCTTCGAACGTTTCTCGATAATTCCATAACTGAGGCCCCACATACACGACATCATTACACCCATGGCAATGAGGCCGGGAATCAGGAAATCGATGTAGCGTGTTCCGGTAACCGTGAGAGGTTTTATATTTGCCGGTTCGGAAGTGCTGACAGATCCGGATTTCCCAAAGAGTTTGGCCAGTTTCAGATAAGTAAGCTGGGCATCGGGATTGAGCGGATCGAAATGATATTGTATTGAATCTTTATTTTCATCCAGTACCACATTTAGGTTACCGCGTTTCAGCATGAGCATCGCCTGCTGCCAATCCATTTTTATGAACTGAAAGGTCGTATTGCCCATTTTTTCGTCCCGAATGGTCAGTTTATATTCGATTGTATCGTTGTCCGGTGACTTTTCCCTTGTCGTGTATTTATTCAGGAAGTCATCGATACGTCGTGCAGTTGTCCTGCCTGTGCCAGCGTTTTGTTCGATCACGGCGACTTTTCTTACGGTATCGGTCTTCTTTGTAAAGGCGATTCCCAGGCCAAGCGACATGAGGATCGGAAAAGCGATGCCCCAGAACAGAACTCCGGGTTGACGGATCATTTCTTTAAAGTAAGCACCGATTAGGTAGAACAGTTGGTTATGGATGATATTTTTATTCATGAAGATGGCGTCCGGTTAATGAAATGAATAAATCGTCGAGCGTTCTGCGCCTGCTTTCCAGGCTTCCAGGATGCAGTCCCGATTTTTTGAGAAACATAAAAAATTCAGGGAGCTCCGTTTCAATCGTTTGAAGTGTCATTTTCCCGATTTCTTTACCGCTATCCCAGTTGACAGCAAAGGGACAATCCTTCAGTTTTTCGGCGACAGATAACGGAGGATTTTCCAGTGAAAATTCAATAACGATTTCCTTTCTTTTATCTTCTTCCAATAACTGGCCAATGGTTCCCTGCTTCAGGATTTTCCCCTTATCCAGAATAACGATGTAATCGCACAGACGTTCGGCTTCCTCCATGTAATGTGTGGTAAGGATCAGGGAAGTTTCTGATTTTTCCTTGAGTTGTAAAAGGATCGACCAGATTTCCTGCCGTGCATTCGGGTCGAGGCCGGTTGTGGGTTCGTCAAGCAACAGGATTTTCGGGTTATTGAGCAAAGCGATTCCCAATGCAAGCCGCTGACGCTGTCCCCCGGAAAGATTCACCACATACGATTTGACCTTGTCTTCAAGTCCTGACAAAACAATGATCTCTTCGACCCGTTGGCGTTCAAGTTTAAAAAAACTGGCAAAAAGTTTCAGGGTTTCACGCTTACATTCAGCTTGTCGATAAACTTTGTTTCCTGAAGTGAAAGCCCGATCATACGGTGAAGTTCATCCTCATTGCCCTGCCATTTCTTTCCCATGATGAGCACC
The DNA here is from genome assembly GCA_963764475.1 of uncultured Bacteroidales bacterium. Taxonomy (GTDB): domain Bacteria; phylum Bacteroidota; class Bacteroidia; order Bacteroidales; family JAADJA01; genus JAADJA01. The sequence goes on from CAVXTE010000032.1 coordinate 88,696, forward strand.
TCTCCTTTGTCGGGTTTCTGAATGCCTTCGATCATCTCGACAAGGGTTGTTTTGCCGGCTCCGTTCGGACCCAGAATAGCAACAAACTGTCCTTTTTCAATCTGCAAATCAATGCCCTTCACAGCCTGAACCGTTTTGAACGACTTGTGTACGTTTGTTACTTTTATTACCGGGGTTGAATCCACGTTTGTATTGTGTAATGATTTTTCTTAACGATCAGCAAAAATAACCGGAATTTGACAGGTAGGAATAATTTTTTATATAATCGTCTGGTCATCTGTATTCATTTATGAATACTGTAAAACTGAGGAGATCAGCTTAAAATTAATTCCAGTGCTACAAATGTTAAGGTATTGTTAAAATTATGTTTGCTAATTATTTTTCTGTTTAATATTGTTCTATTGATTCAAACTACAATATCAAATATAGATGATTCGTACTACATTTCAGGAATATATGAAACGATACCACCTCGACAAAAGACAGTTTGAGTTTTTTAGATTATACAATTACCATTTGTTTCGTTCTGCAAGAAGCCCTTCCGAAATCGATTCTTTAATTATGAACTCTTTTTTATAAAATTGGCGAAAACAGTCTGATGCAGGTAAATTATTATCAATTTGCAATTAGATATTAGTTGCCGGTCAATCGTGATAAAAATTGCGGTGTAATCTGATGAAAAGAATTTTAAATAAGAATGGAAAAATTCCGAAATGAATATAAAAAATTATAATAACGAAGCTTCCCAATATGCTGGAAAAGAAGCAGGCAGTGATCAAACGAAAAAATTCATATTGAAAGATATTTCTGTTGATGCATTGTTCGAAACGGTCGCCGAAGGCATTGTCATTACGGATGAATCAGGCACGATAGTCATGATCAACCCGAAGCTTGAGGAATTGACAGGGTATAAAAAGTCTGAAGTAGAGGGAAAATACATCAATTTACTGATCCCTGAACGGTTTCGTCATAAACATACCGGCCACCTGATGGCATATTTCGGAAATCCAGTCAGACGGCCTATGGGGATCAACCTCGATCTTTATTTAAAAAGAAAGAATAACACGGAATTCCCTGTAGAAATCAGTCTCAGTTTCCTTGAACTGAAATCCGGAAGGTTTGCCATGGGCCTAATAACGGATATTTCGGCGCGTAAAAAGGCGGAGGATCAACTCAGAGCGAGGAACGAAGACCTGGATGCCTATTCGTATACGGTGGCTCATGAAATAAATTCAACACTGAATGTCTTGGTTGGGTTGAGTTCTGTTTTGACAGATTCACTGAATGAAAACCTGGACAGTGAACAAAAAAAGTGCCTCACGATGATACGACAAAATGCAGAAAAAGCGAGTACTGTCGTCAACGAATTGCTTCAATTTGCGGGCACTTATACGGAAGATGTAAAACTATACAGGATGGATATGAATAAAATCATCCGGCCGGCACTCAAGAGATTGGATCGTGAAATTTATGAAACAAATGCGAAGATAAACTTTCCTGAAAATTTCCACGCATGTCTTGGTTATGGCCCATGGGTGGAAGAAATTTGGTACAATTTGATCAGTAATGCTCTTAAGTATGGCGGCAAACCTCCTGAAATAGATATTCTTTCTGAAACTTCAGGGGATATCGTAAAATATTCAGTACATGACAACGGACCGGGCTGGAATTCGAATGGCAATCATCAGGAAAGATTGAACAAAATTCCAAACGACCAGAGAAAGCCTCAGGGATATGGACTGGGGCTTGGAATAACACAGAGAATAATTGAAAAACTGGGTGGAAATTTTGAAATCGAAAGCGATCAGAAGAATGGAAGTAAAGTAAGTTTTACTTTAGCGGCACCAAAGGAAAAACGGCTCAAAAAACAACACATCACACAATAACTTAAACGTACTATTCAGGAAAATGAAGGTCATTGGAAGGTGTTGGAAAACAAAAATGACCTTATTTCAGATCAAAGATAGGTATTGATCAGCACAAGCAACTCTTCACGCTTGTAAGGTTTAGAAATGTAATCATCGCAGCCCGCTTCGAGGCATTTTATCCTGTCATCTTCCATTGCAAAAGCTGTTTGTGCGATTACCGGTAAATTTTTACGTTTTGCTTTTATCTCCTTTACAAGAGTCAATCCGTTTGAATCAGGCAGTTTCATATCCAGCAATATCAGATCGATGCCATTTAGTTTGTCGAAATACTTCCGTGCATCTTTCCCGCTTTTTGCGATATAGAGTTCTGCTCCTGTTTTTACAAGTGTTTTTTTCAGGTATTCAATGCTGTATTCATCATCTTCTACGATTAGTATTTTCTTTACTTTCCAGTGCAAATTTCCAATAGCCGCATCTTTTTCATTAGGACCTTCAGATGCAACCTGATTAAAATTGACAGAAAAGAAAAAAGTGCTTCCTTCGCCCGGTACAGAATTAACCCAGATATCACCACCCAATAATTTTGCATTTCCCTTGCAAATGGCAAGGCCCAGACCTGTACCCTTTAATATTTTTTCGGGAGGCGGTTCCGCCTGCCTGAATATCTCAAATATTTTATCCGTGTATTTCTGGTCGATACCTGCACCTGTATCTGCAACAAAACAAGTCAGTATATCTCCTTCAATTGCATAATATCCAAATTGGATTTTACCGGTTTCAGTAAATTTCAGGGCATTATCGAGCAGGTTCGTGAATATTTGCCTGAATTTTAGCAGGTCAGTCGTGACCGAAAACGGTTTAACTCCGGGAGGTTTTTTGCAAACAATCCGGATTTTATTTCTACCTAAAGTCTCCAGTTTGTTGGTGTAAATTAAGTTAAGTTCATCAAGCAGGTTATCAAGTACAAATGTTTCCGGATACAGAACAAGCGTTTTTGATTCAATTTTCGAAATATCGAGAATATCATTTATGATTTGCAACAGTTCATCCGACCTGTCGACAATGATTTTTGAATATTCTTCCCTTTCGCTGTCTGTGAGATCACTTTTACCTAAAAAACTTGCAAATCCAATTATTGCGTTCATTGGGGTGCGGATTTCGTGGCTCATGTTGGCCAGGAAAGTCGACTTTAAACGGTCCGATTCCTCTGCTTTTTCACGGGCAATAATCAGTTCCTTATTGATCCGCTGTATATTTTCATTCGATTTTTTCAGCTCTTCAATAACCGAAAGATGTTTTTCATTCAGACGGGCAAGTTCCTCATTTTGTGATCGAAGCTTCTGCTCACTCTCCATCAGCTCTTTTTTTATCAATTCTTCATTCCGTTCAGCATCGATTTTTTTTAGGGCGAATGATAATTCCTGTGCTAATCCGTTCATGAGCTTGAGTTCGTCCTCCGAAAAATGATTGACTTTGGTGGAATAGACTTTTACAATACCTGAGATAGTTAAATTCTGAGATAACGGAAATGCTGCCAGTGATTTTAATTCCGGATGAATTGATAGTTTTCGTTCAGATGATAAGTTCGTATCATTTTGGATATCGTTACTCACAAACTGTTTTCCGGCAATGATTGTGCTCCAGAAAGTAGTTGAACCCTCCATCGGATTGTTTTCAATGGCCGAATCTGCTGTTTCGCGATAGCGATCATCTGAATTAAATAATGCGATTTGTTCAAATTTGCCGGAATCCCTATTTAACATGTCGATCCAGCACAAATCGTAACCCCCGTCGGTAAAAATAATTTTGCAGGCTTCCGCCAGCAGTTTTTCCTTATTATCTGCTACAATAATGGACTGCTCCACGTTACTCATTAATTTATATATCCTGCTGAGCTTATTGATGGTATCTGCATCCTCCAGCCGGAATCTATAATAATGGGATTCACGGTTTCTCCAAAAAGCAATAAAACCCAATGCCAGTGCGATAAGCATAAAGACGATCAGACTAAAGATCATGATGCCACGTAAAACCAATCCACTATAAACTTCATTGGTATCAACTTTTACAACAAGATTCCAGTCGGTGCCTGGGATTTTTCTTGTTGCGGCCAGAACCCGTTCATTCCTGTAATCGAAACCCTCTTTCACGGTTTCTAAGCCTTCTACTGCAACCCATGCAGCAGGTAAATCAGGAGAGGTAATCGGTAATTTAAAAGTTAAAGCACTGTGTTTTTTGAAACGCAATTCATTAAGAAAAACCACATTGTTGCCTTCTTTCTTTACCACAAGTACTTCCCCGGTTTTACTATGTGTGGGCCAAGATTGCATCACTTCGAAAAGGCCATTCTCGGGATTAATGACAAACTGTACTACAGCAACTTTTTCGGTATTTGTATGGGTTTGCAACAGAAGAGGAACAAAAATATCGAGATGAATGGAACTGTCAGCCGGATTCAATTCCAGATCACTAAATGTAATATCTCCTGTCTCAAGGCATTTAGCTGCTTCGGGGACATACGCACCTGAATGGTCAATACTATCGTTGTTTATCGAATAAATGATTTTATACGTTTGTGGATTTATGATGTTAATATCCACATAGGCATGGTTGGTTAGAATGGTAGCCAGCCAGTCGTTTATGCTATTTTTGTTTTCAGTAGTCGGATCACTGAGAAATTTTTTCAGTGTATTGATGAAGGTTTGGTTTCCATATAGGAAATGGCCTTCTGCATATCTTTCAATCCTGTAATTTGTTATTTGATTTACCTTCAGCTCTGCAAGTGAAGATAACTCTGCACTCTTTTCATCTGTAAGCTGATTTTTCTGGGCAATAAAAAATACGATTCCACCTGCCAAAATAACAATTGAAATAACGAGGTAAAAAATCCATAATCCCCGGGGGACACTTATCCAGGTTGTCCCTCTGCCTTTTTTATTCGTTAAAACCGAATGGCTTTCAGTTGTATCCACGTTCGTAATAATATTTATAAATCATTTTATGGACCAGGTACAGCTATTATTAACAATATTAAATTTAAATTTTGATAGATGTTACAGGCTAAAATCAAGCAGTTCGCCTAAATCCGGACTACCTTCTAACTTTAGTACTTTGCCTGCTATTGTGCAAGCGTATTCTTAAAAAAATGGTGAAACTTACTATATTATTGAATCCCGTATTCTTGCATTACTATTTCAACGACCTGATAATGCATTTTTTTTAATTCTGCAGAGGCAAATCGTCATTTTTATAGTTTGAATATTGATATCCAAATGCGAAAATGTGTCTGCCAAAAACATTAATTACCAATTACAGCAAAGTTAACAAAGTTATTGAAATTGAATTGAATTGCTTTTGATATTATTTCATGAGCTGTCAGCATAATTGTCAGTAAACTTATAAGTGAACAATAGAATTCTGGTAAAGATGGACCCCTTATGGTTTTGAGGATCGTAAAAGAATTATTTTAAACATATTGGTATTGCTTTTATTTCAAGGTATAATCCTTCAATAGATACGGAAAGATTGTAGAAAACCATCACATTCGTAAACAGGACGCATATATTTTTCTGTGAAAGTACAATTTTACCCTGATCTTCAGGGTTTTTATAGTGATGACTTGGAAACGGAATTTACCTAACCGATCAAATTATGAATAAGCCTGATAAAAATAATGCTATAACAGGTCAATTAAATGAACCTGAAACCGGGGACGTGAATAATCCATTCGCAGTTTTCCTCGAAACCAATCCCTCACTCATGACTCTATTCGAGTCAATTGCTGAAGGCGTGGTGGTGATCGGTGAATCAGGAAATATCCACTTTGTAAATTCAAGGCTTGAAAAAATGACAGGTTTTGCTGGTAAGGAAGTCGTCGGGAATAATATCAATATTTTGATACCCGAAAAATTTCAGCAAAATCATCCTGATCATGTTCGTTCCTTTTTCAATAATCCTCAGATACGTCCGATCGGTGTTGGCCTGAATCTTTGGTTAAGACTTAAAGATAATACGGAATTACCCGTCGAGATCAGCCTGGGCTACCTTGATCTTGAATCGGGGCGATTTGCCATAGGTTTCGTTACTGATATTTCGCTGCAGAAAAAGGCAGAGGATGAGCTAAAAAAAAGCATTGAAAGCCTGAATGCTTTTTCGCATACCGTAGCCCACGAAATAAATACTTCACTGAACGGAATCATTCTTATGAACGAAATGATTACTGATACAGACAATAACAATCTAACGGCTGAACAACGAAAGTATGTAAATGATATCAAAATCATTGCCAATAAGCTGAACTCCGTGGTAAATGAAATACTTCTATTTGCCAGTAAAAAAGCAGGTGATGTGCGAATGGAAAAGATCAACATGAAACAGACTATTGAATCAGCCCTTGAAAGATTAAATCGTGATATCACTGAAAAAGAGGCCATCATCAACATACAAAAAGATATGCCTGATTGTTTGGGCTACGGTGCCTGGATTGAAGAGATATGGTACAATTTTATCAGCAATGCATTGAAATACGGAGGAACTACACCTGTTGTTGCCATTGGGTTTGCCCGAGATGAAAATTTTATACGGTATTTTGTTAAGGATAACGGGGAAGGATGGCGGAATTTAAGCCCTGAAACAATGGCCAACAGGCCAAAAATAATAAGGCCGGTTAAAGGATTCGGCCTGGGCTTATCCATCGCTCAGAAGATTATCGAAAGACTTGGCGGAACATTTGAAATCAAGAGCGAGTCTGGTGAGGGTAGTACAGTCAGTTTTACACTTCAGGCGGCAAAATCTAATTGACTTTCACAGGATATTCTGGTCATTTCAGATTATCACTCATTAAATCCCCGATACAATCCATTAAAAAAGAACCGTGCAATTGTGCCGAGGCTCCGGGTCTTATACCCGCCTTCCTGGATAACCAGCGTGGGAATTTTCAACCGGCCGATCATAAGGCCGTTCAGTTCAAAATCTTTTGCTCCCAAAGACCATGTTCCTGTTGGATCATCTTTGGCTGTATCAAGCCCTAAAGCAATAACAAGGTAATCGGGGTTGAATTTTCGGATTGCGGATAACGCTTTTTCAAGTGTGAGCCGGTATGCCTGTCCATCCAGTGTTTCGGAAAGCGGGAAATTGATGTTGTATCCCGCACCATCTCCTTCACCCTGTTCTTCCCTGAAACCGCTGAAATAAGGATATGCAAACGAAGGATGCCCGTGAATGGAGACTGTGAGAATATCATTTCGCGCATAAAATATTTGTTGCTGTCCGTTACCATGATGATAATCGATGTCGAGTATGGCTGTCTTACCATAGTTGCTAAGGTAATTCGCTGCGATTGCATTGTTGTTGAAATAGCAAAACCCACCAAATACAAATTTTTCAGCATGATGGCCCGGTGGCCTTGTAAGCACATAAGCCAGTTGGGTTCCTTCAAGAATTTCTTCTGCTGCCGTAAGTGCGCAATTCACTCCCCAGCGTGCCGCCAGAAATGCATTCTGATTGAGCGGTGTGAAGGTATCGAAGCAATAATATCCGGCCCTCATCGAAAGCTCTTTGGGAGGACGTGCGGAATTCCGTATCGGGAAGACATATGGATAAACTGATTTTCCGGCAGGCAGATTTTTGCACACTTTTTTAAAATAATGAACGTACCCTGTGTCGTGTATTTTAAGAATAAACTTTTCATTGAACTCTATCGCCTTGCCCTGTCGAAACAGTCCGGTTTTTACAAGCTCTTTACGAATACTTTCAACCCTCACCGGCGACTCAACATAGCCTATTTCCCTCACATGATGGATAGAATGCCTGTCGTTGATCACCCAGAATATTTTCTTCTTTTCCGGCAGAGCTGTCCTTAATAATTCGATTTCTTTCGGTCTTTTATACCTGAAAGGCCTTAATTGCACAGGATCATCCTGAACACTTTCAACTACTTTCTTTACATATTCTTCAGGGCAATAATCCCCATATTTGCGTTCAAGAATTGCACGAAAAATTTGTTTCGTCAGATCTTTTGGCAAAGTTTCTCTTACACCAAGTCCGTCGAATATGAGAAAGGGCGGGCAGTTATCTCCTCCGGGTGTTACCGGCGATTCATATTCGGTGTGGAAGACTGGCCTGGCGCCGTATTTTTCATAAAAAGCAAGCCGTTGCTTATTCTGTTCTATTTTTTCCTGATCCTTGCAAAGACCCGGATCATCGGGCAAACACTCACAAAATATCCCGATGCTGTCAAACGCTTCTGCTTCTTCCCGTAATCGCTCATAAAGTGCACCGCCAATTCCCCCTGAAGTCCTTCCGGGTGATACGGCCAGATAATCGAGAAAACAAAATTGCAGATCAGGCATATACAAGAAAAGGGCAAAACCACGGATGTTGCTTCGGCTATCTTCGGCAACAAATACATTCGCATTGTACTTGTATTTCAAAGGATCAGTCATCTGTTCGGAAATCTCATCAATTTTACCCGGATCAAGATCCGGAATCTGAATTGAAACGATCTCTTTTATTTTCTTCATTGCCTGGATATTCACTTCCAGATGCGGGTTCGATATTTTTCTGATCCTCAGCATAACTATATTTCTGCAAATTTAAACGAAATAAAACCATAATTTACTGTTTGGAAGTTTTGATTATAGCCTGTCAGGAGAATATGGCCGACGCAATGAATCCCCTGACACTTCAAATTTTGATTTTTGAATTAACGTAATTAGCCTGAATCAAAAAACATTTCACGATTCGAACCACCTGAGCAACTGAATGCAACATTCAAGTTTACCTTATCACCACAAGCTTCTGGCAATAAACCGCTTGTCCACCCGATGATATCGTAAGGAAATAGATCCCGTTTAACAATGCCGGGATTTCCTGCGTAAAGGGATTTTCCGAAAGGGTCAACATGCTTTTCATTACGATTCTTCCGGACAAATCTGAAAGTAATAGAAAACAATCGTGTGTCTCTGCTCCACTAAACAGTTTCACTGAAAAACTGTCATTTGTTACCGGGTTTGGGTATACGATAGCAGAAATCCTGCCGGGCAGGAGGGTACTGGTAATTCCTGTAAGGATATCCGGTATCACCATGCTTAAAGGGCCTCCGTATGCTCCCATGTCATTCGTTACATTACCTTGTGCCGGGTAAAGGGCGCTTCCGGGATTGGCGGGGTCCTCAGGATCATAGTAAAGATTATCGGGGTCACCCGAATCAATGCAGGGTGAAGTGATGTTCAACAGGAAATTGTTTCCTGTAAAGTCGGGATCGGGATCAATATTTCCTTCGCCTGTCCAGCCGCCTTCAATACAGCAGTAGGTTACCGTTCCCGTGTTCCCCTGTATCTGCGGATTGCTGGTGGCCGTATTTCCCCAGATGATATTGTTTTTGATCTCCGCGTTACAGGTCCATAAGCGAATGCCCCCTCCGCCTAATGCGGAATGATTGTAAACGACAGTATTGTTGCCGATGATCACCGGTTCTGTTCCATTCGACAGGCACCACAGACCACCGCCGCCGTAATTTTCACCGCCGGTATTGTAAGCAAACACATTGTTGCGGATCACGGCACCTGAATAGTTCAGTACCAGCCCAGCTCCGTATTTACCCTGGTTATAGGTGATCACATTATTAAATATCCGGGGATTTCCGTCGCCGCAGCGGATCGCACCGCCACCTGCACTCGTCGCTCCGGCCGGAACATTGGTCGCTGTATTGCCGGTAATGATATTGTTTTTAATGGTCGGAGCCGAATACTGGATCAGGATACCGCCGCCTTCGGTATAAAAATAACCGGCCCCATGCTCATCCTCCCATAACGTCCCCATTCCACCCGTAAGCGTAAATCCCTGCAATACTGCGCTAGAATCCTGTCCCCCTGTTATACGCACACAACTGGCCGTATCGGAATTTACCGGTGAACTGCCATTGATGATTGTGTTGTAAATGTGGGTAATATCTGCAGTGACAGCATATTCGCTGCAAACTACAATATTTTTGTTCCTGAAGGTGATGTTCTCAAAATATTCACCGTCCGAAACAAGCACCGTATCGCCTTGTATGGCAACATCGATACCTGCCTGTATGGTTGGCTGGTCAGCCGGTACATGAATCACCTGGCTATTGGCTTCTCTGCCGGTCAGTAGTTGCAGGAGAAATATCAGTGCCGTTGATAAACTGATTTTTAATGTAAATAACGAAACGTCTTTTTTAATGGATGTTTTCATACATGTAATGATTTAAAGATTAAATTAAACTGCTGCAAAGTACGTTCGCATCTAACCCAAAATCGACCTGATTCAGGAATCAGGACTAGTTTTAACAATAAATTAACCGGAATTCGTTTGCAGAAAATCAGGAACCGGATGGAATTCCTCTTTTATATTCGGTGGGAGTGATGCCTGTGTTCTTTTTGAATGCACTGTTGAAAGCCGATTTGGAATTAAACCCGGCTTCGTAAAGTATCTCAAGCACGGTTGCATGCTGTTTTTTCCGGTCGTCCATCATGCTTTTGGCTTCACCGATACGGTAGAAATTGATGAAATCGTAAAAGTTCTGATTGAATTGTGAATTGATGATCTGTGAAAGGTATTTTTGATGGATATCGATCTGTTCCGACAGGTCGGCGATCGTCAGCGACGGTTCGAGATAGGGTTTCTTCTCTACCATGAATTGCTGAAGCTCTTTGGCCCGTATCCTGCATTCTTCCTCCGAAAGTCCTGTTTTGTAATTCCGCACAGGTTCTTTTTCAAGGATCAGCAGTTGCGGATAATTCAGCCCGTAATAAACAGCAGCATTGGCAAAAATAAAATTGATCAGCAAGGAAATGAAAACTAAAAGACGGCTGGTTCCGGCAGTTAGCAAATGGTTTATAGAAAGCAGGAAATGGCTCAGGTCGGCAAACCACATCAGCATAAAGGCCATGAGGATGAATAGCAGCCATGTAAGGTTTATTTTTTCAATGGCAGAATAGGTGTTTTTTAAGTTCCTCCGGTAACGGAACAGGATGACAAATGAAGCGGCCAGGTAAATCCATATCTGAATATGCAAAATACCGGAGAAGATGAAGGATTCAGTAAATTGCTGTTTTGCTAATTGTGCAGGATCAGTGCGAATATTATTGATAATGATGGCTCCGATAACTGTATAAAGAAAAGCGGCACCACCAGGAATGAAATGTAGGAGCATCTTTCTGCGAAACTGAAATCCCTGTTTGGTCAACGATCTGGTATAGAGATAGAGCAGGGGAGCCAGGAAAAAGTAGAAGAAGTCAACAGAAGGTACCGGAAAGGAAAGGTAGACTTCGAGAATGAAGTAGGAGATAAGCAGCGCATTAGAAAACATGAACAACGCCAGGATGCGGTTAGCGGCGACTGCCGTTTTCTGCCGCTTTGTGATCAGTACAAACCCGAGAATAAAAAGCTGTACGGCAGTGATGTAAGAAATGACTTCAATCAGATTTGCTTTCATACGGATTCAAGCGTTCCACTAATACTATTTCAACAAAGACCCACTAAAATTAACAAATTTGACGGGATAATGATTTATGTTTATCATTGATCTGGTAAATATAAGGGAAGATTTTATCGTAGAATGCGCCATTTGGGGATGATTTGATGATTTGAAGATGTGATGATTTGGTGATGGGGTGAATTGGTGAGCCGGGAAAATTGATAAAATGTTGACTTTTGAAATGATGAAGGGGCAGGAGGGAACCTAATGATATTCCTGCTGATTTTAAAAATGAATAAGTGATGGGATGATTTGATGATGTGATGATTTGATGATGTGGTGATGAGAATAATTTGAAAATGAGGGAATTTGAAAATGGATGAGTTAAGAGCAAGAATTATGAATGATTGGCACAAGCGGACGCTTGAGCCATTTTTGGGACCATTTTGAAAATCTTCGAAGTAATCGGGAATGGTTGCTTTGCTTTTTATTTATACCTTCGTGATTCAAATCCTTTCATAATGAGTTATAGATTTTGCCTGGATCTGCACTTTCGGGTTTATTTTAAAAAAAGTTGAATATCCCTTGGCATTTATAAAAATCACAATACTTTTGTGAATTAATTAACAATAAAGCTACATAGATGAAACCTACACATATCGAACACATTGGAATTGCCGTGAAGCGACTTGATGAGGCCATTCCATTTTACGAAAACGTACTTGGTTTAAAATGTTATTCCATCGAAGAAGTGAAAGACCAGAAAGTGAAAACGGCATTTTTTAAGGTGGGTCAGACAAAGATTGAATTGCTGGAGTCGACTGATCCGGAAGGACCCATCGGCAAGTTCATTGAGAAAAAAGGAGAAGGAATTCATCATATCGCTTTTGCCTATGAAAATGTTGACGAAGCCCTGAGGCATGCGAAAGAAAATAGTGTGCAACTGATCGATCAAATACCCCGAAAAGGCGCCGAAGGACTGAATATAGGATTTCTGCATCCGAAGTCTGCATTTGGTGTACTTATGGAGTTTTGCGGGAGTCCTTCGACCATCTCAGGATAACCCTTAATCCATTACTAATTTCGGACAAAAATTTTTATTCAAAACAGCCTATTTACAAAATTCAAAAAATGAGTAAACAAGATAAAGTGAGACAGTTGGTTGAACTGCGTGAGAAAGCAAGGATGGGTGGCGGTGAGCAGCGAATTGAGGACCAGCACAAAAAAGGTAAATATACGGCACGTGAACGGATAGAAATGATCCTCGACGAAGGCAGCTTTGAGGAGTTCGACATGTTCGTCACCCATCGGAGCCACGATTTTGGACTGGAAAACCAGCATTATCTTTCGGACGGGGTGATTACAGGCCATGGTACCATCGACGGGAGGATAGTCTATATTTTCTCGCAGGATTTTACAGTCTTCGGCGGGTCGCTTTCCGAAACCTTTGCCCAGAAAGTCTGCAAAGTGATGGACCAGGCCATGAAAGTTGGAGCGCCTATTATCGGGATCAATGATAGCGGCGGGGCCCGCATCCAGGAAGGAGTAAAGAGCCTGGCCGGCTATGCAGAGATCTTCCAGCGCAATATTATGGCTTCCGGAGTCATTCCCCAAATATCCGCCATTTTAGGTCCCTGTGCAGGGGGCGCCGTTTACTCCCCCGCCCTCACCGACGTGATCATCATGAGTGAAAAAACAAGTTACATGTTTGTGACCGGACCTCGCGTCACCAAAACCGTGACGGGTGAGGATATTTCGACGGAAGACCTTGGAGGAGCAGATGTCCATGCAACCAAATCGGGCGTAGCTCATTTCAAAGCTGAGGATGAAGAGGAAGGATTTCTGTTGATCCGTAAAATCCTGGAATATCTGCCGCAGAATAATATGGAGGATCCGCCGGTGATTGAGTGTAATGATCCTATCGACAGAATGGATGAAAGTCTGAATGAAGTGATCCCCGAAAATCCGAATCATCCTTACAATGTAAAAGATGTGATTTATTCCATCGTAGATAACGGTGAGTTTCTGGAGTTTCACCGCCATTATGCCAAAAATATTGTCATCGGATTTTCGCATTTCAAAGGCATTCCATGCGGAATTGTCGCCAACCAGCCTAATTTCATGTCGGGGGTCCTCGATATCAATTCCTCACGTAAAGCAGCCCGTTTTGTCAGATTCTGCGATGCTTTCAATATTCCTATCGTTACCCTGGTCGATGTTCCCGGTTTTTTGCCGGGAAGTGCCCAGGAATATGGCGGCATCATTACCCAGGGTGCAAAGCTGATGTTCGCTTATGGGGAGGCTACAGTTCCAAAAGTGACCATTACTTTGAGAAAATCTTATGGCGGAGCCCATGATGTGATGGGTTCGAAACAGCTTCGCGGGGATATAAATTATGCCTGGCCCACAGCCGAAATTGCGGTCATGGGCCCCAAAGGTGCCATTGAGGTATTGGAAGGAAAGAACATTGCTAAAATTGAAGATATGAAAGAAAGGGCCAAATACCTGGCCGATAAAGAACAGGAATACCGGGAAAAGTTTGCAAATCCTTACGAAGCTGCCCGTTATGGTTATATTGATGATGTTATCGAGCCACGCAATACCCGTTTCAGGATCATACGTGCATTGAGCACCCTGGCAACCAAAAAGGATAAAAACCCGGTAAAAAAACACAGCAATCTGCCACTTTAATCTAAAAGATCATGATTTCAGAATTAACCTTCAATTTTTCGGCCATCTCAGCCTTCGCAGTCACACTTTCCATCGTTGGATATGTGACCGTTTTCTTCGCCCTTGTCATTCTGTATTTCGTATACAACAATATCCCGAAACTCATAAACCTTAAAATCAGACAAAAGCTGAGGAAGCAAGGCAAAGTTTCAGAAGCAGAAAAAGACCTGGCAATGGTTGGCGAGGTAAACGCTGCGATCAGCATGGCTTTGTACCTCTACCTGAATGAACACGACGAAGAGAGTCATACCCTCACGATCAAAACAGTTCAGCGTTCGTACACCCCCTGGAGTTCAAAAATTTACAATTTGAATGATTATTTTAAAATGAAGTAAATCCATGAAAAAATTCAAATTCACTATACAAGGAAATGAGTATGAGGTGGAAGTCCTGAAATTTGAGGATAGCACTGCCCGGGTTGAAGTGAACGGAACCCGCTATGAAGTGGAGGTGCATCAGCAGATTGTTCAGCCGAAAACACCGGTCCTTGTCCGACAAGAAGTTCCGGCTCCGAGGAGAAGTGAGACCAAGATCAAGAAAACCATTGGGGCAACTCAGATAAAAGCTCCATTGCCCGGCAATATTATGCAGATATTTGTCAGAACCGGCGATGATGTGAAGAAAGGGGAGAAGTTGCTGATATATGAAGCCATGAAAATGGAGAACAATATACTGGCTGAAAAGGATGGAACTGTGACCGCCATCAAAGTACAGCCCGGCGACAGTGTTCTTGAAGGCGATGTTTTAATAGAATTGTTATGAAGATTCCCATTCAAAAAGCCCTGACCGTATTTTTGATCATTGTTCTGCTAACCGCTCTTTCGGGCATGTTAAACCGGAATAATACGGTTTCAAGTCAGGAAGTCAAAAAAACAGAACAAGTTGACAGTTCGGCTGTTTCGGCTATTCCCGATTATCATACAACACCACTGGAAGGCATTCAAAAGTTTTTCAGTTTTACGGGGTTTGCCAATGCCACCTGGGGCCATCTCATCATGATCGTGGTGGGATTGTTTTTTATTTTCCTTGCCATTAAATATGATTATGAGCCGTTGCTGCTCATCCCTATCGGGGTTGGCATCCTGATCGGTAATATCCCGTTTATGCTCAATGCCGGACTGAAAATCGGTATTTATGAAGATGGCAGTGTCCTTAACTATTTGTATTATGGCGTAAAAAGCGGTATTTATCCGCCCCTGATCTTTTTAGGAATCGGGGCTATGACTGACTTTTCTTCCCTAATTTCCAATCCCAAACTTATGTTGTTAGGAGCGGCTGCCCAGGTTGGAATTTTTGCCACATTTCTTGGTGCACTTACACTCGGATTTCATCCCGCTGAAGCCGGTGCCATTGGTATCATTGGCGGCGCCGATGGACCCACAGCAATTTTTCTTTCTTCCAAACTTGCTAACGGATTGAACATAATAGGGCATACACCGACCGGCGACCCGATTTATGTGAAAAACCTCATCGGGCCCATTGCTATTGCAGCTTATTCATACATGGCCCTTGTCCCGGTGATCCAGCCTCCGATCATGCGGTTGCTCACATCCAATAAAGAACGGTTGATACGAATGAAACCAGCACGTTCTGTGACTAAACTTGAAAAAATATTATTTCCGATCATCGGGTTGCTTTTAACCACATTCATTTCACCAAGTGCATTGCCATTGCTTGGGATGCTGTTTTTTGGGAATATTCTGAAGGAAAGCGGTGTCACAAGGCGACTGGCTGAAACATCAAGAAATGCGCTGATCGATATTATCACCATCGTCCTCGGATTAACAGTAGGTGCTTCCACTCAGGCAGATGTTTTCCTTACTCAGGAATCAATCCTGATATTTGTGCTGGGAGCATTGTCATTTATGGTGGCAACTGCAGGAGGTATCTTTTTTGCCAAGATCATGAACCTTTTTCTTCCGGCTGATAACCGGATCAATCCGCTTGTTGGGGCTGCCGGTGTATCTGCCGTTCCTGACAGCGCCCGGGTAGTTCAAACCGAAGGATTGAAATATGATTCGACCAACCATTTACTTATGCATGCCATGGCGCCCAATGTAGCTGGGGTGATCGGCTCAGCAGTTGCAGCCGGAATATTGCTGAGTTTCCTGCTTTAGGGATTGGAAAGTGACACAATTAAAGTTTTGAGTCGTTCATAAGAGATTTCATTTGTTTCAAATGAGAATAAAAGGTTTTCACGCAAAGGTGCGAAGATGCGCTAAGAGACGCAAAGAATTTCGGAATTGAAATCATTCGGATGAATCCTAATGCATTAAAGTTAACATCAAGTAGAGGTAATAAGTAAATCTGAAGATTTTGACCTTACCCGGCTTAGTCAGGAGATTTTGCCGAGTTTAGGGGATTTAAGCATTCCAATAATACTTTTTCAACAAAGACCTACTAAAATTAACAAATTTGACGTGATAATGGTTTATGATTATCATTGATCTGGTAAACATAAGGAAAGATTATACCATAGAATGCGCCATTTTGTGGTTAGTTAATTTATTGAAGTGGTGATGGGATGATTTAAGCGTGGACACCTAAAGCCAGTGTGGTCTACTGCTAAGATGCTTAACAGCGACAGGGAGACTTATACAGAGCCTGAGGTAATGTAATGAATAATTTTCAATTCTATAAATTTATATATTCTGCTTACGAATTACGGCAGGAAATTATTTAAACAAGAACCCAATCTTTAAACCAGCGGAAAAGGTTAGGGGTAATTCTTCAGTTATGATTTCATACCCATATTGATATCCACCATCATATTCACCGGTCTGGAAACCATATCCTACACCGCCATAAAAATCGACAAGAAAGGAATTGTTGTAAATCCATTGCTTGCCGAGATTGAGTAAAACAGCGCCTGACACGACACTTTCGCGGTTCCTTGTTCTGGTTGAATTGTAAGTAACATAATTATGCTCGTATGAAATGTAATCGCGTGAATAAAAGGACATGGCAAATTCGGGCTTTACATACCCGCCTTTCAGGACATGGGCGTAACGCATGCCGCGGAGATAAAAATCAGGGGATTTGATGAATTTCATTCCAACCTTCAAGAAAACACCGGCGGGATTAATATCGTTACTTGTTTTGCCGGCTCCGATAAAACCTACGGCTGCTTCAATGCTTTGCCCGGGTTTCAGGCTCCGCTCGTATCCCAGTGTCAGATTTCCTGTCATGGGTGATAAGAAATCGATTTTCAGGGCATTCTTTTTATTGTCGGCATAATTTTCAGGATTTGTCATCTCTTCCTGAAAACGGATTTCCTGTCCTGAGGAGAACACGACTTTGATTACTTTATTTTTATCGATTGAAAAATCTACATCATCAGGATAATTGGGAAGCGAATATTTAATATCATCAGTCCCGATTTCCCTGATCTTGCAAAAAACCGTATCCTGGGTTTTCTTGATCATGATGTCCTGTGCATTTAAAACCTGTATGAAGGAAAGCGCAGTGATGAAGCTAATCAGAATGGATTTTGATTTCATGGAAATTGATTTTAACCTCTTGATTTATATGATTTACATTTAATAAAGGATGGCTCAAATGTAGGAATTATTTTTGATCGGACAAAAATGTGTTTTAATTGTCAATCAATTGGCTTTTACTTCAAACACAGCTTTCGTTTCTGTTACATTTCCTGACAGGTCGATTGCTCTCAACAAAATAATGTAGTTGCCAGGTGTATCAGGAGCGGTGAATGAAATTTCTGCAGAACCGTTGCTTCCAGCATGAAGTTCGGGTTCCCAGTAAATTGTATTGCGTGCATCGGGATCATGAGCTGGTAGAGAAGTTGAAAGAGGAGTGTCGGGGCATGCTTCCAGAAACTGGTAATTGATAAATGTTCCCGATCCCGGCAGGTCGATCCCGGCAAAATCATTTTTCTTCGATACAAAACTTATAATACCACCAAATATAATGTTGCCTTTTATATAAGTTGAATTGACAAGCTCGATGCGATCAATGTCTTTTGGCGACATGCTTAGGATATTCTCAGTGCGGTCAACAGCCACCCAGTCAATCAGTATCAGTGGCTCAAATATCGAAATATCAGACTGCCGGGAATAGAACCTGAAATGTCTTCTTCCTTCACTTTTTCTCACTTTCACCTGCATCGGAAGTTCGTTGAAATATTCCTCAAGGGTTGGCAATTCAATGTAGTCATCCAGAACAAGCGATTCAGCGGGCTTTCCATAAAAAGGAACAGCCGAACTGTAATTGATCGTATCGGTTGAAATGGTATCCGGGTTGAAAATCGAAAGGATTCTTTCATTAACTGCCAATTTGTATGCGGCTTCTTTTTCCTCTTTATTTAGTGTGAAAACAGGTGAGGCAAGATGTACAGGACGCGGACAGAAATCGTTGTCGATGTAAAGCTGCGGATTGATATCCGGAACATCTTCAGCACACAGGAAAATATCCCTGTTACCGAAATAACCGGGCAGCGCAAAAAAGAATCTGCCGGCTGTATCGGTTCGGATGACCATGATGTCTTTATCACCTATAACTGAAAGATTTACTTTGATACCATTAACAGGCCGGCCGGTTTTCTTCTCAAGCACATGTCCTGTAAGGGAAATTCCCCGTGTCTCGGGAAAATAGGTTTCGTCAGCTAAATGGGACTTATTATTCTTTTCAGTAATAGTTCCCGGATCAACAGTAAATTCAGGAATCACCGAGACACATAGGTTGCCTGGCATTTTCTTCTTATTCGTTTCCTGAATTTTTACATTTACTTTCTCACGCGGTTGATACGAACTTTTCTCAGCATGCAGTGTTATTGACCTGTTTTCTTCGGTTGCTTTTGTTTCAATTTTGTTGATGTTTGATCCCATTGTTGCATTTTGTCCACCAAGCACTTCCTCCTTCGACGGATTAACTATTTTCAGCATAACATAGTGATAATTATCTGTGCTTCCATTACGCATGAAGCGTGTATACGATTTCAGGTAATAAATGCCTGTTAAGCTTTCTTCAGGAATGGGAAGACAACCTTGTGCGGAACCATGAACTAACGGGTATTTCCCGCCGGCAATGCGGGTTCCATCGGGAGTGATCAGTTCACAATAGAGAATACGGCTGTAACGATCTGCCTGCTTATTTTTTGTATTGTAAATAAAGGCATAAAACAGGATACTTTCACCTGTGATATAAAGCGTACGATCAGTGCAGACTTGTACTCTTTCGGTCAGGGCATCCGCAAAGAAAGCCTGGGATTTCAATCCGGCAGAGATCAAAATAAAAAGTGAGAACAGAAGTAAAAAATTGGCTTTTTGTTTTTTCATTTTCTTACGGCCAGTAATCAGGTTTTGTAGTTGTTCCTCCTAATAAACGGCAATCGACACACTCATAGTTCAATATACGCAGTCCATTGGAACCGTAATAATAATAAACCGGATAATCGTACGCCGTAAACTCCTTCCATCCTTTCCTTCCCAGGGGTTCGGGTCTGCAATACGAATCGAAGTCAATGTCAATGCCAGCTATATCTTTATAAAAATATCTTCTTATCGATTCTGATGCTGCATAAAAATATCCCAATACTTTTTTATCAGGATGCGTCAAATTTACAAGATTTCCCACGATAGCGAGTGGTTGTTTCTCATATAATCCTCCCTGTTCGTTGCTGTTGATCCGCAATTGTTCCCAGTAATTGTAAGCATATTCGCTAAGGGCAAGTTGTCTGACCAAAATGCTGTAAAGAACAGAGAGCCGTGAAGTATGTCCATCGATGTGATGCAATGGATATTGCTGATAAGTGTTTTGCGAAAGGTTTGTTGTTGAAAGCGTGAAAACATTCCTGACAAATACAGTGGCCCAGCAATCATAGGTCGACGAATCGGGCGGATCTATCTGGTGAAAGAATCCGTCATAATAGAATTCTTTGGCATGCTGCGATTTATGTTCCCAGGTTTCTATTACCTCCCATTTATAATAGGGGCTGTCATCACTCTGTGCATTCAGATCAACGTAAAATTGCATCACCCTGTCATTGGTTTCAGGATCGGATGTCGGGATGTCTTCGATCCGATAATAAACCGAATCGAGCTGAGGACCGGAGGGCATGGTATCGTAACCTGAAACCAGTTCCTGCTGGTCGGGTGTAATTACCTTAACTTTATATGAACTCCCCGTTGTAAGGTATTGTTGGTCCATCCATACCCGGTAGCTGCCTTCTTCGAATTCCTCAAGCGAAAAATCATTTCCCTTGTCATCATAAATATCGATTTGGCAACCCGAAACAGGTTTGAACATAGGAGTATAAATCGGGGAGGTGAGCGAAACATCGACCTCCTGCCATCCTTCATTATCTGTCACTCTGCCCGAAATGACATATTTGTTCTCTGCATTTGCTTTAATATCGGGTTCATAAGGCTTGATACACGACAGCAACAGAACAAGGGCAATGAGTTTAATTATATTTTTAGTCTGTAGCATAATTTCCAAGTTTAAATAACCATGTGACCATAAAAATTGGAACACCGATCACAGAATACTGGTAACTTTTTATACGTCCGTTGTCCAGTTTAAAGTACACCGAATAGGGATTCTCGCGTCCAGTAACATTGTAAAGGCTGAAAATTAATGAATTGTGAAGCAGTTTGTTTCGACGCAGATTTCCTTCGAGGGTGAGTGAAAGATCGATCCTGAAATAATCGGGGATACGGTATTCGTTGCGGTCGGAATAATCGACATAAGGAATGCTGTTGATATAATAAATCGACTCCGGATACGTCACCGGCTTTCCCGTTTGGTAGGTTACTACTCCGGATGCCGTCACCCTCCGGCTGAAATGGTAATTGATAACCGTATTCAGCACATTGGGTATATCGTAATTGGCCGGATAAGCCAGACCGTTGTTGATGCGTTCCCAGGGTTGTTTGCCATCCACTTTTACAATCGATCGGGAATATGTATAGGCTAGCCAACCTTCAAGGCGCGGGCCACTTTTACGAAGTAAGAATTCCAATCCATAAGCATGCTGGTTGCCGGGCAGCACGGTAGTCTCAACTAATGGATTATTGAGGAAATCCGCACCATCGACAAATTCAGGGTAATTAACCGTTTTTTTGTAATAGAATTCAATGGAGGTTTCCCATCCCAGGGAAGCAATGGTCCTGAAAACACCGGCAGAAACCTGGTTGCTTCTTGCCGGTTTTAGATAATAATCAGCCAGTTTCCATTGCGAATTCGGAGCTAAAGCAATGGTATTGTTCAAAACGAACAAATTCTGATGCATCTGGTTGAATGCGATTTTTACCGAGCCATTGGCATCAGTACGGATATTGAATGCTAACCGAATATCGGGTTCAACGTACCATTTGATGACTTTTCCTTTATTAAACTGTAATGTGTCGTTGATATACCGAACATCTTTGGGTAAGCCTGGAGCATAGGTATAAACCGTTTTCGGCCCAATCGGGTTAAACAGTGAAACCCTGAAACCACCGTTTATCGTGAGCCATGGAAGAAAATCGTAGGCATCGGAAATGTAAAGTGCACTTTCCGCTCCCTGTTCCTTTCCAAGTTCTATCGCAGAACGCAGCGATTTATCTCCATAAGGCAAAACGGTACCCCTGTCGAGTTTGTAATAGGTAATTCCACCCCCGTAATGAAGTGTATTCTTTGTGTTAAGATCGTGTATAAAATCGGCGTTGAATTCGTAATCACCGATTTGATAGGCATGTTTGTATGCTGCCGAAGGTTCTTGCTGGTCAGTGGTTGAAAAAGCATATTGCGAACCCGTTACAGAAAACTCTCCGCGGACAGATGTACTGAAGTTATGGCTGAATCCAAAGGAAGCTCCATTATTTGAATATTGAAAAAAGTTGATATCGGACAGATGAAAGTCGTCCTGGCTGTGGTATGCAAAAAAGGACAACTGGCTTTTACGGAAATCATAGTTCCATGATGCTGAAAGATCATTAAATCCTGCCGTGCTTGTACGGATGACCGGATCATTTATTTTTCTTAAAATCCAGTCGGAATAAAGGTAGCGGCCACTGAGTAAAAACGAACTTTTATCTTTCTTTAACGGACCTTCGACAAGAAGATTGGCTGCAGCAGGACTTATCCCTCCACGAGCTGTAAATTGCTTCCGGTTTCCCTGCCGTGCGATGATATTGAATACGGAGCTGAGTCGTCCGCCGTACCGAACGGGTATATGGCCTTTGTATATTGAAAAATCCTTAACAATGTCGGCATTGAAAGCCGGAAAAAATCCGAATAAATGTGACGTATTGTAAATGGGAATATGGTTTATGTAAAATGCATTCTGATCGTAATTGCCTCCCCTGACATTAAGCCCTGCCGATCCTTCACCGACGGAGACAATGCCAGGCAGCATTTCGGAAACCTTGAGGATGTCACGTTCTCCCATCATCATGGGTATTTCCTTAATCCGCTTGGCCGAAATCTTTTCCAGTCCTGCATCTTTCGACCGAATATTCATCTGGCGGTCTCCAAGAACAACCACCTCTTTCATCTCGAAAACTGATTTCTTCATCTCGATATGAAAATCGCCATCGGAGAGTACATCCAACAGGTATTTTTTTGTTTCCATTCCCATGTAAGCGAAAACAGCATTGTAATGTCCGGGTTTTAATACCATGGAAAGGAAACCGTTCTGATCGGTGGCTGCACCGCTTTGCATTTCTTCGAGGTACATGGTTGCTCCGATGACCGGTTCACCTGTTTGTTCATCGGTTATCCTTCCGCGTATGGTTACTCTTGAACGGCTTCCAGCAAGTCCTTGTTTGCCTATTCTCAAAGTTTGCAATACATCTGCCTTTCTGCCTGTCAGATACCGTTCTTCGCTTTGAGTTATCGATTTTTCCTCAGTATTAAGTGTATCCTCATTTATTTGTTGGGACTTAAACTCAGGCAACTTCTCCGGAAGTTTTTCACCCGGCAGGACAATAAGATCAGTATTCCATACGGATACTAGGAGGCCCGTTCTTTTTAATGCCATTGAAACGGCAGCTTTTACTGTAATACTGTCTTCATCAAGTGTGACTTTCACATTGTCAACCCATGATTCATGATAATAAATCGTTACACCCGATTCACGGTAAACAAAATCACAAAATTCACTGAATGGTATTCCGTTGAAATGACATGAAATAACTGTATCCGGACCCACAGCAGGGGAGGAATATCCTGTAAAAAGGAGGTGTATAAATAACAACAGTTTCATATCGTCACAAAAGGGTATTGATGTAGTTTATCAAATTCGTCATTTCCTTATCCGAAGCCTTTTTTACCTTAATTCTGTTTTTACGCAAATAGTCCTTTATGTCCGGCCTCATCCCCGGATCAAATATTTTCAAAAGGTTTCGGTTGTTACGATATGTTTTTATCGATCCATCCTTTAAAATAAATGATTCTCTTAAAGGGGGAGAAAAGGTATATTCGGAAGTTCCGTAAGCCAGTTTCAGGTTCAGGTCTTTTCGCCAGTAATTTAAAATCTTCACCGGGCCTGTTCCCAGCACCTGGTAAAACCGTCTGCCTTTACCATAGTCGCAATAGGTAAACTGCATGTTTCCCAAATGAAAACCTCCAAGCCAGGCAGTAGATACCTGAATGATATTCAGCACGCCGGTTTCATCGGCATATTTCAGCAGAAGGAGTTGATTGTAAATATCATAATTCAGCAAAACATCGTCATAGATTTTGCCTTTTAATATCACACTTCCTGTAATAAATTCAGTGGAATTCAGGTATTGGTGGCTTCCGGTTCCTGAAGGAAAGAAGTAAGTATATTTTATGCCGTTGTAGAGCGTCGGGTCAAGACCGTAAACTTTATCGGCTTCTGCAACACCGTCCTGCGATTTTAGCGTTCCATAAAGACTAAAAAAGAGGATGGTAAAACCCAGACAAAAACTACATATTATCCTGCTGCGCACGTTCATCTCAATATCAAGCCATAAAGATAATGGAATCTGTCAACACAAGAAGATATTTTACTCAGTTAAAATTTAACATTTTCGATTTACCGGCAGCTTATCTTTCGACAGGCAACTGCCTCGTAAATCCTTCTTCAAGCGAGATGAATGTTTCGGTACTGGTTATTTCACGGATCGACTGAATTTTTTCAACAAGAATTTTTTTCAGGTGCTCATTGCTATTCGCGTAGATTTTTATCAGCAACGAATATTTTCCGGTGATATGGTGACATTCGACTATCTCTTGTATTTCTGTTATTTTTTTGAAAACTTCCTCGTGGGTAGTTTCTTTTACGAGATTCACTCTGATCCCGACAAAGGCACAGGTGTTATAGCCGAGTTTCTTAATGTTAAGGTTGAATTGTGATCCGGTAATTATACCTTCTTCCAGCATTTTATTTACGCGCTGATGAATGGCTGCTCCCGACACATTGCATTTTCGTGCAATCTCAAGGAAAGGTTCACGTGCATTTTTCAACAGGATTGTGAGGATGCGCTTATCAAGACTGTCAACGTGTATGATTTCAGGCATTAAACATTAAATTTAATATTTTCAAAAATTCTGATGATCGGCTCAAATTTATACGAAATAATTCAATTTTCCTTTCAATTTGACTGGTTGTTTTGAAATATCATTCCAATTTGTAAAATATTATTTGGTCATAAATGTTACTTTTTCTTTCTATAATAAATTTACTCTTTAGTGGTCAAATTCAACGCTTTTAGTCATGTTGACTGATATCAATATACTGCCAGCAGATGTTTCAATCGTCCGGGATTGAAACTTAAAAATGGTAGAAACTTTCTATCTGACTACAATATTAAGGCAAGGATTAATTATTGTTTTGACTTTGAAAAGCGCAGCGATTTTATGGCTTAAATTACATTTGTTCTTTGACCCATGCGCGAAGATTTAAATCAGACAGGAGAAACATCCCGTCATTTTTTAACAAGCATTTTTGTCATCCATTCTTTTCCAGAATAAATTCTGAGAATATAAATTCCCGCTTGCAGATCACTCACTTCGATGAAGTTTTGATTGGGTTCGATGGTTTTGCTTTTTACAGTATTTCCCTGCATATCGACGATCTCAACTAAGGTTGAATTCGTTCCAGGCTGTAGTTCAACGTTCACCTGATTATGGACAGGATTAGGATAAACAACCAAATTCGCTGTTTCTTCGGGTTCATAAATTGCAGTACCGGGATTGATATACCGAAGTACTTCGCCCGACCAACTGCATAGAAACCCTGTCCCATCCGGTGTAAAATCCATGCTGTTGAAAATTTGTGACGAACCGGCGGTCATCACTTCCCAACTTTCAGCACCATCAGCCGAATACATGACGGTTCCTGCATAACCACAGGCATAGAGATGCTTGTCGTCAATGGCCGTGATGGCCTGTAGTGATTCATCAGTCGGTGAGTTGGGCATGTAGACCCAGTTTTTGCCTTTATCGACGGTTTTGTAAACCTGTCCGATGTCGCCGCAAACATACCCGACACTGTCGGTTGCAAAACTGATTTCACGAAGCCACCAGTTAACAGATGCTCCAGGAAAGCTTTGCGGTTGCTGCCATGACTCTCCTCCATTTTCTGTGTAATAGATGAAGTTCAGTCCGGCAATGAAACCATAATCTTCATTTAGAAAATAGATTTCCTCGATAGCGGTCAGGAAAGGCGGATCGATTTGTGTCCACGTATTTCCCATGTCAGTGGTTTTATAAATAGCTCCGCTGTTGCCGCACACATAACCTGTTTGCCCGACAAAATAAATTCCGAACAGATGATCGCCGCTCAAAGCTACTGTGTCCGCAATCCAGTTTTCACCTCCATCAAACGTAGTGATGACCAGTCCATAGTTCCCGCACATCATTACTGTATCGGGCGAGAATGCCCAGATATCCTTAAACCGGGTAGCCGTATAACCCGAACTTTGATCGGTCCAGGTCATTCCGCCATCGGTCGTCTTATGAATATTGTTGGTGCTGCCATTATATAATGAGGACACCGTATAACCCACCGATTCATTTGCAAACCTTATACAGTGCAGCGTCTGTGCCGGCTGAAATGTTTTCAGTACGATCCAAGGAGATCCTGAGCATGTAGGGGAATCGTGAAAATGAAAATCAGCGATACAACGAATAATTTAATTGAGGGTAGAGAGATTTTATTCATAACAGCATTTTTTTGAATAAGCATATCAATAAGTTGACAACAAATATACGGTTTACCACTGGATTGCAAATATTTCGTTTCTATGAAACATGAATGAGACTCTCTTTTAATCCGGAACAAAGAAATAATATCCGCTTACTGAATGATTGAACCGAACCACCAGGGTATTTTTTAGGTTAATAGAGATTGATTTGTTCATATTTAAACACCATTGCGTTGGACGGCATAATGAACTTGTGATAACATGTCCGGAAACAATCTAATCTAATACCTCAAACAAATCACTTCACGGATAAAATTCCGAAACGGAATGGTGTTCTATCATAAGCTGAGAAAAGAACAATTTGCAACTGGATTATCCCGTCTTATGTGTATTATACACGCTGGTTATCTGTATCTGTTTTTTGGGTTCCTGAAGGAACCCGATATCCCCGCAGAAGCAAGATAAATTCTGCGTATCTGGATATATAAGTATTTGTTCCGCTGCCCCCAATGTTACGGGGTAGTCCATTGCAATTTTCAAATACTGACCTGGACCGGCGAAGATGTACCGGCATGTTGGATAGATTATAATTTCAATATCATAATGTATTTTATGATCAATACAAGTGTACCGAAAATAAGCCCCAGGTCAAGATGAACCGCCAGTTTAAAAACACCGAACAATCCGTAAAATAATCCCAAAAGAATAAAGGTAAAGATTATCGTTTGTGAACCAAAACCATTATAGACCAGCAGGAATCCGATAAGAACCGACAGCGTTGGACAGGGAATAAGCCCTGCAGGAGAGGCATAAAGGTATTTTATCCATGAATTTGTTTCGATGAAATGCGGATAAAAAAGACCAAAAGCGATCATGAGGATTCCGGCGGCCACAAAGGGCCATTGCGAAAGCATTAATGGTTGACCGGAAGCTTTTAATCCGAATAGAAAGATTAACACAGCGGAAACTGAAAACAGTATCCCGTTAAACGGATTACCCGACAACCAGGCTAAAATTGCGACTGTGGCAAGCGGCAAACAGATAAATATGGCCGACCATTTGTTCGAGGGCAACCATTTTACGATAAGAGCAATGATAATGAGATAAAACAAAATATGCCATACGACAGCAATCCAATAATGATCGTTCGCAATGGCATGCAATCCTGAAATAATATCCTCTGTTCTCGGCATAATTTGATATTTTTTAATGATGTATCAAATTGAATTTTTCGATCTATGTTTTCATGACTTTTGGGATTTGCTAAATTAAATAAATTACGGCTGAAATGATCGGATTCAAACAATTTAGAGGTATTCTAAATTCTGTTTCCAGACAATTAATGGCTCTTTTTCTGTCGATGGTATATGTTTAATAAATGCAGAAAAGGATTACGATGTAGTAGTTGCAATTGATCACCAACTGGAATGCCTGCAAGGGAAAATTACAATCTATTTCAGCTTATATCAATGTATTTCAATAAATTTCAAATCCTTTTTTATTGATGGATAAATAGTTAATCTTTCTAAGTAAAAAAAACCAATCTGGTTATTAAAAGGTCCGGGTCACATTAGTCCACAAAATCTCACTTGAATAATTGCGCGTTCAAAGTGTTCATGATTCTTTGTGACAATTAATTACCATTGATAATCACATTCATCCCAAAGTTTTCTTACTTCTTCAATGGTAAGTTTTTTAGTTTCTTCAGGCGTATATTTTTGCGAAGTTTTTTTAAGCATACAATCACAGAAATCGGCTGCAGCACTTGCCTTTAATCCCCTGTCAATTAACTTTTGCTGACACTCGGTTTTCCATTTAGTTTTTTGTTCCTCGCTCCATGTATTTTCTTTTGAAGTATGTTGACACGATTGGACTACTCCGAAAATAATTATCAAAAGGATGATAGATAATGATCTGTTGTTTTTCATTTTAATGATTAATTGAGATTAATACTGAATAGCTTTTCATGCACAATTATTCGTATGTACTTTTTAAATTCCTCTAATCAGGATTACAACATAAAAACAAAATTAAATGTAATACGACCTGTTAACGTTACATTTTTCAAAAATAAGCTATATTATTTTTACACTTTTATCGATTTATTCGAATATGATATGCATAGATTGAAAGACAACAAAGATCCTGCATAAATTTAATGCAAATTATGCCTCACAAGACGTTATCTATACTTATTTCAACACCCCCACAGCCGCATCGTTAAAACCTGTAAATTCGGGTTCAAATGCTCCCAGCTCTCTATGAACCGTAACCCATTCACACAGAATATCGTAAAGGAGATTTAAAAACTTCAGGGCATTTAACCTTTAATGACTAAGATTTAAATAACGGTTTAAATCCTTTCATTAAAGCGCTCTGAACGTTCAAGCCGGCGGATAGTGCAACTGCCGGTTTTTTTTATTGTGGGTGTATGAACGAAAAGGGTAAGGTTCAAATAGTAAATAGTCGAAGTAGAAAATGAAGTGAAAAATGAGAAGACAGTAATTAGTACTTTGTTCTAGCTACTGTCTTCTTGCTGTTTGAATTATTACGGATGTATAAATACCTTTTGTACCGTTATCGAACTGTTTGAATAGACCCTGATAGTGTAGTATGATGGTGGTACATTTAACGGGATTTCGAGATGAACCGTATTTTTAACCATTTTATTCAGTACCTCCCTTCCCGTCAAATCATAAATAGACAGATGCCCTGTAAAGGGTTCTGAAAAACGTGCATATACCGTGTTCTTTACTGACCAGACAGATGCACCGCTTTGAGTCGACACTGATATACCTGCAGCCGGATTATTGAAATGAAGATTGAACCGGTGTTCTTGTTCATCAGGCGTTGCATAAAAAGAATAGACAGGTACTTCAAGAAGATTTGTTAAGGTTCCTGTTTGCAGGTCTTCCAAAAGCACGGATTCTAAGTTTTCACAATTGAGAATTTCTGATAACGAGATCGTAAAGTTATTGTCTATACTCGTTTTGAATCCAAGAGCTACAACGGTTTCCCCGGTAATTTCGGGCAGAGCATTTACGCTGAGCACATTGTCCTGAACCATTGAATAAAGTGCCGGCACATCACCGGTTCCAGTCAGGTGATACGCATCGAACGCACCGTCAAAATCAGTTGTCGCCTCCGGTATTTCGGTTATCAGTGTTTCATCAGTAAACCCATTGCCTTCGGCTGTCAACCTGATGAGTTTATTTGTTTCATCTTTTTTATAATTGGATTGTGCAGTATGAACTCGTGCACTTCCAGGAATAGTAAGAACGGGAGAGAATGCATTGGCTTTAATAAAGAACGACTGCATTGACGGGACATAACGCGTACCTCCGTTGATACTCAGATTTGTTACAGGATTGTACGTCGAATAACTTATTCCGTTCCAGGTATAAATCGTATTGTCGATGTTTGTCCATGTATAACCCGGAATAGGAGCACCTGAATTTCCCAGGTCGATAGCACTGGGGAACGGATTACCGACCATGTTCCATCCTTCGCTGTTACCAATGCCTCCACCGTTTACGTCGGTTGCATGGAGGGTGGGGCTTATGTTCCCCTTGTTCAATGATCCTCCTGTATAATAAATTGTGGGATTCCCGATTGTCGACCAGATTTCATATCCCTGACCTACCCTTAACAACGAGTCGATCGCAGAAATGTATTCCCAGGTAAAGGTATTTTCATGCCAGTATTTCAAATAGATATTCAGGAAAATACCTGATAAGGCATTGTTCACAGGGGATGTAATGAAATGCCACCGGTTATCGGTATAATAATTCTCAACGGTCGTGGTTCCGCTTATGGTGGTATTTCCATAATCGATAAATGACCCGGTACGCGTAGTATTCGATTGAAGTGTAAAATCACCTGCAACATTCAGTGTATTTCCCGTACTATTGGTAAAATATGCATCAGGTTTGATAGTGAAATTATTGTTAACTGAGATATCACCATTTGTTGACACAGGATTTATCGTCTTTGATAATACCAGGTTATAATAAGTTTCTGCAATGGAACCTGATGAATACTCCAAATCATAACAGAAATAATAATAGGATGTTCCGGCAGCTGAGTTTACCACTGAACCAAAACTTCCGATTGGATAAGGATACGAAACGCCTGAATTATTTCTATACAAGTTTGGACTGGAACTGGACACCCCTAACCGATGATTTGTTCCCGGAGATATATTAAAATTAAGTGTTACCCGGCTTTCTCCGGCTGGAACATTAATAGTTGTTTGCTGTTGCACAGTCCCGGATGAATTAGCCCAATAAAATGTCCGATTACCCGATCCGGATGCATATACCTTTGCTGAAATTAAAGTAAACGCAGTAGTACAATTGAAAATGTTATAGGTTGCTGTCCCATAATAACCTCCTCCTCCAGAATTATCAGCTTTCCCACCTCCTGTTGACGATCCGGTAATTGTAATCATACTTGCAGAAGTTCCATTAAACTCAACCGTTCCTGTCCCTGCGTTAAAAGTACCGTTGTTAGTCCAATTTCCCCCGACTTTTAACGTGGTTACACCGGAAGTATTAAGTATTTTGCCTGTGTTAATAGTAAGATCACCCGTAACTGTAAGTTCTGTTCCCCCCGTTAGTACAAGATTATTGCAGTCGGTTCCCACTGTTAGGTTGCCTGTTTTCACCGGCCAGTTTGAAGCCGTGGGATCAATCGTAACCGCTGTAACCGCAACGGGAACAAGTTCATTCTGCCAGTTTGTGGTTGTATTCCACGCGGAAGATGACGTACCAGTCCAAAAACCAGGCTGTCCCATATGAATGTAGTCTGTTTTTATTTGCGTATTATTTCCATAGGCATTTTGCACATATAACGTTACAGTATACGCACCGTAGTTGTTGAAACGAACGGAAGGATTTTCAGAGTTTGCATTCGTACCACCCATATAGGTTACCGTTGATGGACTGAATGTCCAGAGATTATAAGTTGGGCTGTTTGTCGAAAGGTTGGTGAAATTGACCGTAGTGGAAGCATTTACAGGAAGTGTATTATCGGCGGTAAAATCAGAAAGAGGCGGAGCAGCAGGCGAAGTGAACTGGAATTCTGCAATCCGTGTTCGCCAGTTCCATCCACCGTTGGTATATTCCTGCGTATACCAGAATGAATGGTCATCGGCAGGATCGACGCTCATCATGCTGTAATCGCCCCAGCGGTTACTATAACCTGCACCAAGGTACTGGTAGGTTGAACCGGTGAAAATGGTGCCTTCGGTAATAGTCATCGTACCCAATGCATCTCCTGCCAGCCGGCCTGTGTATCGAATGGATGGGTAGGTAGATGCTCCTGAAACAGAATATCCGAGTGCAATATCTCCATTGGCATTCATAGCTGCGCTGCTCATCCAGCGGCTGTCGGCATCAGGTGCATAGGTGCCCTGCTGATAGATGCTCCAGGTGGAACCGGTTTTGCGCAGTTCATACCAGCGAACACCAGCATGATTGCTTCCGAGGTTTATTGTCCGGCTGAGGACAATAGCTTCATAACTGCTGAATTTACGGTACTGAGCACGGAACATCATCCGATCGGCAAGGGTGGACAGGTTTGCTGAAGTACCTGGTTGGTCGATGGCATCGCCCGATGAGAAGCTTGAGTTGAAACTCGTAGGGGTCAGCGATGAAAGTTGTGTGAAGGTAGAATTCGAAGGGGTTGTCCAGTCAGTATGAAAAGCCCATACCTTTATTCTGTCAGAACTCCATCCTGTGTTATCATCCGTATCAAAACAAAAATAGTTGGGTGTTCCTGATGCCGGAAATGAACCGTCGCAATCGGAAGGAAGCATGGAGTAAGGATTGGATAATGAAAAACTATTTTGAAATAACTGCATCGTTGCACCGGCATTACCGATCAGCATCTGACTTCTGTCGAAAACAGCAGCATAGGTTCCGTTGAGTAAGCCGGAACTTGTTGAGAAACGGTTGGCGGCCATGTAATAGCCGTCGGGCCAGACACCTAATTTCGGATAGTCGGGCATATCCGTAAACTGGTATGCATAGCGGTAATATGAACCAGTAGGATTGGAGGTAGTTGAAATGGCGATCAGTTCCCATTGTGTTCCGTCGCCTGTATTAATGGCAAATTGTGATACAAGCCATCGTTCGGCAGCCTGGTCATAGAGTACGATCGGGTCTCCATCATTTGTTCCTGTCCATGAACCGTTAAATCCATTCCAGAACACTGAATTGTTGGTAGGACCGTATACGGTTGTTCCGGATTTGTCGAATATTTGTGTCACGCCATTCACCATTTGAACATAATAGTTAAGACCTACATCTCCCTGTGTATCCGGAGGAGCTACTCCAAGTGTGTTGTTACCATTATTTGAACCTTCAAAATTGACCAATGGTGCTTTGGAGGAGATGCTGCCTTGCTTTTTCTGCCAGGTTGGGTCATTGACAGGTGACTTCGGCCCATTACCTGTTATGTAACGAAATCCGTTTTTTACAATGCCATCTTCCCATTCCTCGTAAACATCTGTCGACTGAGGAGTCATTTCAGTCAGAGGTTTGGAAATATCGAAAAATTGAGCGGTTTGAACTGAAAAAGTCTGGTCACTTTGAGCAAATGTAAATGCTGAAGTAAAACCGCTTAATACCAATGCCATTAAAAAGTAAGAATGTTTCATGATACTTTACCGTTTAATTAAAATTTACTGAATAAAAAATATTGAAGACGACCTAATTTGATGACAATCCATTGTAGATAGTGCAAATATAAAAAATGAAACTCAAACTACCAAAATATTATTTGACCTGATTCCTGAAATGCCAGTAAAATTTTCCCTTCTAAAACGCATTCGGCCGGACATTTTCCTGTTATATCAGTTTATATTAATAAGCAATGATGATAGTAAAGGATATTTTAACGAAATGGTTCACCATTTCATGAAAATTTAACTTTTTAGTACTGATTCGAACTGTTTCAAAAGAAAACGGTGTGTAAATGAGCAAATGGCGAAGAGCAAGGAGTAATTAATGCCAGGGATCCATTCTGATCGGTATCATTTGTCAAGGCAGGTATTCGCATAAATGTAAAAGATTATATTTGTTGTCTGTTTTAATATTCAGATTCGTTTAAATCGTTTAACCGTAACATGAAAGTCAAACATACTGAAACGGAAAATCAGGATAAACCATCAACAAATCCAACGGTGCTGATGACTGTGATCATGGTCACGCAGTTTTTAAGCGCCTTCATGAGTGCATCAGTCAATATTGCCCTGCCCGATATTGCAAAAGATTTCACGATGTCGGCGGTTGCAAGCAGTTGGGTAGTAATGGCTTTCCTGTTGTCGACCGGGATGTTCCTCGTTCCGTTCGGAAAGATCGGAGATATTTATGGCCGGAAAAAAATATTTCTTTACGGGAACATTATTTTTACCCTTTCATCACTGATCAGTGCATTGTCGGTCACTCCGTTTATGCTGATCGTTTCGAGGTTTGTGCAGGGCATGGGTGCTTCCATGATCATGAGCACCGGAATGGCGATCGTTACTTCGGCTTTCCCTCCAAAGGAGAGGGGCAAGATGCTTGGTCTTGCTATATCGTCAGTCTATATTGGACTAACGCTGGCACCTGTTTTGGGAGGGATACTGACACAGGCTTTTGGCTGGCACAGCATCTTTATAGTCAGTGTTTTCCTGGGTTTATTGATCATAGCAGGGATCCTGTTCAATTTTAAAGAAGAATGGAAGGAAGCGGAAAATGAGATGTTCGACTGGAAAGGATCACTCATCTTCATTGTTTCGGTTTTCTTGCTGATGTTCGGATTTTCTGAACTTCCGGCAATTCAGGGAATAATAATGACCGTATCGGGATTAAGCGGATTGGCTGTTTTTATAGCATTTGAACTGAAAGCGAAATATGCCGTGCTAAACATCCGGCTTTTTAGGTATAACCGCATTTTTGCTTTTTCGAACCTGGCGGCACTCATCAATTACGCTGCAACCTTTGCAATTACATTCATATTAAGCCTGTACCTTCAATATGCAAAAGGACTGCAGCCGCGCGATGCCGGAATTCTCCTGATCACCCAGCCGGCTGTGATGGCTGTTACGGCTTCTGTGTCAGGTAAATTATCCGACCGCATCGATCCAGGGATTCTCTCTTCGTTGGGAATGGGTATTATTGTCGTCGGGCTTATTTTTCTTAGCTTTCTCGATACTAATACAAGCAATGCCTTTCTCGTGTTGAGCCTTGTAATTGTGGGTCTTGGCTTTGGTACGTTTTCGTCCCCAAATACCAATTCGGTCATGGGATCAGTTGAGAAACGTTACCTCGGTGTTGCTTCGGCTACTGTGAGTACCATGCGGGTACTGGGACAGATTTCAAGCATGGCGATCGCCACCATGGTCTTTAATATTTACCTCGGAAAAGCAGCCATTTCCAACACCAATGTCGGCTTATTTGTCAAGAGTTCACATGTCTTATTTGTGATTTTTGCCATCCTTTGCTTTATCGGTGTTTTTGCATCCCTGGCGAGGGGCGGGGAGGGGAAAGGTTGAAAAACGGTTAACATAAAACGAAAAACGGCTAACCCGTTAGAATTAGCCGTTTTTCAAAAACACAAATTATTCTGTTTAGCCTCGCATTTTATTTCTTGTGGGGCTCTTTTTTCGTGGATTTTGGATTCTCTCTTTTCGAATCGTTCGATTTCCTTATCCTTTGTTCATTTCCCTGCTTCGTCTCCTTCCGTTGTGCAGGCCGCGCAGCTTTCTGATTTACTTCTGTTTTTTGCTCCCGCATTTGCGGCTGTCTGGACTGTCTCTGTTGTTCATCTGATCTCTGCTGTTGCTCAGGAGCTACACCCTTAACATTTCTGTTTGGCTGTTGTTCAATCGATCTGTTCTGATCAGGTCTCCCACTTTTCTTTTGATTCTTTTCAAACCTATTATTTTTTGCATTCACCGGTTCCGGTTTTCCGATCTCATGTGAAATTCTATCAGATTTACGGGGTGCAACTAAGCCGTCTGTTTTTTCAACTGACGGGCGATATATATTTACCGCATTGTTTTGAACCGTAGATCTTCCGGGTCTGCTTTCGTTTTGAACCTGATAGACGGGTACATCCCTGTGCGTTATATGTCTTATTTCTTCACTGTTTGGCCCAGTGATGTATGAACGGTGATTGTTAGTATAAGAATTATGAACGATCGTAGTTTGATGAATGATGACCGTATTTTCCCGTGGTCCATGGTAATATCTGTGCCAGTGATGATTGTGTATATACGTTGGAGGAATGAAGACCCACCAGTCGTTAGGAGGGTAATAGCTGTTGAAAGCCATGGATACTGTTACTCCGGGTCCAAGCGGTGCCCATCCGTAATAACCGGGGCTTGAACGCCAGGTCACCCAGGCCGGACCCCAAACCGTACCGGGTATCCAAATCCATCCATAGTAATTGTCGTACGTCCATCTTCCATAGTGAAACGGAGCCCATCCCCATGGATATTCCGATACCCACATGTTTCCGTATTCCGTCATTACCCAGTACCCGTCGCTGAAATAAGGCTGGAATCCCATTCCTGCTGAAGGGATCCACACATATCCGTATGCCGGGTCCTCCATCCATTGACCATACGGAGCGAGATCATCATAGAATACCTGCATAGACACACTCACCGGTTGGGCATTTACTTTTTGTAACTGTATCGCCATCGTAAAGGCGATCGTACAAATGCTGATTACGAATATTTTAATGATCCTTTTCATAACTTTAACCTTTTTAAATTGTTTGATCCGGAAATTCCGAAACAGTTTTCCGAATCTAACTTTTATCTCCCTGTTTCTGTCACATGAATTGCAAAAAATTTGCCACAATCAAATTATTCAACAATACTCTCACAAAATCATCAAACTTTTTTGTCAAAACCAAGGTGTACCTATTCTGCTTAAATCCCTTTTCTTATACCGGAATATGCCTGCAGCAATACAGATCAAAAATGAAAGTTATGAATATCTATTTGTATTCCGTATCGATCTAATCTTGATTAGTTCTATGGAATAGATAGTTGAATGAGTTAGTTTTGTCAGGGAATGGTCAGCCTTAAACCATTTTTAATCGCAAGATCGTATTTCTTTACATCGCCCACCGGTTCATTGTTAAACCGGTAGCTAAAATCAACACTCAGATACAGTTTTCTGATTAGCGATATCTCCAATCCGGAATCAATAAGCGCTCTGAAATCACTGAACTTGTTTATGTTCGGCTGGTAATACCCGACAGCCCAGAAATTTATCCGGTCCGAAACCGTCCAGTCAAACGTGAGGTATGATGTCAGCCGGACAGGTTCCTTTTTTATGATCATTTTTTCGATCTCTCCGACTTTATAGATTTCCCGTTCATACATCAGTCCAAGGCCCAAATGCGATCGCAGCCCCGACACCGTATCTTTATTCGAGTTAAAATCCATAACTTTTAAGCGGAGGCCAGTTCCGACCAGCTTTCGGTCTTCAAGCAAAATAAATTCATTAAATTCCTGCTGAAGAAAACCCTCTCCTGACAGCCTTTCATTGAAAGGATGAACGCCCCTGAGATGAACAAATCCTTTATGTACAATTTTCTCAAAATTGGTTTCCTTGTAATCGAAATTTCCAATTACAAAAGCGTTGTTGACTTTCCCGTTGTAATCAAGACGAGCCGTACCGTCTATCGAAAGGTAATCGGAGTTTCCTGCACTGTAGCCAAACCGGAATTTTGTGTTGAACAGGAATCCTTTTTTGGTTGAATATTTTCTGAATTTTTCGGTATTTACCTGGGCGATACCGGCATATGATATCCCAAAAAGAATAAAGGTTAATATGATAAATTTAAAGTACAGCTTTTTCATAGGGCTACAAAACTACAACAATGGAAGAGATTTGAGGAGAGGTACATACCATCTCATCATTCTATTCATAAAATGGCTGTTTAAAATGATCTATATTTCCTGTGCAGCTTAACAAAC
Source organism: uncultured Bacteroidales bacterium (assembly GCA_963764475.1). Taxonomy (GTDB): domain Bacteria; phylum Bacteroidota; class Bacteroidia; order Bacteroidales; family JAADJA01; genus JAADJA01. The sequence continues at coordinate 125,836 of CAVXTE010000032.1, forward strand.
ACGCAGGCAATCGGATCAGGAGACACGTAACTGAAAGTAACGGAGTATGTTTGCTTTTTGGGTTAAATTAACTGGAACCGGTAGCCAAAAACTATCACTTAATACAATAAGATTTTTCCACACATCATATTGACCACAGGCAATTCATTTTCTTCAGTGCTCTTTGCTCTCTGCTATTCCAGCAGCCCATCCAGCCAGTAAATGATATTTTCATTTATAATAATATGGAAATTGGATTTATTGCGGCTGCTTACATTGGGTTATTATTAAACCAGGTAAAATACCCTGAATTAAGTTTTTCGTTTGTTATCTGCTGGTGATTCTCCTGAGTTCTTTTTTCAATGCTTTAAAATTTTCAGGATCGTAGCCAGAATGTCCTGCATTCATAATGTTCAATGTTGAATTGTTTAAGGCATCGTGAAGCCGGAAAGCCTGAACCGGTGTGCAAATGAAATCGAACCTGCCATGGACAATGGTGGTTTTAATGTTTTTGATTTTATCAATGTTTTTTAAAATAAAATTTTCAGGTATAAAGCAATCATTAGCTATAAAATGGGCCTCCATGATAGCCATCGATTTGTAGGAAAAAGTGCTCAGCATTTCATCGACTCCGGAAATTTTCCGAATGGTATAAAACGACATTTCGTAATAAGCCCATTCGTAGGCATATTTGTCGCTGATTTCTTTATCGGCTGATAGCATTTGTTTTAAGTAATATTTTGCCGGGTCTTTGCCTTCTGGCACCAATTTCCCAAACCTTTCCCACACATCGGGGAAATACTCTTTGATACCCCCACCGATATAATGGTCGATAGCATATCTGTTAGCAAGCCAAATTCCTCTTAAAATTAAACCCAGCACTCGTTGCGGATGCTGAATGGCATACACCAAAGCCAGCGTGCTTCCCCACGAACCACCGAAAACATAGACTTTATCGAAGTTCAAATAATCCAACAGCTTATTGATATCTGCGACCAATTCCTGTGTCGAGTTGTTTTTGATTGAACCGAAAGGTGTACTTTTCGAAGAACCCCGCTGGTCGAAGAGGAGGACATTGTATCTTCTTTTATCGAAAAAAGTTTTGTCCTTGTCAGAAAATCCCGAACCCGGACCACCGTGAAGAAAAATTACCGGGATACCTTTCGGATTTCCATACAATTCAAAATAGAGGCTATGTCCGTCACCGACATCAAGATTGCCTTTTTGGTACGATTCAAGATTTTTTGTAGTCATCATAAAAACGATTCATTTTTATTTTTGTTTCCAACTATTATTATCCCGGTTTACATCCGGCAAAACATTTTCAGGGTCAAGAATTACCTGGCTAATTTTACTCGTTGAAGCATATCTGAAAGTCCAGGTGCCTCCGTGTTGCCATATTTCAACCGGAAGTTGAACACTTCCGGTTTGTCCATTACTTTGAACGATTTGCACAATAACAGGCATTGTCATTTTACCTTTATTTTCAATGGTAATCAATGCCCCATTTGATGGAATGTTGTTAATATATTCTACGCCAGTGATTGCCTGGTCAAGCGTCCAATCGGTAAAAAACCATTCTTTCCAAAACCAGTTTAAATCTTCACCACAGGCATTATTCATGCAATTAAAGAAATCATAAGGAGTCGGATGTTTATAAGCCCAGACTTCCGTATATTTCCTGAACGCATAGTCGAACCTGTCTTTTCCGACAACCACATCACGGAGTAATTTGAGTCCGTAAGATGTTTTGCCATAATAAATAAAAAACTTTTTCTCTCCCATGGCATCGGGCAATAGCATCAGTGGATTATGTTCGTAAGGTAATTTATTTACATTGAGCATCGACCAGTAATCCGGATTATACAACGTATCATCATCGGCATATTCACCGTTGTTAAAGATCGCGGTAGCTTGGTAATTAATAAACGTATTAAGCCCTTCATCCTGCCACATATACCTTCGTTCATTCGAGCCTACAATCATCGGGTACCAGTTATGGCCGATCTCATGTGCAATCAACAACCATAACGGTGCTTTTTTTTCTTTATAACTATTGAAAATCATTCCGGGATATTCCATTCCCGTTACTATTCCTGCAATACTGACTGCGTTGTTCCAGGGATATTCAAAGAAATTTTTTGAATAAATTTCAATACTGGCTTTCAGATATTCCGTAGCTCTTGACCATGCAGTATCACCCATGCACTCCTTTGGATAAGCCGACATGGCGATGGCCTTACGTCCTGAAGGCAGATTTATTTTTGCCGCATCCCATATCATTGCTTTCGAAGCTGCCCAGGCTACATCCCTTGTATTCTTCATGGTAAAATGCCAGGTCAGATTTCCTTTTTCTGAAGGACGCATGGCAGGATCGCCAATTTCGTTTTTACTGATTATAGTCACCGTTTTATCACTGTTTGCAGCCTTTTCGAGCCTTTTTATTTCTTCGGCAGTTAAAACCTCAGACGCATTTTGAAGGTCGCCCGAACCATAAACAATCATTTCAGCAGGAGCGGTAATGTAATAATCAAAGTTGCCATATTCACAGTAAAATTCGCCAAGGCCCAAATAAGGCAGTGTATTCCAGCCTTCAATATCATCATATACACACATGCGGGGATACCATTGTGCTATCTCATAAATAACTCCATCTTTCGTGTACAACCTTCCCAACCGGTCGGCACCATGGGCGGGGATTTTAAAACTGTATGTTATATTTAAAACGATTTTATCTCCTTTGGGCATCAGCGCGTTCTTCAACCGCAGTTGCATCCGTGTATCGGTGATCACTGGTTGCAGGGGATACGTTTTTCCTGCATAGGCTACCATTACACTGCTGATATTGAATCCGCCTTCAAAACCATTGGCATCGAACCGGTCCCCATCCACTGGTGTTGCTTTCGCACCCCGCGATGCCGAATTAAAAAGGTTCTGATCCAGTTGCAGCCATAAATAATCCAGTTTATCGGGACTATTGTTCGTGTAGGTGATCGTTACATCACCCGCGATAGTAGTATCCTTCTCGCTCAGTGTGGCATGGATCAGGTAGTCTGCCCTGTTTTGCCAGTACATCGGTCCCGGAGACCCGTCAGCGGAGCGATACATATTTCCTGTTGGCGGATTGAAAACAGGCAAATAAAAATCCCTGGGATCATACCGTATAGAATCACTGCTCTGATTTTGTGCCCACAGCAAGCCCGGCATTATCAATACCATACAGAAGAAAATAACTTTTTTCATTGGTCTATTATCATTAAAGATTTGTAAACAGTTGATTGATTATCATGATCATTAAAAGAAGTATGATTGTTTGCCTTTTCCTGCATTATGCATCAATACAACCGGACAGGAGCATTATTGTTTATTCGTGAAACTCAAAATGGTGCATTCTATGGTAAATTCCGAACCAGGGATGATTTTGGATATTTACTTTGTTTCACTCTTACGATATTTAAAATATATCACCTTAATTCACTCAAATCATATCTGCATTTTGATCAGCTGAATATGACCTGAATAGTATAACGGGCATATATGAGTATTGACTCTATGTGTATCTTTTCTAAATTAAAGCAGCAAATTGCTATTTGGGTAATTATTTACTAAATTAGCACCCGCTTTACTTAGAATAGGGAGATTAATCATTATTTCATCTTGCAGATTTAAAAGAAGAAAGGAGGTCATCTAATTAAAATCTGATCTACTCATCTGAATACCCTTTACAGTAATTATAAGAATCAATACAAATTAAAAAAATAGGAGAGACCACTATGAAAAGTACAATTACATTCTTAATGGCATTTACTTTTTTGACGTTTAGTTCGGTCAATCTGGTTAGTGCCCAAACTACGAGTATTACAAGTCTTACACCCATTGAACAACTGGGTAAAAAACTATTTTTTGATAAGATATCCAATCCCGACCACCTAGCATGTGCCGATTGTCATGGACCGAGTGTAGGGTTTACAGGACCAATATCCGGATTTAATAAGAAGGGAGCCGTATATCCGGGTGCTGTACCGCAGCGTTTTGGTAACCGCAAACCACCATCTGCTGCTTATGCAACACTGAGCCCAATATTTCATTATGATCCTGTGGAGGAGTTGTTTGTGGGAGGAAACTTTTGGGATGGCAGGGCAACCGGTGAGCACCTTGGAAACCCGGCTGCCGACCAGGCACTGGGACCTTTTTTAAACCCTGTAGAGCAAAATAACGCTGCACCTGTTGATGTACTGAAACAAGTTGCTAAATCAAAATATGCCTGGCTTTGGATGGAAGTCTGGGGTGAACCGCTCAGTTACGCAACCCCTGATCAGATTGCACTGAATTACGACAGAGTTGGCCTGGCGATCGCTTCTTATGAAGGGTCTGTTGAGGTAAATTCCTTTTCGTCGAAATACGATTATTACTTGCAGGGGATGGTTGATCTCACGGACAAGGAAATGATGGGTCTGGAACTTTTCAACGGAGCCGCAATGTGCAATGCTTGCCACGTCAGTGAACCCGGACCAAATGGTGAACCACCTTTATTTACCGACTTTACGTTTGATAATCTTGGTGTTCCGAAAAACCCTGACAACCCATTCTACAACATGGATGAAGTTTATTTGCCGGGTAGTGGGCCTATCAATCCCCTTGGCGATGCCTGGATAGATTATGGACTCGGGGAATTTCTTGCAAATAGTGGTAATCCATTGTGGGAATCGATGGCTGAAGAAAACATGGGCAAGCAAAAAGTGCCCACATTGAGAAATGTTGACAAGCGCCCGGGCGATGGATTTACCAAAGCCTTCATGCACAACGGTGTATTCAAATCACTGAAAGAGGTGGTGCATTTTTACAATACACGGGATGTAGGTATGTGGCCACCACCAGAGGTTGCGGAAAATGTAAATATGGATGAACTTGGTGACCTTGGGCTTACGAATGCTGAGGAAAAGGCACTCGTTGCATTCATGCAAACCCTAAGTGATGGATATAAACTCCCGAAATCAGCGCCTGCAGGCACTGAACCGGTTTGTTCCGGATTTGAATTACGCATTTCGGGTATTAATCCATTCAGCTATAAAACACAGCTTCAATACAGCCTGCCGGTGCAAAGCGATGTTGAACTGTCAGTATTTAATCTGGCCGGAGAAAAGATAGCGACACTGGTATCAGGTGTGAAAGAAGCAGGCGAATACATGACGGACTTTGTGGTCGGTAACCTGAACAATGGAATTTATATTGTTTGTCTCAATGCTGGTGATAATTTGATTTCAAAAAAGGTAACGTTACTAAGATAGATTAAAAGTCTTGTTAGAAAGAGGCTGTCTCAAAAGTTGACATTTGTCTCGATTATAGCTTAGTGAACCTTAGTGTGAACTTCGCGATTATTTGTGTTATTATTATTTAGCTTAACCACAAAGATTCACAAAGGATGTCACAAAGTAACACAAAGGACTTTTGAAACAACCTCTTTCAATTTCTGAATAAGTATGGACAGAATCCTTATTAGCAGTTCTTCTAATTTAGAAAAATAGTTGTATAGACGAATTTTTAGAAATAAATATAAAACAGCTTAAAACAATAAAAATGAAAACATTATTACCCTCTCGCCTCCTTGTCAATATTATTTTATCGATGTCTTTTATTTGGATGTCCGGAGCAATGATATTTGCTCAGAAAAGCTATGTCCCTTCAACCCTCAACGACGTATTCCTGCCTGGCTCGCAACCCCTCGAATCGGGGACCTTTTCCGATCCCGATGTGTGTGACAACTGTCATGGCGGTTACAACCTCGCTGTGGAACCGGCTTATAACTGGCGTGGAAGCATGATGGCCCAGGCCCAGCGTGACCCGTTATACCATGCCTGCCTGACCATTTCCAACCAGGATGCTCCGAATGTTGGGGATCTTTGTATTCGATGCCACAGCCCGAAAGGTTGGCTTGAAGGAAGGTCAGAACCTCCTGATGGGTCGGCACTAACCGCATCGGACAGGGAAAGTGTGCAGTGCCACTTTTGTCACCGGATGATTAAACCGACACAGGTCGGGGTCAATCCGTATCCTGACGATCCTTTGTATACCACACAGCCAGGAAATAATCCGTCGACCTATACCTATGACCAAACTTATTTATCGACCCTGCCGAATATTCCACCCACATCAGCTAATGGAATGTTTATTTGTGATGATCTGGATCATCGGCGTGGCCCTTTCTTCGACCCGCAGGCAAACCATGTAGTAGCTTACTCCCCTTTTCATTTTGAAGCTGCCTTGTGCGGGACCTGCCATGATGTAAGCAATCCTGTGTTCGATACCATCTGCGACGGTGCTGGAAATATCATTGGTTATACGCCGAATGATTTCGATACCCCGGCCGGTAATTTCAGTCCCTATGCCATGTTCCCGATCGAACGCACATACAGTGAATGGCTGATGAGCGAATACAATTCTCCCGGCGGTGTTACCGGAACTTATTTCGGCGGAAATAAAGATTTTGTTTCGACCTGTCAGGATTGCCATATGAAGGACGTAACCGGAAAGGGGTGTAATAAAAGTTATGCACCGGTGCGGGATAACCTGCCACTGCACGATTTGACAGGGGGGAATACCTTCATTCCAACGCTCCTTGAAACACTTTATCCCGACGAAGTCAATACGGTTGCTTTGTCATCCGGTATCACCCGTGCCACTGATATGCTTCAGCATGCAGCTACGGTAGACCTAACGGTCGATCAAACCGGACAAAGCTGTGTTGTGAAAGTGATCAACGAAACTGCTCATAAACTGCCCTCTGGGTATCCCGAAGGCCGGCGGATCTGGATCAATGTAAAAGCTTTCAACAGCTTGACTTCTGAATATTATGAATCAGGAGCATATGATACGGGTACCGCAGAATTGGATATAACAGGTGCTAAGGTCTATGAGACTGAACCAGGCTTGAGTCCCGGACTTGCAGGTGCGTTGGGGCTTACCCCCGGACAGTCTTTTCATTTTGTTTTAAACGATACGATCTATTTTGACAACAGGATTCCGCCAAGAGGGTTTACCAATGCCGCTTTTGCTGCAATCCAATCACCTCCGGTAGGTTATTCCTACCCGGATGGTCAATATTGGGATGAAACTACATACAATTTCCCATTCGTGCCCGATTCGGTTGATGTCACCCTGTTTTATCAAACCACAAGCAAAGAATATGTGACGTTTCTCAGGGATGAGAACACAACCAATCAGTCAGGGCAAATCATGTATGATCTCTGGGATCAAAACGGAAAATCTGCACCGGTCGTGATGAATCATGAAACCTGGTCGGGACCGCCGGTACCGCTGAACACTATTCTCGACCTGACTGTCATGCTTGAAGGACCGTTTGAAGGAACCCAAATGACAACGACACTTAATGACAACAATGCAATCCCGTTATCGCAACCCTTTAATGTCTATCCCTGGTTTTATACAGGTACTGAAACCGTAGTCGGTATTCCTGATCCGGAAATCGTTGATTGGGTTTTGATTGAAGTGCGTGATGCTCCGGCTGACGGATCGACCGCTACCTCCTCAACGATCGCCGGCCGGATGGCTTGTTTTATCAAATCGGACGGAACAATCGTGGAAACCGATGGCTACAGTATGCCCGAATTTGATTTTGAAGTGAATGACAATTTATTTGTCGTGGTCTGGCACCGTAACCACCTGGGGATTATGTCATCAGTTGCACTGACACGGATCGGATCAACCTATTCTTATAACTTCACGATTGTCGGCACCCAGGCTTATGGTACCGATGCGGAAAAAGAGCTTGCTACCGGAATTTGGGGTATGTATGCGGCCGACGGTAATGCCGACGGTACTGTGGACAACCTGGACAACACGGAAATCTGGATGATCGAAGCCGGGCTTTCAGGTTACTATTTCGGTGATTTTAACCTCGATGAACAGGTTACAAACATTGATAAAAATGATTATCTAATGCTGAACAGAGGGAAATCCTCGTTTGTACCCAACTAATGAAATAGCATAAAACATCAGGAGGCTGTCAGAACCGCAGCCTCTTTTATTTTATGTAAAGAAGAGATCTGTCTGGTAGAAATGTATTGGTTTTTTAGCTTTATTTGATATCCTCATTCGGCGATTTCTATGCTAATGTAAGCTACCCTTTTTACAGGATATTATTAGAGTGTTTTTGCATTACAAATGCATTTGTAAATGCATCCTCATTAATCCCTGCCCGGGGGGTATTTGATTAGTGTAAGATTAGTCTTTTATACAGCGGACACTCATGCCGAAACCACGGCGATTGAAATAAATTCCGGATGTATAACCATTGCTGAATCCCAAACTTGCGGCATCTACACCACTGACCGAACTGCTCCAATAGTCCCCATCACTTCCTTCATTTGAAATTGAGCCATCGTTGTAAAACCGAAATCCGGCAGTTGGTAGTTTCAATGGTGAACCAAAAGCTCCTGCAGGATCATTCGTGGCCCAACTATTTCTTTCTGCTTCCCATTCCGTATTTGTTGGTAGTCGAAAACCCGAAGGACAAGGATTATTGGTTCCGCTTACTCCCTGCCACAAGCTGTTGTCTTGAGGTGATAGCCAATAACTGGGGTAGGTGGGATTCGTAATAAAACTGCCATCCCATGAATTTCCCAGGTTAGGTTCAGGGGTTGATGCAATCGTGGAAGTTGTTGAACTGGAACTGTTTTCATGGCCTTCGGTTGCTCGACCCCACTGATAATAATCACCATAAGCAGCAGCATCAGTACTGCTGGTGGCTACCTGTGTTGCTCCCAGGTTGCGGTCCATCCAGGTTTGGCCAGTAGCTAGGTTATATACTTCACCAAATGTTCCTGTTGTAAAACTCCAAAAGGGGCCTTCAGTGGTGTTTGAATGATCATCGTGGGCAATAATTTTCCAGTAATACGTGGTGCTGACATTTAATATTCCCGGATCATATGTCAAATCTGACTGTCCTGTTGAAACCAGGAATGGTGGGTTTGTTTCCCCGAAATAGATATCATAGGTCAACGGATCGTTTTCAGGATCGGAACATGTCCATGACAATGTGGTGTTTGTTATCTGGCCTGCTGAACCATCTTCGGGGGATGGATTTGTGGGTTGGGATGGGGGCAGGTTGATAGGTTCATCCTTAATACACCGTACACTCATACCGGTAGATTTATCTCCGTAAGTAGTAAATGCCTGTGCAGAACTGAATTCGAGGATTCTTAACCAGGCATGGTTAGTTCCATTTTGCGATGAAGACCACCAGAGGCTATTTGCTCCAAGGTTATTCGGAAAGGTTGCATCATATTTACGACTACCACCAGGATAGGCCGTAAATCCACTGTTATTATTAGCACCACTGTTTGGGCTGTTCCAGCGAGGATGAGCATCAGGATCAGTCCGGGTACTTTTCATTTCTCCACCTGCAACATTTCCTCCACCTAAAAAATTCATCAGTGTTTCCCATTCATTATCGGTTGGCACATACCACCCATCCGGGCAAATTCCCTGTGTGCCTTCGGTGGTCACGTAATTCATCATCTCATTCCACTGGTAAAGTCCGCCATAGTTGTCACAATTCGTTGAATTGTCGTCGTAACAATATTTTTCAATGATACTGTTATCAATTTGGCTACTACTACCATTTATCGTTGTGCCAATATTCAGGTTTTCAGCCATCCAGCATTGTGTGCCAATTTGGACTGTCGCATATTGTTTCCCATCCCGTGCATCAATAATTGGGTCTCCACACATCCAGGGCTGATCAATGGTTGTAAAACTCCACACCGGCCCGTTCGTCACATTGCCCTGATCATCATGTGCAACTATTCTCCAGAAATATTGGGTGTTGTATTGTAACATACCCGGATCGTATGTTGAATCTGGCTGCCCGTTAACCACGATGGCTGGTGGATTGTCCGTACCAAAACCGACATCATACGTTATGGGGTCGTTATCCGCATCGAGGGAACTCCATGTTAGGATAACCCCTTCAACAGGCTGTGCATCGCTCCAATAATCAGGTTCACCATAATGTGGAGCCGATGGTGGCTGATTGGCGGGTGCTTCACCATAGACGCAGCGGACACTGTAGCCTAGTCCTTTGTTCCAGGCAGCCCGGTAAACCGAGTCTGTGGTGCCAAAAAGAATCCGGTACCATCCCTGTCCGGCAGAAGCTTCTGTGAAAGTCCAGAACCTGCCACCACCTCCCAGTCCATAGAATATACCGGTATCAAAAGAGCGGCCACCTGCTGGTAAGGCTGAGAAGCCATACAAATCGAGACCATTTCCATTATTATTCCATCCGGAGGTACTTTTCAGGTTTTTGTTGGCATCGAGCCCGCGGTAACTGTACTGATCCCAAAAAGGATCACCTGCCGGATACTGGCTATCCACGTTGCCTTCAAGGATTTTCCATTCGGAATCGTTTGGGGTATGCCATCCGTCAGCTGACGGACAGGCATTCTGCGCTGCCGGAAAGTTGTACAGCACACCAAAATCCTGGTAATTTTGTGTGGCTTTGGCGGCTGCAACATCCGTACCCTGGTAATTATAGACATAGTAGTAAGGTACTGTATCGCTTCCACCTGATGACGGACTTACTGAAGGCAGGTAAGCCAGGTTTTCCGCCATCCAGCACTGGTCACCGATTTGAATCGTAGCATACTTATTTCCATCCCGATTGTCGATAATTGTATCTCCGCATAACCAGGGTTCTTGCATTACTGTAAAACTCCAAACCGCTCCTTCAGAAAAATTACCATGATCATCATGGGCGACAATTTTCCAGAAATAGGTGGAATCGTAGTCTAACATCCCGTGAACAAAGATTGAGTCTGTTTGACCAGATGAAGCCAGGGAAGGGGGGTTCGATGTACCGAAATAGACATCATAGGTCAATGGATCGTTTTCAGGATCGCTGCATGACCAGAATAGTGTATCTCCTTCTACCGGATAGTTGATGGTACCGTCCTGTGGTATGGGGTTGGAAGCAGTATCGGGAGGCAGGTTGGGTGGTGATGTTGTAAAAAAGTTCCACACAGAACCTTCAGTAAAATTGCCATGATCATCAAAGGCGACAATTTTCCAGAAATAGGTGGAATCGTAGTCTAATAACCCGTAAACAAAAGTTGAGTCTGTTTGACCAGATGAAGCCAGGGAAGGGGGGTTGGATGTACCGAAATAGACATCATAGGTCAATGGATCGTTTTCAGGATCACTGCAACTCCAGAAGAGGGTATCTCCATCAATTGGATAATGCATGGCTCCATCCAGCGGGATCGGATTGTAAGGAGGGTCGGGTGCCAGGTTTGGCGGCAATGTTGTACTAAAACTCCACACCGGTCCTTCAGTAAAGTTCCCCTGATCATCATGGGCAACAATTTTCCAGAAATAGGTGGAATCGTAGTCTAATATCCCGTAAACAAAAGTTGAGTCTGTTTGACCAGATGAAACCAGGGAAGGGGGGTTGGATGTGCCGAAATAGACATCATAGGTCAACGGATCGTTTTCAGGATCGCTGCAACTCCAGGAGAGGGTGTCTCCATCAATTGGATAATCCATGGCACCATCCAGCGGGATCGGATTGTAAGGAGGGTCGGGTGCCAGGTTTGGCGGCAATGTTGTACCAAAACTCCACACCGGACCTTCAGTAAAATTACCCTGGTCATCATGGGCCACAACTTTCCAGAAATACTGGGCACTGTATTGTAATGTGCCCGGATCCCAGGTCGTTCCGGTTTGTCCTGTAACCATTTGAGCCGGTGGATTTGAAGTGCCAAAATAAACATCATAGGTCAGCGGATCGTTTTCAGGATCGGAACACACCCACGACAAGGTAGAATTAATGGGTTGTCCTGTTGCCGCATCACCCGGATTGGGCGAAGATGGCGAATAAGGAGGCAGGTTTACCGGTGAATTGGTTAAAGGCACATAACCTACCTTGCCAACATTGGGGTACCAGTAATCGTTTTTATCCTGATTTCTTACGTGGGTATCCATGTTGAAATCACCCTTATAATTCCCAATTTCGCCTGCATGCAGTTTCCAAACGTTGTTAATGTCCGTTTCATCGATAATACCGTCTGCATTGCCATCGCCTGCATAGAGTCCAAAAACACCACCTCCAAGATCTTTTTGCGCATCGATTCCGAAAGCCCGTCCGGCAGTTGGGGTGAAATCCAGCGAAAAAACACCTTCCACGTCAACCAATGGATTTGCTGATATAATTCCCAGGTGGTTCCGATGCCAGACAATGGCAAACAATGAATTGTCGATAAACTGTGGAAAATGGAGCGGGGAGGTTCCATCCATCCCCACGATTGAGCCATCTTTCAACAGAAACGCAGCCTGACTTGATAACCAGGTGTCGGCAGTGGCCAGTGAAGCATCTGTCGTGTCGCGTAATTCAACCAGAACCCAATCCACTACATCACCAGGAATTGCGGCTACGGATTCGGTTCCGGGATAATTCCATGGAGCCGTGTTGAAAGGTTGCGACAATGGAAGCAGTCCGTTATCATCATAGGTGGTATTCATATCAGTTCCATTATAGGCACCCTCAATAAATACCCTTAGATCAATATCAAATGGCACGAGCGGGTTATGTGCCGCGTTCGTCCAGGGATAAAAATTTACAATTCCCTTGCTGCCATCATCATAAAAATCATAAATGGTTGTTGTAATGGTGAGTGAGTCGGTTGTTCCCCAGAAAACATATTTTGCATCAATGTCGCCGCTAGTGTTATTCCTTATATTGTAACCACTGTTTCCATAAATGTTGTTCCATTCAGCATAAGCATTTCCAAATACCGGGTTGCAATTACCTGACAGATAAATACCATCGTTATTGTTATTAATAATCTGGTTGTTTGCTACAAATTGAGGGGAACAATCAATACCATAAAACCCATAATCGCTGTTTTGGAGTATACAGTTGTCGATGGTAAGGGATGCCGGGGCATTGGCATACACCGCATAAGCGCTGCCGTAGGAGGCATATTCTACCGTGCAGTATTCCAGCGTTCCGGTCGAGCCGCTCTGAAAACGCAGCCCGCCCCATTCGGTTGTCCCATCCCGGGTAAACAGGATGCCATTGCCCGAAGTCCCGGATGGCATTCAAGGTCCCATAGATATGTAAATATGCCTGGCGTTGTTAATCCTGACTGTATTACCGTCATCAATGGTAAGTGAGCCACTGGAAGCGATAGTGGGAGCCCGATGTAATGAAATAATCTACTCCGGGAAAGTTGTGCCATGTAGCGGCAGCATCAAGACTGCCCCCCAATATCCTGATCCCGTTGTTGGTATTCCCGTGGAAGGAATTGTGCTGCTCGCATCCAGGAAGGTTTTAATGTCCATGATCAGGGGCCATTCATTGCCTGAATAGGTAATGTTGCTGCCCAGGGTAACGCTGCCACAGTTAGTCGAACCAGAATGCTCCATAGGTGCCGTTGTTGTTCAT
>CAVXTE010000033.1:0-4776 GCA_963764475.1 uncultured Bacteroidales bacterium
GCCCCCCCTTGGTTTAATAACTGTATCGGCTATGCTGCCTTCAGACTGGCAGAAAAAGCTGGTGGATATGAATGTAGATCCTCTAAAAACAACAGATATTGAATGGGCCGATTACGTTTTTATGAGCGCCATGTATATTCAGAAGGAATCGGTCAGCCTGGTAATAGATGAGTGTTTAAAATTAGGTGTGAAAATAGTTGCCGGTGGGCCCCTCTTTACTCAGGAGCCTCAAAACTATCCTCAAATTGATCATCTTATACTTAATGAAGCCGAAATAACATTTCCATTATTTTTGAAAGACCTGCAGGATGGTCATCCGGAAAGAATGTACAGAACCAACGAGTTCGCAGATATAACAAAAACGCCGGCGCCCGATTTCTCTTTCATTTATTAGCCAGAAATAAGTATGCTTTTATGAACATACAGGTATCCAGAGGATGCCCCTTTTCATGCGAATTCTGTGAAATAACTTCCCTGTTCGGCCACAGGGTCCGGTTAAAATCGACTTCCCAAATCCTGAAGGAACTGGAAACCTTGTATGATTTGCAATGGCGTGGAAATGTGTTTATAGTTGATGATAATTTTATTGGAAATAAAGCCATAATAAAACATGATTTACTTCCCGCTATGAAAATTTGGATGCAGGAACACAATTACCCATTTAATTTTAATACCGAGGCATCCATTAACATTGCCGATGATGATGAACTCATTAAACTTATGGTCGAAACGGGCTTCAAGGCTGTATTTATCGGAATAGAAACCCCTGATGAAAATTCGCTGCAGGAATGCAATAAGGTCCAGAACCAAAACCGTGACCTCCTTCAAAACGTTAGCAAATTGCAACAAGCTGGTTTGCTGGTTTCCGGAGGTTTTATCGTGGGTTTCGACAGCGATTCGCCTTCGGTTTTTCAAAAACAGATTGATTTTATTCAGCAAAGCGGGATAGTCTCAGCTATGGTGGGTTTATTAAATGTCCCTAAAAACACACGACTTTATAAACGCATGGAGGCTGAAGACCGCCTGATCAGTGAACCTACCGGAAGCAATACCGACCTGTCACTGAATTTCATTCCCCGGATGAACCCCAATGAATTGATTTCAGGCTATAAAAAAATAATCCGGGATATCTACGCCACCAAACCATATTATAAAAGGCTACGGAGTTTATTACTCAATTATAAACCTTTTTACACGAAACCATTCCGATTGGATCTGACCACGATTATGGCATTTCTTAAATCAATTTTCATCATCGGTTTAATGAATAATGGCCGGAGGGAATATTGGAAATTACTGATCTGGACCCTTATCAGGCGGCCAGGTTTGATGGCTGATGCAATTGAATATTCCATTTATGGATTTCACTTCAGAACAGTATACGGATTGCGGAAAAAAAAGGAAGCCTGAAATTCGTAATTGCCTTAATAAACTACCCTGTCGCAAGCAGCAGGGTATCTTAAGGAAATATCTCTTATTCGTCTCAAGAGACGGGGAATTTAGTCCCATCAGATCCCGAATAAGACTTCGTCTTTTCGGGATCAATTCGACTAAAAATTTTTTCTTCGCTTCGCTTGAAAAAATTGAGTCTCATTGATTAAACCTGTATATGTGTGAATTATGTAAGATTTTTCAGGAATTGTGTAATGCTTTTTGCTTTTATGATAACGATCTTTATGCTTAGGCTTCATTCTTCCCCAAAATCAAATTTCACCCCCAGGTAAAATAATAAAAGCTGAAGAAAATTAAGTGTGCCTCATTGCAGGGATAAATTGAGCAGAACGATCTCTGATTCATCGCAGTTATACCGGGTCGTTAAACAGTAATAATTCATAATACATGAGTAAAAATGAAAACAACAGACGACAAAATGAATCTGCCTGTTCAGATGACAGGAAGAGTCAATGATTTTAACGACAGTAACCCGGGCGAAGAATTTGGTATGCGTAGTTCAGAAGTGGGAGAAAATCAAAATTACACAGGAAGTTTAGATGGAGAGGGCACTTTTACCAGTTTAGGAGGATGGGACTATTATGATCTGGAAGAGGATTGAAGCCTGTCAATAATACCTATAAAAAAATTTCCCGGACCATATACACTGATAATTCACATTCCGGCTGTAATTACTTAGGATTTCTGAAAATATTCATCATAAATTAAATATTCATTTATTAAAAAACACAAAAAAATGAGAAGAAAATTACGCACCCTGCTGTTCCTGCCCCTGGTTTTTTCACTGGTATTCACTTCCTGTGTTCCTACCAGAAAATTCAAGGCCTCTGAAGCCAATGTAGCAAAGCTCCAAAAAGAAAATGCCAGCCAACAGACCAAGCTGAATGATTGCAGCATGCAGGTCACCAACCTGAAAACAGATATGGCCGGCCTAAAAAATGATAATGCTTCAATCCAAAAGGACCTCGCAGTCCTTACAAGTGAATCAAAAATGACGATTGCCGACCAGGCTAAAAGGCTGAGAGACCTTCAGACCCTGATTCAATCGCAAAAGGATTTAATGAACAATCTTAAAAATACAGTTGCCGATGCACTCCTGAAATATAAAGCTGATGAACTTTCCGTGTACATTAAAGACGGAAATGTTTATGTGTCTCTTACTGAAAAATTATTATTCAAATCAGGCAGTGATGTAGTGAACCCTAAAGGGAAAGAAGCCCTTAAAGCTCTTGCCAAGGTGCTGAACGACACCAAAGACATTTCAGTGCTGATTGAAGGGCATACTGACAATGTCCCCATCAGTACAGCTCAGTATAAGGATAACTGGGCCCTCAGTACTGCAAGGGCCAATTCAATTGTGCGCATCCTGACAAAAGACGATGGTTTTGATCCAATCCGTATCACGGCAGCAGGCAGAAGCCAATATCACCCGGTAGAAACGAATGAAACAGCGGAAGGGCGGGCAGCCAACCGCAGGACTGAAATTATCCTTTCTCCTGACCTGAAGGAACTCTATAAACTACTATATCAGTGAAAAAAATAAAATTTCTGATATTTATCGGCTTAGCGCTTAGCCTGGTCACTGCCTGTAATAAAGATGCAAATAAGGCTAAGGCGCATCTCACAGTCAGCCTGACAGACGCTCCCGCTAACTATGATGCGGTAATGATAGATGTTCAGGGCACACAAATTACCGGAAGTGGCGGAAGTACCGTTGTACTCAATACAAGCATCGGTATTTATAATCTACTGGATTTTACAAACGGTCTCGATACAATTCTTGCTACAGGAGACCTGGATGCCGGAACAGTTTCACAAATCCGCCTGATCCTGGGTTCTGATAACACCGTGATGGTCGACGGTATTGTTTACCCGCTGAGCACCCCAAGTGCTATGCAGTCGGGACTAAAACTGCAAATTCACCAAACCTTTGAACCGGGTGTTTTATATAAGATCCTGCTTGATTTTGATGCAAACCAATCCATTGTTTTAAAAGGCAATGGTGAATACCAGTTAAAGCCCGTGATCAGGACCATAGACGAGGCTATAAGCGGATCTATAAGAGGAAGCATTAGCCCTGTCGGTGTGATTGCTTTAATAACAGCTAACTCAAATGGTATGATATCTTCTTCGGTATGCAATGGAAATGGAGATTTTCTGCTAGCGGGACTAGCTGCAGGCATCTATGATATTACCGTTACGCCCCCCTTTCCAATGGAAGCCGTCACCATAAGCGGTATTATTGTCGTTGTGGGGATATCGACCGATACGGGTATAATTGCGCTTTAGGTTTTTGTTTTTTGGTTTAATGCTTAAAAAAGCCGGCTCAAAATAGAGTCCGGCTTTTTTCTTTTTAAGCTTCTCATGTTTGTCATGAGGCTCTGCTACAGCTATAAGCATCATCTCCTTAACTGTCCTGTTTGGCACTATAACTAATATCGGACTTTTAAAGCAATGTTTCCCAGCGATTTAAGCTCATCCTGATTCGTAAATATTGCACGGCCTTTTTTAGAAATGACTTCCCAGGCCATATCGCTTGAAATATCATCTATCACTTCCGGCTGAGTGAGATCGCTTACTAAATCGAATGTCAATTCGCCGGTCATTTTTACGGCCTGGTGAAAGTCGTCGTGAACAATTAATAAATCACCCCTTCCCTCTTTGACAGCCCTGTACATTTCAGACAAATCGGTAATTACCTTTCCTTGTCCGGCAGCGTCCTTCATTTCCTGAATAGCCTGGCCCCTTCCTTTTTCCTGTATTGCACTTACGATTTTCCATGCATTTGCTGCGATTGAATGATTTGCCGAATCCTTGTTGTTAATGCTAAGGGTCCCATAATAAATTGATGCTTTGTCAGCAACCTGCATCAAGTGGCTCCAGTTCTGTTCAGTACTTATCACCACAACTTTCATCTTGTTTTTGTTGTAAATTTTTAAAAGGGCTTTGTCTATCTGATTATAAAATTCCAGAAATTTATTATCAAGATGCTGATCATTGCCGGCTTTATCCTCCTCAACTGTAAAATGCGGATTTGTTGTAAAGGGAAAATCATCGGGTTTTATTTCTTCGGCTATACCGTCATTAATGGCATGTAATAAGCGCACATCGGTTTGAGAAAGCAAGAGGATAAGATACTCTACCATGCGGTTAAAATCTTTGATCAATGGTTTGATCACAAATTTATCAGCAACAGAAACGATATTTTGCGGTATTGGCCACGATGATTTTATTATTTCAGTTGTCGAGTCAGACAGGAATATATGTATGCTCTCCAAATTATAGTTAATGTCTATTTCCTCATCCAGACCATCAATTTTTTCG